>NZ_MPIY01000004.1 GCF_001953355.1 Polynucleobacter sphagniphilus
AAATACCAACCTCATGGTTGGTATTTTTTTAAGAATGACTAACGTTGATTATTGGGTGGATAACTGCTCTAACCCTTGATTGCTTGACTCAATTCCGATCGTTGCTACTGCAATAATTTGCACAATGAGCAAGGCGATCATAAGTGCAAGTACACCAGTCACGCCGTAGGAATTAAATAAGAAAACGACCAAGAATGGCGTTCCGATGGTTGCCCCACGACCAAAGGTGTTGCAAATTCCAGAGGCACGTAAGCGCACTTCTGTCGGAAATAGCTCCGGAACATACATACCAAATAAACCAGCAACTAATACATAAATAGGGATGACCAAGAGCAAACCAAATACTGGCAGTAAATTTGGGTCACGTACAAAGGGATAAATTGCACCAAAAATAGCTGCAATGGCTGAGGCACCAATAATCAGAGTCTTGCGACCAACCTTATCGGCCAGGAAGGCACCCAAGGCTGCTCCAACAGGCGCTCCAATTGACATCACAAATGCAAAGTTAAATGACTTCACGATCGTCATACCTTCTTTTACAAAAAAGGTTGGCAGCCAAGTAACAAAGCCATACAGCAAAGTATTAATCACAATTAATGTGATGGATCCAACAATCATGCGCGGCAACATGCGTGGTGAAAGCAGGTAGCCCACATTGCGCGGCACTGACGGAGCTTGTCCATAAGTCACCGGTGGTAAGACGCCCTTTTCAGCACTGACTTCAGCTTCAATTTTGCTCATTAAAGCCTCTGCCTCAGCATCGCGCCCCACTGACTCAAGCCAACGAGGTGATTCGGGCAAAGACTTGCGAATCATCCACACAATCAAGGCGCCAATACCGCCAATCACAAACATGATTCTCCAGCCAAAATTGGGCACTAGAAACACACCCAATAAAGCGCTAGCTGGTAATCCAGTCACAACAAAAGTAGCCATAAGGCCTTGTAGTTTGCCGCGATATTTTGGTGGGGCGAATTCAGCAAGGGTCGAATAGCCCACAACGTTTTCAGCACCCAATCCAACGCCCATAAAGAAGCGGCAAATAATCAAGATTGTCATGCTAGGAGCCATCGCTGCAGCCAATGAGGCAACGCCAAATAAAGCCAAATTAGCCTGGTATGTAAAACGACGACCAAAACGATCGCCTAAGAAACCAGTTCCAAACGAACCGATCATCATGCCTAAAAATGTCATCGAAACAAATAATGCATTCTCGGCAATTGTTGAAAAGCCACTACTAACAGTTGCTCCCAACACAGTCGATGCTATGTAAATATCAAAACCATCAAAAAACATTCCAATACCAATTAGCCACATGATGCGGCTGTGAAATGCCGATAATGGCAATCGATCCAACCTTGCTCCGCTATCAACTCTCATTTTGTCTCCAATTTTTTATTTTTATTGCTGCAATGAAATTACCTAATGAAATCTTGAATTGCCGCCAAAAACTGTGACGGGGACTGCAACTGCGGTACGTGGGCGCAACCAGTAAGTACAACTAACTCTGAATGAGGCAAGCCCGCATTTAATTCGTACGACATTGGTGGTGGTGTAGCCTCATCATGCTCGCCAACCAACACCAAAACAGGTACAGATACCTTGGATAATTCAGAACGAATATCCAGAGTAGAAAGCGCTTCACATGCACCGTGAAATGTTTCTGGATCGACCGCCAAAAAACATTTTTTTCTTTCAGCAATAAGTTCTGGATTTTTCTCCTGGAACTCAGGGGCAAATAACCTTCTCATGGCAACATCAGCGATAGCCGACAAGCCCTTCTCTTTTGAGGTTGCAGACATCATCTTGAAAGCTGCCCTTCCAGGCTCAGAGAATGCCGCCCCACAATCCGCTAAGATCAACCGGGCGGGTAGCTCTGGATGACGAATGCCGGTAATTAAAGCAATAAACCCTCCATAGCCGTTGCCAAGAAAAATAGGTTTTTGGGTTAAATGAAGTAACTCGATCCCCCTGGCGATATGGTCAGCTATGCCATTCAGATTTCCACCAATATATTCAGACTCACCAAAGCCAGGTAAATTTAAAATAATTGTTTGATGGGTCTTAGAGAGCTCCTGGACAATAGGATCAAAACTGCTTCCATCAGCCAATAATGAATGAAAAAGAATAATCGGAGCGCCCTCACCTACAATGTGAGCACTCAGCCTCTTTCCATTGACCTCGATGATTTTTAATTCGTTCATAGTTGACCCCATTAATTCAAGCGGGGTTGAGCTGAGGTATTTTGGTACCAATCAAATGGAGCGTCATCCAGGCGCAACATCACGCTCTTAGTTTCAAAGTGCTGATCAAATGACTCGGTTCCGCACTCACGTCCGATGCCGGAGTCTTTAATTCCGCCCCATGGTGATGCCGGATCTAAGCGGTGGTGATCATTGATCCAAACGATGCCACACTTCAATTGCGCTGCTAAACGATGTGCGCGGGTGACATCTTTAGTACGAATAGCACCAGCTAAACCAAATGGGGAGTCGTTAGCTAGCTCCAAGCCCTCTTCTTCGGTTGTAAATTTAGTGACTGAAACAAAAGGACCGAAAACTTCCTCCTGAAAAATACGCATATTGCGGGTCACATCAGCAAAAACAGTTGGCTCTACAAAGAACCCATCCTTTAAGCTTGGGTCTGATGGAATCTTACCTCCAGCAACTAAACGTGCCTTATCTTCATTCAAACCAATGTTGATATAACTCAGAACACGTTGCTGTTGCTTGGCAGAAACAACTGGCCCTAACTGAACCGTTGGATCGATCGGATTACCAATTCGGATTGCTTTTGCCTTTGCAGCTAATTTTTCAACAAATTCGTCATAAATCTTCTCTTGAACAATTTGACGGCTACCACAAATGCAAGTTTGACCGGCACCAATAAATGCACCAAACGCTGCATAGTTCACCGCTTGATCAACATCAAAATCATCAAATACCAGTACCGGGGTTTTACCACCCAACTCAAGTGTTTGATGTGCAAAATTACTACCAGCAAGTGCGCCAGTAATACGTCCTGCCTCAGTACCACCAGTTAATACCCACTTAGCCAAGCCAGGATGTTCTGCTAATGCCTTACCAGTGGTAGGCCCTAAGCCAGTAATCACATTGAATGCGCCAGGAGGCAGGCCTGCATCTACGAAAAGTTGCGCCAAGCGCAAAGTAGTTAGGGGCGTGTACTCTGATGGCTTAACAACGGTGGTGCAACCCGAGGCCAAGGAGGGCGCCAAGCTTTTCACCATAATCATTAATGGATGATTGAAAGGCGTAGAATTTCCAACCACACCAATTGGTGTGCGCAATGTGTAATTCAAATAATTACCATCAACCGGAATGACTGAGTCACGACGCGCAATCGCTAGGCCCGCGTTATACCGAAAGAAATCAGGCAACCGTGATACTTGGGCACGGGTTTCATTCAAAGAGCGGCCGTTGTTTGCTGTCTCCAAAGTATAGATCTCTTCAAGATTTGCCTCAAATACATCAGCCAATTTGTTAATTAATTTGGCACGTGTCCGATTGGACATTTGACTCCACTCTTTACTGTGAAAAGTGCTTTTTGCATTCATCACTGCTCGATCTACATCCTCATCACTCGCATGAGAAATCTGCGCCAACATTTCCCCGGTTGCCGGATTGAGAACATCCAACAAATCAGGGCGGGTTGCCGGCACTTCTTTCCCATCAATAAACAAACCGCGAATGGGGATATTTTTATTTTTATTCATCACAACTGTCTCCTACCTTTTATTTTGAAAAAATTAACTAATTACTATTCCTCGATCGATCGCACGCTCAACCCTTTTACCTGCAGCGAGTACATGCTTTTCGGATATCTTTTGTGCAGCCTTCACCAATCGACCCTGAATGGCATGAATGATGTCTAGATGTTCTTGAATGAGACCCTTTGGCTCACCATGATCAAAATTGCTCACACTCATCTGAACCGCCCTCTCCATTAGGTCAATTAAATCTAGCAATTGATCACGCATTCTGGGATTCCCCCCTAACTCTGCCAAACGCCTATGGAATGCTTTGTTATAGGCAACAAAGCCACCCTTCCATTGCTCTGGGTTAAATACCTTAAACACATCCAATTGAGCCAATTCTTCATCAGTCGCATACCGAATCACGCGCTCAATATTGGCGCGCTCTAGCGCTGCTCGTAAATGAAACATATCCAACATGTCAGAGATGGAGACTGGGGACACCCGATATCCCTGTCTTGGCATAGTGATGATCAAGCCCTCACGCTCGAGGCGAATTAGCGCGTCCCTCACTGGAGACTTACTCACTTCAAAGCGAGTCGCTAAATCAGCCTCCCGCACCTCGGCACCTGGGGCGATGCGACAGCTAATGATGTCATTGCGTAGCTCTTCATAGACACGCTCTTTTAAGAGACGAGATCCAGATTCAAGCTGTTCAGCAGACTCAACAATCATGTTTAGTAGAAATATTAGAATTTAATAAAAATTATTCTACTGAAATATTACAAAAATTGGTAATTTTTTATAGTATTTTGTAAGTCATTGTTTTAATTAATAATTATAGTTAGTGATTGCTAATTAAATACTAAAATCTTCTAGAAATTTAATTCTCTAATATATCAAATTGATAAAGAACCCTGAATTTTGATGGGATTTAAGAAAAAAGAAAGCCAATTCCTCGTAGATGGAGGCCCAGGAGAACCGGACTATTGTCTGGAATTATTTAGCCAGCGCGTGCCAGCCAAAGCTGAGTAAGGGGAGTAGATCTACCGCGAATGCAGTGACCTCTTTAATGAGCGTGTTTGAGCAAACAATATTGCGTGGCAATTGCTTGCGAATAATCCATCCTTTTAGCTTAAGGGCTTTTTCAAGCTCCACTGGAACCTCATCAAATCCCCTAGGAATGCGAGCTAAGGTATGAGAGTAATCGAGTTCATAACCCTTACGCTTTAAGGACTTCTCTAGAGATAGCCAGGCCTTAGGGTTATCTAAAATTCCTTGTCGCAATTTCTTTAAGACAGGTGGTTCTGGCTGCATATATCCAGCCGCCACCCTACTGCCTAATGGATCAAGACGAAAGTACAGCACGCCAGAGGAATGTTTATCGCCTGTTCTTGTAAATAAACCACTAGCATGCATGTTGTATGGATGTTTGGCTTTTGAAAATCGAGCGTCGCGATTAATTCTATAAAGGGATCTTTTGGGGTCACCCCACAATGGCACCTCCTTTGCAGCCAAGCTCGCAGATAAGGCATCAGCAAAGGACTTCATTGGCTCGCGTACGAAGTCCTCATACTCCGAGCGATGCTCTGCAAACCAGATCCTGTTTTGGTTGTTGGTCAATGCCTCTAAAAATAGAAAGGCCTTGGGATCAAATCCAGGAAACTTATTGGTGGAGGTTTTAGTCATGTTTTTTTGCGAACAGGGCGATTGCAGCATTTTGACTTTATAGTACCTGATAAGAGTCAATCTGGCACCTATCCTCTTCAGGAACCCAAATGAAAGCAAGTAGCTCATTAATTAAAGCATTCGTATTGGTGATAGCACTTTTATTTACAATGCCCCTTTTTGCAGCGCCTGCGCAAATCATCATTCTTAGGCACGGTGAAAAGCGTAATGAGTTTGATTTATGTGCCACCGGAAAATTACGCTCAAAAGCATTAACGGAATATTATCTGGGCCAAGGGGCAAAAAGCTCCTTATTTACTCTTTCACCACCTGCCGCTTTCTTTGCAATTACCCTTCACACGCTAGAGTTTATTGGCCCTATTGCAGGCACATGGAAAATGCCGGTGATTGCTTATGTGGTTCAAGCATCCCATAAAAGTCCCAGCGCACTCACGCAGTCACTGAATCAACAAACTCAAGAACTTGCAAAAGGGCTTTTTGAAAATCCCTACTGGAATGGAAAGACGGTTGTATTGTCATGGGAGCATTTCCACATAGCAAATGCCGAACTTGAAAAGTCTTTTCCCAATCAAGAAGTCACACTCAGGCAACTTTTAAAACTAGATACCCTAAAAGATCCCAAGGTACCAAAGACCTGGCCAGACTCAAACTACGACTATTTTTGGATTATTCATTACAACGCAGATGGCCTGCCAGAAAAGTTTGAAGTAGTCCAACAAATTTTTGGCTCTGCCTACCCCAAAGTCCCAACAAACAAATGGGGTGAACCAGAGCCAAGCTCAATTCTTTCAACATGTATACCTTAAATACAAAAATACCAGCCCGTAAGCTGGTATTTTTAATCACTTATTGCTTGAAAGTTTCCAGAATTTTTTGATGAATCAGCCCAGTAGGCTGCTCTAGCTGTACTAGCATGGTGTAGTGGTTCTTACCCGGAATCTCTACAAAAGAATTAGGGTGAGCAGTCTTGGCAATCTTCTTAGTAAAGTTATGGGATTGGCGTCGCATTTCACTCAACTCCGCTCCGCCTACAAAAATATAGATGGGCGTCTTCCCTGGGGGCACATGCATCATCGGAGAATTTTTATCCGCAATCGCCTGATCCATTTTGAGGTTTGTATTTAAATAAGAGCCAATTAAAGGCTCTAGCTCATAAATACCGCTAATAGGAATAGCAGCTTTCATTTTGACGCTATCCATTGAAGTGATGGTGAGATGGCCGCCAGATGACCAGCCCGTCAAAATAACTTGATTGGGATTTCCGCCCCACTGTGCAAGATGATTGCCGATGAATTCAACTGCTTTTTTGGAAGATGAAACAATCTCGTCCATATTCGCTTGCGGCGCCAATGGATAACCCACCATGGCAACGCTAATTCCCTCTTTTAAGAAATGATCAGCAATGAATGCAAAATCATTTTTTGAGCGCATTTGCCAAAAACCACCATGGATAAAAATCACAACTGGAGTATTTTTTCCAGCTGAGAAGTAATCAATCTTTTCGCGCTCCAATGGGCCATAAGAAATATCTAAATACTCTGGATGCGCAGCTCTAAATGCCTGACTGCGCTCAACCCAACCATCAAACATGGCTTTGCTCTCTGGAACAGCTTTTGAATTATTGTATGAATCATCCAGAGTTTGCTGATTCATCTGATGCCAGTCCGGGAAATTTTGTGCGTACATAGCTTGAGTAAAAAAAGTGATTAATGCAAATAAAACTAGTTTGAGCAATTTCATACTATCCCCTATCAATATATTCTTTTTTTAATTTACCTCAGTCTTCGGCCGACTAAAAACATCATATTCGCTTTACGCACCTAAATGGGGTAAAAATGGTCGCATCAAGGATGCCTAGCCCCTCCAAAGGCGACAGATTAGAATCAAATCATGAAACTAAGCTTATTTTTAGCATTTCTTATAAATCTAATTTTTATGGGGCATGTGATGGCCTACGATGAGCCGCAGTACAAAGTGCTTTATAGCAGTCAAAATATCGAAATTAGACAATATGCCCCCATGCTCATTGCGCAGGTATATGTCGATGGCGATATGGATGAAGCTTCTAACAAAGGCTTTCGCTTGATTGCCAGCTATATTTTTGGTAACAATCAGTCGGTCACCCAATCGGATCCTGAGAAAATCGCCATGACGACCCCTGTGACTATAGAACCTCAAGCTGAAAAAATCCCAATGACAGCACCAGTGGCCATTGAACCCCAATCTCAAGAGGGAAATTTGGTGAGCTCACAAAAATGGCGCGTGCATTTTGTGATGCCTAGCCAATACACACTTGCCAATATTCCAAAGCCAAAAGATAGCTCAGTTCAGTTAAAAGAACTTCCTGAGCAATATTTTGTAGCACTTCAATACTCTGGTTTTAATACAGCTGGAAAGGTACAGCAACGTTCTCATGAACTACAAGCTTGGTCAAAAGATCAAGGATTAACCATTAGAAGCACTGCGCAACTTGCGAGATATAACCCGCCATGGACTCTGCCGATGTTTCGCAGGAATGAAATCCTGATGGAGATTGCCAAACCTGATTTAAGCAAAATGAAATCTGCAGAGTAAAAGGGAGTCGTTTGAAAGCTTTTTATGCGGATCATTTCGTACTGCCACTACCGGAGGGTCATCGCTTTCCGATGGAAAAGTATGCTCAATTAAGAGACTTGGTCAGCGCAATAGATGGCGTAGAGTTAGTTGAAGCACCTGCGGCAAGTGATACTCAAATTTTGTATGCTCATGATCCTGTGTATCTTATCCATGTCTTAGAAGGAAGTCTTAGCGCCCAAGAACAAAGAGAGATTGGTTTTCCATGGAGTACTCAAATGGTCGAACGATCCCGCAGATCAGCGGGGGCTACGATTGCGGCGGCCAAAACTTCTCTCAAGGAAGGCATTGCTGCCAATCTTGCAGGTGGAACACACCATGCGTATCGCAACAAGGGTAGCGGATTTTGTGTTTTTAATGATTCGGTAATTGCTGCTCGAAGTCTGCAACGAGAAGTTCACTCGAAATTGAAAATTGCTATTATTGATTTAGATGTGCATCAAGGTAATGGCACCGCATCTATTTTAGAAAATGACTCCAGCATTTTTACTATGTCGATTCACGGTGAAAGCAACTACCCTTTTCAAAAAGAAAATAGCGATTTAGATATTGGCCTGGCGGATGGCTGCACCGATGCGACATACCTCAATTCATTGCTGATGGGATTGGATCAATTAAGCACCCGCTTTCAAGCGGATTGCATCATTTACTTGGCGGGCGCAGATCCACATGAAAATGATCGACTAGGTAGACTGAAGATTACCCAAGCAGGCATGCGAAAAAGAGATGAGGCTGTATTTCAGTATGCAAAAGATCTTCAAATACCCATCGCATTTTCAATGGCTGGAGGGTATGGCAAGTCAATTGATTCCACAGTTGCCATTCACCATCAAACCATCATAACGGCTGCCCATTTTCAAAAAAATTAGCCCTTAGGCATTCTTATTTTTGAGCTTCTTACAAGCATCTGAGCAGTACTTCACTTCTTCCCAATTTTTTGCCCAGGATTTTCTCCATACCATCTCTCTTTTGCATACCAGGCAGGTTTTGCTGGGCAAGGTACTTTTATTTCCTTTAAAGGTGACAGTCATTGCTTATTTCTAGAGTTGATCGAGATTGTGCAGTAATTGTTGAGCGTGCAGGACAATTTGATCTTGATCCTCCTGGCTAATTTTATTGAGGTTGGCCGTCATCAATCTTGTTCTGGGGCTAGCCTCAAATTGAGCGCGATGCTTGATCAAGAAATTCCAATACAGCGTTGTTATTGGGCAAGCAGTTTCACCGAAGCGAATGTCAGGCTTATATTTGCAGGTGTTGCAATAGTTACTCATGCGCTTAATATACGCACCGCTAGCAATATAGGGCTTACTGGTAAAGCGGCCACCATTGGCAAACAAAGCCATTCCAGCCGTATTGGGCAACTCAACCCATTCAATCGCATCTACATAGATTGCCAAATACCAATCGCATACTTCCTTTGGCAGTATTTCTGCTAATAAGGCAAAGTTTCCAGTCACCATCAGGCGCTGAATATGATGAGCATAACCATACCGGAGAGTTTGACCAATGGCATCCCTCATACAGGACATGCCTGTCTCCCCCGTCCAATACCAATTGGGTAAGGCCCTACTGTGTTCGTAATAGTTATCTTGCGCCATTTTGGGCATATCTAGGTAGTACATACCACGCACGAATTCCCGCCAACCCAAAATTTGGCGAATAAAACCTTCCACCGTTGCCAGATCTAAGGTGTATTTTTTCCAAGCCTCTAAAACGCTTGCAATGACTTCTCGTGGATTTAGTAACTTCAGATTCAGCGCACTTGAAAGAATCGAATGCCAACCAAATGGGGTATCAGTCCACATCGCATCTTGATACACGCCGAAATTTCGCAAGCGATAATCAACAAAATAAGCAAGCGCTTCAAGCGCTTGATCTCTGCTTACAGGCCAGTTAAAAGCAAGCAATGAACCAGGATGATCTTGATAGGTCGCTTCAACATAATCAATAACCTCTTTTGTGATGCAATCAATTTCAAAGCTCGCGGGCGGATCTATTATCCCGGGGCCTTTTTTTGGATAAGGCTTGCGATTATCTTGATCGAAGTTCCACTGACCCCCAATTGGGTTGCCCTCCTCATCAACCAAGATACGGTGGGTCTTGCGCATCTGTCGATAAAAATATTCCAGCCTAAATTCTTTTCGATTAGCGGCCCACAGCTCAAACTCCTGGTGTGAGCAAAAAAAGTGTTCATCTTCGCGCATCTCCAAACGTAAATCGAGCTCTTGAGCGAGTAGTGCAATCTCCTGCTTTAAACGCCATTCACCCGGAGTTATACATACCAAATGAGTAACTCGATCTTCAAGAATTTGCTGCCTGAGAGTCTCAACAATCGAGAAAGGGGATTCCTTGATATAAGTAAGAGGGTAATGTAACTTCTCAAGCGTATGTGCGAAGTGGCGCATTGCCGCTAAAAACAATGCAATTTTTGCCTTATGGGACCAGACATATTGAGCCTCCTGCACTGACTCAATCATGATGACTCGATCAACCTTTTGATCAAAGTCCCTTAAGGCAGCACTATTTATATCGAGCTGATCGCCCAGAATCAGCACCAACTTCTTGGATAGAGTCATTTATTCTTATACTGAGTGGGGCAGTAGGCTCGTCCTACATCCTTACTTCTCAATGCCTTGTGTTTTGTGACTCTGCCAGTCACGCGCTTACGCCACAATTCAAAAGAACTGCGTTTGAGCTCTGAGCGCATGATCTCGATCACCCGCGACTCATTGAGTCCATAGAGCCTTTCAATAGCATCAAAGGGGGTTCTATCTTCCCAAGCCATTTCAATTAGGCGGGATAAATCAGCTGAGGAGAGTATGCTTAAGGAGGGATTTGGCACTGTGCAAGTTTAAGACTTTTTAACTAAACTGGCAGAAAGTCACTATATTTACAGGCCTGTCGGCATGATTGGAAAAATTCGCAGAAAGCTATGCACTATTCAATCAACTTCCCAGCAAAAGGAAACGGAAGTCATCTGCCCAATCTGTGAGCGCCCTATTCCACCATCGCAAAAGGATGCCCATCATTTAGTGCCAAAATCAAAAGGCGGTAAAACCACCCAATACCTTCACAGAATCTGCCATAGACAAATTCATGCTTTATTTACTGAAACAGAACTGGCGATTGAGCTCAATAACTCAGATGCACTCAGATCAGCACCAGAAATGCAACGCTTCATCGGCTGGGTTCAATCAAAACCTAGCGGGTTTTACGAGAAAGCGCGCAAAAGCAGTCGACTTAAAGATAAACGCCCATAAACCCAATATATGACTACACACCCCAAACCAACGGCTTTAGCCCCACATTTTGATTTTCAGAAAGTAACCCCCAAGTGGAGTCTTAACCCGGCAAGAACTGAAATCACCCGCGAATTTATATTCGCAAACTTTGACTACGCTTTTGAGTTTATGACGCTGTGCGCACAATACGCCAAAGAGATTGATCATCATCCTGACTGGTCAAACTCTTGGAATAAGGTCAGCGTAAGTCTGAGTACCCACTCAGCAAAGGCACTGACTCAATTAGATATTCTGCTAGCACAGGCTATGGAAGACGCCTATCAAAAAGTGCTAGCGAACAGCAAATGAATCATTGCTCTTTTGGATCGAGTTTGGCAGTAGCGCCATTGGCGTCAATACTTAACTGCGCATCAACCATGAGATCGGTGATGCGCATAATCACACCATATTGATTTTTAAGATCCGCCCCATTGACACCGAGCTCAATCACAATTGCGCCATCAGGCTGAGAGTATGTGCCAGAAAAGATATCTAAGCCTAATAAATCTGCCGTTTGACCTTTCATCAGCAAGCCATACTCCTTGGGATAAGCGCTTAACTTGAGGCCGTAAATCTTAAAGGGATAGAAAATTCCTTTGTACTTTAATGTGCCGTCCAAAGTTTCAGTGACGGCAGCGCCACCCGAAATCTCAATTCCAGCCACCTCTGTGTATGTGAAATTAGAGTATTTTTTCGTAATGGCTGCGGCATGAACATCCAGGCTCAGCCAGCCGAGCGCCAATATCAGAATGGAGGCAAGTGTTCTAAATTGGTGCATTGTCATTGGTTTACTCCTGAGTGTGATTGGCAAATCTTAGCTCTTATGACTCCTTAGATTAAACTATTTCCATGAATCTGCCATCACATCAACTGACCATGACGGTCTTAATGACCCCCGATAAAACAAATTTTTTTGGCAATGTGCATGGTGGAGATGTTCTGAAGTTGCTCGATCAAGTGGCCTATGCCTGTGCCAGTCGCTACGCCGGTCGACACGTAGTCACACTCAGCGTTGACCAGGTCACCTTTAAGCAACCTATCCACGTAGGTGAATTATTAACCTTCTTAGCATCGGTCAATCACACTGGCACCTCTTCCATTGAAGTAGGTATCAAGGTAATTGCTGAAAATATTTTGACCAAAGTAGTCAGGCACGTGAATAGCTGCTTCTTAACGATGGTAGCCATGGACGAAAATCGCAAGCCGATTGCAGTGCCAAAATTTATCCCAACGACGCCTGATGAAATTCGGCGTAATAAAAGCGCGATCCTCAGAAAAGAAATGCGTAAAGAACTCGAAGAAAAGTTCAATGCAATTCGAGTTTCCCCAAACTAAAGCCTACAGATCAAGATCTTTCAACGCACGGGCGATCACTAGGCGTTGAATCTCACTAGTGCCCTCATAAATCTGGGTAATACGTGCATCACGGTAGTAACGCTCAACAGGATAGTCCTCTAGATAGCCATAGCCACCATAAATTTGAATCGCTTTTGAGCATACTGACTCTGCCATTTCAGAAGCAAATAATTTAGCTTGAGAAGCTTCAGACAAACAAGGTAATCCGCGTTCGCGCATGCTTGCAGCCTGCAATATCAATAAACGTGCCGCATTAATCTGAGTTTGCATGTCCGCCAAGAAATTCGCAATGCTCTGGTGATCAATTAAGGGAATGCCAAACTGAATTCGCTCTTTTGAGTATTTAAGTGCTGATTCAAAGGCAGCTCTAGCAATTCCAAGCGCTTGGGCAGCAATACCAATACGCCCACCCTCTAGATTGGAAAGTGCAATAGCCAAACCTTTCCCGCGGGGACCAAGCAAATTGGACTCTGGAATAACGCACTGATCTAAAGTAATTGCACAGGTATCAGAACCACGGATTCCCAACTTTTTTTCAACTCGATTCACTATAAAACCGGGAGTATCGGTTGGAACCAAGAAGGCGGAAATGCCTTTTTTACCAAGCTCAGGATCTGTCACAGCAAAAACAATAGCCAGCTTGGCTCTTTTACCATTACTCACAAACTGCTTGGAGCCATTGAGAGTCCAAGAGCCATCTTTTAAGACTGCTTTAGTTCTTAAATTATTCGCTTCCGATCCAGCTTGAGGCTCAGTCAAGCAAAAGCAGCCAATTGCGCGACCAGTTGCCAATTCTCTCAACCAAGTTTCTTTCTGCTCATCTGTGCCATATTTCATAATCGGGCCACAACCAACCGAGTTATGAATACTCATAATGGCCCCAACTGCGCCATCACCTGCAGAAATCTCTTCTACCGCAAGAGCATAAGAAACATAATCGACATTAGCTCCACCCCACTCTTCAGGTACATTCATACCCAATAAACCCAATTCACCCATTTGGGCTATGACCCCATCATCAATCCAACCCTCATGATCCCAACGCTCACCATGTGGGGCGAGTTCATTTTTGGCAAAATCTCTTGCCATGTCCTGAACCATAATTTGCTCTTCTGAGAGTTCGAGAAACGCCATACCTATATCCTTCAGGAATTATCAATACTGACTTAGTAATGGGAATAATTCACGTATTTTTTGTTCATTTAATTCCACCAAAGTGTAAGCCCACTGAGGTGAATTATCTTTGTCAATAATCAAAGCCCGAATCCCCTCTACAAAATCGCCGACCTCAATCCAGCGACTAGATAAGGCGAGTTCCATCGCAAAGCATTGCGAAATACTGAGATGTTTACCTCGACTCACTGTTTCACGGGCGCCGACCATAGCAATTGGGGATCTTTTTTTTCATAAGCTCAGCTGTCTCACCAATCCAAGCGGGGGCATTTGCCGCAAGCTGATCCAAGCGAGCAATTATTTGCCCTACGCTTCCTAATGAAAAAGTAGCATCAATGAGCTCCTGCCTTTCCATCAATTGCGCATTGTGAGGCTTATTACGCGCACCTAAATCGAGCAAAATTACTTTAATTTGATCTGCAGTAGATTTTTGCTGATCCAAAGCTTCTAAACACTCTTGAAATCTGGCTAATTGTTCTGAAGGCAAAATCCAATCGACCAGGTGTGCGTACAAAGCGTCTTCAGCACCCAGGGTGACGCCCGTCAAAGCCAAGTATTGCCCAATACTTCCGGGGCATTTCGATAAGAAATGACTGCCACCAACATCTGGAAAGTAACCAATTGCTACTTCAGGCATAGATATTTTTGAACGCTCGGTTGCCACTCTAAAACTAGCGCCTTGAGAAATTCCCATACCACCACCCATCACATAACCATTCATGAGAGCAATATAGGGCTTTGAATAACGATATATATATTCGTTCAAATCATATTCATCGCGAAAAAAATGAGCGTGCTCATCCCGTCCTGAGGTAATACTCTCATATAGACTGCGTATGTCGCCTCCAGCACAAAAGGCCTTCTCACCTTCGCCTCTCACTAAAACTGCTAGCACCTCTGGATCCTTCTCCCACTCCTTGAGCGTTTGGTGCATTAATTGAATCATTGGATAATTCAACGCATTTAATGCCTTTGGACGATTCAAGGTAATCAGACCAAGTCCGCTTCTCTTCTCAAAAAAAATATCGTTACTCATCTTATTTTTTAGTGAATAACTTGATCACTGCTGAGAAATCCAGACTACCGCTACCCTGCAAGCTAAAGGTTTGATAAATCTGTTGCGCTAAGCTGCCAAGTGGAACTGGTTGTTTTGCAAGTTTGGCTGCCTCGGTTGCCAAACCTAAATCTTTCAGCATTAAATCTGCGCCAAAGCCACCGGTATATCCGCGGGAGGCTGGAACATTTTCTAAAACGCCTGGATATGGATTGTAGGTATCTGAACTCCAACAACAGCCACTTGAAGTATTAATAATGCCCGCCAACACTTTAGGATCCATGCCCAATGACACGCCCAAGGACATTGCCTCGGCAGTACCAATCATAGAGATGCCTAAAAGCATATTGTTAGCGACCTTAGCCACCTGGCCATTACCCGCTCCGCCGCAATAAACAATATTCTTGCCCATGCATGCTAACAGTGACTTCATGCGCTCATATAAAGCCTCCTCGCCGCCAACCATAAAAGTAAGCGTCCCAGCTTCTGCGCCTCCAGTTCCCCCGGACACGGGAGCATCTAACATCAAGGCACCCTTTTGCGCTGCTGCCTTGGCAACATCGCGAGCCGACATTGGGTCAATGGTAGAGGAGTCAATTAAAACGACACCGACTACATTGGCCGACAAAATACCTTGCTCGCCAAGATAGACTGATTTGACATGCTGAGCTGCTGGCAACATAGTGATCACTGCATCAACCCCTGACTCCAAAACAGCTGCTGGCGTACTGGCAGATTGTGCGTGACCCTCACCAGCTTTCACTAGGGCGTCCACGTTAGCCTGAACTACATCAAACACGGTTAAGTCGTGGCCTGCTTTGAGCAGGTTACGAGCCATAGGTGCGCCCATATTACCTAAACCAATAAATCCTAATTTCATGATGAGCCCCTTAATTTCTATTGATCTTTAAATACGGGTGGTCGCTTTTCAGAAAAAGCATTCATACCCTCTTTTTGATCTTCAGTAGCAAAGGTTGAATGGAACAGACGTCTTTCAAAATGAATGCCTTCGTTCAAAGTCATTTCATATGCACTATTGACTGCCTCTTTAGCCATCAAGGTAATTGGCAGAGACATAGAGGCAATCTTTTGGGCTGTTTTTAAGGCATCCGGAATGAGTTCATCTAAAGGCACAATACGCGTCACTAAGCCAGCTCGCTCAGCCTCAGTAGCATCCATCATGCGCCCAGTTAAAACCATTTCCATGGCTTTTGACTTACCCACCAGTCGAGTCAAGCGTTGAGTGCCACCAGCGCCAGGGATGGTGCCAATCGTGATTTCTGGCTGGCCAAATTTAGCATTATCTGCAGCAATAATGAAATCGCACATCATGGCTAATTCACAACCGCCACCAAGTGCATAACCAGCAACGGCTGCAATGGTGGGCTTACGAAATTTGGTAATACGCTCCCAAGTTGCCGTAATGAAATCAGACTTGTATACATCCATGTAAGACCAATCTTTCATTGCCTTAATATCGGCACCCGCAGCAAACGCTTTTTCACTCCCCGTGAGAACTACTGCAGCAGTTGCGTTATCCGCCTCTAATACGTCTAGTGCATCACCTAGCTCTCTAGTGAGATCTGGACTTAATGCATTCAAGGCCTTTGGGCGATTGAGTGTAATCAGAGCTACTTTGCCATGATTGGTAACAATAAGATTTTCGTAGGTCATAAAGGCTTTCATTACTTCAAGCTAATGGTTGTATTTACACCAGCAGTCGCGGTCGTATCATCAAACCAGCGTGCGGTTACGGTCTTGGTTTGAGTATAGAAGGCAATTACTTGCTTGCCATACGGCCCCAAGTCACCTAGTTTAGACGCACGGGAGCCAGTAAAGGAGAACATCGGCACCGGTACTGGAATAGGCACGTTAATGCCAACCTGACCAACATCAATCTCCTCCTGAAACTTACGGGCTGCGGCACCAGACTGGGTAAAGATCGCCGTGCCGTTGCCATTGGGATTTTTGTTAATCATGGCAATCGCCTCATCAATGTCCTTTGCAAAACTGAGACACAACACGGGGCCAAAAATTTCTTGCTCGTAAATAGTCATCCCTGGTTTGACATCTGAGAAGATGGTTGGGCCTACAAAGTTGCCATTCTCATAGCCAGCCACCTTAATAGCTCTGCCATCTAATTCGAGCTTGGCTTCAGTAATGCCTTTTTCAATCAAGCCACTGACTCGTTGATAGGCCGCCTGAGACACCAATGGCCCAACATCCGTGCCCGCTTCAACACCAGCATTCACTTTTAAGGTTTTAGATTTCTCTACTAAATCGGCTACCCAATTTTTAGCATCGCCAACCATAATTGCTACGGAGATCGCCATACAGCGCTGACCAGCCGCACCAAAAGATGCGCCGAGCAAGTTATTGAGAGTCTGTTCTTTGTTAGCATCAGGCATGATGATCGCGTGATTTTTTGCACCCATCATGCATTGAACCCGCTTGCCACTCAAGGTGGCACGGTTGTACACGTGCGTACCAACACGCGTAGATCCAACAAAAGAAACCGCTTTGATGTATGGATGATCGCAAATACCATTCACAACCGATTCACCACCATGGACCACATTTAATACGCCTGCTGGGACACCAGCCTCTGCCGCCAACTCAACTAAACGCATCGTCACCATCGGATCTTGCTCAGAAGGCTTGAGAACAAATGTATTGCCAGTCACGATAGCCATTGGGAACATCCACAAAGGAATCATGGCAGGAAAATTAAACGGGGTAATTCCTGCGCACACACCAATGGGCTGTAGGAGACTATAGGTATCTACACCGCCCGCTACATTGTTTGCGTAATCACCTAATTGCAAATTTCCAATTGCAGCAGCATGCTCAACCACTTCTAACCCGCGAAAAACATCACCTTCAGCATCAGCCAGAGTTTTACCTTGCTCTGCCGTCAAAATGGCTGCAAGTTCTTTCATATTCTCGCGAATTAACTGTTGGTACTTGAGAAAAATGCGCGCCCTTGCGCCAATAGATGTTTTTTTCCAAGTAGCAAATGCTTTGGCAGCGCTTGCAACTGCCGCATTTAATTCATCAGCAGTAGCAAAAGGAACACGCGCCAACACTTCTTGCGTTGCGGGGTTCACCACATCACGCCATTCCTGTGTTTTTGATTGAACCAATTTGCCATCGATAAATAAGGGGACATTGGGAGGGTTTATGGCCATGAGGATTTCCTTTAGCTTGCTTGAAGTGAGTGGATTAGTAAAAACACACTGGTGTATGAATGGATCAAGCATAGCTGCATAAAAATGTATTAACAACACTATAAATTGCAACTTTAATCTGCAATAATGCACACAATGAAAACCACTTGTTACCAATAAAAATATAATGAATTCAATGAATTGGGATCATTTACAGTATTTTTTAGCGCTAGCCAAGGATGGAAGGCTAGTGGTAGCAGCACGCTCTTTAGGGGTAAACCACACCACAGTTTCGCGGCGTATTCAAGCACTAGAACGAGAAATGGGGGTTCAGCTCTTTATTCGCAATAACCTTGGATTTGAGCTCACTGAAGCTGGAGTACAGCTGCAAGATATTGCACACAAAGTAGAGCGCCAGATTCATGGCATCAATAAAAATAATTATGCAGAAAATACCGAGGTTACTGGCACGGTACGCGTAGGCGCTACAGAGGGGTTTGGGACCTATGTCATCGGGCCAATTTTGCATCGCCTCAGTAAGAGGTACACCCGCATTTCGATCGACTTACTTTCATTGCCACGCATTGTGAACTTATCGCGGCGCGAGGCTGACATTGCCATCACCTTGCAAAGACCCACAAGAGGGCCTTACATCGTCACCAAACTAAGAGACTACGAGTTAAAGCTTTATGCCTCCAAGGAATACTTGGAATCCAATCCTGAAATTACAACACGTAGTGATTTGGATAAGCAGACATTTATCAGCTATGTAGATGATTTGCTCTTTAGTAAAGAATTAAGCTACTTAGATGAAATCTGCAAACCAAAACAAATTTCTTTTCGCAGCACCAGCATTCAATCTCAATTACAAGCAGCGCGCTCTGGACTAGGGGTAGCAATCCTCCCTAGTTTTATGGTGGCTCCCGATAGCAGCCTACAGCTAGTTCTCCCCAAAGAGATAGAGGTAATACGGAGCTTTTGGATGATTATGCCCAATGAGTATAAAAAAATTGAGCGCATGAATTTAGTCTGGGATTGCATTAAGCGTGAGGCATCGATCTAAAGAAAAAGGCCCAAAAAATTGGACCCTTTTCTATATTAAAGACTGACTACTTAGTCCCGGGAATAAATATCCACATTTTTTGTTTCGCGGATAAATAAGGTTCCGATTACCAAAGTCATCGACGCAATGATGATTGGATACCAAAGACCATAGTAAATATTGCCATTCTGAGCAACCAAAGCAAACGAGATGGTTGGCAAGAGGCCGCCAAACCAACCGTTACCGATATGGTATGGCAGTGACATGGAGGTATAACGAATACGGGTTGGGAACATTTCAACCAATATTGCCGCTAAAGGTCCGTAGCTCATCGTTGCCAAGATAACCAAGATTGCCAACAAAACAACTACCATCACCATGTTAATTTGAGCAGGATCTGCCTTAGCAGGATAACCAGCAGCATCCAAGGCTTCGCGAATCGACTTCTTAAACGCAGCATCTTTGGCTTTGAGCTCATCTGGAGCTAGGCCCTTAGCGTTATAGCTTTCAATTTCTTGATCGCCGATCTTCACCTTAGTAACTGCTCCAGCAGAAGCAGGGATAGTGCTGTAACTTGCAGAGTTATTAGCCATTACCTGCTTAGCAATATCGCATGAGCTAGTGAATTTTGTAGTGCCGGTTGGGTTGAACTGGAAAGAACATTCAGCCGGATCTGCGGTGATTGCCGCAGGCGAATTTGCCATTGCCATTTCCAATTTTGGATTGGCGTAGTGGGTCAAATTATTAAACAATGAGATCGGCGTATTTGGGATATACAAAATCACCGCCAGTAATAGGCCACCCATGATCACAGGCTTTCTACCAATCCTGTCCGAGAGTGAGCCAAAGACCACGAAGAATGGCGTACCGATAACTAGTGCTAGAGCCATCAATAGGTTGGCCGTTTTACCATCCACTTTCAATACTTGCGTGAGGTAGAACAAGGCATAGAACTGACCTGTATACCAAATTACTGCCTGGCCAGCAACCAAACCAAAGAGCGCCAATAAAACGACTTTCAAGTTTTTCCATTGGCCAAATGATTCTGAAATCGGAGCCTTGGATAACTTACCTTCTGCTTTCATTTTTTGGAAAGCAGGAGATTCACTCATTGATAAACGAATCCAAACAGATATGCCAAGTAATACGATGGAAACGATAAATGGAATCCGCCAGCCCCAAACATCAAAATCGGCGCCTGTGAGTTCACGTGTAAACAGGATCACTAGCAATGAGAGGAATAGGCCCCCAGTAGCAGTCATCTGGATCCAAGATGTATAAGCACCGCGTTTACCATTTGGTGAATGCTCGGCAACATAGGTTGCTGCACCACCGTATTCACCACCTAAAGCCAAACCCTGAAGCATACGTAAGGCAATCAAGATCACCGGCGCTAGAACACCAATAGATGCATAGCTTGGCAAACAACCGACTACAAAGGTTGAGCCACCCATAATGAGGATGGTTACTAAGAAAGTGTATTTACGACCAATCATGTCTCCAAGGCGACCAAAGACCAAGGCGCCAAATGGACGAACAATGAAGCCAGCCGCAAATGCTAAGAGAGCAAAAATAAAAGCTGAGCCCGCATCAAGGCCAGAGAAAAACTGTTTCGCAATGATGGCTGCAAGTGAACCATAAAGGAAAAAGTCATACCACTCAAAAACGGTACCCAGTGATGAAGCAAAAATAACCTTACGCTCTTCTGCCGACATCGGGACTGCCTTGATTGCTGTAGACATCAATAGCTCCTATTTAATTTTTTTTATGAAAGATTAACAAGTTGCTAATTATGTATTCAAATAATTTAGTTTTGTGCCTTATTAGGGAAAACCTTAGATCAGAGATGCAGGGTAATCCCGAAGATTGATCTTTACTGCAAAGCACTTACACTCAATTGTCAAAATTAGAATTATTTCTAAAGCATCTCTATAAAGAAAGTGTGTATGTCTTATATCGAGTTCCACAAATTATCTATTGAGAACCCTAGCGATTTTTGGTCAGAACAAGCCAAGCTGATTGACTGGAAAAAACCTTATGACTCGGCATTGGATTACTCAAACCCCCCATTTGCCAAATGGTTTGTGGGCGGATTAACGAACCTCAGTTACAACGCAATTGATCGCCACCTTGCGCAGCGCGGCGATCAGTTAGCTCTAGTAGCAGTATCTACAGAGACCAATCAAGAAAAAATCTATACCTATCAAGAGCTCTATGCAGAGGTGAATCGCATGGCAGCCATCCTGAAAGCGAACGGGGTTAGCAAAGGTGATCGCGTATTAATTTATATGCCAATGATTGCTGAGGCCGCCTTTGCCATGCTGGCATGCGCTCGTCTTGGCGCCATTCACTCAGTAGTATTTGGCGGCTTTGCTTCGCATAGCCTGGCCACTCGAATTGATGATGCGGAGCCAGTGGTGATTGTGACTGCTGAAGCTGGCATGCGCGCAGGCAAAATTGTCCCTTACAAACCACTGCTAGATGAGGCCAT
Source organism: Polynucleobacter sphagniphilus (assembly GCF_001953355.1). Classification (GTDB taxonomy): domain Bacteria; phylum Pseudomonadota; class Gammaproteobacteria; order Burkholderiales; family Burkholderiaceae; genus Polynucleobacter; species Polynucleobacter sphagniphilus. The sequence goes on from NZ_MPIY01000004.1 coordinate 21,579, forward strand.
TGAGTTAGCCAAATACAAGCCGAAAAAAGTCTTGATCGTCAATCGGGGCCTGACACCGTTTACCCAAATCGCAGAGCGCGATTTAGATTACGCCACCGAATATCAAAAATATCATGATGAGCTCGTTCCGGTGGAATGGGTTGATGCTACTCATCCATCCTATATCTTGTATACCTCAGGCACAACCGGTAAACCAAAAGGAATTCAAAGAGATACCGGGGGCCATGCAGTTGCCTTAGCAGCCTCGATGAAATATATCTTTTGCGGTCAAGCTGGCGAAACCATGTTCACCGCCTCTGATGTCGGCTGGGCTGTAGGTCACAGCTACACAGTCTATGGCCCCTTGATTAATGGCATGACCTCAATCATGTATGAAGGTACGCCTCTCAGACCCGATCCAGGCATTTGGTGGTCATTAGTTGAAAAATATAAAGTAACAGTGATGTTTACTGCGCCAACTGCAATTCGGGTTCTTAAAAAACAAGATCCTGCTTATTTAAGTAAATATGACTTATCGTCCTTGCGCTTACTCTTTCTTGCTGGCGAACCACTAGATGAACCAACAGCAAGCTGGATCCATGAGGCCATTAAAAAACCAATCGTAGATAACTACTGGCAGACCGAAACAGGCTGGCCCATGATGGCCATTCAAAGGGGGGTTGAGGTGATGCCGCATAAATTTGGCTCTCCTGGCGTACCAGTATTTGGATACAACCTCAAACTACTCGATGAAAATACCGGAGAAGAATTGGGTCCAGACAAAAAAGGAGTGGTTGTGATTGAAGGCCCCCTCCCCCCTGGTTGCATGCAAACTGTTTGGGGTGATGACAAACGATTTATTAGTACTTACTGGGAAACTGTACCTGGAAAACTCACCTACTCGACTTTTGATTGGGGAATTAAAGATAAAGATGGGTATTTTTTTATTCTTGGGCGCACTGATGATGTGATTAATGTTGCCGGACATCGCTTGGGCACCCGAGAAATTGAAGAGTGCCTCTCCAGTCATAGCAACGTTGCCGAAGTAGCAGTTGTAGGCATTGAGGATCAACTCAAAGGACAAGTACCTATAGGTTTTGTCATTACCAAAGACGGCTCGAACGACCCAGAAATCGAATCAGAGTTAATGAAAATCGTTGATTCCAAATTAGGCGCACTAGCAAGGCCAGCAAAAATTTACTTAGTCAATTTACTTCCTAAAACACGCTCCGGAAAAATAGTACGCCGTGCTCTGCAAGCGATTGCAGAAGGACGTGATCCAGGTGACATTAGCACTATGGAAGATAAAACGGTTTTAGGGCAAATACAGGAAGTGATTGATAGTAGAAAGTGATAGCCAAGCAAATAAGTTTCTGAGAGTTTTAAGTAGGCTAAATAATTCTTCGTTGCTTTAGCACTGCATAAACCAGTGCACCAGCTAAGCCCATGATGAACATGATCTCGTAAAAAGACCCTTTAAGGCCCGGCAGATCCTCCATATTCATACCCATGATTCCCGTGATCAGGGTCATTGGCAGAAAGATAACGGTCATCACAGACAAGACCTGTAAATTACGCGCATTAAATTCGGCAACATGGGCAGCCTGCTCATCCTGCAGCACTCTTGCCCGATCGTACAGGTTGGATATATCTTGGACCAAGAAAGACAGCAAATCCAAATCATCAGCTAATCGAATTTTGTCCTCATTAGAAAACCAAAAAGGAGGATGTTTTTGTAAGCGATGTAACGCAACGAGCTCAGGAGCAAATTGGCGTCGCAAACGACTGCATTGAATTCGAATGGCACCCAAATTTTCGTGCTCTGGTATATCCCTGCCTTTAAGAAGCAACTCCTCTAAGTCATCCATTTTTTCAGATACACGAAATAGCAAGGTTCTCAAATGCTCTGCACGCAAATCAATTAGTTCATGAAATAACTCAATCGCGGAATGTGGATGCAACTCTCCTGCGCGTAAATCAGCCCTGAGTTTATCAGTTGTATTGAGTGGCTTGTTTCGAAGGGAGATCATCAAGTGCGGGGTCAAAATAGCCCACAAAGTACCTAGACTAGCTTCCCCATCAGCACCCCCAAACTCCTGATGAAAATCATTCATCACCATCAACAAGCAGTCATCTAACTTTTCAATTCTCTCGAGGCGACTGCGTGTAACGCCCTCACGGATCATCGCAACAGCACGCTCTGGCACTAGATTGGTTTTTTCAAGCCAACGCTGAACCTGTGAATGAGATAGATTGAGGTGCAGCCATACTGATTGATCGGGATCAGCCAAGGCATTCCCAATTTGATTTGGGGGGATTTCATCACTCTTGCCTGATCGCATTGCCCAAGCAAAAACGACTCCATCAATCGGGAATGGAGCGGAATTCAGATCATTCATCTAGTTCTACCGGTTTAAACAAGGCACGAACCCTATTTAGTAAGCACTTATTGTATGACACTGAAAGTCTCCGATATTCGCGCTGCTGACATCAAACTGTCATATTAGTCAGATGAGTGGCATCGCTCAATTGTCATAATGCAATGAAATAATCAAACGCATCAAGACTCCACAAAATGAAGGAAGTCAAAGATGCAATATCAAATTATTCCCCTAGAGCTAGGATCCATTGTTGAACGTGAAGTATTTCAAAGCGACAACATGGAGATCAAATGTGGCTTAGTTTGGAAGCTAGGTTCAGTAGTAACCGAACAAAAGCCAATATTTTTAAAAAACTATCTACCCCACATTGGCATTTGCATCGCCGATATTAAAGGCGCACAGATTCGCGAGACATACAACAGCGAAAAAGTAATCTACTTCTCACAAACCGTTCCAGAGGCATTAGAGGATGAGCTGACAGACATTTTCTATGGAATTTCACAGAAATTTTCTGGCTCCTATCAGGATATCTTCCAAGACCTAGGGTGGCAGCTCATTCGATCAGAATCATTTATTTTTGGCGAGCTAGAAGTCAAAGAAATCAGCACCCTCCATCAACTTTATAAATAAGAGATGGCGCCAATTAAATCATTGCCGATTGAATAAACTCACATACTGGAACCGTAAATGGTGCTGGGTGTCCCGCACCAGGAACCTCAAAGGTCTTGAGACGGGGTATGTGAGTCTTGGCCTCGGAAACACGCCGCTTAGTACAAATTTTTGAATCGCCCCCATAGATCAAGCTCACTCTCCCCTTATATCCCTCTAAAGATTCATGGAAGTTCATACCCCACACATCTGCTTGGTAAGCAAGATCAAAATGAGTGGGCAGTTGGACATCGGACATCGCTTTCTCATCCACATCAAATTCCCTGGCGAGCTCTCTTGCCTCTTTAAATCCAGCATCATTTTTCATCGACTTATAGAGTGAGTACAGCGAGGTCCAATTGACGGTTAGCGCAATATCATTTAATACGATGCCGAATATCTTTGAACCAAATACCTTGCAAAGATACATTGCCAGTACACCGCCCATGCTAGTTCCAAGCACTGTGAGCTTAGGGCGCCTGCTTTGATCGCGAAACAACACTCCCTCAACAAATTGACTTAGATCAGATAGGTAGAGTGACATCTTGTAGGATTGGTCAGAATCTAGATAGTCAGATTGACCGCGACCTGAAAAATCTACACTAATGACTTTGTAGTTAGGGGTCTTTAAAAAGAAATGGTGGATTCCCAAGAAAGAGGCTTTGGTCTCCAATAGCCCCGGTAAGCAAAGCAGAATATTTTCTGCATCAATTGAACCAGAGACGGTATAAGCAATTTTCCTAAGGCGCGCCCCATCTTGAATTTCATAGTAAAGCGTTTCTAGCAAGTTCTTTTCATCCCTTTCCACTACCGAAGGTGTACTTTCTACCTTGACTAAGGATTGCACTTGCATATGCGGCTGCTCTTGAATTTCGATGATTGTTTTCTTTCCGCCCAAAGGCTGTATCGACTTGAGAATTTCAGCCTTAACTTCCATGAGTAAATTAAATAACTCTTTCTTCATTGAAGTCTTCTCCAATCAAAGTATGTTGGCCAATATAAGCCACCTATAAAACTGACTGTACAGATCATTCATGACAAAAATACTTAACTTGCACCATTAGAAGGCAGCCAATTGAACATAAAGCTTAAAAATACAAAAAACCGCCCGAGGGCGGTTTCTCATGTACAACAGAATACGTATTGAGTAGCTTTGTATTAAGCAGCTTTACGTGTTTTAGCAGCAGGCTTAGCAACTGCGTATTGACCTTGAACGTTTGCCAAAGCAGCGTCAATAGACTTTTCAAAATTTGCGAATGCATCAGCTGCGCTTGCACGAGCCTGATCAAATTGCTGAACTGAAGTTTCAAAAATAGATTTGAATGCAGATACAAAAGACTCAGAACCAGCTGGTGCAGTCTTAGTAGCTTCTTTAACAAATTTAACTAAGTCATCACGTGCATCATCAATAGAAGCATCAATGACCTCAGCAACTTGTTTATTGCTAGTGCGAACTACTTTGCTAACCTTAGCTTGGTAGGAAGTAGCGTACTTAACAACCTCTTGAGTAGCTTCTGGCTGAGCCAACTTAGCCAATTCTTGTGGATCCTTGATTGACAACAATTGTGTGCTTGCTTCTTGTGCAGCAACTAAAGCATCTTTAGCGGCAGCTTGATTGATTTCAGCTAACTCTTGCGCGCTTTGTACAGCAACTTGTGCCAAATGTTTTGCAGTTTCAACAGCTTTAGCTTGAGCAGCAGTTAATTGGTCGTTTAATAGAGTTTGTGCCATGGTAATTTTCCTAATGTAAGTAAAGAAGGTTTAATTTGTTGCGATGCACCATAGTACGACCAAACTTCTAAGTGATCAAGCATTATTTGCGGCGGCGCAACATAAATAGGGTGTAAGACCACTATTTATATATAAATCATAGACTTACTGTTATTTAAGCAGGTCAAAATGGGCTCAAAAACAAGCCAAAACCATAAAATTATTAGGGTTTTATAGTCAAAAATACACGACTCAAAAGATCTAATTACTTATTTTTGAGGGGCTTTTGGGTCAAATTTTGCATACTGAATATGGCATGCTTCACAAGCGCTATCAATTTCCGAGCCTGCGTCGAAAATAGCTTGTGTATCTTTGTTGGCAATAGCATTGAGCGTTTTTTCAGACGCATTACTCAACCTTCGCGAATATGTCATCCACGGGCCATTGTCTTTCGCCCTACCCTCAAGCATCAGCAAGTTACTCGCCTCCATCAATGTGGCTGCGCTATTACGCAAAGCGTCCCACTGGGCCTCAGTATGGGGCGCTATTACTTTCTCGCCCTTGGTGGTGCTGATCCAAGCAACAGCATCCCAAATTCCATCAGCGGCGGGATCCAGAACCCAATCCATGAGCTGGGGCAAAGTTAAGCTTACATTAAATGGTGGCTTAGGGGGAGGCTCTGACTTTTCACACCCAAGTAATGCGAGGAGTGAGAAAAATAAAATGAATATCTTTTTTTTCATGAAAGCAATATTACTGTGGCTGATGTAGTCTTATAAAAAATACCACCGTAGCGGTGGTATTTTAATTATCCGAGAGAAACCCAAACTATTTAGATTGTTCTAGATTTGCATTCTCTTGAGCAAAGATGTCCGCTGTATACACTTTGCCCGTTTGAGTCTCTGTAATTTTCTTTAAAGCACCGCCTTTGCCACCATTTCGCAGCGGAAAAAAATTCAACGACCACTTTATCTCCAGCTTTCACTGCCGTTCTAGACCATCCACCCACACGGATTAAATTGCCAGGGCTAGTCATCTCCATTAACCATAAGGATTGCTCATCACCTTCCTTTACCGCGCCTGAAACAAAGATCGCCACATGCGGATTGGTCCACTGCACTTCTTTCACTACACCGGTGATGGTCACCACTTGAGTGCGATCAAACATCGTCGTGGAATGATGGGCATTGACGGCAAAAGGAACTATTCCAGTTGCTATGAATAAGGCCAATTTAAATAAATTAGTGATGGTTTTCATCGGGTTCATTTCATGATTTAGAAAAAATGGATTATTGAGGCGGAATACGGTTGCCGCCAACATCATACTTTATTGGAACAAAGATATCGTTTCCAGTCTGATCTTTAGATTCGGAAAAGGAACCCTCTAAGCAAACGCCTTCAATAATTTCATATTTGCGCGCACGTTGCCTGAAATACTCGCGAGTGGTTTTCCAAGGCTTGGTCAGCACATTCGGGGCAATGATTTCAATATCGTCATGCATGATATCTTTACCTGCAAGATGAAAACGCTCAATTACCCGCACATCGCCATTGTTGGGTACGCCCACCGCTTCACTTACTGCCAAATAGGTTTGAGGTCGAATGCCAGTGGTTTCTACCACCAAAGTATTACCCTCCCAATGCCCCACTGAGTAGCCATGAAAGGTTGGATCCGGATCATCGGGCATTGCTCGACCATCTGTATAAATGCGACGTAAACGGTTTGAATCAGACTCTCCCAGAATAGTTACTCGACCTGGGGTAAACAAAAACTCAATCGAGTTATGCGTAATCAAAGCCCATGAAGGCATTGATTCAGGAAGGCAATTGGTGAAGAGGGGAGCCGGACGACCGGCCTTCTCTTCTACAAGCTGAAACTGAATGACCTTGGCCTGCTCAGGTTTCCAGGGGGGCATATTCGTATTGACCTGATTAAACTGATCGCTAATATTTGGATTCCAAGTACCGCTCCAATCAGGCAATTTGCCCAAGTCAGCATAATCTTTAGCAACAGGGGCTCGATTAATGATGGGCTTTTCTTGAGCATGAGCACTGCTGGCGAGAATGCTGTATCCAACAAGGCTATAAGCGCAAAAGCGCAACACAAATTGGATGATGTGTTTAGACGACATGATTAACTTCCCATTGTTGGTGTCAAAGTGAAACCAATCCAGCGACCACAGATGATGATTGAGATCCACAAAAGCAAGGAGATCAATCCAGCCAATCTAGCTGATAGAGGAATGTGATTGCCCACCCCCCAATCAGCCATATCTCGACCAGTGATTTTCTGAAAAATCATCATATTGATTCCGGCACAAATTAACAGGCACATTTTTGCCAGAAAAAAGGCATTGTGAGAATAGGTGATTGCTTTACTAATAAAGAGTAGTGACCCAGTGATGAGCGCAATACCAAAAGCAATCCACGTCAATGGCAGAATGGCCTCACTCACCCTGTAGATCGTCTTTTCTAAAAAGGCCAATCCCATCAATCGCAAATCAACCAGGGCGAGTGAGCCAAAAAAAATTGTAATGGCCAAGACATGAATAGACTCTATCCACGGAAATAGGTAATCATTTTCGCTAATTAATACCGCAAGCTGCGAATCGTTGAGCCAATTTAATAAATCAATGATTGTGTTCATTAGCATGTAGGACTCTTATAGGTAGGCAATCCAACGGCCCGCAAAGACAATCCCAATCCAAAGAACTATAGAAGTGAGGGCAAGAAGTTTTGCAAAGAATTGACGCTGATGACTCTTTTCCCAATACTGAGGATCTTGATTTGCGGTTTTTTTAAAGATAAAAAAGATCAGGAGAGCGCTTAATAAAAACAGCATTTTTACTTGAAAGGCGATGTTGGCTAGTGACCTTGCCGGCTCACCAACAATCATTGCTACACCAGTCAACAGCAAACAGGTCAGCGCTAAATAGATGGCGGGCGAAAAACGCTTGATTACTAAATTTAATGGTCTATCCGAAAAACCAAAACCCAATATTCTGGCGTTAATCATCAAAGTAGAAATAAGAATTGCCGAAATTGAAAGAATGTGAATGACTTGCACCGCTGGCACAAAAGATTCACCATGATCCTGAATCCATATACTGAGCTGTGTGCTTCCAATTGAAGCGCAGAAGTTGAGTAGGGCAGCTGTTCTCATGTCTCTCTGATATTCTTTCTTGTGATTGATTTTAACTCAGGGCTACATTACTAGACCGATGACGCAGATCAATATTTCACAACTGATTCAGCTGTTTTTACTAATCCAAGAGATCAAATTTTGGCACCCTCTTTTCCATAAACGCCGTCAGAGCCTCTTTAGCGGCTGGGCCCTTGAGTCTTTGCATGAAAGCCTGTGCCTCAATAGATATTTGGTCCAAGATTGCGGCCTTCACCCTGCCGCTTTTTAGCAACGCTTTTGTTTCCAGAATAGATCCCAAAGGCAGGGCCGTTAAAGCCTTGGCACGCTCATGCGCATATGAAAGAGAGGATTCCTCAGAGATAACTTTGTTTACAAAACCCATTTTGTACGCCTGCTCCGCAGTAAGAGGTTCACCAAAGAACAATACCTCGGAAGCGATTTGATGACCGACTAGACGAGGCAGTAATAATGTAGCCGCTCCCTCGGGAACAAGGCCCAAGGCCACAAATGGAAATATAAATTGAGCATCTTTCTGGGCGTATACCAGATCACAATGGAACAGCATAGTCGATCCAATGCCTACTGCAGGTCCATCTACTGCAGCGATCAGCGGTTTCTTAAGTTGAGCTAGCGCTCTTAACAAAAGAATTGGGGGAGCTGTCTCATCAAAACTGGATTGAAGAAAATCAGCAATATCATTACCAGCACTAAATATTTTTCCAGAGCCACAAATCAAAATCACTTTTACTGCGGGATCTAAATCTCCCGCGATCAGCGCATCTCTCAATTGCAAGTACATTGCGCCAGTAAAAGCATTCTTTTTATCCGGGCGATTAAATTGAATGGTCAGAATGCCATCTTGCTCATGACATTGAATCATTAATCTTTACCTTTCATGTGGCAGTAGAAAGAAGTGACAAAGCAATAAATACTAAGTCGCCTCTTTTGATATTACTGCGCCGGCGCAGGGGCTGGTGATGCTAAAGGCTTACCCTTCTCAACAACATACACACCAACTAGCTTAATAGGAGTAGTCCCTTCATTTTTTTGCGCTATGAACTATCCCAGCAGGAACTACAAACCCCTCACCCTTAGAAATCTTACGTGGTGGCTGTCCAGCAACAAACAGCACAATGTCGCCATCGGCTACATAGCTGATCTCATCACCTGGATGAGTGTGCCAATCCGCCACACCGCCGGGAGCGATTTCAACACGCGCAATCACTGCTTCACGATTGGGAACGGAAACATCCTCTTTCAGCACTACTGATCGTGTTAAACCTACGCTCTGAGAATATACAGAGGCACTAGCGCCAAATATAAAGACACCTGCAGCAATGACAATCCCTTTTACTAATTTCATGATGAGTTCTCCTGATTTATATTTTTAATATTTTTCTATTGTCAATATATTACCCCCAGAGACAAGGGCTCCGGCATGATTGATGGATGTTTTGAGAACTATTTGGGAGAACGAGAGTGCCTTAACTTTAGAAATCAGCCCAAAAATTCGACTGATCTAGATCATTCCAGTAGGTGGCCAGTCTTAACAAAGATAGTGCAGCCCTCTTTACTAAACGGCTGATGCAGGCTCATATGAGGGCTTCTAATCCAAGAACCAGCGGGATAACGACCATGCTCATCCTCAAAGACGCCATCGATTACAAAGATTTCTTCACCGCCATAATGTCTGTGTGGATTGAAATAGGTTTGCGGAGCCCAACGTACTAAAGTCGATCCACTACCTTGGCGCATTAATGGCATTACATGCAGACCTGGAACCATCCCTTGATACCAATCCGCCGTTTTCGTATCAATCACTTCTCCACTCTCTTGATCAGGGCCCAGATGTCGTAACTTCACAAACAATGTGCAGCCAAAATCACTAAATGGCGCATGGGAAGAACCAGGGGGATTCATGATGTATGAACCAGCAGGATAATCACCAGACTCATCGCTAAAGATCCCATCCAAAACGAAGATTTCCTCACCAAATTCATGGAAATGCATTGGGAACTTCGATCCAGCTTGGTAGCGAACAATGGAAGTTGCTTTTGCCACTTCACCACCACAGCGCTCAAGCATACGCCTCTCAATCCCTAGCTCGGGGCTCGGAATCCATGGCAGTTCATGGTGATTAACTACAACCTTTTGACTGTAATCGGCGTTGATATTCATTGCGGGGCTATCTATATTCACTATCAATAAAGCATAGCAGATGGTGCAAATCCTCGTTGAGGAGCCATTCTTTCCAGTCTTTGCAAATTAGCCGGAAACATACTCAAAGCAAGTAATCAAATATATCTGTAGTATGAATAAGGCTCACTCATTTTGCGAGTGAAACACACCATATTACGAGGAACATCGCATGAAACTTCACTCTCTATTGATAGGCGCTCTCTTAGCCCTCTCCAGTCACCTAGTCTTCGCAGAATCAGTTGATTTTGTAGAACCCAAAAATGGTGCAATTGTTAGCAGTCCATTTAAAGTGATTTTTGCAGTTACAGGAATGAATGTGGCACCCGCAGGTGATATGACCCCCAATACAGGGCACCATCATCTCCTCATTAATGCCGAAAGTATTCCCGAAGGCACCGTAATCCCGATGGATGAAATGCATAAGCACTTTGGCAAGGGTCAAACTGAAACTGAAGTGACACTCCCCCCAGGTAAATATAAACTCACTATGCAATTTGCCAATGGAGCACATCAGTCTTATGGCCCGAAGCTTGAGAAATCAATTGAAGTCATAGTCAAATAGGATCATCTCACTCACACTGATAAAGCTCAATCATGTATCTGAAGTTGCTGGCCCTGTTAGCATTGAGCTTATCTATTGTTAGCCTGTCTCAGGCTGACGAAATATATAAAACTGATCCTGAGCACACCTTTGTCAGTTTTAGCTATAGGCATCTGAATTACTCTGTTCAAACCAGTCGATTTGATGCAGTCAGTGGCATAGTGAGAGTCAATGATAAAAATGATGGGGGAAGCGTAGAGATGACCATCAACACCAACTCCATCAGTACTGGGTCACCCACTTTCAACCACATCCTTCAATCCGAGGACTTTTTTTCAAGCGAGAAGTTCCCTCTAGCTACATTTAAATCCGATAGTATTATCTTTAATCAAGATGATATCTCCGCAATCTATGGTGAGCTCACCATCAAGGGGATTACCAAGCCAGTGCGCATTGAAGTGGATCACTTTAATTGCAGTAGAAACCTACTTACCCTTCAATACATGTGTGGCGCAAACGCAAGCGCCAAAATAAGCCGTTCTGATTTTGACCTGGGGAAATATACGCCCTTTGTTGGGGATGAGGTAACACTCAATATTGTTATAGAAGCATCAAGGCAATAGTCGGCTTTGGCAATACTTTAAAGCCTATTTTGCCAACCACATTGCCCTGTAAACCCCGTCGGGGTCATGGTCCTTAGTTTGCTTCTGAACATTAAATGGTCTTCCACCGCGTGGGTCTGTACCACCTCCGGTGATATATAACCAATTTCCTTGATTGCTATGTACATCGTAGTCAATTAATTGAGATTCAAACCAAGCGGCCCCTGCACGCCAGTCGCCCTTCATGTCATAAATCCAATAGCTTGCTAGCACTTGGCGCATCCGATTTGATAGAAAGCCAGTTTGTTGAAGTTCACGCATGCCGGCATCAATCAAATCCTCACCTGTGAGACCAGAACTCCATTGGTAAAACTGTTCCTCATGAAAGCTATTTGGCTGTTGCTTACCCAAGCCCTTAGGTTGGTAAAGTTTCCTTCCGTACTTAAAGTGCAAAAAACGGAAATAATCCCTCCACAATAATTCGAACCAAAGCCAATACGTTCCATCATTAGCGCCATGTATTAACTCGTAATTTTTAAGTCTGTCAGCGATCACTCTTGGCGATAAACACCCAAGGGATAACCAAGGCGAGAACTTACTGGAATAATCCATGCCCATCAGCTGATTACGAGTTTGTTTATAGGTATCTGGTAGTCGCCTATCTAAGTATTGAGACAAGTGAGCTAGACCACTGCACTCACCGCCTACAAATGGGGATTCACTTTGTTTACTTAATAGACTCTCCCGCTGCCCCTCATGCTGATTCAAGCAAGGCAAAGGCGGGATGAATTCTGGCGCCACTATTGGGAGCGCATAAGAAAGGCCCTCACGCTCGATATCCTGGCGAAACCTCGTAAAGATATCGGGCATATCTTTCAAATCAAATGGCAAATCTCTTGGATCTAACATACTGGATTGCCAAAATTGTTTAACCTTAAATCCCAGACCCTCAATGACAGTAACTTGGTCAAGCTCCTCGGGAGCTTCAATTTGCTCACAGTACACCAGTCCAGATTGGGTCTGATCTCTCAGCACTTGCATTATTTCTGCTGCATCACCCTTGAACTCCAATAAGGTCGAACCTTTTGCAGCCAATTGACTACGAAGATCCTTTAGGGAAGCTTGTAAAAATGCTTTGGCGTGATTGGCGATTCTTGGGAACCCCCAATGAGTCAACTCATCTTTGTAATTTGCATGGATATAAATGGGCAAAAGAAGAGTGGCATCTCTACATGCTTCCTTAAATGCCGGGTTATCTTCTAGGCGAAGATCATTCCTAAACCAGTAGATGATTGTGGTCATTTTTAACTTAAGGGTATGACTTGATTTTTATATGACCCTGTCAGGGCTTTTTTAACAATCTTATAAATATCGAGGTCAAATTCGGCATCGCCAGAGTGTGTGAGCTCAGATATCTCATCCTCATTGATCGCTGTACCCAGATAACACCACTTATCCAACACAATCATTTCGCCGCCATCATTAATGGCGATTGGACCTTTAAATGGCCAGACTTGTACCTTGTATAAACTCATTGCAGTTTTAAGCTGCAGATTATGCATTTCCGCGGGGGTCAATCCTATACAGGCACCGCCACATTGTTTTACTTGATACCCAAAACAAGCCTTTCCCTCTTCGCCCTTTTCCAACCCAAGCAGCACCTCACATAAGCGATATTTTTTAGCCACTGCCCTTAAGTAGGAGTGAGCCTCTCTTTTGCTATAAAACAATCCATACAAATTATCTTGAAGACCTGGGGATAAATCTTTGTAGCTTTTCAGCACTGGTTTCAATATTCCAGCTAAATCCTCTTCCAAACTCCATGCACACAGATCTTTGGAGCGTCGAAGTTTGATATTCATGCTGGGCATCCGCTCTTTGATGAGCCTAGATTCCAAAATGAGTGCGCTTAATTCTCCGCTGGTTTCTATCCAGTCAATATCCCTCACTTGCAGGGATAGCTTCATTTCCTTACGCTGGGTTAACGCTCCCTGAAAATGCCCCATCACTCTACTGCGCAGAGAAATGCTTTTGCCAATGTATAAGGGAAGCTTATTTTCTCCATAAAAGATATAGCACCCTGGCGCATCTGGAATGGAATCAATCAAGCCTTGATCGATATTGGGGGGCAGGCTGGCATTGCCTATCAGCTGGTGAATAAGCTCTATTAATCGCTCTTTACCAACTTCTTTTTCGCAAACTTGCCAGAACTGAAAAAGTAAATCTGCATCACCGAGCGCCCTATGTCGCGCACTCACCTCTAGATCATGAGCCTGAATAATGGTGTCCAGGTTATGACGAGCTTGATCGGGGAACAGCAATCTGGAAAGCTTGACTGTACACAGCACTTTAGGCTTGAAATCAATCCCCACTCTTTTGAAAGAAGCCTTCAGAAAGCCATAATCAAAGCGAGCGTTATGCGCTATGAAAATTTTTCCCTCAAGCTCTTCTTTTATTTCTTTTGCTACATCCTCAAAAGTGGCTTGATTCGACACCATATGTTGCGTAATACCGGTGAGTCTTTGTATATTTTGCGGAATAAAGACTTGGGGATTAATTAATCTCTCCCAAATACTCACCTTATTTTTGAAAAACGTTTTAATTCCGATTTCCGTAATACGATCTCGTTCGAAATGTGAGCCCGTAGTTTCAATATCTACAAAAGCAAGCGCAGGATACTCCCCTGATTGATTTTTCATGAAAATGCAAACGCAACGAAAATAGCTGAAACCATGGACCCTTGATTATCCTAAAACGCTTTAATTAGGGGTGCGGTTTAGGTAATTAGCAAAGTCAAAAACTGAATTTGGACCGCGCAGAACTTCCTCCGCCTTCTTGAAATGAGTCAAAACTACCTTTTTAATCTCGGCTGTGTGTTTTTTTCTCGCTTCAATTGAGCTTGAGGCTCTTTGGGCAAATAGGATTTGCGCTCTGGCGCCGTTTGCAACTCACTAAATACCGGGACATGGTCCTTAATAGCAGAGGCTAAAGTGACATTCGAGATGCAGCTCATCATATAAGCCTCAAGTGACTGATACAGGTCTTTGGCAATGTCCGCTACTTCTACTTTTCTTTTTTTGATCTGATTCATTGCCAAAACAATGTCTTTAATAGTAATCACTCTAGGATCTTTGGAAAGTTGATAGCCACCAGTACGCCCTTTAACGCCAACCACCATTCCTGGCTCCCTTAAAGGACGCAGTAACAATTCAATTCGGCTAATGGATAAATGCTGTCGTTTGGCAATCTCCGGAACTGGTACTAACTCACCATTTGGCGAATGGCTTGCAATATCGATAAGGGTATTCAGAGCTGCTTTGACTGCTTTGGTGATTTCCATGACGTTTTGACAAAAAAATGAAGTTGGGGCTAGTATGAAACCGAATGAATCATCATGCTGCTATGCATTATTTAACCCTTTTTATCTCATGGTTGATACTACCCAAACCCCTTATCCACTCACCACTCGATTATTGAGATGGATTGCGTATATTTTGGCTGGAGGCACCCTCATACAAGCCCTTGCTTGCGCAATGATGTACTTTTTCATCTTCGACTCGCAGGCAGCCGGCATGAAAGCTGACCTTTTGGTCCAGCATCTTTCATATTATTTTTTAGGGGGAGCATTCATCCTATTGAGCGTTTCCAATGTATTAATTAAAAGAGGTTTGTTCCAACTAAAAACAATTCGCACTCCGACGCTCGTTTTCATATTGGATCTCGCTTTTACAAACTTTCTTCTGATACCCCGTAGGGATTACTTGCGCGAAACAGCCCTACATGATGGCATGCCTGTCATGCTTTCACCCTTCGCCAACTACTTTTTAATATTAAATTGCCTCACCCCACTCTTACTAATGACGCAGATTTCCCTAAGTAGCCTAACCGCATGGCGTCTTAGCAGATTGACATCATCTCAAGTGGGCCCGAACTGAAGAAATTAAAGCAAGTTGCTGCTCTCGCCTCAAAAACTGACCGAGCTCAATACGCAGATTAGATTGACTGATAAAGAATGTTTTTCCGTCTCCGATGGGTAATTCTATTTTTACCCACTTGGTATTAAATTCATACACTGTTTCTTTGTAGGCAATAAATTTTTTGACAATTAGTCGACTGCCATCAATTTCAATTGATTCAGAATCGAGCGCGTGTCTACAGTAAATTAAAAACCCTGTAGTGACAACGCTCAGTTCGATGCATGTGAAAATCAAAATAACCCAAACACCAGCCAATAAAAAACCAGTGGCTACCGTCGCCGAAATGCAAACTAAAGCAATATAAAACCTAAGGAGCTGTTTTGGCGTGAGTGCACAATTTCTTCGCATTTGCCAAGTTTTCATACCAAACTCGCTTGCCTAGAAATTAAGCAGTATTTTTTCGCTCTTTAGATTTAGCCAGCTGATCAGCACTTCGCTGCTGGAAGTCGACCATGCTGTGATAACCCATTTGATAGCATGGACAATGTTTTCCTAATATCCAACGGGCAAGCTTGATGCGTAGTTTTTGTATCATTCTGTTTCTCCAGGTATCAAGGATCCAATGTAATCGGAAATTGCATTTATTGCAGGGCGGACCTCAAAAATTGAAATAAATGGTTTTAGCCTTACTTCCTATTGAGCAGAAAATCTACAAATCCATTACATTGATCAGATGAATGATCTCAATGTTGCCTTACGCAAAATTCCCTTGTTTCCTCTGGAAACAGTCCTTTTTCCTGATGGGGTCATCGCTCTAAAAATTTTTGAAGCACGCTATCTAGACATGATCAAGCAGTGCTTACGTGAAAAAACTGAATTCGGCGTAATTAGCATCATCCAACATCAAGATGACAGTCATGACAACCCAACCCCAAGATTCTCTAGCGTTGGTACTCTTGCACTCATCGAGGACTTTGATCCAATTCAACCCGCTTTATACATGACCAAATCATTTGGAACGCAGCGCTTTCAGTTACTCAGTAGCTCTCAAGAGGCAAACGGTCTGTGGGTTGGTGAAATCATGCTTTTGGAAAAAGATCCGCTTATCCCCATTCCTAAAGAACATCAGCGGGTAGCAAATTTATTAGACGAAATTATTACAGTGATTCAGAGTGAAAATTTATTAAGCGATGCTCCGTTTAAGAAGCCCTATATGACAGAAGACTGTGGCTGGGTATCAAATCGTCTCGCAGAGCTTCTACCCATCTCTCTTGCACAAAAAAAATCATTTGCTAGCCCAAAACAATCCTCGTATCAGGCTAGATCTTATTTCTGAAATCATTGAAGATGATGATTTAAAAAATTTCATGATGCATTAGCGCCATGCTTGATGATTTGATTCGTAAAACGATCCGAGAAATGGTTGGCGGGGGCGGCCCCCCAGTAGCATTCCTGACCCCCAAAGGAGATCGCGGTCTATTCGGACCAGAATCTGTCGCATGGAAAGTACATGCAGACTTTATCTCCATGATGATTGGAGGAATCAGCTCACTCATCTTGCAAGCTCTTCATCCTCAAGCCTTAGCGGGAGTGTGGGATCACTCAAGTTTCAGACAAGATCTCAAAGGTAGATTAGGCAGAACGGCATTTTTCATAGCAGCAACGACCTATGGCTCTGTCGAAATGGCCAACAATATTATCGAGAAGGTAAATCAAATTCATACCAAAATTACCGGCTTTGATGAATTTGGGAAACCGTATTCCGCTACAGACCCCCATTTACTCTCTTGGGTGCATCTGACCGAGACTTATAGCTTTATGGGTTCCTTTGAAGACTATCGACACGAAAAACTGAGTGCCCAAGACAAAGATCAATATTTTTTGGAGATGAGCTTTATCGGGAAAAGAATGGGTACAAGTGATTTACCGGTTACTTATCAAAGTACCAGCGAGGCAATTAAATCTTACATTCCCGAGCTTTACTTTGGAGAGCGCGCTAGAAGTATTGTGCATTTATTAGAAAACTTTCCAAGTAATCTCACTGCAAAACCTTTTATAAAGCTCATAAGCCGAGCCGGCATGATGAATTTACCTGACTGGGCCTTCCCTCTGATTCAGAGGCCCACCCCAAGTTACATTGAACGCTTAGCAGTTAAAAAGAGTATCAACTTTATTGCAATACCTGTGCGTGAGGCTCTTAAAGATGGGGTGGCTGCCCACTCACTTCGTAGAGTTTACGGATAATTTCCTGAGAGAGTGATCATGATTACTAACTATCTTTTATCTGGCATGGTTGGCATCATGCTCTTTTTTACTGTGGTAGTAGCTCCTACTGTTTTTAAGGTGTTGCCGGTTGAATGGTCAAGCAAATACGTGCGGATTTTTTTTCCAAAGTATTACGCCACTCTAGGGTTGCTCACATTAATCTGCATATGGACTGCCTCAGACTCAATCAGTAGAGCATTGCTAGGAATCTGCGCAGCGTTATTTGCCCTTACCCTTTTCTACTTAACCGCGAAAATAAATAAGGCCAAAGATAGTGGACGTAATAGGCAATTTCACCTACTTCATGGAGCCAGTGTAGTAATTAACCTTTTCCAGTTAATCACTTTTATCTATCTTCTGGTTAAAGCACCCTAAAAATCCTTATCCAGCCCCAGAAGGCCTACTTTTCAGGTTTGAGTGCAGTGGGATCTTCGGTTTGATTCTGATTGGCGTTTCGCTGGGAGTTGAAGCTAGGCGCAGTCATTTTTTCACCATCCCAAACTTGCCCACACCAGCATTCTCCTGCATCATTAATAATGCAAACACCCGATCCACAGCATCGCTTATCTGGGGCTTTCATATTGAACCCTTCATCAGTTGATGAAACATCCCATAAGCAGCGCCAGTCCACAAGCCAGCTATAACTAAAATAGAGATTAAGAAACCCAATCCACGTTTTGCTGGATTGAGTTGATATGAAACGGCATACCAAACTCTAGCAATGAGCCAAATCACACCGGAGTCCCCTGCACCTTTATCCCCAAGGAAAACAGCATAGAGCCACAAGGCCGGTAGAAACATAAGCACGTTTTCAATAGTATTGAGCTGAACCCGGTAGGCACGATCGAAAAGTTCATGTCCAGAAACTGCAGGAGCCTTCACTTGATATTTGCCTCTAGCCCTTCCTACATTAAAGCTGAGGACGAGCATCAATAAGATGGTGAGCAAAGTAATAAATGAGGTGTAAAGATACTGACTCATTGTAGGACCTCATCAAGAAATAAGAATTAAGGATATTCTAGAGTTTTTATTGATTTTGCGCTCAGGCCATACTCCCTTCATGAATCAAACAAGCTTATTTGAAATCGATATAAAGCAAGCCAAGCTAAACCGATTACCAAAGGATGGTTCTGTTTACTATCAATCGGCCTTTATGGATGTCGAAAGTAGTGCCCAATTCATGCATCATCTGCAACATTCAATTCCATGGGAAGCAGATCAATTAATCCTATTTGGTAAAAAAATCACCACTCGTCGCAAAGTGGCCTGGGTGGGCGATCCGCAATGCACGTATACCTACTCTGGCGTCAAAAAAGAACCTCGAGTATGGACCCCGGAATTACTAGTCATTAAGGATCGAATGGAAGAGCTTGCCCATGCAGAATTTAATTCTTGCCTACTCAATTTCTACCATGATGGGGAAGATGGCATGGGTTGGCACAGTGATGATGAGAAAGAGTTAGATTCACAATCACCCATTGCCTCATTAAGTCTTGGTGCTACCCGTAAATTTGCTTTTAAGCATAAACAAGATAAAAAAACTAGCACCCTTTTACTGGAGAATGGTAGCGCCCTGGTGATGCACCCACCTACCCAAGAATTTTGGAAACATGCCTTACTAAAAACAAAAACGATTCATTCGCCCAGGATTAATTTAACTTTTAGAAAAATGAAGCTTCATCATGCATGAGCAAAATTGCTCCGAAATCAGCGTTGCTATCATTGGTGCTGGCATTTCAGGATTAAGCTGCGCTACTCGCTTAAAAGCACTCGGCTACCAAGTCAGGGTCTATGAGAAGAGTCGTGGGGTAAGCGGTCGCATGAGTACTCGTAGCACAGCAGATTGGAATGCTGATCATGGAGCTCAATATTTCACAGCGAGAGATCCACTATTTATTAATGAACTCAAACAATGGATCAAAGACGATGTAGCTGCGATTTGGGAACCACGTCTTCAGGTGTTTAAGGCTGGCGAGTGGCAAGATAGCGCCTCTAAGGAAAATCGCTATGTAGGCAATCCTGCAATGAACACCCCTGGTCAATATTTAGCCAAAAACTTAGTGGTTAAATTAAACCAAACCATTCATCATATAGCCTATGATCAAGGCAAATGGTTACTGCATAGCCAAGAGCATGGCGCCATCCAGGAGCAATTTGATTGGCTTGTTTTGGCACTACCGGCACCACAGGCGCTGGTGATTACTCAATCAATAGATCGGCCAATAGAAGAAGTTGTCAAGCGAGCAAATATGCAAGCTTGCTGGACAGTGATGGCCACCCTTACAGAAAAAACCAATATGCCATTTGATGCGGCTTTCATTAATAGTGAGATTATTAGCTGGTTATCACGAAACAATTCAAAACCAAACCGAGCAGGAATGGAGACGTGGACCATCCATGCCAATCCACTGTGGAGTCAAGTATGGGTGGAGCGGGATAAAGATGAGGCTGCCAAGGAAATTCTTGATTGCGCAAAAAGACTGGGCTTGAATTGCGATGCAGCCAAAATATCGATTCACCGCTGGCGTTATGCAAGCGGACATGCCGCTCCAATCTCTGGCTTTAGACTTTGTGAAGATCTAAAACTAGGCTACTGCGGGGATTGGCTCAATGGAGGCAGAGTGGAGGGTGCCTGGCTCAGCGGCCACCATTTAGCCTCCCAAATTCAAAAGACACAACACCAAACCAATTTATAAAGCCCCTTATGCAATCAAACGCCTGCATTGAATTAAAAGATCTGAAGCTTCAAACACAAATTGGCACCTATGGTCCCGATGCCACCGTACCCAAAGAACATCTATTAGATTTAACGCTATTCATTGACTCAAAACTAGTCTTCATTGCAGAAGACCTCATGGAAAATGTGTTTGACTATGATCCACTAGTCCTGGAGATTATTCAGATTGCAGGTCATGGTCATTACGAAACTCAGGAAAGACTCATGACGCGCATCATTCAAATTTGCTCAAAATACCCCGAAATTCAATCGCTGGAAATTAGCTTGAGAAAATCACCAGTTTTTGCAAACTCTGGCTCACTCGGCGTTCGCCTCTCGATAGATCAGAACACCTTAGCTGATATTAGAATCGCTTAAACCCTGATCAAAGCACTCCCTTCATCTTTTTGAGTCTAAAAACTATGAGAACACTAATCTCCCTGCTCATCGCTATCTTACTGAGTTTTTTTGCCTTACAGGCCAGAGCCAATCTTGCAAATGATCTAGATGATGGTCAGCATATATTACTCATGCGCCATGCTGATGCGCCTGGTTATGGTGACCCGGCAGGCTACCAAATAGATCAATGCTCCACACAAAGAAATTTGGGGGATAAAGGTAGGCAGCAGGCCATCTTGGTTGGACAGTGGTTAAGTACTCAAGGCATTCTATCTGCAAATATCTTTAGCAGCCCTTGGTGTCGCTGTCTTGATACAGCAAGGCTGTTAAATAAAGGGCCGGTCAGCAGCACCCCTGTGCTTGGCTCTTTTTTTTGATGATGCGCGTACGGCCAAAAAACAGACTCAGGATTTAGAAAAACTCATTCAAGTTCAACTCAAAGAAAATCCAAGAACACCGCTTATCTTAGTTACTCACCAGGTCAATATCGAATCATATATCGGGAAAAATGTCAGTACCGGCGACATCATCCTGGTTAAGGTAGACAAACATGGTAAGTACATATCCCAACAAATTTACCCCAGCCCAGCTTTTTAAATATAAGCAAACTGCACAGATGAAATAGGTTTATTAGGCCTTTACCCATTCCTTGGATTGCTCAGATAAGTGTTTTTTAAATATAGTTGCTATCGGCGATAACTTCTTACCCTTTGGACTCACAATATGCCAACTCGACTCTATTGGGAATTCTTTACACTTTAAAATGGCGACCTCTTCTTGATCAGCTTTATCGCCAAGAGAATATTGAGAAAGTACGGCTACACCCAAACCACCTATCACTGCCTGCTTAATAGCCTCATTGCTACCTAGCTCAAGCCTAACATCCGGTTTAAATTTCAATCTTTTGAAATGCGCATCCGCTGTCATTCGTGTGCCGGAGCCTTTTTCTCTAAAAATAAATTTATCGCCTTTTAATAAGGCAATCTCAATATTTTTTTTATTAGCAAAGGGGTGTGCCTTAGATGCTACCAATACCAGGGGATTTGGCATAAACACTGCGTCTTCAATATCTAAATGCACTGGTGGCTGAGACATGATGTATAGATCATCCAAGTTCTCTTCTAGCCTATTGACCACGCCGTCCCGATTTAATATTTCTAAGGCAATGTCTATTTGTGGATATTTCGCACAAAATATTCCCAATATTCTTGGAATGAAATATTTGGCAGTACTCACCACAGCCACCTTTAACTTACCCCGCGTTAATCCTTTGACCCCATCGACCTGCTGCTCAAAAGCTTCCCATTCACCAGATATTGCTCTAGCCGTTTTTGCTAATTCATGACCCATTTGCGTTAGATGAATTTTTCTGGCCACCACTTCATAAAGTGGCACCCCAATAGCATCGGTGATTTCCTTGAGCCCCATCGACGCAGTGGGCTGAGTTACATGAACCATGCGAGCCGCTGCACTCACACTGCCAGTCTCGGCCAAAGCCATAAAAAGGCGTAATTGCCTAAAAGTAATATTCATAGGTATTTATCTATATATAACTATCTTAATTTCGATTTTACTTTATATAGTTACCTTCCTAGAATGAGTCCAAAAGGAAATATATGACCAATTTACTAGACCCATCCATTCTGTTTTTCATCTTCGGCATCTTTGCTGGCTTGGTTAAATCTAATTTAGAGATTCCACAGCCCATCTCTCGCTTTCTGTCGCTATACCTCCTCATGGCGCTGGGATTAAAAGGTGGATTTGCGCTCAATAAATCTGGATTTACCCCTGAAATTGCCCTTAGTCTTGGGCTGGCAATCACACTAGCCATTTTGATTCCACTGCTAGGCTACAACCTTCTCAAGCACAAGCTTGACAAACTGGATGCTGCTGCAATTGCTGCCACGTATGGATCAATTAGCGCAGTCACCTTTATCACCACCACCCAAGTCTTAGATCAAAACGGCATTAGCTATGGGGGGCATATGGCTGCAGCGATGGCACTGATGGAGTCGCCTGCAATCATCATCGCCATCCTGCTTGCAAACCATATTAGGCAAAAAAATCTCGATAGCAAAACCTCCAATACATCATTAGGTAAAGTGTTGCACGAGTCATTTACTGATGGCGGGCAGCTTCTTTTATTGGGATCACTGGTCGTTGGCTTGATATCAGGTGATGCCGGTCATAAAGTCATGGCGCCATTCTCGATTGATTTATTCAAAGGCCTATTGGCATTCTTCCTGCTAGACATGGGCTTGGTTGCCGCCAAAAGTATCAGTGAACTTAAAGGGAAGCCGCCTATTACTCTGGCATATGCTTTCATAGCGCCGCCCGTTCACGCGCTCATTGCGCTGAGCTTATGTCACTTATTTCATGTACCGCTTGGCGATACGATTCTACTAATGATTCTGGCAGCAAGCGCTTCCTATATCGCGGTGCCAGCCGTGTTGCGTCATGCTATGCCGGAGGTGAATCCCGCCCTCTACATGGGGATGTCACTAGGTATTACCTTTCCTTTGAATATTATTTTAGGAATCCCTATCTATAGCGCAATTGCTAACTATTTTGCTTAAAGGATTTGACATTCAATATGCCAAACGATCTCAAGCCTTATCTCGGATTACAGGCAAGCCTTTTAACTCAGCACGGTAAAGAATCTGTTATTTGCCCCCTACTGCTGAGTACGAATGGCCTAGAGGTAAGCCATGTCAATGGGTATGACACTGATAAATTAGGAAGCTTTACTCGCGATATTCCAAGATATGGTTCGCAACTAGATGCTGCCAGGAAGAAAGCGAGGATAGGTATGGAGCTTGCGGGCACCCAAATAGGCATTGCAAGCGAAGGTGCTTTTGCAAATGATCCTTTCGCTGGAATAATTCCCTGGAATTACGAATTAGTCATATTGGTGGATGATATTCATGAGATAGAAATCACTGGCTTTTATGGTGGTGAAGCCCAAAGTGCGAACATGCTAGTATCGAGCTGGGATGAGCTCACCGCCTTTCTACCTGAGGCTCGGTTTCCAAGCCATCACTTGGTTATAAAGCCTGATGATGAATACCATCTTGAGTGTCGCAAAGGAATTGACACCATTAGATCACTTAGACAGGCCTATGACTGGGCCAGAAACCTCTCTAAAAAAGGCAATGTATTTGTAGAGAATGACCTACGAGCCCACATAAACCCGACTCGGATGGAAAATATCCTGAAGGCAACTCAAGATCTAGCTAAAAAAATGACTTCGCTTTGTCCTGGATGCAAATCCCCGGGATACTCAATTACGGAAACTAAAAAAGGATTGCCTTGTTCTCATTGTGGAGTCCCGACAAATCTCCCTATCGCTAATATCTGGTCATGCGTTAAATGTGGAGACAAAAAAGAAGAGCTGATTGCCAATCAGGTCACTGCTGATCCAGCTAAGTGCCATTACTGCAATCCCTAGCAAGTAGCACCGCCTAAATAAAACCTTCACCATTTCTGATGAGGATTTAATATTGCTGGTTAACACCCAGACTTAAACCCGAGTCCAAAGGTTTTTTTGAAAAAACTGCCTAACGCCTCATCACCACAAAGTATTTTTAGAGGAATAAGCATTACCTGAAGTCACGCTTATCCAATTACTGGAGCGGGTGAAGGGAGTCGAACCCTCGTCTCTAGCTTGGGAAGCTAGGGTAATAGCCGTTATACGACACCCGCAGCAGAAGAGTGATAGCGGGTTAATTTAATAGCAAATGATTCATGCGTTTTACAAAACCTGCTGGATCATTTAACTGCCCACCCTCCGCCAAGAGGGCCTGATCGAACAAGAGATTAGTCCACTCATCAAATTTCTGATCGTCATCTTTTAGTTTTGATAACAATGGATGTTCTGGATTAATTTCTAAGATGGGCTTCATATCTGGCGCATTTTGACCGGCAGCCTTTAGCATTCGCAATAAATTTCCAGAAAGCTCATTTTCATCAGCAATCAAGCAGGCAGGGGAATCGGTCAAGCGGAATGTAACACGCACATCCTTTGCCTTATTCTCCAAGACCTTCTTCATACGATCAACCAGGTCTTTGAATTGCTTCTCAGTTTCCTCGTGCTCTTTCTTTTCTTTTTCATCACTCAGACTTCCCAAGTCTAAGTCACCCTTGGCAATAGATGCCAACTGCTTACCATCAAATTCGGTGATAAATGAGAGCATCCACTCATCTACACGATCAGACAGCAAAAGCACTTCAACACCCTTCTTGCGGAAGATTTCTAAATGCGGACTATTTTTAGCAGCATTAAATGATTCGCCAGTGACATAGTAAATTTTGTCCTGCCCTTCTTTCATACGAGAAACATACTCAGCTAAGGACACGGTTTGCTCTGAAGAATCAGTATGGGTGCTTGCAAAACGAAGAAGCTTGAAAATACGCTCTTGGTTCGCTTGATCCTCACCTACACCCTCTTTAAGGACCTGACCAAACTGGGTCCAGAAAGTGCGATATTTCTCCTTTTTGCCCTCATCTTCGCTGCTAGCTAATTCTTCAAGCATACTCAAAACACGCTTAGTAGAGCTTTCCCGTATCACTTTGATATCACGAGACTCTTGCAAGATTTCTCGAGAGACATTCAAAGGCAAATCAGCCGAATCAATCACGCCAGTAACAAAGCGAAGATACATTGGCATCAGCTTCTCAGCGTCATCCATAATGAAAATACGCTTCACATAAAGCTTAATACCACCCCGCTTATTGCGATCCCACAGATCAAATGGTGCACGCGCTGGTACATAGAGCAGCTGCGTAAATTCGCTTCTACCCTCGACTCGATTCAATGAATAGCACAAGGGATTCTCATAATCATGAGATAGGTGCTTATAAAACTCGTTATATTGATCTTCTGTAATCTCTGTTTTATTTCGAGCCCACAGTGCCGATGATTGATTGATGCCTTCAAACTCATCCCGAATCACCTGCTCTTTTTTATCTTCATCCCACTCTTCCTTGCGCATTTGAATTGGCAAAGAAATATGGTCTGAATACTTGCGAATAATCGATTTAAGCTTGTATGAGTTGAGGAAGTCATCCTCACCTTCGCGCAGATGTAGGGTAATTGAAGTTCCACGTTGCGGGCGGTCGATGGTTTCGATTGTAAATACACCAGAACCATCAGACTCCCAACGAACACCATCAGATGGAGGAAGTCCAGCTCGACGAGTCTCTACAGTGATTCGGTCGGCCACGATAAATCCAGAATAAAAGCCCACACCGAATTGACCAATTAAAGCTGCATCTTTTTGCTGATCGCCAGAGAGCTTAGCAAAGAACTCTTTTGTGCCCGAGCGTGCAATCGTACCCAGATTGTTGATGACCTCTTCCCTACTCATGCCAATTCCATTGTCAGAAATGGTTACTGTTTTGCTGGCCTTATCAAATTCGACCTTAATCTTCAGCTCTGGGTCATCCCCATACCAGTCTGGGTGAGCAATTCCCTCAAAGCGCAACTTATCAGCAGCATCTGAAGCATTCGAGATAAGCTCACGTAAGAAAATTTCTTTATTGGAATATAAGGAGTGGATCATCAACTGCAAAAGCTGCTTTACTTCCGCTTGAAATCCAAGTGTTTCTTTTGTAGCAACAGTCATTTTTTCATTTCCCATAAAAAAGAATAATCAACCTTATTTGGGGATATTGTTGGCGATTTCAAGACCCCAAAAAGCCTTTGAACGCCTATTCGAGGGAGCCTGAGTCCTGGTCGCAAGGGTCTTCCAACAGAATTTCTTTCCGACTTCTCTTTTGCAGGTATTCCAGAATCAAGCGCTTTAGCTTGGGTCTGGTAATGGGCTCCCGGGTATTTTCCTGGAGCTCTAAATGGTCAGCATCGAGCATTTTATTTTCTCCATTAGGTCAGTTTGCTATTAAATTCCCTGAAGATGACAGCAGTAAATAACCCTTTTTTGAATGGGGAATATTTGCCGTCATTTATTTATTTATGGGCAAAAAAATCTAATTTCAAGCCCCTTGAAATCCAAAAAATTAACCCTTAAGTATTGCTTAACTGGATGCCTTCGGGGTCCAGGAAATTGTGAACTTGCTTAATTTAAGGAGAAAACGATGTCTTATCCATTTGGTAGAAATGTTTTACTAAGCTCTGTTGGCTTTGATCGCCTGATTAATGCGATTGAAGAAATGAATTCCGGAGAAACGCTCAACAAAGCGCTAAGCTACCCTCCATACAACATCATCAAGAAAAATGAACGCGACTATGCAATAGAAATTGCAGTGGCTGGCTTTAAAAATGATGAGCTTGATATTACCGCCGAGGGTAATAAACTCACGGTTATCGGCAAAGTGAAGACTGAGCAAACAGGAGAATACCTATACAAAGGAATTGCTAATCGGGATTTTAGCCACGACTTTACATTGGCAGAGACTGTGATTGTGCGCTCTGCAGATATCGAGAATGGCTTGCTCATTATCAAGTTAGAAAATGTGATTCCCGAAGAAAAACTGCCGCGTAAGATTTTGATTGGTGGCAACTCAAAGTTTGCTATTGAGGAAGTCAAAGAAGCGGCATAAAGAAGATCGGCTGACTCAGAAATATCTGGGCTAGCCAATTACTTAAAAACTGCATTGATAAATACCTATTCTCGGTAGGCTTCTGTAGAATAAAGTCAATGAAGTCAACGATCAAAATAGATTACGTATCCGATGTAGCTTGCCCTTGGTGCGCCGTGGGCTTAGGTAATCTCAATCAAGCTATGGCCGCATTAAGTGAGAGGGTAAATTTTGAAGTTCATTTTCGCCCATTTGAACTTAACCCCAACATGGCCCAAGGCGGTCAAGATGCCATAGAACACCTTACTGAAAAATATGGCTTGGCCGTGGAGCAAGTCAAAATCAATCAAGCCAATATAAGGACAAAGGCACTTGTAGCCGGATTTGAATTTCACCCTGATGGTCGAAAAAGGGTATACAACACTTTTCATGCGCACCGCTTGCTGTATTGGGCTGCCAAAGATCATGGCCTACAAAAGCAAGCAGCCTTAAAAAAAGAATTGCTGATTACCTACTTTTGCCTTGCAGTAAATCTAGATGATCATGCCAATGTATTGGATGCAGTTAAACGAGCGGGATTAGATATAGCTAGAGCACAACAGATACTAGAAGGAGAAGAATTTTCAAAAGAAGTTCGGGATGAAGAAGCTACTTATACAAACGCCGATATTCGCTCTGTACCCGCCATCATTCTAAATGATCGATATCTTTTACAGGGTGCTCAGGCTCCTCAGTCGTTCATAAACGCATTTGAGAAAATCATCCAAGATCATTAATACCAAAACCTCTCATCATTTCTGAAGAGCGTTTACTTTTTCTGGAAGGTACACCAGTACTTGATTAGAGGATCAAAGACTTCAATTTTGCGTAGCCCTCACTACTCCCTGGACTATGTCTTCATCATTTACTGATTCGGATCTTTGCTTAGGTGCGTGCCATCTCATCTCAACACTTCCAGCAGCACTTTCATACTGAAGCTTAGCTCGATGTTCACTGGAAACCAAAAACTTATGTTGATCGCACGGATGGGGAAGCTAGTCTCGAATAATTGACACCTGCCCAACAACACCCAATTAACTGAGGCTTAAAAAGCGAGAAATAGGTAGATAAAGCATCTTATAAATAACAATGGCTTCATCAAATACCCTGTTAAATGCAGCATTTTGTGTTTTGCGATTGCTGTTCGATAGCGCTAAGCCATACTTAGCTTCACGGTCATCGTAGTACTGCTGCAGAGCATCGTAGTCAATATTGGTAATGAGTCTTTGCCCAAGACTAGGGATGAAGTGCTCATTAATGATGCGGATGTAGTCTTTATAGATTGACTTACCCAAGCCACCTTTTATGGCTCGCTCCATCCGATCAATAGCTAATATAGCGATATCTTTAAAGCGCTTGGTAACCACTGGGATGCCAGAGCGTTTACGAATTTCTGCTTCTACCAATAGCTCTTTAGCCTTATTCACCGCTAAATCAAACTGGGTTTCTTTAGCTGTAGATCTAATCCACTTGTTATCTACCTTATAGCGACATTGCCATACGGCACTATGCTCGCGCTGATAGAGGGTTAGGTTACGGTGTATGAGTTGATGTGTACTTTCTTTTTTATTTGACATACACATACTTTAGCTTCTGACACTAGGCTAGGACAATCTGATTGGAGGAAAAACAGTGATCAATTTAGCCAAAAGAAAGTGTGGCTAGTTGCGATGGTTTATGGGGAGATTTTGGGGGAATATGGGGGTGATGAACGTTACTTTAAACAATACTTAGAAAAACGATTGATTAATAATTTAACTACACTAGTTGCATATCGTATAGTATCAGTATACGATACATCATGATTAAAACATTTCGCCATAAAGGCTTACAGCTCTTTTTTGAAACAGGTAAAAAGTCTAGAATCCAGGCGGCTCATGCGAATAAGCTAGGTAGGCAGCTAGCTAGATTACATGTTGCAAAAAAATGGGAAGATATGAATATACCTGGTTGGGGATTGCATCTTTTAAAAGATAAGCTAAAGGATCACTATTCAATTTCGGTAAATGGAAATTGGCGAATGACGTTTAAATTTGAAGGTGAAGATGTAATACTTGTTGATTATCAAGATTATCACTAAAAGAATAGGAATAATGATGACTAAAATGTATAACCCACCCCACCCAGGCCTTACTCTGAAAGAGGATATTCTTCCAGCGTTAAAACTAACCGTAACAGATGCTTCAGAACAGCTTGGTGTAACTCGAGCTGCTTTTTCTAGAGTGATCAATGGTAAAGCTGGTATTTCTCCAGAAATGGCTCTTCGTATTGAGGCATGGTTAGGCGAGAAAAATGGAGGTAGTGCTAGCGTTTGGCTAGGTTTACAGGCAGCCTATGACTTATGGCAAGTTCGTAAATCTGGACTACCT
Organism: Polynucleobacter sphagniphilus; assembly: GCF_001953355.1. Lineage (GTDB taxonomy): Bacteria > Pseudomonadota > Gammaproteobacteria > Burkholderiales > Burkholderiaceae > Polynucleobacter > Polynucleobacter sphagniphilus. The sequence continues at coordinate 51,026 of NZ_MPIY01000004.1, forward strand.
AGAGTTACACATGCATTGATTCCAGTCTTAACCTAATCAGAGACACTTTTCAATGTTTTATTTACACTGCTCAAAACAATTATTAGATCGAGTCTCTTCAGGCGTCAACGAACCCGCTGGAAAGGGAGACAATATTTTGGGTAACTGGTATGCTAAAGCAATATTTTCAAAACCACAGGTAGCCTTGTTTGTAAATGAAAGAACCCTGCTACCAGTGTTGATGCCTCTAGCCCCGGCATTAAACCTAGTAGAGCGATTCCCACAATACCTATTTAAGATCCTGCTTGCTCAAGGTGTAAGCGAATCTTTTATGCGACAGGAATTAGATCATCTTGAAAAGGTGGTGTATTGCAAATCAACTAATCGCAGCATCATTGGTATTTTGAATATGTTCACCTATCACCTAGAAGGCTATCAGTCCATGCATTATGCAGATGATTGCTACTCACTTTCAATGATGATGGCCGACACTCCCTGTGGACCACTTTACAAAAGTACAATCACGCCTGGTAATGCTCTTAGGGAATTCGCTCTGAGCGGAACAATTCACTGATTAATAGATCCTATACCAGCGTTACTTAAAGTAACGCCCAAAAGACAAAACCCTCACCATTTCTGATGAGGGTTTGCTTTTCTGGTGGGCCCACCCGGACTTGAACCTGGGACCAAAGGATTATGAGAGCAGACATCCAAGATAGAGTCATATAAACAGAAGATCTGCGGGTGGTCAGTGTCGGTGTGTAAGCAAATGCGCAAGCAAATTCAGGGATTTAAAGGAAGTGCTGGCTCGCTCTTTGGTTTTCAAAACCAAAGAAAATTTGGAACAACCGTTTAGCACTTCGTTGTTCCAAATTACTTTTAAGTGAATAAGCGTTACTTAAAGTAACGCTTGTCACCTCAAATACTTTATTGACGATAGGCCGCTTCCGACCCATAGTGGACGATTAACAAAAAAACCACCCAAAGGTGTTTTTAGTGGCTCAGTAATCTAGGGGTAAGGATGTATCTAAATTCACATTACTTGAGCTGAGCCCTGATTTCGCCCGGCTTATTTGTAGCGCTGTGGATATTCAGATAGAGATTGCCGCTCTTCAAGCTTTGTAGCTGAGCCTCGGTTAATTTAGCGCCAGCAGGGGCTGACCAAACATTATCCGAAGTCTTAGTAAATGGCACGATCACGGGACCATTTTGCCCCATAGGAGCTTCATGGATATGCGCCATTGTTCCATCAATACCTGAGGTGGTAATTGTTCCTGATACTGAACCATCTGGAGCAACCATGATTGCACCCACTCCGGATGCGGAGGTCATGACTGGGGGCACCTCTTGAGAGCCAGTGAGAGTCACTTTCATGGATTGGGCATATGCGCCACATGAGGCGATCCCAACACCTATTACTAAAGCAGCTTTTGCAAAAATATGATTCATCTTCATCTATATCTCCAATCGGTTTAGCGAATCTTTAGACTATCACACCCGAAGATACAATTTTTGACAATTAGTGGACTTTAAACAAATATTTCCTATCTATCCTAGAATTTGAGCAATATTTAAATCTAGGCTAACTAGGAATTGCTGAATTGAAACTACGTATCGAAATCGTAACGCCTGCACCTCCAGGTGCTCTACACGGTAACCGCATTACTGCTTTACGGTGGCATCAATTTTTGATGCACTTAAATTATCAAAGTACCGTTACAGAGCAATGGTCTGGAAAGTCATGTGATCTTCTGATTGCACTCCATGGGCTACGAAGCTATGACTCAATTAAAAGCTTTAAGAGAACTCATCCAGATCACCCTGTCGTTTTAATCATGACTGGAACAGATATCTATCGAGACCTCAAAAACTCAAAGAAAGTGATCCAGTCAATGGAGATGGCTGATGCAATCGTAGTTCTTCAACCAGAAGCTATTCATTCCTTGCCTAAGAAATTTCATACTAAAGTGCGAGTGATTTACCAGTCAGTAAAAGGTATCACTAAAAAAGAGCCGCCAAAGCGTCATTTTTTAGCAAGTATCATCGGTCATTTGCGAAGTGAAAAGGATCCCTTTTGCGCAGCACAATCCATCAAATTATTACCGCCAGATAGCAAAATCCAACTGATACAACTCGGCCAAGCAATGAGCCCCGACTTTAAAAAAGAAGCCATCTCTCTTGATAAAAAAATTGATCGATATCGGTGGTTAGGACAGCTCAGCCACTCTAAAACGCTTCAGTGGCTTTCTCGTTCTCATGTCATGATCATCTCCAGCGTTATGGAGGGTGGCGCTCACGTAGTATCTGAAGCCATTGCCATTGGTATACCTGTGATTGCTTCAGATATTCCAGGCAATCGAGGCTTACTAGGACACTCTTATCCAGCTTACTATCCAGTAGGCGACCAAGTGGCTTTAAGCAAGATTCTGACTAAGGCTGAGACTAATACAGCCTTTTATCAAAAATTGTGCAAGGCGATTGCTGTGCGAAAAAAGATTATCAAGCCAGAATTAGAGCAAAAATCGATTCAAAAGCTCATAAAAAGTCTAGTTAAGTAGCTACTCAATGTCCTAAGCGGTAGCATAAGCTACCAAGAAATAATGATTCGGGTCAGTCCACGAGTACACATCCTTAAAGCCAGCACTTTTTAAAAGAGATTCAAATTTTTCTTGCGTGTACTTATAGCTATTTTCTGTGTGGATAAGATCTCCACTATCAAAATGCTTTTCACCGCCAGGCCAAGCAACTACTTGATTGTGGGTAGATCGTAGATACATTTCAATCCGATAAAGTTGCTCATTAAAAATCGCATAGTGCTCCCAATACGCTAAATTAAAGTCTGTTTTAGCAAGACGGTTGAGGTGTAAAAGCATATTTTTATTAAATGCCGCAGTTATACCGAGGGCATCGTTATAAGCTCGAGACAAAACCTCATGATTCTTCACTAGGTCAACTCCAATGAGTAAACCACCATCACCCTCACATACTTTCACAATATTTTTGAATAGTCTTAGCGCAGCATCTGGATCAAAATTTCCTATTGAGGAGCCGGGGTAGAAGAACGTTTTCTTGCGATCCACTAAATCAGGAAATGCTAATTCTTCCTGTAAATCACAGGTTTGCGCTTGCATTTGAATTTGTGGAAATTCTTTTTGTAAACCAGAGATTGCTTGCTCTAAAAATTCTTTAGAAATATCAAGCGCCCGATACTCTTTAGGCTTTAAAGAATTAAATAATGCACTTCCTTTTTCACAATTACCTGCCCCAAGATCTAATAAAACATCACTCTTGCCTATCGTCAAAGCAATTGCTTCGCCATATTGCATCATGATCTGTTTTTCAGTTCGGGTTGGATAATATTCCTCTAAAAAAGTAATCGCCTCAAACAAGTGAGAACCAATTTCATCATAGAAAAATTTAGGAGATATCGATGGCTGCTCTTGGGTAAGACCAGCAATGATTTCATCCATTAACTTTTGATTAGGCCTGTGCTCTTGACTCACTTCAATATTCCTTTTTTCATATGACAGTGCTTAGCCAAGACTATGCATTTGCACTCTGCGGAGTTTATTGCTAATCATATCTACACCAATAACTAATATCAGCATTGCAATGATCACCGTTGAGGCTTGTTGCTCATGTAATAAAGAGAGCTCATAGTACAAAATTTGCCCGAGACCTCCCGCACCCACAAATCCTAATATCGTTGCCATACGTATATTCATCTCCCAGCGATAAAGACTGTAAGAGAGAAGTTGGGAATATATCCCAGGTAAGGCTCCATAGATAAATGATTGGGTATTACTTGCCCCAGCCAACCGAAGCGCCTGCGTAGCGGCGGGAGGATGATTTTCCAGGGTCTCGCCAAACAAACGCCCTAGTACGCCAGTGGTATGTAAGGTGAGTGCTAGAGTTCCTGAAAATGGTCCCAAACCCACTGCCAATACCATTAATACGGCCCATACGAGCTCTGGTACAGAACGCAGAAAATTTAAGAAAAACCGAGTGACCATTTTTGCGCTGTGACCAAACTGTCCTGCTGCTGGTAGCGCTAAAAAGAGACTTACAATAGCAGCCAATAAAGTAGCTAAAGCAGAGATAGCCAAGGTTTGTAGTACGCCACTCCATACTTTTTGCAAAAAAGGTGGTGATAGATCAGGTGGAAAAAAGCGTGCCGTATAAACAGCAACGTCATTCATGGCTTGCTGAGTAAATAAGGCTAGTGGATTTAGTGAAAGATAAGCAAAACTCGCCACTATAAATAGTGCAATCAGGACTATCGTCACCAAACACTTTAGACAAAATTTGCGAGCTGGATAGTGATTCATGCGAGTTGCCGACGAATAATGAGACTAATGTAGTCTGCGAGTAAAACCAGCAATAAAAATACGATTAGGATGGTAGATACCTCACCACCGTTAAGCATCTTCATAGACTGGTCCATTAATTGACCCAATCCACCAGCCCCTACAAAACCCATTACGACGGAAGCTCTCACAGCACATTCCCAACGGTAGATGGTGTAGGAAGCTAATTCTTGGGAGGCGCCTGGTAATAGTCCATATAAAAATGCATTGATGCGACCACTACCTAACATCAGCAGCGCTCTGGCAGGTAAAGTATTTTCAGTCTCTAAAATTTCGGAATACACTTTTGCAAGCATACCGCCATAGGTAATAGCTATTGCTAGCACACCTGCGATTGGACCCAAACCAAACACCCTCACCAAGAGCAGAGCCCACACAATTTCTGGGATGCCTCTGAGCAATAACATCAGCATGCGGGCAAGGTATCTACCGAGCCGAGCGATACGATGCCCAGAGGCCGGGCCAATGCGTGAAATCGATAGGCTATAGGTAATGATTAAGCCTAAAGGAACTGCCATTAGCATTGCTAGTGCAATACCTGCGGTTGCCATAGCTAAAGTCTCTACAGTGGCCTTTAGCACTAAGGCTAAAAATGATGACTGAAGATTAGGTGGGAAAAACTGAATCAAGAAGTTACCAAACACTTTGAGATTGCTAACTTCAAATAGTGCAAATACATCAAACTGGGCTAATTGCATCATAGGCCACAAGATAGCCAACGCAATCACAGTGACTGAAAACCGTCTCAGTGCATCAGGATCTCTAACGTAAAGCGTTCTACTCATCACTATATATTTGTACTACCTTGTTTTGGTAGAACGCCACGCTCAGACTCATATAACTGTTGTAGCAAACTCTCACTTACTTCAGATGCTGGCAGATCAAAAAAGACTTCCCCATCTCGCAATCCAATAATTCTTGGGAACCACCGCAAAGCAATATCTACCGCATGTAAGCTAGCTACAAAACAAGCATCTCTAGTGCGTGCATCCTCTAAAAGACACTGAATCGTTAAATCAGAAAGAACGGGGTCCATCGCTGATACCGGCTCATCAGCCAGCAATAAATGAGGCGCTTGGTACAGTACGCGTGCAACACCCACCCTTTGCAGTTGACCCCCAGACAGACGATCACATCGATCAAAGAGGCGATCTGCTAAATCGAGTTTTTGCAAACACAGTTGAGGACCATCAATATCCACAGGGTAGATTAGTGATAAAAGAGACTTCCAGAGTGGCCACTGACCAAGGCGACCAGCCAAGACTGCGGTGATCACTCTTTGTCTTGGTGGGATAGGGGCTGCTTGATGGACTAAGCCAATTTTTGAACGCAAACTCCGCAAGTCTCGCTTTGATATCACCCAAGGGTCTACATTCAATACAGACAGTGACCCAGCGCTTGGTCGCAGTGAAGTTGCAATTAAGTTAAGCAAGCTGGTTTTTCCAGAACCAGATGATCCGATAATCGCAATAGACTCTCCAGCCGAGGCGCTAATGTTGATATTTTTTAGCGCCTCTTTGCCATTGCTATGGCTAAAGCTAACTTGCTTAAATAAAAAAGCTGCTTTTCTCACTTAATCAAACCAGCACCAATGGCAGCCTTCTCGATTTCATCATAGTTAGATGACTTAGTAGGAATATATTTGCTAGCTCTCTGAAGATCCATTAATTCTTTTTGAGCAGGATCATTAGCATTTAACTTTAAAAAAGCATCGCTAATTTTTTTAGTCACCGCCGCATCTAAACCACCTCGTACGGTCCAGTTGTAATCATGGTACGGAGGCGTTGTATACAGCACCTTTACCTTTTCGGTATTGGGATTTTTAACATCTGATAATTTGTCCCAAACGGATGCATTTAAAGCACCAGCATCTGCTTTACCGCTCGCGACAAAGGCGACCGTTGCATCATGGGCTCCAGAAAAAGCAATACTCTTAAAGTCTTTATCTGGATTAATGCCTGCTTTCATTAAGTAAAAACGCGGCATCAAGTGACCTGAAGTTGACGATGGAGAGCCAAAGGCAAAAGTCTTACCTTTTAAATCAACCAAAGTTTTTGCTGAGCTACCTTCAGGAATAATAAATTTACTGGTAAATTTTTCATCTTCAAGACGCTGAATGATCGGCTTAACGGCACCATTCGTACGTATTTTTGCCTGGATATAAGTGAAACCTCCCAACCAGGCCATATCGACCTTATTCGTTGCCAGCGCTTCGACCACAGCCGCATAGTCCGTCACGGGTATGAATTCGACTTTCATGCCAGTCTCTTTAGAAAGATATTCACCCAAAGGGAGAAATTTTCTTTGCAGTTCAGTTGGTGATTCATCTGGAATCGCAGAGACACGCAAGACAGCCTGCGCATTTACTTGAAGGCTAAACAAACTCAAGCAGAGTGTTGCTAGAACTAAACCAAGAGAAGTCTTTAACTGATGTAGTTTCATTTTAATTGGATACTTTCTAGTAAATTGAAAAATAGAACTTAAGCCACTAAAAGGCCTGAGCCCTGTACAAATTGACCTATTTTTTGAGCTTGATTAAATCCATCCGTTCTGAGAATATCTAATACTTGCTCAGTAGCTTCTGGGCTGCAAGAAATTAAAAGACCGCCGCTAGTTTGAGGATCGGATAAGAGATTTTGCTGCCACTCACTCAAATGAGGCGCCATCGAAATTTCATGGCCATAGCCGAGCCAGTTACGGGGAGATGCCCCAGTAAAGGTGCCCTCTTTCACAAGCTTAACTGCTTCAGCAATTACTGGAATAGAGCTCCACTGAATCTGGGCAGATAGCTTTGCACCTCTTGAGAGCTCCAGTAAATGCCCTGCCAAACCAAATCCCGTTACATCCGTAAGCGCATGTACGCTATCGAGTTGAGATAGGACTACACCCGGCTTGTTCAATTTAGTAGTTAGAGCAATCATTTCTTTATAGGCGGAATCAGATAACTGCTCTTTTTTCAATGCAGCGGACAGAATGCCTACACCTAAGGGTTTGCTAAGGATGATGCTATCGCCCAACTTTGCACCACTATTTCGCTTGAGTTTTTTAGGGTCGACCACTCCAATTGCAACCAAGCCATAAATGGGCTCTACCGTATCGATTGAGTGACCACCGGCAATCATAATGCCGGCTTCTGCACAGACAGACTCGCCACCAGCAGTAATCTGCTGAATGACTTCCAAAGGAAGAACATTAATTGGCATACCCAATAGTGCTAGGGCAAAAAGAGGTTGTGCGCCCATAGCGTAAATATCTGAAATAGCATTTGTTGCTGCAATACGCCCAAACTGATAAGGATCATCCACAATGGGCATAAAGAAATCGGTTGTCGCGACGATCGCCTGATTTTCATTGAGTTGATAGACGGCAGCATCCTCATTGTTATCAGAACCCGCAAGAAGTGCGGCTGGTATCTGACGGATAGGAGAAGACTTCAAAATATCGCTCAAAACACCTGGAGCAATTTTGCAGCCACAGCCCCCACCGTGAGAGAGGGAGGTAAGACGACCGTTATATGTCATAGTAAAGAGCTCAATTTAAAAGTAAGAAGATGGATAGGTAAGTATGTGAGCTTACCTAATTTATATTAAACAGGTACGAAAGCCACAAAAAAAGTCACTGCGAGAAGGTAGGTAAAAATTACGAAATTGAGGGCGGCGCAGATAGTTAGGGGTAAATGAGCTCCAGCCTTTCAAAACCCGATGCTTACCATCAAACCATGGGGCTGAATAATCTTGATAAGGATCGGAACTAAATCCCTCAAAAGGCATAAAAGTGCTACTAGTCCACTCCCATAGCTCGGAAGGCAACCAATCAGCATGTGGTGATGCCATCAATAGGCTGAGCTCATTTTCAGTAGGCAGTCGAACGCCCCTCCATAAGCAATACTGCTCAGCGTTGTGAGCGGAAATATGCCTAACGGGCGCTTTTATATCAATCTCCAGCCACTGATCAAAAAAACGCTCAAACCAAATATCGCCCTTTTTTTTCCAATAAGCCGGTTGATGCTCCGAGGGGCTTCCTCCACTTGCAATCTGAGCTTCTAAAAAAGTCAAGTACTCTTTATTGCTCACTGCATGACTAGAAATTGAAAATTGAGGAACTAAGACCTCATGCTGCCATTTTTCATTATCAAAAATAAAGCCTGCCTGAGAAGTAGAGCCTGATTGAAAAAGGCACTCATCAAAATCAATGTAGCATGGCCTTAGATCAAGTGACTGCATTGCAACAGAATCTGCATCAAAATCCAATGGCCACGCATAAGCCAAGGATTGCCACATATAAGCAAATGCTTCATTGTGCATATCCTGGTGATGAAGAGAGAGCTGAATAAAATAGGCCTGTTCAGGCGTCAAGGATCCAGATCTCAGGATGGTGAAAGTACGCTCGATGACATCTGAAAAATAATTCTGAAGAGTATCTAGTGGTGGCAGTTGGACTTGCCAGCGTTCATCATGAACAATCCCAAATGAATTAAATAATGCATCCGCATCAGAAAGAATCGATGGGTTAGACTCCAGCCCGCATCGATGCACCCAAAACTCATGAAACCAAATGAGATGACCAAATTCCCAATGCGGGGGATTCAAATTCGATGAAATAGAAACAATTTCTTGCCCTTGACTCAGATTACCAATGACAGTGCGCGTAATCAGAGCTGAGCGCTCCAAGCTTTTCAGCAGAGTCTGCGATGAAGGCCATGGCGCATACTGCAGAAAATCAGACTTAGTCATTAATTGAGATAGGCGTAAACAGGTTTCATGGTGAATACAATTTTACTGGCTTTACAAATCACCAACTCATCATTTACAAATAGATCGCACCCCCTCCAATTGCTTATGAAATACAAAGCCCCCACCATTACTTATGAGGGTTTTGTACGACTCGACACATAGTTAACACTTTATACCGGACACATACTTTACAGTTTTTGGCATAGGAGGGACCTTACTATGCCGTGGAATGAAAGTACGAAGATGGATGAAAAGCTCAAGTTTGTATCTCGTTACCTTGATGGCGAGAAGATTGCTACCCTTTGCCAGGAGTTTGGAATCTCCAGAGTCACTGGCCATAAAATCATTGATCGCTATAAAGACAGTGGTTTAGAAGCCTTTACGGATCGATCAAGAAGGCCCTTTAGGCAAGCCAATCGGCTGCCCTTCCAGGTCGAGCAACTGATCGTGAACCTCAAAAAGGAGTTCCCGACCTGGGGCGCTCCTAAATTGCGCGACAGATTGCACACCCACTACCCGGAGTTAGCATTGCCCGCCA
>NZ_MPIY01000005.1 GCF_001953355.1 Polynucleobacter sphagniphilus
AATACGACGGTATTCCAGACAGTTTCGAAGGAATCGGTAGACAGTTCCTGTGGAACAAGACCAATTAAGGAGCGCGCCTCTTTGTAATTGCCAATGATGTTCTTCCCGTCAACCAATACTCGGCCAGAGCTAGGGTTCACAATTCCGCAAATAATGCTAATGAGGGTTGTTTTGCCAGCACCATTTTGACCAAGTAGGGCAAAGATTTCGCCTTTAGCAATTTCAAGATTGATGTCTTTGAGGGCCTGAAAGCCAGACTGATAGATTTTTGATAGGTGGGAAATGGATAGGATCTGATTCATTGGGGGTCATATTACCTGAAGGCTGTAATTGCTTGATTTATTGTGCGAATGAATAGGTTTCTAAAACTTCGAGGCTGATTTTTTCGAGGACATTGAAATGCGTACTCTCTAATTTAATTTGCGGCGCACAGTGCATTTCCATCGCCTCAATCCAGCGATTGACGCATAAGCACCACTGGTCGCCAGCGCATAAGCCAGGAAAGCCGTACTCCGGTCTTGGTGTGATGAGGTCATTGCCTTTGCTCAGGCTAAATTGCAAGAACGCATCACTGACAACTGCGCAGACCAAATGACTGCCAGCATCATCAACACCCGTGTTGCAACAGCCATCGCGAAAGAAGCCGGTAAGAGGGTCGAATGAGCAAGGGACTAGTGGCTGGCCATACACATTTAGGGTGGGAGCAATATTCATATCTTTACCAAGGTAGTTTTTCGCCGGAATATGATAAAAAACTTCCGGAGTCTTGTTTTTCAATACTTTCGATCACTTTGAAAAGATCACTGACGGCATCCAAAGCGGGGCGGCCAATTTGCTCCCCCTTAAAAAGCTTGGATAGTCTGGAGTTCACCGTGCCTGGATGCAATGCAACCAAGGCTGTATTGGGTTTAATTCTGCCCAATTCAATTGCTGCAGTTTTGATTAACATATTTAGGGCAGCTTTTGAGGCGCGATAGCCATACCACCCACCAAGACGGTTATCTTCGATGCTGCCAACTTTGGCAGACAGGGTGGCCATGATGCTATGTTGACTGTCGAGGAGTTTTGAAAAATGACGAATAGTCAGGGCTGGCCCAATCGCATTGATTTTCATGAGTTCGCTCAGTTGATCTGCATTGAGATCATCCAGCTTCTTTTCTGGCATCCAGTCGGCGCTATGAAGGACGCCAATCGTATTGATAATGAGTTGAAAAGGTGCTTTGGAGGCTAAAGCCTTGGCTGCGAGCTCAATCGATTCAGGTATCTGATAATCAATCGAGGGTGCAGATTGGCGGCTTATTCCCACAACCATTGAGCAGGAGGGGTTATTTTGCAGCAGCTCCATAAATGCAGATCCAATGGTTCCAGAGGATCCAATGACTAGTGCACGAAAGGGGTGGGGAAGTAATCCCATGGATTGTTTGGCCGGTGAGGTATCGCCTGCTAGTTTATTGAATAAGTCTTAAACTTGCTTGATGAGCCAGGAACTGCAAAAACTAAGCCTTTTTTATGATGGCGCTTGCCCTTTGTGTCAGGCTGAAATCACTTTTTTGTCTCGCAGAAATAATGCGGGGCTGCTCGATTTTGTGGACATCAACTCGCAATTTTATGATCCGCACACAACGGGTGTCTCATGCGACCAAGCTTTGGCATCAATGTATGGTCAATATGCTAATGGTGAATTGATTAATGGCGTGTCAGTTTTTTCAGAGGCCTACCGACGGGCGGATCTGCCTTTTTTGGCTTGGGTGTTTTCGCAAAAGGCGCTTCAACCGTTGCTGCAACTAGGCTATGGTTTCTTTGCTAGAAATCGACATGCTATCTCTAAAATCTTTGGTCCAGGCGCCTTATGGCTGGTAAATAGGACGAACAACAGGAAATGAGATGAAAAGACTCATTGCAGTTTTAACTTCAATACTCTGCATTGCGCTGGGCATGAATACGCCTGCTTACTCTCAAGATGCCTCTTTTATTCATGCACTATTAAATCAAGCAAAGTTACAGGGCGCTGGTAAATTTACTTATTGGGGGTTTGATGTCTATGATGCGAAGCTCTACCGCAGTAACAACGTAAGCGCGCCAGAATTTGCATTGGATATCCGTTATCTAAGATCTTTTTCAGGCCCTGCAATTGCCAAAAGAGTAACGCAAGAGATGGAGGGTTTAGGTGTTCCAGCGCAGCAAGCTGATCTTTGGGGTAAGCAACTTGCGACGATCTTCCCCAATGTTGAACGTGGCCAATCTTTAACTGCGATCTATTTGCCAAAACAGGGTACTGTATTCTTTCATGAGGGTAAGCAACTTGGCGAAATACCCGATACCCAATTTGCTAAAGCCTTTTTTAGTATTTGGCTCGACCCCAATACCAGCGCACCTAAATTGCGCAATCAATTGCTCGGACAAAGCTGCCCTCCACCTTTAATTAATGAGGCTTGTTGATTTATGAAAATACACTTACGTCAAATTGCCTTAGGTTTCTGTATGACCCTATTGTTGGGTGGCTGCTCTAGTCCTGCGGTTGTGCAATATGCTGATCAAAAGCCCGAGCTAGATTTAAGTCAATTTTTTTCCGGAACGATTCATGCCTATGGCATCTTTACTGATCGCAGTGGGGAGGTTAAAAAGCGTTTTACCGTGTTAATTCAGTCGAACTGGGAGGTGGTTCAGGGAAAAAAAGTAGGTACCCTGGATGAGAGTTTTGAGTATTCTGATGGCACAACGCAAAAGCGTATATGGCGGCTAACTGAGACAGCCCCAGGTCAATTTACTGGTACCGCAGATGATGTTGTTGGGGTAGCTAAAGGTGAGTCCGCGGGGAATGCCTTGCATTGGGCCTATACCTTGGCCCTTCCCGTGGATGGCACAACTTACCACGTGCAATTTGATGATTGGATGTATTTGGTGACGCCCAAGGTGATGCTTAATAAAGCCAAGATGAGTAAATTTGGTATTGAACTGGGTGAAGTAACCTTGAGTTTTTATAAGCCTTAATTGATGGACCCATGCAAAGGAACATGTTGATGAATAAAACAGGAGTTGTAAAGTATTTGATTGGTACGATCTTCTGCGGGGCAGTCTTTACTGTTGGCGCCCAAGTAATCCATCCAGGTGGATTTGTCACCATGACGCCGAGTGAGATTCCATGGAAAGATAGCGAGAGTGGCCTAAAGACAGTCATACTGTTTGGTGACCCAAGTAAGCCTGGGATCTACATCATGCGCAATATTTTTCCTGCAGGGGTGATGAGCACACCGCATTCTCACGATCAAGATCGTTGGGTAACTGTAATTAAAGGAACTTGGTATTCTGGTACGGATGGCGCTTGGGATCCAAAGAGCACGATCCCCATGCCGGCAGGCAGTGTCATGTTTCATCCTGCTAATGCAGTCCATTTTGATGGGTCACTGAAGGAGCCGGTTGAGGTCCAGATTATGGGGATGGGTCCAGTGAAGACGACTTATATTGACCCAAAATTGGGTAAATATGGACACCCATATAAATTGAATTAGGAGTTTTTGTGAGAATTGAAGATAAAGATCCCGCAAGGCATGCTGGTATTGAATACCCGATGGAGGTTGGAGCGCCCGTATTTGCACCGATTAAAGTCGTCGAAGAAAAAGATAAAGCGGTTAATGTTGCTAGGCAAAATGCAAAGCTTGAATACGATCGCATTATGGAGCAGGCTGAAGTCCTCATGAGACAGGCGAGGGCTTTGCAAGCGCGCCTTGATGCTACTGAGATGGTTCATCGCTCTAAGTTTAGTTTTAATCCCTTACACGGTAAAACCTATCATCTTTACTATGATCAAAGAAATGCCACGCATCTTCTCATTCAAAACGGACCGAAGGATTGGAGTTGTGGAATCCCTGATAACTGGGTGTACTCCATGGCAGTCAAAAAATTAGGTGATAGCACGTGGGCGGTAGTGGAGGAAGATCAGTAAACCGCAATTAAAGATAATTTATTGGATATAGAAAAAGCCCCTGAATCTACATCCAGGGGCTTCGTGTTTACTACTCCGTGAGAACCTATCTCACGGTAATCATGGGTGATTAAGCGAACCCAAAAATTGCAACAAATCCAAGCGCAACTCCAACCATCAAGATCTTCAAGACAGTCATTGCAAAGATATCTGGATAGGATTGCTTGTGTGTCAAACCGCAGACTGCCAAGAGGGTGATGATGGCGCCATTGTGTGGGCCAGTATCGAAACCGCCTGATGCGATAGAGGCAAAGCGACCCAAGATTTCTGGTGACATATTGACAGTTTGCGCCCAATCTAACCAAAACTTGCTAAACAGATCAAGTGCAATGGACACGCCGCCAGATGCTGAGCCGGTAATACCGCAAATGATATTGATGGTCACAGCCATGGATGCCAAAGGACCATCACCCCAGTTCATATTCATGACGCTATGAGCAATAGTGTTAAACCCAGGCAGGGCAGCAATCACGTTGCCATAACCAACTTCGGAAGCGACGTTCATGACTGCCAATAATGAGCCCACTGCACCAAGACTAATCGCTCTGCTAATACCGCCTTTGGAGATGCGATTAAAGCCGAGAGCGATTGACACCACAATACCGCAAGCAACGGCAATAATTAAGGACCAAATACTAATGACATTCTTAAGAGCAGTAGCCGTCAATGGTAATTTCATCGCCACAATCGGCGCCAATGAATCTGGATCCCAAGGAAATACATTGTTACCAATGTAGTTCACTACCAATACTGTCAACAAAGGCAGTATGGATAAATGCCATGATGGCAATGCTTCATCGCGTGGGCTTGGCTCGTTAATGGTATGTGCACCATAGCCTTCACCATTTGCATGGGCTTGATTAACACGATAGGTTAACCACATCATGCCGGTTACAAACATGATGATTGCAACAGTAATACCTAGGGTTGGCCCAGAATAAACACTGGTTCCAAAAAACTTAGTTGGAATAATGTTTTGGATTTGTGGTGAACCAGGAAGGTGAATGCCCCTAATACGATGCTGGCAGGTACAAACTTCTTTGGAATATCCGCTTGCTTAAATAAAGCGGCAGCAAAAGGGTATACGGCAAATACAACCACGAACATGCTGACGCCACCATAAGTCAAGATGGCAGCAGAAAGAACGGTTGAGAGCACTGCACGCTTTGGCCCTAAAGACTTAATAATTGCGCTCGCAATGGATTGCGCCATACCGCTTTCTTCCATCACTTTGCCGAAAATAGCGCCAAGCATAAATACAGGGAAGAAGTTTTTGACGTAGATCGCCGCCTTCACCATAAACAGCTCGGTGTAAGTTGGCATTACTGGCAATCCTTGTGAGAATGCCGCAATCAAAGCAAATATAGGGGCAAAAAAGATAACTGAATACCCCTTATATGCAAAGTAAATCAATAAAACTAAACTGGCAAAAATTCCTATAACTTCCATTTTTTGTCTCCGCTTATATTAGAAAGAAATGTCGATCTCAATTACTTCGAAGTCGGCATTACAAACTCAGCGCCTTTGGCAATACTCTCTGGCCAACGCTGCATGACACTCTTTTGCTTGGTATAGAAACGTACGCCTTCTTTACCGTAGGCATGCATATCACCAAAGAGGGACTTCTTCCAACCGCCAAAACCATGCCAAGCCATTGGAACTGGGATAGGTACGTTAATACCAACCATGCCGACTTGTACGCGGCGGGCAAATTCGCGAGCAATATTGCCATCGCTAGTAAAGCAAGCAACACCGTTACCAAATTCGCAAGAGTTCACTAGTTTCAAGGCTTCGGTAAAGTTGGCTACACGCAAGCAAGACAATACTGGTCCGAAGATTTCTTCGAGGTAAATCTTCATATCAGGGGTAACGTTATCAAATAGGGTACCGCCAATAAAGAAGCCATCTTCATGACCGGGTACTTTAAGACCGCGGCCATCTACCAAGAGTTTGGCGCCAGAAGCAACGCCGCTTTCTATATAGCCAGTAATGCGCTCAAGTGCAGCTTTGGTAACGATAGGGCCCATCTCAGCATCGAGCTCCATGCCATTCTTCACTTTGAGAGTCTTAGTACGCTCAATCAGTTTTGGCATGATTTTGTCAGCAGCATCACCTACCAATACCGCTACAGAGATTGCCATGCAACGCTCTCCAGCAGAGCCGTATGCGGCGCCAATCAAAGCGTCAATTGCTTTATCCATGTCGGCATCCGGCATGATGACCATATGGTTCTTAGCGCCACCCAAAGCTTGGGAGCGCTTACCAAAATGTGCGCAACGCTCATAGATGTAATTGGCAATAGGTGTAGAGCCAACAAAGCTAACAGCTTTCACATCTGGGTTTTCGATTAAGGCATCCACCGCCTCTTTATCACCTTGTACAACGTTAAATACGCCATCAGGTAGACCAGCTTCTTTTAAAAGCTTGGCCATAAAGAGTGAAGCCGTAGGGTCGGTTGGGCTGGGCTTGAGGATGAAAGTGTTGCCACAAGCAATCGCCACAGGGAACATCCACATTGGCACCATTACTGGGAAGTTAAATGGAGTAACACCAGCAACAACACCTAAAGGCTGACGCATGACCCAGTTATCAATCCCGGTTGATACTTGCTCGGTATAGTCGCCTTTAAGTAGCTCAGGGATACCAGTGGCAAATTCAACAATTTCAATGCCGCGGGTTACTTCACCTTGGGCATCGGTAAATACCTTGCCATGTTCCGCAGTAATGATGGCGGCTAACTCATCACGCTTGGCATTGAGTAACTCTAAATACTTGAACATAATGCGCGCACGGCGCAGTGGAGATGTTTGGCTCCAGCTCTCAAAAGCGGTTTGAGCGTTTGCAACAACTGCATCAACCTCTTTGCGGCTAGCGAGGGCCACGCGACGGGCTACTTTGCCAGTGCTTGGATTAAATACATCAGCAAAGCGACCCTCTGTTGGGTTGACTACTTTGCCACCCACATAGTGACCAATATCTTCTTTAGATTCAAAGGGTTGCGGTGCATTCATAGTGTATATATACCTGTTTTTAGTGATAAAGCTTGGGATCTTATCGCAAAACCCCGTTTTTTGTTGGGCGTGCCAAAGCCGATTAGCTGGCTATTTCATTCAGAATGAATGTGCGTGAATATACAGATAGGGGATCAAAATGTCCCTGACCTTTATCAAGTCTCTTTTATCTCAATTAGAACTTTAGTTTTAGCCGCTCAGGAACTTGATTTTGGTCAAGATTGTCACTTATCAATAGAGCTATAAATGAGTTTTAAAGCCATTAATAATGTGTTGTTCAAAAGAGGGTTGATAAAAAATGAATAAATCTGAGTTGGTTGAAAAAATTGCTAGTGATGCTGATCTTTCTAAAGCATCTGCTGATCGTGCCCTGAGCGCAGTAATTGCTCATATTATTAAGGCCGTTACCAAGGGTGATGATGTCCAGTTGATTGGTTTTGGCGCATTTAAGTCCGGCAAGCGTGCAGCGCGCCTTGGGCGCAATCCAGCTACTGGTGCAGAAATCAAGATTCCCGCAGCCAAGACAGTGAAATTTACTGCTGGTAAAGCGTTTAAGGACGCTGTTAATAAACGTAAATGAAATGTTGCAGTACGGCATTAGAAAAAGTCACCTGAGGGTGGCTTTTTATTTGGTGTGAGAGGGTATGCCCTTATTTGAGTTTACGCAAAAGACAGTATGCTGTGTCGATCTACAAATATATGTGGAGGAGACAAATTTGAAGTTCAAGAAAAAGGCTGCTTGTTTTATTGGAGCGGCCCTATTAGCCCCCACCTTTTCCTATGCCCAAGAAAGTGTGACGCCTGATCAGGTAGTGGGCGCTATTGAAAACCAATTTGGTGTGAATCCGGGTCAGAGGCGCAATCATATTAATGGTGTCTGCGTTGCCGGATCTTTTGTTGGTAATAAAAGTGTTCAGGCTTACACCACATCACCTTTGTTTTCCGGGAAAGCTATCCCGGTGATTGGTAGATTTTCCTTAGCAGGTGGTAGCTTAAAAATCCCAGACACAGCCAGAAATCCTCGTGGCATGGCCCTCGAGTTTGAATTGCCCAATCAAAATAGACAGCACTTTACGATGCTCAATGTTCCAGTATTTGGCGCAGCTACACCCAGCTCTTTTTACGACGGTGTGATTGCAAATACGCCAGACCCTACAACCGGTAAACCTGACCCAGAAAAGGTAGCTCATTACAAAGCAACTCATCCAGACGCGCAGGCGCTGGGAGAGTATTTAGCAAAAAACAATCCCGTTGTGAGTTATGCCAATAGTGATTTTTATAGCGTGCATACGTTTCGATTTATTAATAAAAATCAGCAAACCACTCTCGTCAAGTGGCGCTTTGTACCGGAGGATGGTGTGAAGCGTTTGTCGGATGAAGAGCTTAAAACAGCGCCAACCCGTTTCTTGGACCAAGACATCATGTCTAAAACGCAAGCAGGACTGGTGCGCTGGCAGATGATGCTTGTCATTGGTGAGCCTGGTGATGAACAAACTAATCCCACTATTTATTGGCCGGCAAATCGCAAAGAAATTAAGGCCGGTGTGCTGACCTTGAGCTCAGCTTCTCCACAACAAGGCGGCGCTTGCGAAAAGATTAACTTCGATCCTTTGGTAATGACACAAGGCATTGCACCTACTAATGATCCCGTTTTACTGTTCCGCTCACCAGCTTATGCTGATTCCTATGCCAAGCGTATGACAGGCCAGTAATAGACTGCAGTGCAGAATTACAAAACAAAAATCCTCCCCATGAGCAGGGAGGATTTTTTAGTTAAGCTAGCTTCTTTTTTGCGAGTAGTGGCAACGTTGCAGCAATAATGGCGCATAGCGAAATCTGAATGAATCCAGCCCCAGTCCAGCCAAATGATCCTTTGAGTGCCGCCAAAAGATAGCCAGCAAATGCTGCAGGAATATACAAGCTAGCGACGAACAGTCCTGACGCTTTCGAGGCATAGGAGCGCTTTACGGATTTGATAATTCCTGCTGAAAGATTGGCGTATGCCATGCCGCTGATAGAAGCGCCAAATAAGAAAGATAGCCCAATATGCACTGTCAGGGAATCACTGATACCTGAAAACAAGATGCCACCCGTGATTGAGGCCACAAGTAGCGAAATAAAAAGAAGTTTTTGATAGTTAAAGCGATCGCCAAGCCAGCCGCCAAAGAGAGACAGCAAAGCCCCTGCGCCATAAAAGCTGACTGCCAAGCCCGCTTGTTTTGGAGTGAATCCTAAAGCTTCGCGTAGGTAGGTTGGGTATAGGCCTAAATATCCGTAAATGGAGAGGCCAGCAAAAACGGTTGCCAATGCCATGATCATTGGCGTTCTTGACAAAAGAGTGCCCCCGGATTCGTTATCAGCAATAGTTTCTTGTGCGGTGCTCGGGGTGGCAACGGACTCGCTAAACCATGGCTTGACAAAAAGGACAATCAAAATGAATGTTGGGAGGCCTGCCAAACCAAATACGATAAAAGGAGTTTGCCAATTTGTAATGCCTAAGATGGCGGCACCCAAGTTTGGCCCCAGAATAGCCCCAATTCCAAATGTAAAGTTAAGTGAACTTGCCGCCACAGCGCGATGATTAAGAAAGTAGGTGGTGCCAATTGCCAAAATTGCAGTTAGCTGCATCGCCTCACCTAGACCAGAGATAAAACGGTAAATAATTAAATCCGTTAATGTGGTTGCGTACCCTGTTAAGTAGGTGGCAACGGAGAATAAAACAAGTCCCAGTAAGACGACATTCTTACGCGACATTTTGCTGAGCAAGAAACCTGTGGGGATGCCAGCGAGCCCCATGCCCAATGTAAATACAGTAGAAGCTAGGCCGACCTGTGGAAGTGATAGTTCCAAGGCTTTGCGAACATCACTGGCAAGAACAGAAAATAACTGACGGTCCATCGCATTGACAACATAAGAAAGCAAGAGAACAACAAACATCAGCAATGCCCATTTTGGGTTTTCCAAATGGAGGGTTTGCTTTTGAGGGATTGGATTGGCGTTGCTCATAGTCGTTCCTTCATGTTTACGATGGCAATTGATTAAATGGCTGAGGTTAATTATTTTGTACTAGATAAATATCAAGAATTTCTGCTCCCGTACAAATCAGAACCTCGTTATGGGCTTGAATGTAATCGAGCAATGCCTCTAAATATTTAATGCGATGCGGTGCACCAGTAAGGTAGGGATGAATAGATATAGCCATTACCCGTGGAATTTTCTCGCCCTCTAAATAGAGTCGATCAAATTGATCTTTGCCTCTTTGGAAAATTTCATCAGAGCGATGTTGTTGAACGGCAGAAATCACCACGTCATTGATTTCAACGCTATAGGGGACCGAAACAATTTTTCCGGTTTCCGTTTTGATTGATACGGGTTGATCATCCAGCACCCAGTCAGCGACATACTCTATGCCAGCAGCGGCAAGTAAGTCAACGGTGGTTTCTGTCTCTGTAATACCGGGGCTTTCCCAGCCACGCGGCGGCTTGCCAGTAAATTCAGTAATTGCAGCAATCGTCTTGGCTATGGCTTCAGCCTGATCTTCTACCTTATGCATCGGCTTTTGCTCAAACCCATGGCCCATAAAGTCCCAGCCAGCCTCACGAGCTGCTTCACAGGCCTCAGGATATACAGTAAGAGCAGATCCGTTGACGGCGAAAGTGGCCTTAATCTTGCGACTCTCTAAGGCTTCTAGAAATCTCCAAAAGCCCACGCGCATTCCGTACTCATGCCATGCCCAGTTGGGAACGTCTGGTAATAGGGGTTGCCCCATCGGGGGAGATAAAACAGTTCTTGGCATTGCTAAAGCAGGGGACCAATTCTCCACATTAACAATAATCCAGACTGCAACGCGTGCTTTTTTAGGGAGAATAAAAGGCTTACGTTTGATGATCGAGGCATATGGAATGCGATCTCTGATTGGGGTTAGGCTAGTCATGGAAGTGTTTTCCTCTTCACTGATGCATACATGTCGAACATACTATATTTAATTGAATGAACCTGGGTAACTAGATTCATTATTTTGGTGCAACTATTTGCTCAAGAAGTGCCAAATCCATATTGCGATTGCCCAAGATCGAGATTCCAAAAGGGGCGCCTTCAATTTGCAGCAAAGGGAGGGTGACTTGGGGAAGTCCGCATAGTCCGGCAATGCACAATAATTGGAATGTATTTTTTCGGAAAGCATCAAATTCCTCCATTGAGGAATTTAGTTTTGGCGCCACATCAATTACGGTGGGAAGGATTAAAAAGGTATTTCCCGATAATAATTTTTGCATCGCTAAAATAATTTCCGCTTGTTCGGCTTTGGCTTTGAGAACCTGCTCCTCATTAATGAGCTTAGCCGCCTCAAAGCGTTCCTTGACGCCAGGACCAATGTCCTGAATATGAGACTGAACCCATTGACCATGCTCTTTCCATGCCTCCGCAGCCTGAAGGATACGAAACGTTTCCGTCCAATCTTTTAGATGCCCCGAGCCAATACTTATAGTGGGAATGTCTGTCAAGTTAAGGTGCTTGCTAACCGCTTCTTTGCTCTGGGTGGCCAATGCTGAAGGTAATAAATCGAAAGCTTCTTTTATATAAGCAAAGGTAGGCTCATAGATTGGGGTGGGCCCTTTTAATAAGATCTTCCCAAGCTCTAGAAGAATTTGAGCATCTCTCGAGAACCATCCCAAGGTATCAAAACTTTTGGCTAGGGGCCGCGCCTCTGCAAGACTAATGCACCCATGAGTCGGTCTAAAACCATAAATCCCGCAAAAGCTAGCAGGTGCCCTTACTGAGCCTCCGGTATCAGATCCTATGGCAAAGTCTACCAATCCTGCTGCTACCGCTGCAGCTGAGCCGCTAGAGGATCCCCCGGGAACGCGATCCGGCGCCGCACAATTAACAGGAGTCCCGTAATGGGGATTCATTCCCAAGATACTGTATGTAAGCTCGTCGGTGTGGGTTTTACCAATCAGTGATGCGCCAGCATGAAGCAAAGCTTCGATAAATTCAGCGGTCTTGTTTGGGATGGGGTGAGAATGAAGCCATGCTGGACTTCCAAATGAAGTAGGAACTCCAGCAATGTCGTAGTTATCTTTTACCCCGAATGATAGCCCTTTGAGTGGCCCCGAGGCAGTTGAAATAATTTCGATAGGAGCATGTTTGCAAAAGGCATTAACGTTATCGCGTTCAAAGATAGTGGGCATGGGATCTCAGGGGGTAAAAATTAAAAGTCCCTATCAGTGTAGGTGATCTGCGCAAATTTAGCTGGGAGCTTATAAACAAAAACCCCGCTATTGCTAGCAGGGTTTTATTATTGCAACCCTGAAATTTCAGGGCCTCTTCTACTGAGCTATTTACTTCACCACCATCAAGGTAAATGGTGAAACATAGGCTTGCAGGGTAACCAAGATACCTACTAAACAAGCTAATGCAATGGAGTGGAAGAATACAAAGCGCAGAATGGTTCCTTCGTGGTTAAACCAACGAGTCGCTGTGGATGCTACAACGATCGATTGTGCATCGATCATTTTGCCCATCACGCCACCAGAGCTGTTGGCTGCTCCCATCAAGTTTTGACTCAGACCCAATTGGTCAGCAGCCACCTTTTGCATACCGCCAAACAAGACGTTTGAGGCTGTATCTGAGCCAGTCAAGGCTGTGCCCAACCATCCCATCAAGGTTCCAAAGAAGGGGTAGAGGGCGCCAGTTGCAGCAAAAGCCAAACCTAAAGTGGTGTCCGTTCCAGAGTAGCGGGTTACTGTGCCCAAGCCCAACATCAAGCAAATGGTGATTAATGAGTAACGCACCAACCAAATTGTTTTACCGTAGTTCACAATCAAGCTGATTGGGTTGTATTTCATTAACAAACCACTGATGATGGCTGCAACTAAGATGGCAGTACCACTTGCCGACAGTAAGCCAAAGACATATACCGCTGCTTCTTTGGTTGGCACCGGAACGGCAGGAGCCACCTTTTCAACCATATTGTGCAGCCCCTCGATTGGGAATTTCGGAGCAAAGATGCCATTCATATAGGCTTTTACTTCTGGTAAGCCCCAAATAAAGACGAGCACAGTCAAGATGATCCAAGGCAGCCAGGCGCGAATCACATCGGCGCGTGGATGTTTTTGTGGAATAGATGGTGCCTGTGCATCACCTCCATCGGCCTCATGATTTTTGAGGGTAGTAGATTTCCAAATGGTTTTTGGTGACCAAACCTTCAAAAACAATACAAGAGCAGTCATTGAAACCAATGCAGAAATCACGTCCACTAATTCAGGTCCAATGTAGTTTGATACATAGAACTGGGAAACTGCAAAGCTGATGCCAGTTACGAAAATAGCAGGCCAAACTTCCCACATTGCCTTGCGACCAACAAAGGCCCAGATCAGCCAGAAGGGCACAAGGAAGGAGAAGAATGGCAATTGACGGCCAACCATAGCGGAGATAGCCATGACATCGTAGCCATGCACTTTAGCTAAAGTAATAATTGGAATACCTAAGGCGCCAAATGCGACTGGTGCAGTGTTGGCAATTAACGATAAGCCGGATGCAGCCAGGGGTGTAAACCCAAGGCCAATCAAGATTGCAGCGGTCACCGCCACTGGAGTGCCAAATCCTGCCGCACCTTCAAAGAAGGCGCCAAATGCAAAGGCGATTAAGAGTAACTGGAGGCGGCGATCTTCAGTGATGCCAGCAATAGAATCTTGCAAGATCTTAAATGAGCCATTTTGCTCAGTCAGTTGGTGCAAGAAAATAATATTGAGAACAATCCAGCCAATTGGTAGTAGACCAGTTAGGCCACCCAAGAGAGCTGCTTTGCTAGCCATTTCCATTGGCATACCGTAAATAACGATTGCTACGATCAGGGCGCTCAGAAGGCCCAAACCTGCTGCAATGTGGGCTTTCATGTGCAGGAATGCCAAACCAACTAACATGACAACAACCGGAACTGCTGCCAAGAGAGTTGATAGGACCATATTACCCATTGGGTTGTAGATTTGTTGCCAAACCATGTGTTGCTCCTATTAATAAGTTAATGCGATTAGTTTTTGCTTATTTCTAAGCATTAAAAAGCCCAAGGACCTTTTGGATCTCCATCAATCACCTTGCAAATCAATCTTTATGGTTTTGTTGTAAAAATGATCAATTCGCTGTTTGGCGTATCAAAAATGCATATTACCCCATTAGCAGGGGCTCTTTTTGGGCGGGCGTATTCAGATTAACCCTGATACGATATTGATCGTCAAGGCCAAAATGGCTGTATTAAAAAAGAAGGCCAGTACGCAATGCACTAGTACCGTTCGCCGCATGGTCTGGCTGGAGATATTGACATCGGCAGTTTGTGACGAGGTGCCAATGATGCAAGCAAAGTACAGAAAGTCACCATAGTTAGGCAAGGGGGTGCTCGGGAAGTCGAGGCCGCCACGTAATTTTCCATCCCTAGAGGGCAGGTAATAGTAGTGGGCGTACTGTAGTGCAAACATGGTCTGTATAAAGGCCCAAGTCAGAACAATAGTGCAGGCTGCCAAGCCAATATGAGAGACTCTTCCGCTACCGGTAACGCCCTTGGCAACAATGGTCTCTGCAACGATTGCACCAATGGAGGCGAATGCAGCAACAATGGCCATGGCTAGCACCACATATTGACCTTCATCGTTACGAAGTGCTCTTTCTTTAATGTCTTGATTTTTAGAAAAAATGAGTTGTGAAGTCAGGGCTAGATAGGACAAGACCATGACGTTCCAGCCGATGAGGGTGCGGGTCAGGGGAAGAAGAGCTAGGCTGGCTGGGAGTAAGTAGCTAACAGTAGCTCCCAAAAAAATAGCCAATATCAATCTAGGTCGAGATTGAATCATTTGAAGTAGTGGAACTTTTTGCATAGGCTATGCCAAGCTTAACTTAAATAAGTGTTAGCCGCGAAATTTGATAATCCAGTATTCTTTTCTAATTGTTAGCTCTGTGAGTATGCATCGATGTATTTAAAGAGAGTAAGGCAGTCACCCGCTTTTTTTGAGGGATTGAAGGCTATGGCAGAGCCTGCCTTAGCGTTGATTGCCTGGTCAATCGTCACCAATATCGCCTTGTTGTCTGCTGGCTTAAATGCCTCCCATACCTTTTGGTTCAATATATTGGTTTATGCTGGGTCAGCACAGCTGGCAGTCATCCCTTTGATTGTTGGGGATTATCCATTGTGGACTATTTGGCTCACCGCATTGATTGTTAACTCCCGCTTCATTATCTTTAGTGTGGCACTTCAGCCATATTTTAAAAAATACTCCTTTGTTCAGAGGCTTGGCATTGGCTATATCAACGGCGATATCGTGTTCGTGAAGTTTTTAGAAAAATTTCCTATAACTAAGCATGGCAATAAAGCGGAAATACAATTATTTTATTTTCTGGGCTTGGCTCTGGGTAATTGGCTTGCATGGCAATTTGGGGTTTTGTTAGCGATTGCTTTTGAAACCCAAATACCAGGCTCATGGGGTCTTGGATTTGCAGGCACGCTTGCTCTGGTGGCGCTTGTCATTCCAACCATAAAAAATAAGACGGCATTGGTTTCTGCATTGATGGCCGCTCTTACATGCGTACTGACTATTAACTTGCCTTATCGCCTCACTATTGTTTGCTCAGTGATTGCAGGTGTACTTGCTGCTGCATGGATGGACCGTGCTATTAGTAAGGGGGCGCGATGATCGGATTTGATTTATGGCTTGCTTTTTTCGGTTTGATCATCATTACCTTTATTAGTAGAGGGCTTTTTTTACTGATGGGCGACAAGTTTCACATTTCAGAGAGTATTCATGAGTTTTTGCGCTATGCCCCTACTGCGGCTTTGATTGCCATCATTCTGCCCGAGGTCATTTTTACAAAAAATACAGCGCACTTCTATGAGCTCAATGTATGGTCGCCACAGCTCTTTGGTGGAATAGCAGCAGTGATCGTTTTTTTATTCACAAAAAGCATGCTGGTAACTATCTTTATTGGCATGACCATCTTTACAGTCGCAAGATTTTTACTTTGAGCCTTGTGGTAACAAGAAAGCCCAACCAAGTTTCCCCGTTGGGCTTCGCCTTCCGCTAAGGGGAGGCTTGTGCGAATATGAAAGATTAAGGTTTCATAACGCCGAGCACATAGATGTGCTCACTAAGTTACTGGCGGTTGCCAGTGCGGGCTACACATTCTCTGTAAACCCACAGCTTCATCCTATGCTTGCTTTTGCTATTCGTCAAATGAATTTATAGATAGTTTAGTTATTAAAGGGGATGGAAGCTAAAAAACGTCTTGAACTAAATGAATCGCTGCATTGGTTTCACAGCTACATTTGTAGCTTATGAGCGCGAGGGGTTTCTATTCCGGGGTGATCGGGGCATCATATGGCTACGTGTATATGCGATTCTCAATTTCATTTGGCGCTAGTGAGACAAGTGTGATTGTATTTAGCAATCAACGATCTTCATATTTCGATTGCGCCTCGTTTTGCCGATGATACAAATGGCATAGTGATTTGTGCTGATGTCTATGATGGTAGCTAATTAACTCGCTTACTCATTCGTTAAGATAAGTGCACACTGAGATTGAAGTGAAAGCTATTTGAAAAGGCAATGTCGTTCAATGGAACTCAAACAATTAAAGTATTTCGTAAGCGTTGTAGAGCATGGCAGCATGGGTAAGGCAGCGCTTGCCTTGGGTGTGGTTACATCCGCTCTTAGTCAGCAAATTAGCAGACTAGAAAGCGAGTTGGCAATTCGTTTGCTTGTGCGCACATCAGGTGGCGTTGTTCCAACCGAGGCGGGTTTGGCTTTTTGTCAGCAAGCTCAGTTAACTTTGCGTCATGCAGATGATGCCATTCTTGCTGCGCGCTCCGCCCGCTTATCTGGCCATGTGAGTGTTGGCCTCGCACCCAGTACAGCGAGTGTAATAGGCCTCCCTTTTTTGAGGGCGATGCAAGAGCGGTATCCAGAAGTTCGCCTGCGTTTGGTAGAGAGTCTTTCTGGGCATTTGGAGTCGATGTTGATTGGGCGACAAATTGATCTGGCTATTTTATTTAGAGAGATTCCCACCCAACGTTGGAGCTTTGTACCGCTTTTGGACGAACACCTTTTTTTGATAGGACATGCCAGCATGAAAGGCATGCCCTCCGGATCTAAGGTAGCACTCTCCAGGTTAGGGGGGTTGCCCCTCATTTTGCCAAGTGGATCACATGGCTTGCGTGCGCTACTCGATGGCGCGTTTAGGGGTAGCCAATCTCACCCGCAGATTGCCCTTGAGGTTGATGGATTAGCCATGCTCATGGATGCAGTCCGTGGTGGACTTGGTGCGACCATTCAACCAGGTGCGGCACTGGCACACATCCAAAATCATTCTTTAGTAAGTGTGCGCATAGCTGATAAGGATGCAGTTCGGCCTAACTTGATTGTCAGCGTTTCGGATAGTGAGCTTTCACCAGCTGGGCTTGCAGCGCGTGTAGTGTTAGCTGATGTAAGTCGTCAATTGGTTCTGGCTGGTGACTGGCCTGGTGCAAGCTTACGCTCCCACAATCTTCACAAAAAGTGAAGACTACTTGTCAATATTGGTATATCGTAGAACACGCTGTCCTGCTAAAGTAAATTTTTAATCAGGAGTGTAGATGGTCGATGTATTAGTAATTGGTGGGGGTAATGCAGCATTATGTGCTGCGCTAATGGCGCGTGAGGCCGGTGCAAGTGTAATGCTGTTAGAGTCCTCCCCGAAAGAATGGCGAGGCGGCAATTCTCAGCACACTCGCAATCTTCGCTGCATGCATGATTTCCCTGAAGATGTATTGGTTGATGCCTATACGGAAGAAGAGTATTGGCAGGATCTTCTAAAGGTTACTGGAGGTAATACCAATGAGGCGCTGGCTCGACTGGTGATTCGTGCATCTGCAGACTGCCGCCCTTGGATGCGTAAGCATGGGGTGCGATTTCAGCCACCCTTATCTGGCGCTTTGCATGTAGCGCGAACTAATGCTTTTTTTATGGGTGGCGGTAAAGCTTTAGTGAATGCCTATTATCGCAGCGCAGAAACTCTGGGGGTGCACATTCGTTACGAAACGCCTGTGGATAGAGTGGAGTTAGATGGCGATCGGTTTGTTGCTGCATATAGTGGAGAGGAGCGTTTCGAGGCTCGAACCTGTGTGCTGGCGTCAGGTGGTTTTGAATCAAATCGTGAATGGTTGCGTGAAGCCTGGGGTCAAAATGAACTTGGCGAATGGCCAGCTGATAATTTTCTGATTCGTGGTACCCGTTTCAATCAGGGTGTTTTGCTAAGAGCGTTATTGAATGCTGGTGCAGATAGCATTGGTGATCCTTCGCAATCGCACTGCGTTGCTATTGATGCACGTTCACCTTTGTATGACGGAGGTATTTGCACGCGTATTGATTGCGTATCGTTGGGGATTGTTGTGAATCGCAATGCGCAGCGTTTTTATGATGAGGGCGAAGATTTTTGGCCTAAGCGTTATGCAATTTGGGGTCGTTTGGTAGCTCAACAAGCTGGTCAAATTGGCTACTCCATTATCGACTCTAAAGCGGTTGGGCGTTTTATGCCACCAGTCTTTCCTGGTGCAAAAGCAAATACCCTTGAGGAACTTGCA
This sequence comes from Polynucleobacter sphagniphilus, assembly GCF_001953355.1. Lineage (GTDB taxonomy): Bacteria > Pseudomonadota > Gammaproteobacteria > Burkholderiales > Burkholderiaceae > Polynucleobacter > Polynucleobacter sphagniphilus. Next base: position 18,596 of record NZ_MPIY01000005.1, read on the forward strand.
TCTCAATTGCAACTGCCAGAGGCGCAGCTAGTTGAGACAGTGAACAGGTACAACGCAGCCTGTAAAGAGGGTACTTTTGATCACACCCTTTTAGACAATTGCCATACCGAGAACTTGCAACCTCCCAAGACGCATTGGGCTAGACCAATTGATAGCCCGCCATATTATGGTTATGCATTGCGGCCCGGAATTACTTTTACGTACTTGGGGTTAAAGGTGAATGATCGTGCCCAAGTTCATTTTGGCGGACAAGCCAGCCCAAATCTATTTACCGCCGGAGAAATGATGGCTGGTAATGTTCTTGGTAAGGGTTATACGGCTGGCGTTGGAATGTCTATTGGCACTGCGTTTGGGCGGATTGCTGGAGTAGAGGCGGCGCGCGCCAGTTTGCAAATAAGGAATGAACATGCTTGATAAGTCTTCTATAGTAATTCCGATTGAGGTCATGTCAGAGGATGAGTCAGAACTCGCTCGTGAGTTACAGATTTGTAATGCTTGCCGCTACTGTGAAGGGTTTTGTGCGGTCTTTCCGGCGATGACTCGGCGACTCGATTTTAGTAAAGCAGATGTTAATTATTTGGCCAACCTTTGTCATAACTGTGGCGCTTGCTATCACGCTTGCCAGTATGCGCCACCCCATGAGTTTATGGTCAATATTCCGCAGGCAATGGCACGAGTGCGACTTGAAACTTATACCCAATATGCCTGGCCAAAAAAACTTGGAGCCCTGTATCAGCGCAATGGCTTGTTCGTTTCGTTAACGCTTGCATTTTCGCTACTTATATTTTCTCTGGCAGCACATGTGCAAACGAGTAATCAAATGACCAGTCATTTGGAAGGTAATTTTTATGCTGTTTTCCCGCATAGTGTATTGGCAATCATCTTTGGAGTCATTTTTGGGTTTGTATTGATATCTTTAGGCATAGGCGTTCGGCGCTTTTGGAAAGACATATCTACCGATCGAGCCACTACGGAAGCGGTAATTGAGGCCAGTACCAACGCATTAACCCTGAAATACCTTGATGGCGGTCATGGGGAGGGTTGTAACGAATCAGACGATGCCTTTACTTTAATGCGCCGCCGCTTTCATCATTTCACCTTCTATGGTTTCATGCTTTGTTTTGCAGCCACCTCAGTTGCCACCATGTATCACTATGTTCTGAAGTGGGATGCACCTTATCCTGTGCTGAGTCTGCCAGTTTTATTGGGTATTGCTGGAGGTATTGGTTTGCTCATCGGACCTGCTGGTCTTCTTTGGCTGAACCTGCGTCGCCATGACCAACATGGGGATGTGCGTCAACGCCCAATGGATTGGGTATTCATTACGCTCTTATTTTTATCGGGATTTACCGGTTTAGCCTTGTTGATCTGGCGTGATAGCCCTGCAATGGTAAATTTATTGGCAATTCATCTGGGTGTGATATCGGCGCTTTTCATATCATTGCCTTACGGCAAATTTGCTCATGGTATTTTTCGTTGTGCCGCATTACTGAAGTCATCCATCGAAAGGCGTCAAGCTAGCAATTTAAATCTGGGCTCTGATTAGAATGGATTCATTATTTTGTATATCCAACCCTCAATGGGAGTTATGAATGAATTCCAGTTTGAAGTTAGCGCCAACAAAACCGACAACCACAGTTTCAACTTTTGGAGCTGTTTTGCGTGTCACCAGTGGCAATTTTCTTGAGCAGTTTGATTTCTTTCTCTTTGGGTTTTACGCTACCTCTATTTCGAAAGTATTTTTTCCGGCCGACAGTGAATTTGCTTCGCTGATGTTAACGTTCGCAGTCTTTGGCGCCGGCTTCTTAATGCGTCCCTTGGGAGCAATTTTTTTAGGGGCTTATATTGATAAGGTCGGGCGCCGCAAAGGTTTGATTGTCACCTTATCCATTATGGCGAGCGGCACCATCTTAATTGCTTGTGTCCCAGGATATGCAACGATCGGAATATTGGCGCCATTTTTGGTTTTGCTGGGGCGGTTATTGCAAGGCTTTTCTGCTGGGGCGGAGTTAGGTGGTGTTTCGGTTTATCTAGCTGAAATGGCTACGCCAGGACGAAAAGGTTTTTTCACAAGCTGGCAATCCGCTAGTCAACAGGTTTCGATTGTTTTGGCTGCGGTTTTGGGTTATTCGATAACCCAAATCATGCCCGCTCAAGATATCCTGGCTTGGGGTTGGCGTATCCCATTCTTTATTGGCTGCGGTATTGTTCCAATCATTTTTATCTTGCGTCGTAGCTTGCAAGAGACTGATGAGTTTAAGGCGCGCAGACACCATCCCAGCACTCGCGAGGTGTATGCAACCATACTGAATAACTGGATGACTGTATTGGCTGGGATGTTTTTGGTCGCAATGACTACAGCTACTTTCTACATGATCACTGTATACACGCCAACTTTTGGTAGGTCGGTATTAAAGTTGAGCGCCTCTGATAGCCTCTTGGTTACCTTTTTTGTCGGGATTTCCAATTTTCTGTGGTTGCCGGTAGGTGGCGCCTTATCCGATCGCATTGGCCGACGCCCGATTTTGATTGCTATTACCGTACTAGCTATTTGTACCGCTTATCCATCGCTCACTTGGTTATGTGCGGAGCCTAGCTTTGAACGCATGTTATTAGTTTTGCTTTGGTTCTCATTCTTTTTTGGCATGTATAACGGTGCGATGGTGGCCGCCTTAACGGAGATAATGCCAGTTAATGTTCGGGTAGCTGGATTTTCCCTCTCATTTAGTTTGGCTACTGCAGTTTTTGGCGGATTTACACCGGTTGTTTCGACTTATTTAATTAACTTAACTGGAGATAAAGCAGCGCCAGGCTATTGGCTCAGTTTTGCTGCTATTTGTAGTCTAGGAGCAACTCTATTTTTATACCGCCGGGCGACGGTATTTTTAAAATAAAAGAGGCTAATCAATCCCTTCTTTTAATTCAGTTGCATCCAGATTGCAGTAATAAAAATAATAAGCAGGAGGAGACATGAAGCATAATAAGTATAAAGACGATCAACGTCGACAATTTTTAAGTTGGTTGGCGGCGAGTCCATTGTTGGCACTCGGGTCCAGCCAAGATCTTTTGGCTCAGGAAAAAATTGATCCCAGAGAGCTTCTGCGGAACTATAGCGAGCATCTGGACCCGATGATGCTCTCGCCCAAAATACCTTTTGAGCTTATCTCAAGTCCACAAGAAGCTATCAATGTATTTGACTTTGAGCCAGTAGCCTTTAAGAGGGTTCCGCTAGCCCACTTTGCTTACATGGCCACAGGAATTGATGATGAAGTGACCTTGCGCGCCAATCGTAGTGCCTTTCAAAAGTTCCCATTACGCCCGCGTCGTATGCGTGATGTCAGTCATGTGGATACCTCAATTACTTTATTTGGGAGTAAATGGAAATCTCCAATCATGATTGCTCCCACGGGTGGAAATAAGGCTTACGACCCCGAAGGGGAGGTAGCCGTTGCTCGAGCAGCTCGAGCGGGGGGTTATTTAAATGTTCTCTCAGCAGCCGGCGCTTCTACTATTGAAGAGGTTGTAGCCGCTCGCCAAGGTGAGGTCTGGTTTTCTCTCTACGCAACCTCAAGTACCGAAGTTGCTAAGCAGGTTGTTCGGCGGGTTGAGAGGGTTGGTGTTCCTGTTTTAGAGATCACGGTTGATCGCAATGGTGGCAGAAATCAGGAGACCTTTTTTCGTTTAAAGAAAATGGATTCTCGCACTTGCTCAAATTGCCATGTCCATGGATTTGGGAGTGCGCATGAGCGGCCAATCTATGATGGTATTGATATGACTGGTATCAATATGTCCTCATCGAATATGACGTGGGACTTTATTCAGAAAATGCGAGACGTTACGAAGATGAAGATCGTTCTCAAGGGCATCCTGACTGAGGAGGATGCAAGCCTTTGTCTAAAGTATGGAGTCGATGGCATTCACGTTTCGAACCATGGCGGTAGAAGTGAGGATGGCGGAAGAGGTGCTATTGAATGCTTGCCTGAGGTTGCGAAGGTGGCTAAAGGTAAAGTCCCAATTCTTTTCGATAGTGGTGTGCGTAGGGGGAGTGACGTTTTTAAAGCAATGGCATTAGGCGCCAATGCAGTTTGTATTGGGCGTCCGTACCTATGGGGTCTAGGTGCATTTGGACAGCCCGGTGTTGAGCGGGTGATGGAGATCCTGCAAACCGAATTTAAGTCAACCATGCAGCAAATGGGTGCGCCCAATATTGCTGCAATTCAATCATCAATGGTTTTTAAGGGTGCCTAATAAGGTCGCGCTAAAAAGTAAGGATAAAAAATGAAAAACAAATTACATATTTTTAGTTTAGCCCTCCTACTCATAGTTTTTTCTGTTAACTCTTTTGCCCATAAAGATAATGAACCACTTCATCAGACTTATCTTGAGGGCAATTTACTTCTTGAAAATGGCAGCATTATTGAAAACTTTAAAATTTCATATACAACTGCAGGAACTTTAAACGCAGAAAAAAGTAATGCTATTTTGATGGTGACTGCAATTGGAGGCAATCACCATCGAATTGATTATCTTATTGGACCTGGAAAAGCGCTTGATACCAATAAGTATTTTGTTATCTGCACAGATGCGATTGGTAATGGTCTCACTACCTCGCCATCAAATAGCGAGACCCAACCTAATATCAACTTTCCTGAGTTTAATATTCGAGATATGGTGAATAGCCAATATCGACTGCTGACTGAGCACTTCGGTATTGCAAAGTTAGTAGCGGTAGTTGGGGCATCGATGGGCGGCATGCAAGCGCTTCAATGGGGCGTCTCCCATCCCAACTATACCCAAGCAATAGTACCAATTATTCCGCTTGCTAAAACTCATGCTTGGACTACTGGTGTGCTTGAAATGATTCGTCAGAGCATTATGACTGACCCTGCCTATCAGGATGGAAAATATGACAAGCCTGTTGAAAAGGGTATGCGCTTATGGGCGGGCTGGTTAAGTGGGGTGATTGTTAGAACGCCTACTTACCAAAATCAATTATTCAATACGCCTGAAGCCGAGATTAGATTTATCCAAGGCGTTGAAGATGCTACATGGAAACGAATGGATGCAAATGATTGGATATGGCAATCCCGCGCTTATGATCGGCATGATGTTGGTCAAACACAGGGCTTTAATGGCGATACGATAGCTGCACTAAAGTCTATCAAGGCAAAAGCATTAATTCTTGCTGGTACGGGTGATTTATTGAATCCTGAGTCAGATGCCAGGGAGTCGGCTAAGTACATACCCAATGCTAAATATGTAGCAATTAATGATATGTTGCCAATGGGTCACTTTTCAGGCGCGGGTGCTACTACAAACGAGAATGAGCTGCAAAATAAGGTTATCAAGGAATTCTTATTCACGATTCAAAAATAAAGCTGTAGACAATAAAAATATTGGAGACAAAATGAAGTTGAAAAAAAATTGGATACTAATATTGCTGGCCCTGAGTTGTACTTGTGCAATGGCGCAGAAAAGTAATATCAAAAGTGCTGAAAGTTGGGTTCAAAACGGTGAGGTCAGAATTTATATCTGGGAAAAATATACCGGCAGTCCAAAAAATAAACCCGTGATTATTTTGGCCCATGGATCAGCTACTGCTGGGAAGGAGTCTTTCGATCTGCAGATTCCTGGGCGGCCCGATTTCAGTGTGATGGATGCTTTGGCTAAACAGGGATTTGATGTATTTGCTTTAGATGTGAGGGGGTTTGGAAGATCTACCCATCCAACTGAGCATTTCACAACAGAGGATGCTGCAAGTGACCTGAATGCAGTTGTAGATTATGTGATGCGCGAGAGAAATGTTCCTAAAGTGAGATTGTTAGCTTGGTCTTATGGCACTCAATATGCGGGGTTATTTGTTATGGCTCATCCAGATAAGGTAGATCGTTATATCTCCTATGCGCAGATGGGTATTGATAGCGTAGATATTGCTAAACGCAGGCCCAATTTGAAAATGTATCAAGAAAAAGTCTACATTCAGATACCAGAGCAGGGATGGCATGGCCGCTTTTATTCGCTTACCCCTAATGAAAATAACTATCCAGATGTTGTGGATGCTTTTGCCAAGGCAGCAGCATCTATTGAAAAAAATACGCCTACAAGCCCTCAATTGGATTTGGTTACCAAACTACCGATGCTTGATGCGTCAAAAATAGTGGTGCCCACCATGATCATCCATGGTCAATATGACGATGTGGCAGATACCAAGCAATTACTTCCATTTTTTGAGCAACTACCTAATCCCAATAAGCGTTATGTCATTGTTCCAGATGCTGGTCATATGATGATGCTGCAAAAAGGCCATACTATTTTTCAGCAAGCTATTACAGATTATTTTAGTGAGCAGTTTTAAGTGTTAGATCTAACAATAAATAATTTAAGGGGCTATTGATGAAGACAATACTAGGCAGGTTAATGTGCATTAGCGGAATTTCTTTGGTTTTACTGTCACCAGCCTTTTCCCAATCCCCGCCTACTCCAGGAGAGCCACCACGTTTCCCGCAGATAACAGTAGAGCAACTTCCCTCTGATGCTCGACCATTAGCCGAAGAGATCATCGCAATTTCTAGCGTTGGCTTGGGTGGGCCTTATAACGTGATGCTCAGAAGCCCTGTATTTGCGGATCGCATGAAGCGGTTGTTGGATTATTTGCGTTTCAATACATCGCTACCCACTAGACTCAATGAATTTGCAATTCTGATTCAGGGCAGACTCTGGCGCTCTCAGGTTGAGTGGTATGCGCATTACCCTTTGGCGCTTAAGGCGGGCTTATCGCAGCAAGTAGCCGATGATTTGAAGGCCGGCATACGCCCAAGAAATATGAAGCCAGATGAGGAGGTTGTGTACGACGTTTCTATGGAGATGGTGAATAATCATCAAATTAGTGATGCCTTGTTCCAAAAGTCTAAAGCCATATTGGGTGAGCAACAGCTTGTGGATTTGGTGGCAGTGAGTGGAACATACGTGACTGTGGCGATGTTGCTAGCCTTGGGTCAAGAAATGCCGCCCCCAGGAAAGCCTCTGCCCTTTCCTTGAGTGATGGCGGGTTTGTAATGTTTAGGTAAGTGCTTTGAGAGAATTTTTAATAAAGGAAAGTGATGCAATTTGACTTTCATTCAACCCGCTCAATCCTGGTGGAGAGAGGCGGGGCTGCTAATCTTGCCAAAATCATTCAAGCGCGAGGAGGCAAGTCTGTTTTGATTGTTACTGACCCGGGCGTTTTGTCAGCCGGTCTATTGAGTCAATCCCAACAAGGCTTTAAAGATTTAGGAATCGCTTTAGATGTTTTCTCACAGGTTCAGGCTGATCCTCCCATCTCTGTTATTGAGAATGCAGTCAATGCAGCTCAACAGTGCAGGGCTGACTACATTGTTGGATTTGGGGGTGGCAGCTCAATGGATGTTGCCAAGCTAGTAGCGCTGTTGGCTGCCGGCAAAGAAAAACTTTCAGAAGTGTATGGCGTAGGGGTGGCTAAGGGGCCGCGTCTTCCTTTAATTTTGGTTCCTACCACTGCTGGAACAGGCTCTGAAGTCACAACAATTTCCATAGTGACGGTAAGTGATAGCGAGAAGAAGGGCGTAGTGTCCCCCCAATTGTTACCTGACCTTGCTTTATTAGATGCTCAACTCACCCTTGGGCTGCCCTCTCATGTGACCGCTGCTACAGGTATTGATGCCATGGTCCACGCTATTGAAGCCTTTACAACGAAACGCTTGAAAAATCCAATATCAGATTGTTTGGCAAAAGAGGCCTTGAGATTGTTGGCCAGCAATCTGCACCGAGCGGTTAGATCCGGCAATGACATTAAGGCACGTGAAAATATGCTCTTAGGTGCCTGCCTTGCCGGCATGGCTTTTACCAATGCGCCTGTGGCAGGAGTGCACGCTTTAGCTTATCCAATTGGTGCAAGATTTCATGTGCCACACGGCTTATCAAATGCCTTGATGTTGGGGCCTGTGATGCGCTTTAATTTAGAGCAAGCACATTTTATGTATGCGGAGCTCGGTCAAATTATTCAACCTGGCTTATTGGGCTCAACCCTGGATCAGGCAACTCAATTGGCAGACTATTTAGGTAGTCTTGCCACCGAACTGGGGCTTCCAGGTCGATTAACTGATGTTGGCATTACTGAAAATGATATCAACCAGCTTGCCGCCGATGCAATGCTGCAGACTCGTTTGCTAATGAACAGCCCACGCGAGATTACCTTGCAAGATGCTGCAGCCCTGTATGCGGAAGCTTTATGAGTAATAAGAAAATTGCACCACCAAAGCGTTCTGATTTTGTCGCGTTTGAGCAAATTCATTCTAGATGGATGGATAACGATGTTTATGGACATATTAATAATGTCGTGTACTACTCATTTTTTTGATACAGCCGTCAATCGATATTTAATTGAGCACAACGCACTGGATATCACAAACAGCCAAGTGATTGGCTTGGTAGTGGAGACTCAGTGTCAATATTTTTCCTCCATGGTATATCCGGACTGCATTCATGTTGGCATGAAGGTGGTGCATTTGGGTAACAGTAGTGTTCAATATGAGCTTGCTATATTCAAAAATGATGATGACGCTGCCTCTGCAATGGGACGCTTTGTGCATGTCTATGTAAATCGACAGACCAATCAGCCAACGCCAATACCGGAGAATGTTCGGGATGTATTGCTCGGGCTGATGGTATTGGGTTGAAATTCATTTGCACCTAGATTATTGGGCTGAAAAAGAAAAGGGGTCGCTTAGGGTTCGATCCCATGGTACTGTTGGTGGATCGAGCAAGATTGACTATGCCGAAATTTTGTCTTTGAACTCGTAACCAAGGGATTTTCAAGGTAGTTTATCTGCAACTATGGCTGTTATAAGGGAGATTTATTAGAAAGCGAGCGCTTGTGAGCAAAGTAGAGTAAAATCCAAAAAGCGATTTTCAAGCTAATAGTGTTGTTGTACTAGTAATTAATACCGCATTTCTGCGATAGTTCTTTTTAGCATCTCCCCCGCCATTCTTGACTTTCGCCCCTTCTGGGGCATTGCCCCTTTTTTATATTTTTTAAGGAATAGTCAGATATGGCAAACGGAATTGTGAAATGGTTTAACGATGCAAAAGGCTTCGGCTTTATTACCCCTGAACTCGGTGGCGAAGATTTATTTGCCCATTTTTCAGCAATTAATAGCAATGGATTTAAGACATTAGCTGAAGGTCAAGCAGTGACTTTTGATATTACTACTGGCCCTAAAGGCAAGTTAGCATCCAATATTCAACCTGCTTAAATCAGAAGCAAATGCCAGGCGGAAATGATTTGCCTGGCCCAAAGCCCAGCATGACTGGGCTTTTTATTTTCCTTGAGGGATGTTAAATGGCAAAAGAAGAGTTGCTTGAAATGGAAGGTCTTGTTGATGAAATTCTGCCAGATTCTCGTTATCGGATTACCTTAGATAATGGTCATAAGCTTATTGCCTATACAGCAGGAAGAGTCAAAAAAAATCACATCCGCATATTGGCTGGGGATAAGGTTTCTTTAGAGGTCTCTCCTTATGACTTATCTAAAGGCCGTATTACATTTAGACATCTCGAAAAGAGGCAATCTTTTGCAGGTGCGCCGAATAGACGATATTGATAGTCTTGAAGTTAAGGCTGCAAGATAAATTACTATTTGCAAAGAATCTCTGGTGCTGATTGATATCTTCCGGTAATCTAGAAATGCTAAAGCCACCTTCGGGTGGTTTTTCTTTGGGGTGATGGCAGGCTCTCTCAAATTTGAACATTGTGATACCGGCTTACCCAAACACCCATGTGAAGTTCACGGATAACCATCGTCGCTTATCCTACTCATTGCGACTCGATAGATTTTCTATTGAGCTCACACAAGGACCAATACGTTCGATTCAACCAAGAAAAGAGGGCCGTATTGCTGTGATCCCTTCGCATTGCTGGTGGGTCGGTCGAGATTGGCTGGGCCGAAACTTCGTTTTCGAACTCGCGATCAATTGATTAACAACATGAAATGTGTCAGCAAGTTTATGCAGGCCAACCTACAATCATCGAACTAAGTCTAGGCAATAAATTATTAGGAGCTTTTATGAAATATCGTTTATTAGGCAATACAGGGCTTTATGTCTCTGAGCTCTGTTTAGGCACTATGACTTTTGGTGCTCAGGGATTTTGGGAGGTCATGGGCGGCTTACAGCAAAAAGCTGTCAATGAGTTGATCAAAACTTCATTTGATAGCGGGATTAACTTTATTGATACTGCTAATGTTTATTCTCTAGGGCAATCTGAAAGCTTGCTGGGACAAGCGATTAAAGATTGCGGCTTGCCACGTGATCAATTAGTTATAGCTACCAAATCTACTGGGATTATGGATGAGACCCCCAATGGCAGAGGGCAATCACGTTTTCATATATTTAATGAAGTTGATGCGAGTCTAAAGCGCCTTCAGTTAGATCATATTGATCTTTATCAGGTGCATGGCTTTGATCCTTTAACACCATTTGAAGAGTCCTTGTCTGCGCTGAATGATTTAGTGAAAATGGGCAAGATTCGCTATATTGGTTTATGTAATATGGCTGCGTGGCAGATCATGAAGGCAATCGGCATTTCTCGTCAAAAGGGTTATGCTGAGTTTACAAGCGTGCAATCGTATTACTCTATCGCTGGAAGAGATTTAGAGCGAGAAATATTTCCTCTGGTGCAGGATCAAAAGCTAGGGCTCATGGTCTGGAGTCCTTTGGCAGGCGGCTATCTCTCGGGTAAGTTTAGTCGTGATACGGCAAATCCTGATGGAGCCAGACGCTCAAGCTTTGATTTTCCACCCATTAATAAAGATAGGGCATTTATTTGCATTGATGCAATGACACCAATTGCTAAGGCGCATGGAGTTTCTGTGGCTCAAGTCGCGCTTGCCTTTATTCTATCCAAAAAAGCAGTATCAACCATCATCATTGGTGCCCGCAAACTGGAGCAGTTAAAAGACAATATTGCTGCTAGTAAGCTAGTCTTAACGGAAGACGAGCTTAAGATACTTGATGAAGTCAGCGCCTTGAATCCAGAGTATCCAGGTTGGATGCTTACTTTCCAGGGTCAGTATCGCGCAACTCCACCAATTAAAGACTAATTTTTATCTCAATCAATCATACTAAGGAAATATATGAATACATTTGATGCAATTCGCCAGCGCAGAGCAGTGAAGTACTTTGACCCCAGCCATCAATTTTCTCAGCAGGAGATTGATCAGCTGATTGAATTGGGTATGCAAGCCCCATCTTCTTTTAATATCCAGCATTGGCGTTTAGTCAATGTCACCGATAAAGCCCTCAGAGCAAAATTACGCGAGGCGGCAAATGACCAAGCTCAAGTGACTGATGCATCTTTGTTATTTGTTGTGACAGTGGATATCAAGGCATGGGAAAAAGATCCAGCAAGATATTGGGTCAACGCCCCTAAAGAGGCTCAAGATATCTTGGTGCCTTGGATTCACCCTTTTTATTCTGGCAAAGAACAACTTCAGCGTGACGAGGCCATGCGCTCAGCTGGAATCTTGTTGCAAACTATGATGTTGTCAGCTAAAGCAATGGGCTATGACTCTTGCCCAATGGTTGGTTTTAATTTTGACAAGGTTGCAGAGTTGATCCATTTACCTAAAGACTATGCGATTGCAGCAATGTTGGTAATTGGTAAAGCAGTTAAACCTGCTTGGCCAAAACCTGGTTTTATTCCCAAATCAGAAATGATTATTAAAAATCACTTCTAACTAAAGCCACCCTCGGGTGGTTTTAGTTTGTCGGATAACCGACATATCACCATAAGCGTCCGGAAACACGACACCTGCAAGTCGCTCACGGTCAATCAGTCTGAACCAGCGTCTGCCATCCCCACTTAAAACGTCCTATAGATATCTCATTGTTACCGGCGCCCTCCACATATGCACCAGCCCAAAAGAAAAAGCCCCTAGATTTTTCTAGAGGCTTTTGTGTAACTGGTGGGTCGGGCGAGATTGGCTGCGCCGAAACTTCGTTTTCGAACTCGCGACCAAGAGATTAAAAGATACCGCTTAAGTATCTACTAATGCTTAGTAGTAGCTCATTGGGACAGTCTTACCCCAAAATATTCGATAAGAGTAAAAGGTATAAAGCAGGATTGCTGGCAAGACAATTGCAGTGCCCCAAAAAATTAACCAAAGAGATTCGGTTGCAGCTGCGGCTTGCCAAATCGTCATTTGATCGACGATGATGTAAGGAAAGAGGCTATAGGCAATTCCGAAAAATGAGAGCCAATAAATTGCCACGCTTGCAACAAAAGGAACCCACATTTTTCGGTGTGGATTTGACGACAAGGTCGTCAGAGTTCGCTCAATGATGATAAAAAGGATCAGAGTAGTTAATGGTATTGGAGCTAAGTAGATGATATTTGGCAGGGCAAACCACTTAGTCATAATTTCAGGACTAAAAAATGGTGTTGCAATGGATATCAATCCAATTCCAAGCGCTGTGAAGCCCAGACTTACTTTGGCCCAGTGAGTAGCCTTTAATTGCAACGCGCCTTCAGACTTCATGATCAGCCAAGTTGAGCCTAAAAGAGCGTATCCAGCAGGAACACAGGCACCCACTAGGAGAGCAAATAACCAGCCCAATAAACCAGAGTCAAAGCCCACGATATGACGCCCAATCATGACCCCTTGAGCTATGGAGGCAATAACGCTACCTAGGTAAAACAGAAAGTTCCATAGCGGTTTTTGATGGGATTGAACCTTAACCCGAAAATCAAAGGAAACGCCCCTTAAAATTAAACCAGCCAGCATGATAGCCACGGGGATATAGAGTTCAGTCAGAATAATTCCGTGTGCCAATGGAAATGCAACTAGTAGTAGTCCAACACCTAGAACCAGCCAAGTTTCATTGGCATCCCAAAATGGCCCTATAGAAGAAATCATCATGTCCTTTTCTTCATCAGTTGCTCTATTTAGAAGAATACCAACACCTAAATCATAGCCATCCAGAACAACATAGGAGAGCACGGCAATACCCATGGCTACCAAGAAAAATAGTGGCAGCCATCCTGAAGCTTGGCTCAGATCGGGAATCATATTTAGTGGCATTGTGAATTTATCTTATTGGGCATAGGAGTTAGACGTGCTTGTAATCGTATTACTTACTGGGGCTTTATCCCCTTCGCGAGCAAGGTAAAAAACCACCCCAATGTAAGAAATAATGAGTGCGATATATAAGAATAAATACATCAGCAAGCTACTCAGAACAATGCCTCCCGCTATTGTTGTAGCGGCATCAGCGGTAGTTAGAACCCCGGTAACGATGTAGGGCTGCCGACCAATTTCAGTGACGTACCAGCCTGCAACTACAGCAATCCAACCAGAAAAAGTCATTCCAACCAAAATTTTGGCCATCCAGGGTTTGATATCTTGTGACTTATAAATTTGCCAGCGTGCCATCCATGAAACCAATAGCATGAGTAGACCCATGCCAACCATAATACGAAAGGCAAAAAATACTGGTGCTACTGGAGGAATTTTGTTGGGGAAATCTTTTAAGCCTTGCACTTCACCATCCCAGTGATGGGTCAGATAAAAGGAGGCTAACTTAGGAATGCTAACTTCATAGAGGTTACTCTGCGTCTTTTGATCTGGAATGGCAAAGATTACAGCTGGTATACCAGAGCCAGATTCCCAAATGCCTTCCATTGCAGCGAGTTTGGCAGGTTGATGTTGCAATGTATTTAGTCCATGTGCATCACCAAGGATGATTTGAATAGGCATCAAAATTGCTGCTGTAGTGATGGCAATTTTAAGAACAGCTTTATTAGCGGCAGACTTGCTGCCTCGGAGTTGCCTAAAGGCTGAGATGCCAGCTAATAAAAATGTCACTGTAATAAAGGCTGCAGTGAGCATATGCGCCAAGCGATAGGGCATAGAAGGATTAAATACGATGGCAAACCAATTAGTAGCATGTGCTTGGCCATCAATCATTTCAAAACCTTGCGGTGTTTGCATCCAAGAATTTAATACGATGATCCAAAAAGCGGATAAGGTGGTACCAAAAGCGACTAGAAAAGTTGCGATGGTATGAACGCGTGGAGAGACTCTTTTGCTACCAAACAGCATTACTCCCAAGAAGGTGGCCTCCAAGAAAAAAGCAGTGAGTACTTCGTAGGCAAGTAATGGGCCTGCAATATTGCCGATGGTTTTCATGTATCCAGGCCAGTTAGTGCCAAACTGAAAACTCATGGTGATACCACTGACTACCCCTAAAGCAAATGTTAATGCAAAAATCTTTACCCAAAATTGGTATGCCTGATTCCAGCTGGAATCATGGGTTCGATTGAATTGAACTTTGAAGTAGAAAAGAAACCATCCCAAAGCAATAGAAATGGTTGGGAAAAGAATATGGAAGGTAATATTTGCGCCAAATTGAATGCGACTAAGCACCATAGGGTCAAGCATTGTGAGCCTCTTAAGCAATGGTTGGATTTATCAACTATCTTATTCTCAAAACTCAATTGATGCTTGAGGGATTAAATATGAAGCGATTAACCCTTGAGACCCTATATTGTTTAAGGTGTTGATCAAGCAATTTGAGTGAACTAAAAGAAAAAGCCCCTAGATTTCTCTAGAGGCTTTTGTATTGCTGGTGGGTCGGGCGAGATTCGAACTCGCGACCAACGGTGTTTAGGTCCTAAGTTGGCGCTGTTTGATGAGTTCTGCAGCAGGGATTCGAACTATCTTACCGTCAATAGTGGTTACGATAGCCGTATTAGTTTGGATTGCCAAGTCTATTGCAGCTTGTCCAGCACGTTGCATAGCGTAGTAAGATCCTGCGATATCGGGATCAGAGGAATTACGAATGTCTTTGCTTGGAATAGTCATAGTCAACCCTGGTCTGTTTGCTCGGGGGGAGTTTTATCTCCATCTAACAATACCCATGATTTTACAACTTTTTGGTATTTGGGCAAATTCTCGAGGCCAGCGGTATATCGCCTACGAATGACCTCTTCAGGGATGTTGTGCCCTCCTTGTGCCACCCTCTCTTTTACACGTGAAATAGCTAACTCAGAGGAACTTAGTGCAATAAACCAGAGTTTGATGACGTACCCCAGATCTTTCCACTCCTGAATACGTTGCAGATAATGTGTGCCGGATAGAGTAGTTTCAAAGGCAAAGCTTTCGCCTGATTTGGTGTACTCATCTAATTCGTTTAGCATCAAGCGAGCCGCCTTGAATGCAACAGATTCAGGATTAAATGGTGCCAAACCAGCCGCTATAAGATCAGCATTAATAAAACGAAATGTATGAGCTTCTTGCGGTAAGAAGTTTTTGGCAAAAGTAGTTTTACCAGCTCCATTAGGTCCTGCAATGATGATAATTTTTTTATTTAAATTAACCGTCATTTGATTGTGCCCTTAATATAACTTTGGTTAGTTTCTTCTATTAATTGGGCGATACTTTTTTTGCCATTTATATAGTCAGTAAGTTTTTGTTCAAACTGCGTTGCTAGGGCGATGCCTTCAATTCGAGCAGAGGCAATGGCGTTGCAAACGATGTATTGGCGAGGCTGATGTGTTGTGACAAGCTTTGCTGGCATTCCACTATTTTATTGGATTTGGGTCGGATTCCCTAGCCAATAAATGACCCTAAAACAGGCTAAAAAGGACAGTTTTAAAAGATATCGCTGGCAATAAAAAAGCCCCGCAGAAGCGAGGCTTATGTACGACTCGACACATAGTTAACACTTTATACCGGACACATACTTTACAGTTTTTGGCATAGGAGGGACCACTCTATGCCGTGGAATGAAAGTACGAAGATGGATGAAAAGCTCAAGTTTGTATCTCGTTACCTTGATGGCGAGAAGATTGCTACCCTTTGCCAGGAGTTTGGAATCTCCAGAGTCACTGGCCATAAAATCATTGATCGCTATAAAGACAGTGGTTTAGAAGCCTTTACGGATCGATCAAGAAGGCCCTTTAGGCAAGCCAATCGGCTGCCCTTCCAGGTCGAGCAACTGATCGTGAACCTCAAAAAGGAGTTCCCGACCTGGGGCGCTCCTAAATTGCGCGACAGATTGCACACCCACTACCCGGAGTTAGCATTGCCCGCCAAAAGCACGGTGCATGCCGTTCTCGATCGCCATGGCTTAGTCAAAAAGAAACGCAGACGCCACCACCCCAAGCTCACGGGGACCAACTTATCGGATCTCAAAGAACCGAATGCTCTATGGTGCGTGGACTACAAAGGGGAGTTTATGCTGGGTAATAAGCAGTACTGTTACCCCTTAACCGTGACGGACTATGCCTCTGGCTTCCTCATTTGCTGTGAAGGCCTAGAGAGTACTCGCGAAGCGCAGGCTTTTACGGTCTTTGAGCAACTCTTCAAAGAGTATGGGCTGCCAGGCTCCATCCGCTCAGACAACGGTGTGCCGTTTGCCTGCGCTAATGCGCTCTATGGTTTAAGTAGTCTATCGGTGTGGTGGCTTCGTTTAGGCATTGGTATTGAGCGCATCAAGCCAGGCAATCCCCAGCAAAATGGTCGGCATGAACGCATGCATTTAACGCTCAAGCAAGCGACGACTAAACCCCCTGCCAAAACACTTTTGCAACAGCAAGATAAGTTTGAAGACTTTATCCATGAGTACAACTATGAGCGGCCCCATCAAGCACTGGAGATGAAAAAACCGGCACAGCTCTATACCCCCTCGACCCGAAAATACGAAGGACTGCCCGATGTGAGTTATCCCTTCCACGATAAGACAGTGACCGTGACTAACTGCGGACGCATCTGCCTTGATGGTAATGTAGTATCCCCATAGATTCGTACATTTAAAAAGTTGAGTTTTCTGTTGTTTATGGCAGTATTTACAACAGGAGAATCAATATGAAGAAGTCACGATTTACAGAGACCCAAATCGTTGGGATTTTGAAAGAAGCCGAGGGCGGGATTGCGATGGCAGACATATTGCGCACGCATGGGATTAGTGGCGCCACCTTTTATAAGTGGCGATCTAAATACGGCGGCCTAGAAGCTTCTGAGCTCAAACGGGTTAAGGAGCTAGAGCAGCAGCTATCAGAATATAAAACGATGGTTGCTGAACTGACCCACGATAACCGAGCGCTAAAGAACCTCATTGAAAAAAAGCTCTAGCGCCAACCGGTAAAAAAGAGGCAGTCGATTACCTGGTTGGCGAAGAAGCAGTACCCATTACTAGAGCTTGCGCTCATTTAGGGCTGGCCAGGTCATCGTATTACGAGCGCCCAAGGAGCAAAGCTAAAGCCGATGAGCCTGTCATTGAAGTACTTAATCAAGTGGTTGCCAAGAATGGGCGCTGGGGTTTTAGATTGTGTTTTGATTGGATGCGCAATCAGGGCTACGAGTGGAATCACAAGCGGGTATGGCGTATTTACAAGGAGATGGGCCTCAACTTACCCAGAAGAACTAAGAAGCGTATCCCCAAGATGCCAAGGGTTCCACTTGTTGCCCCGACCGAAGCCAACTCGATGTGGGCGCTCGATTTTATGTATGACACGCTGCATTACGGCAGACCTTTTAGGACCCTCAATGTCATTGATGAATCTAATCGCGAGATCTTGGCTATTGAAATTGATATTAGCCTGCCAGCAGCTAGAGTAGTGCGAACCCTAGAGCAACTAGAGGATATCCATGGTTTACCTCAGGCGATACGTCTGGACAACGTACTAAATGCAAGAACTTTTTCCAGCGATAGGCAAAGCCATACCGTAACTGCAATTTGCAGTTAAAAAAATCAAACTTACTACTTGTCTATACCCAAACGGTCACTTCCACAAATAAATCAGGGGTCCCGATTAACCATAATTAACACAAGATCCGCCACTTCACGTTTTGGTCTTTACCCTACTTAAAACAATCTGAGGTCCCAGTGGAAGGTCCAAACATTATCTACGAGGTCCTTGCGGCCTCTACGGCCCTACAGAGAGGGATCGATCCACTGGGTAAAGCTTTTTCATAGTAACCTTGATACATCTGTTTTGACTTCACTAATCCATACACTACACGCGCCATCTTCGCTGCCACCGCAGTCCTTGCTTTACGTTGTAAATCCTTATCCTGCGGTGCGCCTTTAATATAGCGGCTATATTTTTGCTGAAAACAA
>NZ_MPIY01000006.1 GCF_001953355.1 Polynucleobacter sphagniphilus
ATCGGGGCAAATTGGTTTTGGCCCGGCACCATTGCCTGCGGTGGCAGCAAACGCTTTGCTAGCTGCTCTTCAGTCAAAGGTTCAATGGATGCCCAGTCTAATTGCGCCGCTCTGGCTAGGGCATCGTACTTGGCGACAGCACCCTTGGATAACTCTAAGGCTCTGGCAATCGCGTTTAAGGACAGGCCACATTCAAAACGCAGCCGCAAAACTTCTTTAATTTTTCGCATGGTAATTGCTTTACTGGACATGGGGAGCCTAAAAAGCTCAACCATATCGGGTTCATCAAATTACCCTCGAATACTAAAATCCCCACTTATCTTTGCCTAATATTTAGGCAAAACGCATTTCAGAGGAAGGTGCAAAAGCGGTCACGCTGATTCTGAAACAGGTGGTCACGCTCACTCTGAAATGACCGGTCATTTGCCTGAAATGGGTGGTCACGCTGGCCTGAAATACGCAAGCAGATATTTGTTTGCGCTAATTTCTGAGAACAGCGTGTCATCTTCAACCGCGATACGCATGAGTTGATAGACTTTTCCGGAGGGTGCTTGTTGAAAAGCACCTTGATGCGCCACCACTTCTTTAGCTTCACCTGACTGACGCACAAGACGTAAAAAGATTTGGCACGCCTCATGCCACGGCAAAAGTGGCGCTACATAAGATTCTAGTAATTCACGACGCTGATTGCTCGGACTATTTTTCCAAGCATGGTAGCTCGGTAAATCAATCGGACTGGTTCCACCTGGAATATTTAGGCGAGTACGAATGGCATTGAGCCATTCACTTTCAGTAATCGCCATATTGGGTTTGCCGAGCGATTGATTGATGTTAATTGCTGCCAACTCAATTTCTGATAATGTTTGAGACAGTGCCTCTTGGTCTACTTTTTGAGATGACTTTAATCCATTGAGCGCATATTTCTGGCGTTCAAATTCTTTAAGGAGCAGGGACTTAATATCGCCCCTTGAGCCGATGTCACCCAAGTCAAACAAAGTAGCAAGGGCATTGTGATGCAACTCTGGGTCGTCTGATCGCAGAAAGTGATTGAACCGCGCGAACAGATACTCGAGTCGAAGCATGCTTCGGACTAGTTCGTTAAAGGGGTATTCGTAGACGATCACAGTTTTATATTTTATGACGAAGTTGGTAAACCCTTCGCACTATCTAGTATTTTTTGGTGAAAAAGATGAACCTGATTGCTTAATTCTTCAAAATTGCCATTATTTTGAAGAATCGTATCAGCATGGGATAGACGCTCTTCTCTGGAAACTTGAGCATTTAAGATGCGTACAACTTCCGGGCGCGTCAAATTGCTGCGCTGCATCACTCTGCTAATTTGTATCTCTTCGGGACAGTCAACTACTACCAAATGGTCAATCAGTTCAAGCCAGGCCTTGGACTCAATTAATAAAGGAACGACAAAGACGATATATGCGCACCCATCTTTTGCAAGATTCCATGCCTGAGAAATAGTTTCTTCTCGAATGAGGGGGTGGGTAATGCGCTCCAAAATCTCCCTCGAGTGAGGATCTTCAAAAACCAGAGCACGCATTTTTGCTCTATCCAAAGCACCGTTCGGGTCAATAAAATGTGGGCCAAATTCCTTTTTAATCAAAGCGATTGCTTTGCCATGAGGGGCTGTAATCTGGTGGGCAATCAGATCGGTATCGACTATGCCAGCTCCTAATTGAGATAGTAGAGTGCTTACCGTGGTTTTTCCTGAGCCAATACCTCCTGTTAAGCCAATTAATGGCAATTGGCCTTTTAAGGCCTTCAGGTCGGTTGGATTTGCAGGAGTAACTGGAGGATTTGGGGCCATAACAATTGAATAATGCCAGCAATAGCAAGAAATGGGCCAAAAGGAAATGGCTGGTGATGACTTTGCCTATTCCAGGCTAACCATACCATCCCCCCAATTAACCCAAAGACGGAGGCGATGAAGAGAATTTGAGGAATTGCCAGCCAGCCAAACCATGCTCCCAGGGCTGCTAACAGCTTGGCATCCCCCATACCAATGCCATTTCGTTTCTTTATGCAGCGATATAGAAAATTGAGTGCCCATAGGAAAAAATATCCCAATAGAGCGCCACCAATAGCTGCAATCGGTTTCACAAAGGCCATATTGGTGAAACTGTTAAAAGCAATCCCAGATAAAAGAAGCGGAATGGTAATTGCATCAGGCAAGCGAAATGATTTCAAGTCTATGTAGGCAAGATACGCCAATATGCAGACCAGAAATACCTGAATTAATACATCCATATTGAAGGCCTCATTAGACTATCTGCCCTAAACTAAAAATAGGGAGATATAAGATTATCACTAGGCCACCAATTATTGAGCCCACAAAAATAATTAATAAGGGTTCTAAGCTCTGACTTAAGGTATTTAATTGATTACTCAATTGTGCCCCAAGCATCTTGGAGCGTTTGCGCAGCATCTGTGCAAGGGAACCGCTTTCTGCGCCAATTTCAAGGAGATGTAAGGTTTCAATATCAAAAAGTAGATGTTGCGGGTCTGCGCGTATCAAGGCTTTACCAAAAGGCCACCCGCGTGCTAAATGTTTAAAGATATCCGCGCTAATGTCATGGCTGAGCCAATGATTAGATGATTGTGCTGTGATTCTCAATGCATCTGGTAAGGGGAGTCCAGTGTCGAGTAAGTTTCCGAGGGTGCGGCACCAGTAAGTCAGCGTAGCCAGGCGAAATAGCTTGCCAATTACTGGAATAGAAAAGCTGAGGCGATCACACTGTCTCTGTAATCGATTTGATTTTCTCCAAAATAGAATCAATCCACTCAAGATAATGAATAGAGTGATCAATAGCTCTATAAAAGTATTTTGAATGAGGCCTGAGATGCCAATTAATGCGCGGGTAGGGGCTGGCAGGTCTGCTTTAAAGTGCTCAAAAACTTCTTTAAATACAGGCACTACCCAAACTATCATGACAAGCATTAAGAGTAGGGAGCTAGCTAATGTAATGGCAGGATAGCTCAGTGATTGGATAATCTTTCTGCGTAATTCAATCTGGGATTCTAGTTGTTCGCAAATTGTTTCTAGGGCTAAGGACAGTTGCCCAGATCGCTCGCTAACTTGTATGAGGTTGATAAATTCAATAGAACATTGAACATCCTGCGTCCTTAGGCAATCAGAGAGGCTATTGCCCTGTTGTAGTTTCTGATGGAGACCATCAATCCATTGAGACTGCTCCTTGGCAGATGAGCGCGATAGCAGCTTGATGGCGTTTAGAAGTGGCAGGCCAGCTTGTAAGAGTGCCAAAAGCTGTTGTGCAAATTGGAGTTGATCATGATGGTTTAATTTTTTGGATCGAAAATGAAGAATATTCAATGGCAGCTTCCTACCTCAAGCTCGAGCTCGGCTTGATCAATGATGCCTGCTTTGACGTAATGCATTCCGGCATCATGCATCTTTAAATAATGTGAGTGTGGATCTTTTAAGGTTTTTAAATTAAGCGCCTCATGCACTCCTAGACGAGAAAAATAGCCTGTCCCTTTGCAGATTTTGCAGGGTGTGGTTTTTGGATGAACATGACAGAGGCAACGCTTGCGAATTAATCTTTGGGAACTAATGCATTGTAAGCAGGAATCCAGCGATTCTGAATGTACCCCTAGGCTGTGAAGTCGTGCAATGGCACCAATTGCATTGCGGGTATGTAAAGTGCTCAGAACAAGATGACCTGTTTGTGCCGCTTGTATCGCTAGTTCGGCAGTTGCACTATCGCGAATTTCACCAATCATGATGACATCGGGATCTTGTCGTAAGAGGGCGCGAATAATGGTTGGAAAATCCAAGCCAGCTTTAGGGTGATAGGCTACCTGATTGACTCCGGGCAATCTAATTTCGATAGGATCTTCAACTGAACAAAGATTGCGATGTATTTGATTAAGTTCGCTGAGGCAGCTGTAAAGTGTGCGTGTTTTGCCGCTTCCTGTTGGGCCTGTTACTAAGATCAATCCATTGGTCTGATGAATAGCGCTTCTGAAGAGCTGGAGTTGCTCAGGTAAAAATCCAAGTTGATCAAGTGCCAATTCCTCTACCTTGTTTGGAAGAATGCGAATTACCGCTTTTTCACCATAAAGGGTCGGGAGTATCGAAACCCTGCAATCAATATCGGGGGCAGAGAAATCATGTCCAATCGAAAGCCGACCATCTTGCGGAAGCCGTTTTTCAGCAATATCTAACCGCGCCAACATTTTGATGCGTGTGAGTAAGCGCTCATGAAGATGAATTGAGTAAGATGAGCCCAATACTAATTGGCCATCGATACGAACGCGCACAACTGTCTCTAAAGTGTGCGCCTCTATATGTATATCAGTTGCCCGAGAGCAAAGTGCGGATGCTGCAATGTCTTGCCAGGCCCGAATAATTAGTGAGTCATCTGGTGCATAGCTCAATCGAATTTTTTTAGTATTAGGTGTGGGTTGATATAGTTTGACGGTTTTCACGCCATGCTCATCAAATTGAATGATCTCCATGACGATGCCAGCGATTCGCATGCTGACATCATGGTCCGGAATAGCCTCTAATTTTTCTAGGATCAGACCATTGAGTGTGCGAGGTCCATCCAATGGAAGGTCTAGATTAAGTAGGCGATTTAAGTCGCGCAATGAAGCCCCACCATTTGCTAAATACGTACCATCTGCTAGCCACCGAGGATCATTAGACAGGTTTGAAAAAGAGGTGGTGAATTCACCAATGAGCTCTTCAACAATATCCTCAAACGTGACTAGACCGAGCACCTCACCATACTCATTCACTACAAGACTTAAGCGTTGCTGATTGTCTTGAAAAAATTGCATTTGTTGCAATACAGGTGTTCCGCTAGGAATAAAGTAAGGCTCGCTCACTAAAGAGCGAAAGTCTTCATGTTTTAGCTCAGCGTTTCCAAGTAGGGAAAGGGTTTTCTTAACTGACAAAATACCAATGATGCGCTCAGAATCACCGTCACAGACTGGTAACTTATTGTGATAACAGGTTTCAAGCTGCTCTACTACTTCATTAATCGGTCGTGAGAGATCGAGTATTTCAATCTTCGATCTTGGGGTCATTACATCGTCTACCGAAATCGTTTCCAAATTAAATAGATTGAGCAAAATATTACGGTGATGCGTAGAGACGAAGCGATTGGATTCAAGCACTAAACTTCGTAACTCTTCCTTACTCATTGTTCTGTTTTCGGTGTTAGCTTGCAGGCCAGATACCTTCATGAGGCCCGACACAAAATTGTTAATAAACCAAAGTAAGGGTTTTAAGAAATAGGTAAGGGGAAGGATCAGCCAACCAACATTGGAGGCAATTTTTTCTGGAAATGCAGCGCCAATCACTTTTGGAGTAATTTCACTAAAAATAATAATGAGCAATGCGACAACTAAGGTAGCAACGGATAAAACGAGACCGCTATCTCCAAAAACATGAAGCGCGATACCTGTTACTAAAATTGGTAAAACGGTATTGATTAAATTGTTAGAAATTAAAAGGACTGATAAAAGGGAGTCAATTCTTTTTAATAACCTAGCTGCTAAAGCTGCACCAGCATTGCCGCTATTAGCCATTGCACGTAAGCGATGACGATTGGACGAAAGCATGCTGGTTTCGGCCATTGAGAAGAAACCTGAAAGTGCCAGCAAAAAAATCACAAGGGCTACCTGTGCTGCAAAGGGCCAATCATGAAAAAACGTATCCATTCGGAATACCTGCAAAGAATGAGGAAGACTCAATATAGCAAAGCATGATTTCAGAGGCCATATATTTGGCTGAAAAAGGCCTCGTACTTACTCAATAAAGTGTGTCAGAATCTTCCTCATGAAGCTGCCTATGCGTCATTCTTCGTCAAAATCTGAGCAATATTGTGTTATCAGCGCACCCTTTGGCAGACTTGGAATTGCCACGGACATGGTCGATGGTAGTTTGATGATTTCAAGAGTAGATTATTTGCCGGCAGATAAAGCACTCAGTGCACCCCAAAATGCCTTGGCAAAAGAATTGGCGCGCCAATGCAAGCTGTATTTTAAAAATCCTGCTCACCAATTTGATGTGCCTTTGAAGCCTAGAGGCACTATTTACCAGCAACAGGTTTGGCATTGCATTCGAGATATCCCTTCGGGTAAAACCAGGACTTATGGCGTGCTTGCAGGCGATATACGCAGTGGAGCACGTGCCGTAGGAGGTGCTTGCGGTGCCAATCCCTATCCCATCATTACCCCTTGCCATCGCGTAGTCTCTAGTGCTGGCCTTGGTGGGTTTATGAAAGAAGATAGCCCGGGTCTTTATCGCCAAATTAAGATCTGGCTTTTAAAGCATGAGGGGGCACTTTAAGCGGTGCTGGCTCTTTTTAGGCGTGCTCCTACCAGCCTAAAGAAGAGCTTCATGATGAGGTTGCTGTTGGCTGCGATGCTGGTAAAGCTATAAAAAGCGAGCACCATTTTTCGAGATAATTTCACTTCTTGAGTTTGTGAAAATGAATCTCTTTTGGTAATGAGATTGAGGGTCATCACAGCTAACCCAAAAGCGAGGAAGCAAAAGCGTCTTATGCCAAATTCTGGTTTAGGAATGAGCAATATGTAATTTAGAGACTCTACAAGCTTTTGATAGGCCACCTGAAGCAGTTCGGACTCACTCATATCGCGGGGCTTCCAAGATACTCCACGTGCTTGGTCTGCTTCTGAGTCCTTCAAGATATTAGTCATTTGCAGCGCTTGACCAAATGCAATTGCCAACGCTTCTTGACCTTTAATATTTTTCGCAAACTCTGGACAGTAGTTGCTAAAAATAGTCGTGAGCAACTCCCCTACAACCCCTGCAACAACATAGCAGTACTTTTCGAACTCATTTAAATCAGACAGGCCATTTTGAGATTGCTTGCTGTGAAAGTGTGACATGCCTTCTGACATGATCGATACGCATCGAGCTATCGCAAGCTGATCATTAGTAGGGCAAGTATGCAAAATTCTTAAAACAGTTGGCGTATGTGAAATGAGATCAAGTTCATCTTGATTCGGATAATTTTTGAGCGCTTCCAAGCAAGGACTGACAAAACTAGTAACAGGAATTTTTCCAAGTACGGCATCTAGAAATAACTTGGAAAGGTGATATTTAGCTTCTGGAGCAAGTTCAGCGGCATCCTCAATGGTGTCAATGACTCTGCATAGCAAATAGGTGTTTCCAACTACCTTCTCAATTGGTGGCGGTAGCAGTGGGATGGTTAACGCGAAAGTACGCGATACCGAGCCCAAGATGGTCTTTTGATATGCCAGATCGGCAGAGGGGTTTTCATCGTGGTAATTCACTGCTGAATTATGTCAGACCCATTTATTGAAATATTCGACCCTATCCATGGGGATTGTTTTTAGCACCGAATTGGTGAAAACCCGAGGTGCAGTGTTAATTTGTTGCGATGCAAAAAATTCTCATCTAGTATGGAAGTAATTAACTATTTTTTATTCTTATGGGGTTCTTATGAAAATCTGTGTAATTGGAGGTGGCGGCGCAATTGGCGGTTACTTAGCAGTCATGCTATCGCGCGCAGGAAATGATGTCACGGTAGTTGCAAGGGGGGCAACGCTTGCGGCAATTAAGGAGCGCGGTTTAACGCTCATTCACGATGAACATCCAGAGCCATTGGTTGCAAAAGTGAAGGCCGTTGAAAAAATAACTGATGTTGAAACGCCAGATGTTGTTATTTTGGCCGTAAAGGCCCATCAGGTAGATCCAATTATTCATGATTTGGCAGCGATAGTCGGCCCGGAAACCATTTTGATTCCAATGCAAAATGGCATTCCTTGGTGGTATTTCCAAAAACTCTCAGGCGAGTATCAAGATCACACTGTTGAGACGGTAGATGCTGGTGGTGTTGCTAAAAAGGCAATTAACCCAGATAACATTATTGGTTGCGTAGTTTATCCAGCCACTTTCTCTGAGGCGCCTGGTGTCATTCGCCTGGTCGAAGGTAATCGCTTCCCCTTGGGTGAGTTAAATGGTGAAGTGACTGAGCGAGTGCAAAAAATGTCAGAAATGATGACCCAGGCAGGTTTCAAGTCACCAGTGCTTGAGGATATTCGTTCCGAGATTTGGCTCAAACTATGGGGCAATATGACGTTTAATCCAATTAGTGCGCTCACGCATGGAACTTTAGAAGGCATTTGCCAATTTCCCTTAACGCGTGACTTGGCGCGCAATATGATGGCCGAAGCCCAAGCCATTGCGGGCAAATTAGGTGTGACCTTCCGGGTGGATATTGAGCGACGCATCGCAGGCGCTGAAAAAGTTGGTAAGCATAAAACCTCCATGCTGCAAGACTTGGAGGCGGGACGCAGTTTGGAGGTCGATGCTCTATTGGGCTCTGTGATTGAGCTAGGTAAGATTACCAATACCCCGACACCTTGTTTAAATACTGTTTTTGCTTTGACTAAATACCTTGATGAAAATATTCAAGCAACTGGCGGAAGTTTGGCTTTACCGCCGGTAGGTGATTGTTACGCTCTGAATTAATATTCATTCGGCAATAAAAAAGCCCTCACTGATTGTTGAGGGCTTTTTCTTTTTGAAGACTTGCGTTACTCAAATCGATTATCTAAACGTCCCACACCTTCAATAATGATGCTGACATTGCTGCCGGGTTTCATCGATCCAACGCCAACAGAGGTTCCACATGCAATGATGTCCCCAGGCTCTAGTGGCACATCTTGGGAGATGAGGCTGACTAGTTTTGCGGGTGGAAAAATCATATCAGCGATCGGATAATTTTGACGCTCTTGATCATTCAAGATCGTTTTAATGTAAAGCTTGCTTGGATCTACATCAGTCGTGATGTAGGGCCCAAACACACCAAAGGTGTTAAAGCTCTTTGAGCGTGTCCATTGAGCATAGCCTGGATCTCGATTCAAAATTTCAATCGCAGTAACGTCATTAATGCAGGTGTATCCAAAAATAGCAACAGCAGCAGTCTTCTCATCGACTTCATGGCAGTGCTTGCCAATCACAATCCCTAGCTCGCCCTCGTAGACTACTTTTCCTGAATAGGATTTTGGAGTGCGAATCACTTGGTTTGCTGCTAAGAAAGAATTATTACCTTTTAAAAAATACAGGGGCTCGGCTGGGACAGCGTGCTCTAACTTGGTAACGAGCGCATAAAAATTATCAACCATGGCAACCATCTTTGATGGAGTACATGGAATATCAATGGTTACTTCATTTAATTTGAGGAGCTCACCGCTAGCAATCGGCCCATTAAAAAGATCTCCCGTATAAACCGCAATCTGATCTCCTTGGACTTGGCCTAAACCAGATTTACCTTGGTGTTGAAAGCGTAGCCATTGAGTCATCTGTATTTCCTTCTTTAAGTTTGTCTTGCTAGCGAGTATTCACACAAGGCATGTAAAGCGCTTGTAGCCTCATTTTCTGGAAAGTCTTTAATGCATTCGAATGCGAGATCAGCCTCTCGTTTAGCGGCTGCATGGGTGTAATCGAGTGCGCCAGAAGTTTGAACGGCTTTGAGAATTTGTAAAAAGACATCTTGTGGTAGGTCTTGATTCTGCTCAATCGCAGCGCGTACGAGGAGGCGCTCCTCTGTACTGCCATTTTCTAAAAGATAAATCAGGGGTAGGGTTGGCTTTCCTTCGCGCAGATCATCGCCTGCATTTTTACCCATTTGCTCAGCATTGGCGGTGTAGTCCAATAAATCATCCATTAATTGGAAGGCGGTGCCTATGTGTCTGCCAAAAGCGGCAGCTTGCTCTCGTTGAGCAACATTTGATTTGGCCAGGATGGCTCCAAGTTCGCTCGAAGCTTCAAATAGCTTGGCAGTTTTATAGCGAATGACTTGTAGGTAGCTCGCTTCATCCACTTCTGGGTCATTCATGTTCAATAACTGCAACACTTCACCCTCGGCAATCGTATTGGTTGCATCAGAGAGAATTTGCATGACCCTTAAGTCATTTGGGCCGATCATCATCTGAAAGGCGCGGGAGTACAAAAAGTCGCCAACTAGAACGCTAGCAGCGTTACCAAAGGCAGCATTTGCGGTCTCTCGACCCCTTCTCAGGGTGGATTCATCCACAACATCATCGTGCAGCAGAGTGGCTGTGTGGATAAATTCGACCACCGCGGCCAGTTCAAGTGCATGAGGGGTGGGTTGGCCATTGGCTAGTGCTTTAGCGACTAAGAGCAGTAGGGCTGGTCGTATACGCTTTCCACCCGCCTGGATGATATATGTAGAGATTTGGTCAATTAAGGCGACCTTAGAGGCCAGTCGCTGGCGAATAACCTCGTCTAAGTCCTTGAAATATAAGGAAATTGGGGCCAAAATCTGACTTAATTGATTGTTTTTGACAGTGCTCGTCATGCAAGATATAATAATGGGCTTAGCTTCTCCAGGGTGGATTAGCTTAAATGTAGATATTAATTGAGGTTTCAAACCATGTACGCGGTCATAAAAACCGGTGGCAAACAGTATAAAGTTGCTGCAGGCGAAAAATTGAAAATAGAACAGATACCAGCGGAAATCGGCAGCGAAATCACTCTTGACCAAGTCCTCGCCGTAGGCGAAGGCGCATCACTCAAACTGGGTGATCCATTGGTTAATGGTGCAGCTGTGATGGCCACTGTCGTCTCCCAGGGACGTCACGATAAAGTGACAATCTTTAAGATGCGCCGTCGCAAGCATTATCAAAAGCACCAAGGCCATCGTCAGAATTACACAGAAATTCTGATTAACACGATCAAAGCCTAAGAGCAGGAGAGAAATATGGCACAGAAAAAAGGCGGCGGCTCAACACGAAATGGCCGCGACTCAGAATCGAAACGCTTAGGCGTTAAGGTATTTGGTGGCGAGCACATTAATGCTGGCAGCATCATTATTCGTCAACGTGGCACACGAGTTCATCCTGGTGCAAACGTTGGTATTGGTAAGGATCACACTTTGTTTGCTTTAATTGACGGACAAGTGGAATTCGGCGTTAAGGGTGCTTTGAAGAAGGCCCAGGTTTCAGTTCTGCCGCGTTCATAAGGCGCCTGACTGAGACACGTTTGATTCAGATTTATTCCGAATTTAACCCTTAGGAACAGGCCTCGCTAGTGCGAGGCCTTTTTTATTCATGAAATTCATAGACGAAGCTCGTATTGAAGTCATAGCTGGCCAAGGTGGCGCCGGGAGCGCCTCCATGCGTCGCGAAAAGTTTATTGAATTCGGTGGCCCTGATGGTGGGGACGGCGGTAAAGGCGGTAGCGTTTGGGCTGTAGCCGATCGCAATATCAATACCTTGGTGGACTATCGTTACGCAAAAACACACACCGCTAAAAACGGTGAGCCTGGACGTGGTGCAGATTGCTATGGCCGTGCGGGTGACGATATTGAACTGCGTATGCCAGTGGGAACCATCATTGCTGATTATGAAACTGGTGAACCAATTGCGGATTTAACAACCCATGGCGAGCGTCTCTGCTTGGCCCAAGGCGGTGTTGGCGGTTGGGGAAATATTCACTTTAAGAGTAGTACGAACCGCGCACCACGTCAAAAGACAAATGGTAAGCCGGGGGAAAGACGCAAGCTGAAGTTGGAATTAAAGGTATTGGCCGATGTAGGTTTACTAGGCATGCCTAATGCTGGTAAATCTACTTTGATTACTGCGGTCTCTAATGCGCGTCCAAAAATTGCTGATTACCCATTCACCACGTTACATCCCAATTTGGGTGTGGTACGAGTTGGTAGTGAGCGCAGCTTCGTAATCGCAGATATTCCAGGTTTGATTGAAGGTGCTGCAGAGGGTGCTGGCTTGGGGCATCGTTTCTTACGTCATCTTCAGCGCACGGGTGTTCTGTTGCATTTGGTAGATATTGCTCCTTTTGATGAGAATATTGATCCCGTTGCTGATGCAAAAGCGATCGTCAATGAACTACGTAAGTATGACGAAGCTTTGGTTGAGAAACCACGTTGGTTAGTGCTTAATAAAGTCGATATGATTCCCGAAGAAGATCGCAAAAAAGTGGTTGCTGACTTTATTAAGAAATTCAAATGGACTGGCCCTGTTTTTGAGATATCTGCTTTGACTGGACTTGGATGTGACAAGCTTTGTTACTCCTTACAGGATTACTTGGATTCAGTACGTCGTAATCGCGATGAAGCGGATGAACGTGCTGCAGATCCTCGCTATCAAGATCAAAACGAAGATAAAACCCCAGATTAAATACGCATTTGATACGCTCAATGGATATGACTGTACAAAAAGCAAAACGAATCGTTGTGAAGGTGGGCTCTAGCCTGGTAACCAATAATGGTGAGGGCTTGGATCATGGTGCCATTGCAATGTGGGCTGAGCAACTGGCCGCGCTCTTACGTTCTGGCCATGAAGTCTTGATGGTGAGTTCAGGAGCTATTGCAGAGGGCATGCAGCGCTTGGGTTGGACTAAACGCCCACAAGAAATTCATCAATTACAAGCTGCTGCTGCGGTTGGTCAAATGGGGCTAGTGCAGGTTTATGAAAGTTGTTTTGCACAATTTAATTTACGTAGTGCCCAGGTCTTATTGACCAATGCAGATCTAGCTCATCCTGAACGCAATGCAAATGCAAAAGCAACTTTAGACACCTTACTCAAGTTGGGCGTAGTTCCTATCATCAACGAAAACGATACGGTTGTTACTGATGAAATTAAGTTTGGTGATAACGATAGCCTTGCTGCTCTTGTAAGCAACTTAATTCATGCTGATCTATTAGTCATTCTGACAGATCAGGGTGGTTTATTTACAGCCGATCCGCGTTATGACTCGAGCGCAACCCTATTAAGTGAGGTGCTTGCTGGAGATCCAGCATTAGAAAAAATGGCCGGCGGCGCAGGTAGCGCGCTTAGTAAAGGGGGCATGCTCACTAAAGTACTGGCTGCTAAGGTAGCCGCTCTCAGTGGTACCGATACCGTGATCGCTTCTGGTCGTGAGCCCCACGTTTTAACCCGCCTATTAAAGGGCGAAGCAATCGGGACTTATCTGCGTTCCAAATAAAGCCCTCTTCAAGCTGGGCTATTGAACCCCGTAGGAATTAGTAGGCTTTACGCCACCCGTAAATCCTTTTGGATTGAGAGATTGCACTATGGCTTTAGTGCTCTTAACTTGGGTGCTTATATTGCAAAAAGCACCCTGAGCCAGAGCAGCTTGGTAGCGATTGGGATTGTGGTCTTTGATATCCTTCCAGCTACTTAAGGTATTTTCTTTCCACTTACCGTTATCGAAATTTCCATATAAACGCCACTGAAATGAGTCGCAGCGAATACCTTCATATTGTGTCTGTTGATTGCCGTTGGGGCTGGTCATTACAACCGTATAGCGCGTTACGCCATCGGGATCGGCTGAAATAGAGTCAGTATCAATTGCAAACTTAAATACCGCGTTATTAGAAACATAAAAGGGTACTAGGGTTTCTTGGTTGGGTGGGTTTAAGGGAAGGGTGGTTTCCCCTTCTTTAAAAACCATAGGTGCAAACGGATCTACGCCGCTTTCCATTGGATCACCTGCGCAAGCCATTAGGCTAATTCCAAGACTTAAAACCAGAGGGTAAAGCGTAATTTGACGTTGTAAGTGTGTCATGAAGACTTATTTTTAGGATTGGTTGCCTTCGAATACTCATCGGCATCGGAGTAGATGGATTGAATTAAGTCTAGTGGGGAACCCCAAGTTAGCTGTTGCATGCGTAATCCACGGGTAAGGTAGCGAGCCAATTCAGAAAGGGCTAGCTGATAAACCTCACGCTTGAAGTCAATTACGGCATCAAGTTGGATCCAAAATGGTACCCAGCGCCAAGCATCAAATTCAGGGTGTTCTGAAGCCCTTAGATGAATATCGCTATCTAAACCGACTAAACGCAGAAGAAACCAAATTTGTTTTTGGCCACGATAAGCGGCACGGTGAACCCGTGTGCTATGTTGACGGCGCAAATACTCCTCAGGGACATCGTAACGAAGCCAATCCCTGGTCCGTCCAATAATCTGGACATGCTCTGGCAGTAAGCCAACCTCCTCATGCAATTCGCGATACATGGCCTGCTCAGGGCTTTCGCCATGCTGAATTCCGCCCTGCGGGAACTGCCACGAATGCTGCCCAACGCGTTTTCCCCAGAAAACCTCGTTATGGCTGTTGAGTAGGACAATGCCGACATTGGCTCTATACCCTTCACGGTCAAGCATGATCGTGCCTCAAATCCTTTAAAATCAATGATTTGATTATATCCATTCATGAAAGCATCTCAATCATTTCTCGCCACGCTTAAAGAAGCCCCCTCTGACGCTGAGGTGGTTTCGCACAAATTGATGGTGCGCGCAGGTCTTATCCGCAAATTGAGCGCGGGTATTTATAACTATTTGCCCTTAGGCTTGAAGTCGATTCGCAAGGTTGAGAATATCATCCGCGAAGAAATGAACCGTGCAGGCGCGATTGAATTGTTGATGCCAATGATTCAGCCTGCTGAGTTATGGCAAGAGACGGGCCGCTGGGAAAAAATGGGGCCTGAGCTACTTCGTATTAAAGACCGTCATGATCGTGACTTTTTAATTCAGCCGACTTCTGAAGAGGTGGTAACCGATTTAGCTCGTAATGAGATTAAGAGTTACAAGCAATTGCCTGTGAATTTTTATCAAATTCAAACCAAGTTCCGCGATGAGCGCCGCCCACGTTTTGGCATTATGCGTGGGCGCGAATTTAGTATGAAAGATGCCTACTCTTTTGATCGCGATACCGAGGGGTTAAAGAAGTCCTATCAAATCATGTTTGATGCCTACACTCGTATTTTCAAGAGGATGGGCTTGAAGTTCCGCGCGGTTACTGCTGATAATGGCGCTATTGGCGGTTCTGGTAGCCAAGAGTTCCATGTGATCGCAGATACTGGCGAAGATGCCATCGTCTATTGCCCCAATTCGGATTACGCTGCCAACCTTGAGGCTGCTGAGTCGGTAGCAATCATCGCTACGCGTGCTGATGCAAAAGAGTTAATGCAAAAAGTAGCTACTCCTGAAAAAACAAATTGCGCGGAGGTGGCGCAGTTCTTAAAGCTGCCTCTACAAAATACCGTCAAATCCTTGTTGTTTGCTGCTGATCAAGACAATGGTCCAGCTAAATTATTCATGCTCTTGCTGCGTGGCGATCATGAATTAAATGAAATTAAAGCAAGCAAGATTCCAGGTATGGCGGAGTCTCGTTTTGCTTCAGAGGCGGAGATTCAGCAAGCATGTAATGCACCTGCCGGCTACCTGGGCCCTGTGGGTGTCAATGCTAATGTGACCGTGATTGCAGATCGCACTGTTGCCAATATGTCTGATTTTGTATGTGGTGCCAATGATGCTGGCTATCACTTGACTGGTGTGAACTGGGGTCGTGATTTACCTGAGCCTGTAGTGATGGATATCCGTAATGCAGTAGCGGGAGATCCATCACCCGATGGCAAAGGGGTTGTGGAAATTTGTCGCGGGATTGAAGTAGGCCATGTATTTCAATTGGGCACGCGTTACTCAGAGGCGATGGGTTGTACGTATCTGGATCAACAAGGGAAAGCCCAGCCGATGGTGATGGGTTGTTACGGTATTGGTGTTACTCGCTTACTTGGTGCCGCAATTGAACAAGGGCATGATGAGAAGGGGATTATTTGGCCAATCTCGATGGCCCCGTTTGAAGTGGTTATTTGTCCCATGGGCTACGAGAAGTCAGAGGCAGTTAAAGCCGCATGTGATCAATTACATGATGATTTGTTAGCCGCTGGTATTGATGTGATTCTGGATGACCGAAATGAGCGTCCCGGTGCAATGTTTGCAGACTGGGAGTTAATTGGTGCTCCATTCCGCGTGGTGGTTGGTGATCGTGGTTTAGCAGATTCTCAGGTTGAATTTAAAGGGCGCACGGATACTGAGTCCCAAAATATTCCACTCGGGCAAATTAAAGACAAGGTGATTGCCGCTGTTCAGGCAGCAAAAAACTCAATTCATTAATTATTTTTTGAAGAGTCCGCCAAGACCTTTGGCGGCTCCTTTGGCAGCCATTCCTGCCATGGCACGCGCCATTTTTCCGCCTTTGAATTGCTTCATCATGGTTTGCATTTGCTCGAACTGAGTAAGTAGACGATTGACTTCTTGCACTTGAACGCCAGCGCCGGCAGCAATACGGCGTTTACGACTCGCTTTGAGTAATTCAGGTTTGGCACGTTCACGCGGCGTCATACTGTCAATAATTCCACGCATACGTTTAGTTTGCTTATCGGCGGCACTTAAATTTGTTTTTGATGCTGCTTGCGCCATATGACTGGGTAATTTCTCCATCAAGCTAGCCATGCCACCCATTTGCTGCATCTGAGAGAGTTGATCACGAAAGTCGCCAAGATCAAACCCACCTTTAGAAATCTTACTTACAAGCTTTTCTGCTTTGGCTACATCAACATGTTGCTGCGCTTGTTCAACCAGGGCGAGGATATCACCCATACCCAGAATGCGGTTTGCCATGCGATCCGCATCAAAGACTTCAAGCCCATCCATCTTTTCAGCAACACCGATGAATTTAAGTGGTACCCCGGTAATTTGACGAACGGATAATGCTGCACCACCACGTGAATCGCCATCCAGCTTGGTGAGAATCACCCCAGTCAGTGGAAGTGCCTCATGGAAGGCCTTGGCTGTATTCACAGCATCCTGACCCAACATCGCATCAACCACAAAAAGGGTTTCAATTGGATTGAGGCTGGCATGCAAGGTTTTAATTTCTTGCATGAGGGCTTCATCAATACCCAAGCGACCAGCAGTATCGACAATGACAACATCAAAATAATGACGGCGCGCCCAATCTAGGGCAGCTAGCGCAATGTCGTTCGGTTTTTGGCTGGTATCACTCGGAAAAAAATCGGCGCCTACTTGTTTACTGACAGTTTGAAGCTGTTCAATTGCAGCAGGGCGATATACGTCACAAGAAACTGTCAGCACCTTCTTTTTCTTTTTCTCTTGCAGCCACTTGGCTAATTTGCCGACAGAGGTAGTTTTACCTGCACCCTGTAAGCCGGCCATGAGAATGACTGCCGGAGGTTGGGTTGCTAAATTGAGCTCACCACTTTGCTGGCCATCACCCTTCATGATATGGGCTAATTCACGCTGAACTACCCCAACAAGAGCTTGGCCAGGACTGAGGCTGCCGACCACTTCCTCACCAAGGGCTTTAAATTTAATTTGCTCAAGTAGCGTTTTAACTACTGGAAGGGCTACATCCGCCTCCAGTAAGGCTAAGCGAATCTCCCGCAACATGTCGGCAGTGTTGCTTTCGGTGAGGCGGGCTTGGCCACGCATTGTTTTTACAACGCGAGATAGACGGTCGGTGAGGTTTTCTAGCATTTATCGATTAGACTTTCCAGATGGATATTTTAGGTTACTCGAGTTACGGATGGCTGCCCTGCGCACTTTATTTGCTTCTTTTGGTCATTTTGACCTTAAGAGCAAAGGGTTCGACGGAGTCCAAGCTGTTTTCTGGCTTCATCCAGGCTGCAATTTTTGTCATTTTGCTGATTCATGGGGTGCAGTTGCATAACTCCGTGTTTACTGATCAAGGCTTTGTATTTGGCTTTGCGCAAGATTTATCTTTGATTGCTTGGGTTGGTTTGGCTTTTTATTGGTTTCAGTCTTGGTTTTTGCCGATTTCCAGCTTGCGTTGGCTGGCCTTAATTTTCGCGATGATTTGTGCCTTTTTGCCTACCGTATTCCCAGGCGCCTTGATTTCTCCAAAAGCCGTTTCGGATCCCTGGTTTAAGGCTCATTTTATTGTCGCAACGATGGCTGTTGGTCTACTCAGTTTAGCGGCGATGCATGCCATGTTAATGAGTATTCAAGATCGGGCACTACATCGCCAGTTAGCAATTATTCCAAACAGCCGTCCTGCCCAATGGCTAGAGGATCTACCCCCCTTGATGACAATGGAAAGTTTGTTATTTAACCTGCTGTACGTGGGCTTTGTGCTCTTAAGTTTGACTGTATTTTCAGGCTTACTGTTCTCTCAAACCTTGTTTGGTAGACCGTTGGTGTTTGATCATAAAACAGTATTTGCGCTCCTCTCCTGGATTCTCTTTGCCGGGCTCTTAATTGCTCGGTGGCGGGTAGGATTGCGTGGCCGTATGGCAGTGCGCTGGGTATTGAGCGCCTATACAGCCTTACTGTTGGCCTATGTTGGCAGTCGATTTGTCATGGAAGTCATTCTTCAAAAGAGCGTCAACAGTTGATTAAGTGGCTTTTGTTGGTCTTTGTTGGGGCTATTTTTTACCGTTGGCTCAAACGCCAAAGGCAAGCTGCTTTTGATATAAAGAATGCCCCACAAATGAAGATACCGCCTGTCAAACCAATGACACAGTGTCAGTATTGCAAGGTCTATCTCCCGCTGAGTGATGCTATTGCGCAGGAGGGCAGGTATTACTGTTCAAATGAGCATGTGCATGGTGTTGATGAGCGGGGTTGGGTTGGTGCTGCCAGTTGGCAGTTCTCGCCTAATCAGAATGAACGCCCTCAAGACCTTGAGCCAGACTTAGTAGTCATTCACCACATTAGTCTGCCACCTAGTCAGTTTGTAGAGCAAAACTGTACTAAGTACATCATTGATTTTTTCCAAAATAAGCTGGATCCGAATTTACACCCATATTTTGTGGAAATTGCCGATCAAAAGGTCTCTAGCCACTTCCTAATATCGCGCAAGGGCGAACTCATTCAATTTGTCTCTATCTATCAGAGGGCTTGGCATGCGGGGCTCTCTTCATTTCTTGGGCGAGAGCAGTGCAATGACTTTTCGATTGGGATTGAGTTGGAGGGTGATGGAGATACGCCATTTGAAGTGCTGCAATATCAAGCATTGGCGGCCTTGGTTGGTCAGCTGAGAAAGAAATATCCCTCAATCCAATTTGCTGGACATAGTGACATTGCTCCAAATCGAAAAACCGATCCTGGAATTCAGTTTGACTGGGAAAAGTTCCAAAAAAAGACAGGTATTTCTCTTAAATACTTTCCCTTTGGCTTAGCGAAACGCTAGTTCAATATTAGTATGTAAGTGCCCGCTTACTTTCTCTCCCTTTGCCTAAAAAGGGGTCAAAATTTCGCACCAAATTGGACGCAAATTTTCCGAAAATATTAGTAAAAATACTTATAAATAATCGTCAGAAATACCTTACCAAATCGAAAATATTTCCCTATACTTAGTCATCAATGCACTTTGAAGCACTAGATGTAGTGTTTTAGACTCGCAATACCCCATTGTTTTCAAAAGATTTTTTTCACCAAATAACTATATATAAGCAGGAGAAACATGACTTACGCTAATCCTCAGGCAGCGGGACAGCCCGCCGGAGCAAATAACCCAGGAATGGGTTCAGTTGAGGGCCTTCATCAGGCCCCATCGGCTGGTTTTGTTGCAGGGGGGGTTGGGGGTGCTCAAGCTACCCAATTGTCTGATTACAAAATTATTCGCCGCAATGGTTCTGTTGTTGCATTTGAGCCATCCAAAATTGCTATTGCAGTCACCAAGGCATTTTTAGCGGTAAATGGAGGTCAAGGTGCCGCTTCTGCGCGTGTACGCGAACAAGTGGAGCAATTAACGCATGCGGTAGTGCGCGCTTTGTTGCGTAGCCGCCCTAATGGCGGAACCTTCCATATTGAAGATATTCAGGATCAGGTTGAATTGGCCTTGATGCGTAGTGGTGAACATAACGTTGCTCGTGCTTATGTCCTTTATCGTGAAAAGCGCAATCAAGAGCGCGCTGCACAGCAAGTGGTTGCTCAGGAATCACAAACTTCCTTGCAAATGAATGAGCCTGGTATCAAAGTAAGCGATAACGGGGTTGAGAAGTTATTGGATATGGCCGCCTTGCGTACCATCATTCAGGCTGCTTGTGAGGGTTTGGGTAGTCATATTGAGGCGACCCCAATCATTACCGAAACAATCAAAAATTTATATGATGGCGTACCAATGGCGCAGGTCTATGACTCTGCTATTTTGGCTTCTCGCACATTGATCGAAAAAGATCCTGCCTATAGCCAGGTAACTGCGCGTATTTTGATGCACGTGATCCGCAAGGAAATCTTGGGTAAAGAGGTATTGCAAGGTGATATGCAGTCTGAGTACAGCAATTACTTTGCTAAGTACATTAATGAAGGCGTTTCTGCGGAATTACTCGATCCACGCATGCGTGAATACGATTTACCAAGACTGGCTGCAGCACTAAACGCTAGCCGTGATTTGCAGTTCAATTACCTTGGTCTACAAACGCTGTATGACCGTTATTTCTTGCACATTGAAGAGCGTCGCATTGAAATGCCGCAGGCTTTCTTTATGCGCGTGGCGATGGGCTTGGCTTTAAATGAATTGGATCGCGAGCGTCGTGCAATCGAGTTTTATGAAATCTTGTCTACATTTGATTTCATGTCCAGCACGCCAACCTTGTTCAACTCAGCGACAACCCGTCCGCAGCTCTCTAGCTGCTACTTAACTACTGTTGCTGATGATTTGGATGGTATTTACGAGGCCCTGAAAGAAAACGCCCTGTTATCTAAGTTTGCCGGTGGTCTGGGTAATGATTGGACTAACGTGCGCGCATTAGGTAGCCATATCAAGGGAACAAATGGCAAATCACAAGGTGTAGTGCCATTCTTGAAAGTGGTTAACGACACTGCTGTTGCGGTAAACCAGGGTGGTAAGCGTAAGGGTGCAGTATGTGCCTACTTAGAGACATGGCATTTGGATATTGAGGAGTTCTTGGAGTTGCGTAAGAACACTGGCGATGATCGTCGTCGTACGCATGATATGAATACCTCTAACTGGATTCCTGATTTGTTTATGAAGCGCGTCATGGAAAACGGTGACTGGACTTTGTTCTCACCATCCAATACCCCTGATCTGCACGATAAGTTTGGCAAGGCATTCGAAGAGGCTTATGTTGCCTACGAGCAAAAAGCTGATCGCGGTGAATTAAAGCCATTCCGTCGCATTCCTGCGCAGCAATTGTGGCGCAAGATGCTGGGTATGTTGTTTGAAACTGGCCACCCATGGATTACATTTAAAGATCCTTGCAATATTCGTAGCCCACAACAGCATATTGGCGTAGTGCATTCTTCTAACTTGTGTACTGAGATCACCCTCAATACAAATGACGATGAGATCGCTGTTTGTAACTTGGGCTCTGTGAACTTAACTGCTCATATGAAGATGGATGCCAATGGAAAATTGGTTTTGGATCACGAGAAGCTCCAAAGAACAGTGCATACCGCAATGCGCATGCTCGATAACGTGATTGATATCAACTACTATGCAGTTGCTAAAGCACGCAACTCCAATTTGAAGCACAGGCCAGTGGGCATGGGCATCATGGGCTTCCAGGATTGCTTGCACATGCAACGCATTCCTTATGCCAGTGAAGAGGCTGTGAAGTTTGCTGATTCTTCAATGGAAGCGGTTTGCTACTACGCTTATGAGGCCTCTAATCAATTGGCTCAAGAGCGCGGTGTTTACAGCACTTACAAGGGCTCATTGTGGGATCGCGGCATTCTCCCACAGGATTCAGTGGCATTATTGGCTCAAGAGCGCGGTGGTTATCTTGAGGTAGATGGTTCTTCAACCATGAACTGGGATGCTTTACGTGCCAATATCAAGCAGTATGGAATGCGCAACTCCAATTGCGTAGCTATTGCACCTACTGCAACGATTTCAAATATTATTGGCGTGTCTGCATGTATTGAGCCTACCTTCCAAAACTTGTTTGTTAAATCCAACCTCTCTGGTGAATTTACGGTTGTTAATGAGTATTTGGTGCGTGACTTGAAAGAGCGTGGCTTGTGGGATGAAGTCATGATTGCTGACTTGAAATACTTTGACGGTACTTTGTCTAAGATTGACCGCGTACCGCAAGATTTGCGTGATCTGTACGCCACTGCGTTTGAAGTTGAGCCAACTTGGCTTGTAGAGGCTGCTTCACGTCGTCAAAAGTGGATTGATCAAGCTCAGTCTCTCAATATCTACATGGCTGGTGCTTCAGGCAAGAAATTGGATGACACTTATAAGTTGGCATGGTTGCGCGGCCTGAAGACAACTTATTACCTGCGTACTATGGCCGCAACCCACGTTGAGAAATCTACTGTTGCTAGCGGCCAATTGAATGCAGTTTCTAGCGGTGGCGGCGTGAATGGAACTGATGCTGCTGCGCAAGAAGCAGATGGCCCGGTTTGTACTATGCGTCCAGGCGATGCTGGTTTTGAAGAATGTGAAGCATGTCAGTAAGCAATTTGCTTGCTGATCGGAAATGAAAGAATTTAGGAGAAAGTGATGTTGAATTGGGAAGAGGAAGTTGCTCCTGCATTAGCTAAAGCAGGTCTTGCACCGCAGCCGGTAGCAGTAGAACCAGCACGTCCACAACTAGACGAAGTGGCAATGGCACCACAAAATGCTGCACCTGCACCACTGCAGACAGCATCTTTGACTGGTGGCGCAGCACTGCGAGTCAATGCTGCTGATAAGCGTGTGATAAATGCAAAAACCGACGTTAACCAGTTGGTGCCATTTAAATATAAATGGGCCTGGGAGAAATATTTAGCTGGTTGTGCCAATCATTGGATGCCGCAAGAGATCAATATGAATCGCGATATCGCGCTTTGGAAAGATCCAAATGGCCTTACCGAAGATGAGCGCCGCATTATTAAGCGCAACTTGGGTTTCTTTACTACCGCTGATTCATTAGCGGCAAATAACATCGTTTTGGGCACATATCGCCACATTACAGCTCCCGAATGCCGTCAATATCTATTGCGCCAAGCATTTGAAGAGGCGATTCATACCCATGCATATCAATATATTGTTGAATCTTTGGGTTTAGATCAAAGCGAAATCTTCAATGCGTATAACGAAGTGGAGTCTATTCGTGCCAAAGATGAGTTCTTAATTCCGTTTATTGATGTTCTGACGGATCCGAATTTCAAAACAGGCACTTTAGAAAACGATCAAAAATTACTTCGCTCCATCATTGTTTTTGCTTGCGTGATGGAAGGTTTGTTCTTTTATGTTGGTTTTACGCAAATACTTGCAATGGGTCGTCAAAACAAAATGACGGGCGCTGCTGAGCAGTATCAATACATCCTTCGCGATGAGTCTATGCACTGTAATTTTGGGATCGATTTGATTAATCAAATCAAGCTGGAGAACCCGCAGTTATGGACTTCTGCGTTCAAAGACGAGATTAAATCTATCTTCGAAAAAGCAGTGGAATTAGAGTACCGTTATGCCGAAGATACGATGCCTCGTGGGGTGCTCGGATTGAACGCTCCGATGTTCAAAGGATACCTAAGATACATTTGTAATCGCAGATGTTTGCAAATAGGACTTGACGCGATGTTCCCAAATGAAGAGAATCCATTCCCATGGATGTCAGAAATGATTGATCTGAAAAAAGAACGAAACTTTTTTGAGACACGCGTTATTGAGTATCAAACCGGTGGTGCGCTAAGTTGGGAATAAAAAAGTAAAAAGCGCATGACCGGCTAAATAGGAGATTAGACGGTTGGACAGTATTAAGAGTCAGCAAACCAAAGTGAACTTCCA
This sequence comes from Polynucleobacter sphagniphilus, assembly GCF_001953355.1. GTDB lineage: Bacteria > Pseudomonadota > Gammaproteobacteria > Burkholderiales > Burkholderiaceae > Polynucleobacter > Polynucleobacter sphagniphilus. The sequence goes on from NZ_MPIY01000006.1 coordinate 23,586, forward strand.
AAACCCTTCATTGAAGGGTATTTGGTCCACTATCTCTATTTTTTCAAGCAAATTCAAAAAGCCGTTGCCCTTTGGGGCTTCGGCTTTTTTTCCAGGATTCATTAGCGTGCAGCACCTAGCATCAAGCCGCGCGCCGATGAATGGCTCGCTCGTCGGATCCAATCTGCTGCAAAGCAAAGCGGAAATGAATGGTCGGGTCTTCTTAATCGGTAGTTTGTACTAATCCTCACGTGAAGGAGCATTACTATGGCAATCGCCAAGAAAAAAGTTGCTGCAAAGAAACCAGCTGCTAAAAAAGTAGCTGCTAAGAAGCCTGCTGCTAAGAAAGTTGCTGCTAAGAAGCCTGCTGCTAAAAAAGTAGCTGCTAAGAAGCCTGCTGCTAAAAAAGTAGCTGCTAAGAAGCCTGCTGCTAAAAAAGTAGCTCGTAAAGTAGACAAAAAAAAAGTAAGTAAGCCTGCTGTGAAGAAAGCGGGCTCAGCTGTAAAAAAGTCCGTGGCTAAAAAAGCCGCGCCAAAGACTAGTTCTTTGAATACCGCTGCTGCTTGGCCCTTCCCAACTGGCACTCGTCCATAAGCCTTAGCTTATAGACGGGTGAAGTTCAAAGGGGTCTCTTTTGAGACCCCTTTTTTATTGCCCTAAAAGTAAAAATCTTTAAAAGGCAAAACCAAACGCAGATTTGAACTGCGCTGCAATCTCATCTTTACTGGGTTGATGATTTTGTGGGCCTTGATGGCTAATCTTGATTGAACCCATCAAACTGGCCAGGCGGCCAGTTGTTTCCCAATCCATCGCATTTTCTAGGCCAAAAAGCAGTCCACCACGAAAGGCATCGCCGCAACCGGTTGGATCGATCAGCTTTTCTGCTGGCACTGATGGGATAGGAATGCATTTATTTTGCGTATAAATATCAGCACCTTCAGCACCTTTAGTAACAATCAGGGCTTTTACGCGTTCAGCAATCTTATCCAAGCTTAGGCCAGTTCTTTGGGAAAGCATTTCACCTTCGTAGTCATTGACTGCAAGGTAGCTGGCAATATCAATGAGTTCGAGTAATTCTGGGCCGTTAAACATCGGCAAACCTTGGCCTGGATCAAAAACAAATGGAATATTTGCTTCCGCAAGCTGATGGCAATGCTCCCACATGCCTTGACGACCATCTGGGGCAACAATTCCAAAATGAACAGCCCCTTTTTTATTTTGCGTACGCTCTGTCACTACCTTGGAAACAAGGTTGAGGTGAGATTCATTCATGGCCCCCGGATGAAATGCAGTAATTTGGTTGTTGACCTGATCGGTTGTGATCATTGCTTGGGCAGTGAAGGCCTGGGGAATGGTGCGAATATGACTGGCATTGATTTCTAGTCTTTTAAGGTGCTCTAGGTAGGGATCAGCATCGCCACCAACTGTTGCCATGATGATGGGGTCACCACCAAGCAGGTTCAAGTTGTAGGCAATATTGCCTGCACAGCCGCCAAACTCACGACGCATAGTTGGCACCAAGAACGCCACATTGAGCTTGTGAATCTGGTCAGGCAGAATTTGATCAACAAATTTACCCTCAAAGTTCATGATCGTGTCGTATGCAATAGAACCGCAGATTAGGCTTGCCATAAATTACTTTCTTCTAATAATGATCTGATAGTGGGTGATAGCTTAAGGGTAAATCACGCTGACTCGATAGCCTGCAGCATTTTGAGGCAGTGAAATTGGCAGATTGATAGAGAGAGCCTCTCCTGCGCGCACGCCGACTTGTGAAAAATCTGGATGAGATTCTTGCCATTCATTTGTAAGCCATTCTTGAGGCGTAAATTGCATAGACTCGATCTCATTTTCTTCTGCATCGGTGATCACCAACACCAAATTAGGAGGCAAAACGGGCAATGCAAGTTTATTTTGTAGCTCCACTTGCAGGATTGAATGATTAGGGCCGCCTTTAAGGCCCTCTCGCGCGTTTTCTGGTGATAGTGTGGCAGAAGTTATTTTCCATGCTGAAAAATCGCTTAGAGGGCGATTCACGCACTTTGCTGCCTGACAAATTTTTTCATCTGCGCTGAGTAAAACTGTAAATGCTTTTACAGCAAGTGGATTTGAACTGCCATCGATGTTCGTAGCAAGTTTCGGTAGTAAGAAATTGCGTGATAGGTGCTCACCAAAAATGATGAGCACTAGCGCGCATAGAACGATCAGAGCTAATTTAAGACTTTTTTTTTGAGCCGAAGCGAGTGAGTGTGTTTTTGTAGAGTCACTTTGGATTGCTAAAGTGCCATGCAAACAAACCCAACCGTCACTTTCTTTCCAAACCGAGAGTGTTAACCACTGGCTATAGGTTGCAATCACCTCTTCAGCTTGTCTGGCAAGAACACCGGATAGAACGATTCTGCCGCCTGGGCGCATTTTGTTGACTAGTGCCGGAGCAAGTACTTGCAATGGGTTGGCAAGGATATTGGCCATCACAATGTCGTATTTTGTTTCTGCAGCCAACTCTGGAGCACCTTCGGTTGGCAATACAAAGCGAATCACGGTGTGATTAATCTCCGCATTACTGCGCGCCGCGACCATAGCTTGGGGATCGATATCGGTTCCTACTACGGGATTGCAGCCAAGTTTTGCTGCTGCAATCGCTAGAATTCCGGACCCACAGCCGTAATCGAGCAAACTTTGCTTTTCTAGATTGGTATTTTGTTCAAGCCACAATAGGCATAAATGGGTGGTGGGGTGACTGCCTGTACCAAATGCTAATCCTGGATCGACTGCAAGACAGATTGCATTGGGATCAGTAGGGGTGTCATGCCAAGAGGGGACTACCCAAATACGCTCGCCAATTTGAATGGGTGCAAACTGACTTTGGGTAAGGCGAACCCAGTCTTGCTCCTCAACTATTTTTTCTTGTGGGGCTGTCAGTGCAAATCCAGCTTCTTTCAAGGCAATCAGCAATTGCGGAATGAAGTTTTCTGCCCCAGAATCGTCAATATCGGGATTGAATAGCGCTGTGACTGAGGATCGATCCCAGGCCTGCACTTCTGGTGATAAGCCAGGCTCTCCATAGAGGGGGTTTTCGTCGTAGCCACCTGCAGCATCATCTTCGACGGTGACTGAAAGCGCACCCAATTCAAGTAATGCATCACCCAGGGGCTCTGCAGTCTCGGCTACTACGGTAAAGATTAACTCACGATAAGACATGCAGGGATCTCGGTTAAATAGAAAAGCTTATGCTTTGCCGCGGCTCGCAGCTTGCTCTTCAAGGCGGTGCTCTAAATAATGAATATTGGTGCCACCTTCAATGAAATTAGGGTCAAGCATGAGTTCGCGATGCAGAGGTACGTTAGTTGTTATGCCGTCAATCACCATTTCTGAGAGTGCAATTTGCATCCGGCGGATTGCTTGTTCGCGTGTATTGCCATAGGAAATCAACTTACCAATCATTGAATCGTAGTTCGATGGGACCATATATCCACTGTAAGCATGGGAATCGACACGAATACCAGGGCCACCAGGCATATGCCAGGATTGGATGCGTCCTGGGCTTGGCGTGAACTTAAATGGATCTTCGGCATTTAAGCGGCATTCAATCGCATGACCGCGAAAGACAATATCTTTTTGGCGATAGGACAACTTCAGTCCCGCAGCAATACGAATCTGCTCCTGCACAATATCTACGCCAGTGATCATTTCAGTGACTGGGTGCTCAACTTGCACTCGGGTATTCATCTCAATAAAGAAAAATTCACCGTTTTCATAGAGAAACTCAAAAGTGCCAGCGCCACGATAACCAATTTTTCTGCATGCTTCTGCGCAACGTTCACCAATTTTGGCAATTAAGCGGCGATCAATACCAGGCGCAGGCGCTTCTTCGATTACTTTTTGGTGTCGACGTTGCATTGAGCAATCACGCTCTCCTAACCAAATCGCATTGCCATGGGTATCAGCCAAAATTTGAATCTCTACATGGCGTGGCTTCTCCAGAAATTTCTCCATATAGACTTCTGGATTGCCAAAAGCACGACCAGCTTCTTCTTTGGTCATGTTGACCGCATTAATAAGAGCGGCTTCTGTATGAACGACGCGCATCCCGCGACCGCCACCACCTCCAGCAGCCTTAATAATGACTGGGTAGCCAACGCGTTTTGCCGTAGCAATAATTTCCTTAGGGTTTTCAGGTAAAGCACCTTCGGATCCTGGTACACAAGGCACGCCCGCTTTTATCATGGCGTGTTTTGCTGAAACCTTGTCGCCCATCAGGCGAATCGATTCGGCTCTGGGACCAATAAAAGCATAGCCAGACTTTTCAACGCGTTCGGCAAAGTCGGCATTCTCAGAAAGAAATCCATAGCCAGGATGAATGGCTTCTGCATCAGTTACCTCTGCCGCAGAAATAATGGCTGGCATATTCAGGTAGCTTAGGGGAGAGGGTGCTGGCCCAATACAGACTGCTTCATCAGCTAGCTTGACGTATTTAGCTTCTTTATCGGCAGTTGAATAAACAACAACAGTCTTAATTCCCAACTCGCGACATGCGCGTTGGATACGGAGAGCAATTTCCCCCCGATTGGCGATCAGAATCTTAGAGAACATATCGGCTCTGAGTTAGGTAACAGTAGGAAGGATTGCTTAAAGGAGTTTTACGCAATGATGAAAAGCGGTTGGTCGAATTCAACGCCTTGTCCGTTTTCACACAGAATTTGCTTAATCACACCTTCTTTTTCTGCTTCAATTTCGTTTAGCAACTTCATTGCTTCAATGATGCACAGCGTTTGACCTACTTTGACGCTGTCACCCACTTTGACAAAATCAGGCGATTCCGGGTTTGGTGCCCGGTAGAAAGTACCAACCATTGGTGAGCGAGCAACGAATCCAGTTTCAGCTGGGGTTTCTGCAATGGGAGCGGCTGCTACTGGAATAGCTGCTACTGGAGCAGCCTGCATGACTTGGGGTGCAGGGTTGGCATAGACAACTTGCCCAGTAGGGGCGGGTGATCCAGCATTCACAATGCGAACGCGATCTTCACCTTCGTTGACTTCCAATTCGGAAATACCAGATTCAGCAACGAGGTCGATCAGGGTTTTGAGTTTTCTAAGATCCATGGAAATACTTCCTCTCTTTTGATGCTTGATTAATCTTTATTTTTGCAAACGGGCAATGGCAGCTTGTAATGCCAGCTCGTAGCCAATGGCGCCTAGTCCGCAAATCACCCCAGTAGCAATATCAGATAAGTAAGAGTGCTTACGGAACTCTTCGCGTTGATGAATATTTGAAAGATGAATTTCGGTAAAAGGAATGGCTACACCTGCTAAGGCATCGCGTAATGCCACACTGGTATGAGTAAAGGCACCTGGATTGATGATGATGAAATCAACCCCATCTTGTTTGGCTTTTTGTACTCGGTCGATTAACTGGCCCTCATGATTGCTTTGATAAGTATCTAGGTCGACAGAATGGGCTTTGGCGATTTCACCTAGCTTTGCGTGAATATCTGCCAAGGTAGTTTTGCCATAAACCTCGGGTTCACGGGTGCCGAGTAGATTGAGATTTGGTCCTTGAATTACAAGAATTGAAGCTTTTTTCGACATAGATCGATATTTTTAAATGCAGTTAGGTGTTAATAAGGAAATTACACTTTTTGCTACAAAGCCGCTTTTCAATCAAAGCAGGTGCTTCAATAATGCATAAAGTATACCTCGCAAGCTCATAAAAACTCCCTGAAAACTGGGGAGTTTTTATATTTTTGAGCGAAGTTAAAGCATTTTGCTGAAAAATATTACCCCTCGTTATCTAGAAGGGGTTTTAAGAAAATTGGTTAAATTGAATTAATTGTTGCTAAAAAGCCGAATTTATTGCCTTTTTAAGGCTATCTTCATCTATCTTACCCAATTTAGTGTCGATCACTTTGCCTTGCGGAGAGACCACAACGGTATAAGGTAGGGCGGACTGGGTATTGCCAAGCGACTTATAAATACTGCTGGCATTCATTCCACCCATCACAATCGGATAAGAAACTGGTGTCTTTTTAAGAAAATCACGTACGTTAGAGGGTGAATCAACGGCGATGCCTACAAATAAGACATTTTTCCCGGAAAATTGCCTTTGCAGCTGATCCAATTGTGGCATTTCTTCAACGCATGGGGGGCACCAGGAGGCCCAAAAATTGAGAACCAGCACTTTTCCTTCCCATGCGCTGGTATTGATCGCCTTTCCATCAGGTGACTGCCATTCATTAGTAAATACTGCTTTGACGGCCTCTTCATTTACAGCCCTGTTTTGAGAAAACCAATGCGAGCTAAATGCGCCTGCCATGAGGGCTAAAAAACAAATTCCGATGATGGTGATCCATTGTCTGCGGTTCATAGCGAGTCCTTAGCTAAAATTCGATGATGCATATTCATATCTTGGGCATTTGCGGCACATTCATGGGCGGCATTGCCGCAATCGCACGACAAGCCGGTCATCGAGTTACCGGCTGCGATGCGAACGTCTACCCGCCAATGAGCACTCAGCTTGAGTCTCAGGGCATCGAGCTCATCGAGGGGTTTTCTCCTGACCAATTATTGCAGTTTGAGACGATGCCTGATTTATTTGTGATTGGGAATGTGGTTTCTCGCGGCAATCCATTGATGGAAGCTATTCTGAACCAAGGTTTGCCATACACCTCTGGCCCTCAGTGGTTAGGTGAACAAGTTTTATTTGGACGGCACGTCTTAGCAGTTGCGGGTACGCATGGGAAAACAACCACCTCGGCCATGCTGACCTGGATTTTGGAATTTAATGGTTATCAGCCTGGTTATTTGATTGGGGGCGTTCCTCTCAATTTCACGGTATCAGCGCGCTTGGGCGAGAGTGAGTACTTTGTTATCGAGGCAGACGAATATGACACCGCCTTTTTTGATAAACGCAGCAAATTTGTTCATTACCGCCCGCGAACAGCGCTCTTGAATAACTTGGAATTTGATCATGCCGACATTTTTGCGGACCTCTTGGCAATCGAAACTCAATTTCATCATCTCGTTCGAACTGTACCTGGTGATGGTTTATTGGTAGTCAACGGTGAGGAGCCTGCCTTGGAGCGAGTCATTGCTCGCGGTGCATGGGCGCCTGTGGAGCGGTTTGGGCAAGCCGCTCAGAATGAATGGTCTTTGGTATCCCAAGCACATGACGGCTTTAGTGTGTTGCATTTGGGTAAAGAGCTTGCTCAAGTGACATGGGCTCCAGACTCTGGGGTAATGGGGCGCCATAACCAACTCAACGCATTGGCTGCAATTGCTGCAGCCAATCATATTGGCATCTCACCAGTCGATAGTGCTAAAGCATTAGCGCAATTTAAAAATGTAAAGCGACGTCTAGAAACGATTGGCATTCGAAATGACATCACTGTCTATGATGATTTTGCGCATCACCCTACAGCGATTACCACTACGGTAGATGGCTTGCGTCGTCGTGTTGGGCAGGCGCGCATCTTGGCCGTACTGGAGCCACGCTCGAACACGATGAAACTCGGTGTGATGAAAGCCCAGTTGCCTGATAGCTTAAGTATGGCGGACAAAGTATTTGCCTATGGGGCAAATGCAGGAAAAGAGTCCTTGGGTTGGGATCTTACGGAAGTGTTTTCTCCCTTAAATACGGTGGCGGCTGATAAGGCAAAAGCATTTGATAATTTAGATGCTTTGGTCAATGCGGTTGTTAGTGAGGCCAAGCCAGGCGATCACATCTTGGTGATGAGTAATGGCGGATTTGGTGGCGTGCACCAAAAAATATTGAGCGCACTATAAGTCGACTCGCGATATAGAAAGAAAAAGATGGGTAAACGTTTAGAAGATAAAGTGGCGATTGTTACGGGCTCGGCCAAGGGCATCGGTTTTGCTACAGCACAACGTTTTGCCCAGGAGGGCGCTAAAGTAATCATTGCTGACGTAAATCCTGTGGCAGTTGAAAATGCTGCTGCACAGATTCCTGGCTCTGAGGGCTATGTGATGAACGTGACTGAGCGTGCCAGCATTCAAGCTGCGGTAGATCAAATCATGCAACGCTATGGTCGGATTGATATCTTGATTAATAACGCGGGCATTACACAAGATGCGCGTCTAGTGAAGATGACTGAGGCGCAATTTGATGCAGTCATTGACGTCAATCTCAAAGGTGTTTTTAACTGCACCCAATTGATTGTGCCGCATATGCTTGAAGCGGGTCAAGGTGCGATTGTGAATGCCTCCAGTGTGGTGGGTATCTACGGTAATTTTGGACAAACCAATTACTCGGCAACGAAATTTGGTGTCATTGGCTTTACCAAAACGTGGGCACGTGAATTGGGCCCCAAGGGAATTCGGGTCAATGCTGTCTGCCCAGGATTTATTTCCACTGAAATGGTCAAAGCCATGCCAGAAAATATCCTAAAAGATATCGAAAAACGAAGTTGGTTAGGACGCTTGGGTACTCCTGAGGAAATGGCCAATGTGTATTTATTTTTAGCGAGTGATGAAGCAAGCTACGTCAATGGCGTAGCGCTTGAGGCCAGCGGCGGAATCTCCCTCTAAATATGCATCTCTTATACGAAGAAGGTGGCGATATCAAAATCGCCACGGTGCAATCTACCTCTGGTGAAGGCGATGCTCAATCATGGCAAGCCACGAGTCTGACCGGCAAAAAGATCAAACTGAAAGCCAAAGAAGTGTGGCTTCGATTTGAAAAACCAGAAGCCCAACTGGTAATGGATGAAGCACACTCTTTATCCACAGAAATCGATTTGCAGTTTCTGTGGGACTGCGCTCCTGAAGAAGAATTTAGTTTGCTTGAAGTATCACAAGAATATTTTGGTGCTGGCGCGAGTATTTCTCAGCAAGCTTCCTTGGCAATTGCACTGCAAGGCGCTCCCGTTTTCTTTCGCCGCAAAGGCAGAGGTCGTTTCCAAAGGGCGCCACTAGAGCAATTGCAAGCAGGTTTAGCTGCATTAGAGCGTAAGAAAAAAGAATTAGAGCAACAAACGATTTGGCAAGAAGAGTTGATTGTGGGCATCTTTCCTGAAGACTTGAAATCTCAGGCGCACCAATTATTGTTTGCTCCAGATAAAAATACTTCAGCCTATAAGGCTTTGAGTGCGGCTTGCACGCAGACCGGAGAAACACCGGCGCAATTAATGATTCGTTGCAAGGCAATTGCTTCCCCTTTGGACTATCACCAGGGCTTGTTCCTGAAGTCATATTTTCCAAAGGGCGCCCATTACAACCCTGGTATCACTATTGATCAAGGCGCTTACGCGGCAGCAATACAAGAGCTCCCGATTGCGGAGGTAAGTGCTTTCTCAATCGATGATTCAGGAACTACAGAAATTGATGATGCCTTGTCCGTGACCCTATTACCAAACGGAAATCATCAAATTGGTGTGCATATTGCTGCCCCAGGTTTGGTAATTGCAAGGGATGATGTATTGGATCAGCTAGCACGTCAGAGGATGTCAACGGTCTATTTTCCGGGTGACAAAATCACCATGCTGCCTCCTGCTGTGATAGAACAATTTTCTCTGGATGCGGGCGCATCTCGGCCATCCCTATCGCTTTATGTCGAGATTAATGGGGAAGGCGGGCTTATTTCCGACTCTTTGCACATGCGCGCTGAAATGGTGCCCATTGCCGCCAATTTGCGCCTGGAAGATTTGGAGCACCGAGTTACAGATGAGGCTTTAGCTGATGAAGGTGTGGATTTTCCCTATCGTCATGAGCTTGCTATTTTGTGGAGAGCAGCAAAGTTATTGCATGCAGGGCGCCAAGAGAGACGTCTTGCGAATGGCTTGCGAGCAGAACAATTGGGTGTGATTGATCCCAATGCCTTGGCTCGAGATTTTCACTTCCAGATTAAAAAAGTAGCTGGAATTGAGCGGGTAGAAATTACTCCCCGTCAGCGTGGCTCGATTTTGGATACGATCGTTTCTGAATGGATGATTTATTGCAATAGCGCTGCTGGGCGCTTATTGGCTGAACACGGTCTACCAGGATTGTTTCGTACACAAAAAGGTTGGGGTCCATTGCGTACTCGGATGCAGACGCAGCCCGGTCCGCACGAAGGCTTGGGTTTGGATTGCTATGCCTGGAGTACCTCTCCCTTAAGGCGCTATGCTGATTTAGTAAATCAATGGCAGCTGATTGCTTTAGCTAAACATGGCGTAACGGCCAAGATGGTGGCGCCGTTTGCCCCTAAGGATTCTGCGCTCATGGCTATTGCTGCGGATTTTGAATCTTGCTATCAGGCCTATGCAGAGTACCAAGATCGTATGGAGAAATACTGGTGTTTGCGTTGGATTGAGCAAGAGCCTAATGCAAAAACCGTCTATGTACGCCACCTTAAAGAGGGTATGTCTAGAGTAGAGCCGATTCCCCTGCATTTACCAATTCCTGAGTTGGCAACCCATCTAAGAATGACGCGCGCGAAAGTGGTGATCGATAGCATTGATCTCTTGCAGTTGAGTGCTAGCGTGCGCGTATTGGAGCTTGAGTCTATTGAAAAAGTGTCTGAACAAACTCCTGATACCGCAGAACCTGTGGAAGCTTCAACTGATGATGCCAATCCCAGCTAAGCTAGAGCACTCCAATGTAGTAGTGAAGGCGATTGCATTTAAAGACTTCCTTCGTAGTGCCTGGCAGCAGCATCCCTTGTACTGCGCCTTAGTCGTTTCACTTTTAATTCACATGATTTTTCTATCCTTCCGTTGGGGAATAGGTGAAATTCAAAACAGGCGTCTCAATACCCCTTTAAGTGTGGTGCTTGTAAATGCAAGTCATCAACAAGCTCCAAAACAAGCAAATAAATTAGCGCAGGCCGATTTACAGGGTGGTGGTAGCGCTGATGAGCAAGATGCCACGGCATTGCATCGTGCTCGCTTGGGGGCCCAAGCCCGCATTGAGGTTTTGGAGAAGCAGCAAAAACAAATGTTGGCAAAGCTTGATGCACAACGAGCACGTACTAGTGGCGGCAAGAGTGGCGAAGAGCAGAAACTTAAGACCCAACTGAATTCACTAGAAGCAGAACTTGCAAAACGCTTGCAAGCGAATGGACGCCAACCGCGCCGCGTGGTCCTGAGTGGAGCTAGTACAAAAGCGGTTTCTTTTGCTCAATATTTCGATGCAATGCGTCAAAAGATTGAAGTCTATGGCAGCACCTTTTTTCCACAGGCTAATGGCCGACCTTTATATGGCAGCTTGGTGATTGTGATCAGTGTTGACTCTCAAGGAAGGATTACTAGTAATGCAAAAGGGCAAGATGGAGTGAGTATTGGACGTAGCTCAGGTAATCCAGAGCTCGATCGTCAAGCTCTTGCCATTGTGCGGGCCTCTGCCCCCTTTGGACCATTTCCGCTTGCAATGCGCAATCAGATTGATGTGCTCGATTGGGTTTCCACCTTTGAATTTACTCGCGATAGTGTTGACCACTTAGAGCTACGCCACCAATCAAATTCTAAAAATTAGCTTATCCTCTAACTAGTATGAACCCACCAAGCCCATCCTCAATTCATATCGATCCTGCCCAATATCCAGGGGTAGATGTATATGCTGTGGCTGGCAATCCGATCGCTCATAGCAAGTCACCCAGTATTCACCATCGCTTTGCAGAACAAGCAAAGCAAGCAATTCATTACGGCAGATTAGAACCTGAGCTCAATGCATTTGAGCAGGCGGTGAGTACGTTTTTCTCTGCAGGTGGTAAGGGTATGAATGTCACTGTGCCATTCAAGTTAGAGGCGTATGCACTTGCTGATGTCTTAACCCCGCGTGCACAACTAGCAGGAGCTGTGAATACCCTTTGGATGTCAGATAGCAAGCTTTATGGAGACAACACCGATGGCGCTGGTTTAATAAGAGATCTATTAGCACAAGGTATTTCACTGCAGGGCGCAAGAGTGCTGGTATTGGGTGCTGGTGGTGCCACCCGCGGTGTGATCGGGCCGCTTTTGGAGCAGTTACCAGCCAGCTTGACGATTGCCAATCGGACTGATCAAAAAGCGCTTGAGTTGGTAAATATGTTTGCGCAGTTGGCAAAGACTAAAGAGGTCATATTCAGCGCATGCACGCTATCTGATCTTGAGTCTCATACCAAGACGCCTGCGCCGTTCAACCTGGTCATTAATGCCACAGCTTCTGGGCTTGCTGATCAGTCTCCATTGACTGCAGGTGCGGCCTCTACTATTTTTGTCCCAAGTTCATTTGCCTATGACATGGTCTATGGGAAGATAACCCCCTTTATGCAGCAGGCGATAGGGCATGGAGCCCGTGTCAGTGATGGCTTGGGTATGCTGGTAGAGCAGGCTGCAGACGCCTTCTTAATTTGGCGAGGAGCAAACTTAGCCCATTCAATTGATCCACGTGCAGTACTGGCAGCACTGCGCAGTTAAACCTATGCGCTGGCTCAGTTATTTTCTGAAGTGTGTATTGGGTAGTTTGCTAGCGATGCAAATCTACTTTGTGATTCAGATTGGCGTATGGAGTACGCTCAATCCAAGTAGCACCGCTTTTCAACGATCCGAGCAATGGCGCTTGTGTTCTTGGCACCTTTCGTGCCCCATCCAAAAAACTTGGACACCATATAACCGGATCTCAGCAAATGTAAAGCGGGCTATTTTGGTGAGTGAAGACGATATCTTTTTTCAGCACAAGGGTGTGCGTGTTGAGGATATGCAAAAAGCCTAGGGAAAAAAATAAAGAGCAAGCTCACCAACATGGGAGTCAGTCTAAGATTGCTTTAAGAGGTGGTTCAACTATCACGCAGCAGTTGGCAAAAAATCTTTTTCTATCCTCAGAGCAAAACTATTTCCGCAAAACGCAAGAATTAATCATTACTGGCTTATTAGAGCTCATGCTTACAAAGCAGCGTATTTTTGAGATTTACCTAAATTCAGTCGAGTGGGGTGAAGGGGTTTTTGGTATTGGCGCAGCTTCTGTACATTACTTTGGCGTCAGCCCAGAAAATCTCAGTAGAGAGCAGGCTGCGATTTTGGCAGCAGCCCTCCCGGCCCCAAAATGCTTTGATAAGACGCAATATTGTCGCCGGGCCAATTTCAATTTTCCTGCACGGCAAGATTTTATTTTGGAGAACATGGATCGGGTTGTCCTGGCGCCAGTCCCCAAAAAAGCTGCTAGTCGGTAATTTTCACTGCAGCCCGAAGTGCATCTCTGGTGCTGATAGCCACCGCTCGAGCGGTGGCTGCAAAGTCTGCGCCTGAACTGGCATACAGAATCGCCCTAGATGAGTTGATCATCATGCCTGTCCCGGGACGATGAGCGATGCTGCCGGCTTTGACGGTTGCATCAATATCGCCACCTTGAGCACCAATCCCAGGAATTAAAAGAGGCATTTCTCCCACAATAGCTCGTACTTTGGCAATTTCATCTGGGAATGTGGCACCCACCACCAGGCTTAATTGACCCGAGCTATTCCATTTTTCTGCCGCTAAGCGAGCTACATGCAAGTAAAGCGGTTCGCCGCTGGGGGCAATATTTAAAAATTGGAGATCTGATCCACCGGGATTGGAGGTGCGGCACAACACAATGACACCTTTACCGGCGTGTTTGAGGTAGGGCTCTACTGAATCAAAACCCATGTAAGGGTTAACGGTTACTGCATCAGCCCCATAACGATCGAAGGCTTCGAGCGCATAGTGTTCGGCAGTACTGCCGATATCTCCCCGTTTTGAGTCCAGTATGACTGGAATATGAGGATATTTATTTTTAAGGTGCTTGACGAGTTTTTCTAGCTGGGATTCCGCGCCTTGGGAAGCAAAGTAGGCAAACTGGGGCTTAAAGGCGCAGACTAAATCAGCCGTGGCATCAGCGATCTCTCGGCAAAACTCAAAAATACCTTCAGATTTCCCCTGAAGCGATGGGGGCAAGCGCTTTGGGTCTGGGTCAAACCCAACACACAGCATACTGCCTTGGGAAGCCCATGTGGATTGGAGTTGCTCGTTAAAGGTTTTTGGGTTTGAGTTCATTTGATTTGCGCTTAGTTTAATGAAACTACTATCTCTATAGGATAAACTAGCGCACATTCCTTAGGAGTCCACCATGATCAACTTGTTCGTCCTACAAAATGGCCGACTCTCTCAAGAGCAAGTCGAAGATCGCAATGAATTGTTGCAATATTCAAATCCGATTTGGATCGACGTGGTTGATCCAGAAGAGGAAGAGCTTGTCTGGATTAAAGAAGCTTTTGGTGTCTTATTGCCTGAATTGGATGATTTGGGCGACTTAGAAGCATCAGCCCGCTATTTTGAAGCGGATGACGGTCACTTGCATATTCGCACCGATTTCTTATTGGATGAAGAGGAAACCTCCCGAAATATTCGAGTGGCTTTTGTATTGACCAAACAAGTCTTATTCTCCATTCACGATGAAGATTTACCCGTTTTCCGTTTGGTGCGTTTACGCGCGCGTTTGCGTCCTGGTTCTGTGAGTAATGCAAAAGATGTGTTGCTTGATCTGTATTCAACCGATGCTGAATATTCTGCAGATGCCTTGGAAGAGGTTTATGAAAACCTCGAGCTGGCAGGAAAAAAAGTACTTTCCGATGACATTAATGACTCGGAAGCGGAAGAGGTTTTGGAAACCATTGCTAAAGAAGAAGATACGAATGGTCGTATTCGTCGTAATGTGATGGATACGCGCCGCGCCTTATCTTTTTTAATGCGCAGTAAATTACTCTCTGATGAGCAACAGGAAGAGGCGCGCCAGATTTTGCGCGACATTGATTCTCTTGAAAACCATACTGCTTTTTTGTTCGATAAGATCAACTTCTTGATGGATGCTACGGTAGGTTTTATTAATCTGAACCAAAGTAAGATTATTAAGATCTTCTCGGTGGTATCGGTTGCCTTGATGCCACCAACTTTATTGGCCAGTATCTGGGGTATGAATTACAAACATATTCCTGAGCTGGATTTAGAGTGGGGCTATCCATTAGCGCTGGTGTTGATGTTGATCTCGGCGATTATCCCGCTGTGGTACTTCCATCACAAAGGTTGGATGAAATAATCCTTGCTTATGGATGGCTGGCAAGTAAGTGAATAAGCTCAGTGAGGGCGTATTCACAAGCTTGCATGCGTACCCTCGAGCGGTCACCCTCAAAGTGCATGGTTTTGTAGGTGGTGTGTTTTGTATCATCACCCAGCGCCCAAGCAAAGCAGACCGTTCCCACTGGCTTTTCGGGTGAGCCACCAGTGGGGCCAGCGATACCTGTAATAGAAATGGCGACATTGACCGCAGCATTCTTTCTTGCGCCCTGTGCCATCGAGATTGCCACCGGTTCACTGACTGCGCCAAAGGAGTCAATCATTTCGATTGGTACGCCCAAGCACTCTACTTTAGCTTGATTGCTATAGGTGATATAAGCGCGCTCAAACCAAGCGCTAGAGCCTGGTAATTCAGTAAGTGCAGCACTTACGAGGCCGCCAGTACAGGATTCGGCAAGCGCCAAAGTCCAGCCTCGCGCAATCAAGGCATTCGCAACCGCTTGACTCAGGCTTAGATTCATTTATGAGAATTGTTTTAGGGTAACTTGAACGAGAGCAAAGGCTATCAGGGTGAAGAAGGCCGCAGCCAAATCATCGACCACGATACCAAAGCCTCGCCACCAGATTTCAAAATGGCTTGAGGGAGTATCGCTGGTATTCCCTTCGAGGGTTTTGAAATAGCGATCAATCCATCCAATGGGGCCTGGCTTTACCGCATCGAAAAATCGAAAGAGAGCAAATGCCAATAGCTGCCAGTAAATAGAGCTGGGCGAGATAAGCAGCAAGATCAACCAAAAGCTCACTATTTCATCCCAAACAATGCCACCAAAATCTTTTTTGCCTAATTCTTCACTCACCTGGCCACAAATCAGACAGCCCAAAACAAGCCCAATGCCAATAATCCACCAGCATTGCCAGCGCTCTAAAAATAGAGTCCCAATGAGAAATGTTGCCCAAGCCCAAAGACTGCCTGCTGTACCGGGTGCGATTTGACTTAGTCCGCTGCCAAAGCCAAATGCCAGGATTCGGTTGATCTTTTGGAAGACCCAGCCTAGTGTCGGGGTCGCACTAGTTGTTGTGTTGATATGCAGATTCATGCAAAGTGATCAAAAGATCGCAGCAGACTGGCCGTGGCATCTTTATCGAGCAGTTGACCAGTAGAGTCTATTAAATCAATGGAGGGCTTGCTATTGCGCATGGCTTTAATAGTACCAATTCGAGCCAGGGGAAGAGATAGTTCTTGGCTGATTTGATTTAAGCGATCACGCTGCTCTTGCTTGGCTGTAAAACACAATTCATAGTCATCTCCACCACAGGCAGCAAACTGATTCTGGATAGTTTCACTTTGCTGCAATAGCAGCCCAGATTTAGGTAATTTCCCAAGTAATATTTCCGCATCAACATGAGACTGCTCAAGGATGTGCATCAGATCCCCCAGTAAGCCATCTGAAATATCAAGCGCGGCGCTCGCAACGCCTTGGAGACTTTGCCCAAGAGTGATACGCGGTTCAGGTTGGTGCATGCGCATTTGAATTGATTGGAGGTCGGGCGCAGAGATGGTTAATTCATGACGCAGTGCAGCAAGAGTCAATCTTGCATCACCCAGCGTTCCTGAAACCCAGATGTCATCCTGTACTTTTGCGCCTGATCTACGAATGGCTTTTTCCTTGGGAATAGAGCCAAATGCAGTGATCGAGATGGTTAGAGGTCCGGCGGTTGTGTCACCCCCAATGAGGGGGCATGTGTATTTATTGGCGATCTCAAATAGACCTTGGCTAAAGGCCTCTAGCCAGTGCCCATCAGCATGCGGTAGTGCTAACGCTAAAGTGAAACCTAGTGGCTTTGCGCCCATGGCAGCAAGGTCTGAGAGGTTTACGGCTAAGGCTTTGTATCCTAGGGACCGAGGGTCGACATTCTTGAAAAAATGCCTGCCTTCAACCAGCATATCGCTTGTAATCGCCAGCTCTTCGCCCACCGCTTCTTTTAGGATGGCGCAGTCATCACCAATCCCAAGCAGGACTCGTGAACCAGCGTCGGATTTGCCCTGGGCAAGCATTGCATCCGACTCCATTTTGAAGTAACGGGCTATGAGTTCGAATTCGCCAAGTTGAGAAGACATGCCCCATTTTAGGACTCTTGGACCTTCGCCACGCGAGAGGACTAGAATAAGAAACTTCACTATGACTTAATAATGAGTTAATCGATGAGCAAAGAACGCAACAAAGAACAAGAAATTGCCGATTTAAGAGCGGCAGCCCTTCACTATCATGAGTTTCCAGTTCCTGGAAAAATTGAGATTGCCCCCACTAAGCAGTTAACCAATCAACGCGATTTGGCGCTGGCTTATACCCCTGGGGTAGCTGCTGCTTGCGAAGAGATTGCTAAAGATCCGGCAAATGCGTTTCGATATACCGCTAGAGGAAATTTAGTGGGCGTGATCACCAACGGTACTGCCGTACTGGGCCTTGGAAATATTGGCCCGCTGGCAAGTAAGCCGGTGATGGAGGGTAAGGCTGTTCTATTTAAAAAGTTTGCTGGTATCGACGTATTCGATATTGAGGTTAATGAAACCGATCCCGAGAAGTTGGTTGAGATTATTGCTGCACTTGAACCTACTTTTGGCGGCATTAACCTAGAAGATATTAAGGCGCCTGACTGCTTCCTAGTTGAACGTAAATTGCAAGCACGGATGAAAATCCCGGTTTTCCATGACGATCAACATGGCACAGCGATCGTGGTAGCAGCTGCGATTCTGAATGGCTTAAAAGTAGTCGGTAAGAATGTGGGTGACGTGAAACTGGTTACCTCAGGTGCTGGCGCTGCAGCTTTGGCCTGTTTAGATTTATTGGTTGATTTAGGCATCCAACGTAAAAATATCTGGGTGACTGACTTAGCTGGTATTGCCTACAAGGGTCGTAAAGAATTAATGGATCCTGAAAAGGAGCCATTCTGCCAAGAGACAGAATTGAGAACGCTGTCTGAAGCAATTGAAGGGGCTGACATTTTCTTGGGCTTATCTGCTGGTGGTGTACTGAAGCAAGATATGGTGAAGAAAATGGCTGATAAGCCTTTGGTTTATGCATTAGCAAATCCAACACCAGAAATTTTGCCTGAGGAAGTAAAAGCAGTTCGCCCTGATGCAGTGATGGCCACTGGTCGTACTGACTATCCCAATCAGGTCAACAACGTTTTATGCTTCCCATTTATCTTCCGCGGTGCCTTAGATGTGGGCGCAACTACTATCACTCGTGGCATGGAAGTAGCCGCGGTTAAAGCAGTTGCTGAGCTGGCACAAGCTGAGCAGAGTGAGGTGGTTACCTCAGTCTATGGCATTGAAAACCTTTCTTTTGGCCCTGATTATTTAATTCCAAAGCCATTTGATCCGCGTTTAATTACAGCGATTGCTCCAGCAGTTGCAAAAGCGGCGATGGATGATGGTGTTGCGCAGCGTCCGATTAAAGACTTCGATGCTTACCGCAATCAGCTCCAGCAGTTTGTGTACCACTCAGGTACTTTGATGAAGCCCTTGTTCAGCATTGCTAAAAATGTACCTGCTAATCAGAAGCGTATTGTGTTCTCCGAAGGTGAAGATGAGCGCGTCTTACGTGCGGTCCAAATCATTATTGATGAGCGTCTTGCAACACCCATTCTGATTGGTCGCCCTGCTGTCATTGAGTACCGCATCGACAAGTTTGGCTTGCGCATGAAGGCTGGTGAAGACTTTGAGATTGTGAATCCTGAAAGCGATGCACGTTTCCGTGATTTCTGGCAAACCTACCTTAGCTTGACTGAGCGCAAAGGTGTTTCAGAGGCCTATGCAAAATTAGAAACGCGTCGTCGTAATAGTTTGATCGGTAGCCTGTTGGTTAAAAAGGGTATGGCAGACGGCATGATTTCGGGAACGATAGGTAATCTTGCTACCCATCTGAAATATATTGACGAAGTGATTGGCCATGAACCTGGTGCGAATGTTTACGGTGCGATGTCTGGCTTAATTCTTCCTGGGCGCCAAGTGTTCTTAGTTGATACTCACATCAATCTCGATCCAACTGCAGAGCAATTAGCCGAACTTACTTTGATGGCTGCTAGTGAAATGCGGAAATTAGGTATTGTTCCAAAAGTAGCGCTCTTGTCGCATTCAAACTTTGGATCAAGCAATGCGCCATCGGCAATCAAAATGCGTGAAGTATTGGCTTTAATTCAGAAAGCAGATCCTGCGCTCGAGATTGATGGCGAAATGCATGGTGATAGCGCATTAGATGCAACAATTCGTGCCGGTGCAGTGACTTCATCATCACTGCAAGGCGATGCCAATTTATTGGTGATGCCGAATATGGATGCTGCAAATATTTCATACAACTTGCTGAAAACAGCGGCGGGCAATGGCATTGCAATTGGACCACTATTGCTTGGTGTTGCTAAGCCTATTCACATTCTTACTCCGGCAGCAACGGTTCGCCGTATTGTGAATGTGACTACTTTGGCGGTTGTAGAGGCGGCTAGCAATGCAAGAGGGGTGTCTTAAGCAATTTTTTAAATGTAAGTTAGTGATAACAAACATTTATTATTCTTATATAAATCAAAGGTTTATATAAAATGCACTCTTTTTGGGCTTGATTTGATGGCGTGTTAGGGGTAACCTAGCACCCATCATGAATAATCGCTCAGAAAACAACAATACGGTAGGATTTGACGAACATAGCCGCGCTGAAAGTTGGGATAGTAATGATCGTCTTGAAACCGAATCATCTGCTGCCAACGTGTATGCACAGGGCGGTTTATCTCGTCTACAAACCTATGCAGCAAATCAAGTTTCGGGGAAAAAAGTGACAGCTTCTTGGCGTGCCGCTTTGGCCGTTCGCGATGCCGGACCGCCTGCTATGTTGCGCAGTGTACGGCCTAATATCGTCCAATCTATTCGTGCTTTCCGTACGCCTGATCTGCAGGAAGCGGCTACGGAGCTTGGTCAGCACTTTATTTACGCTAATTGCGCTCATGCACTGACCAAAGGTGAGGTGTTGGAGGCTATTGCCATTGCCTATACTTTCACCAAGCAGCAAGCGAAAAATTTTGATCCTTTATTGGATGCCTTAACAACCACTATCGATAAATCAGGCCCTCAACCCGGTTTTGTAGTGGTGTTGGAAGGTTTGCCTTGCACGCAGAAGTTTGACAAAGAGGCTCGTGAGACATTGTTAGATGTGTTCCGTGATGCTGTCGATTTCTGGGCAGAACGTCGCACACCTTATCGCGTCTTCTACTCGTTCGCCTAAATAGAAGGCTCTAAGAATTATTTAGAGCTTTTTGTAGTTCTTTCTGTATTTGAGCATCCCAAACGCTATGTACGGCCGTGATCGCAACGATTCCGGCCGTTTCCGTTCTTAGGACTCGGCTGCCTAGGGAAACAATTTGATACCCAGCACGTTCTGCCAAAGCCTCTTCTTCTGGAGAGTGACCGCCTTCTGGGCCAATCATTAAAATAATATCTTGCGGTCCATTTTCTAAGAGTACGGAATACATGCTTTGAGTGGCATCTGGACTTAAAAGCAGCTTGAGGGATGGCTTTTGGGGCGCCTTAAGATAATCCGCCAAGTTCTGAATGGGCTCAACTTGGGTAAATACCGTTCTGTCGCATTGCTCGCATGCAGCTTGCACAATCCCAACCCAGTGGAGTAAACGTTTTTGGGCGCGTTCCTGGTCGCTTGAGCGGGTTAATTTGAGTACTGAACGCTCGCATTGCAAGGGGGCGATTACTTGAGCGCCAGTTTCTACAGCTTTTTCGACTGTCCAGTCCATTTTGTCCCCTCCGGCCAACCCTTGTGCCAAAGTAATCGCGTAAGGAGACTCCCGATGGGTATCACTGCGAATTTGACTAATCTGCGCCAGACCACTCTTTCCAGTTAAGGAAAGCAGGTGAGCTTGGCCTATTTGCCCTTTTCCATCGAATATGGGGAAGTTTTCACCCGGTGGAATGCGTCGAACACGCAGATGATGGGCTAGCTCGGGTGTGAGCTCGGTTGGCTTTTCGGATTGCCATGGGCTGGGAAGATAAAATTGAGGCATTACTGAAATATAGCTAATTTATTTTCCCAGGGACCACTTTTAGAATGTCGAACCTTCAAATACGAATGGCAAATGCTATTCGCGCCTTATCCATGGATGCAGTGCAGCAGGCTAATTCTGGCCATCCTGGCATGCCAATGGGCATGGCTGATATTGCTGTTGGTCTATGGAATGAGCACCTACGGCACAATCCAACCGATCCACATTGGATGAACCGTGATCGTTTTGTTTTATCAAACGGACATGGATCGATGTTGCTCTATGCACTTTTACATCTGACTGGCTATGACTTGCCAATGAGCGAGTTAAAAAATTTCCGTCAATTGCACAGCAAAACCCCAGGTCATCCAGAGTATGGAATGACGCCTGGCGTAGAGACAACCACAGGACCATTGGGTCAAGGTATTTCAAACGCGGTTGGAATGGCGCTTGCAGAAAAATTACTTGCTGAAGAATTTAATCGTCCCGGTCACAAAATCGTAGATCACCATACCTATGTATTTCTAGGAGATGGTTGCTTGATGGAGGGTATCAGTCATGAAGTTTGTTCATTGGCTGGTACGCTGAAGTTAAATAAGTTAATTGCACTCTGGGATGACAACGGTATTTCTATTGATGGCAAAGTGGTTTCTTGGTTCAATGAAGATACGCCAAAACGATTCGAGGCTTATGGGTGGAATGTCATTCGCGCCGTAGATGGCCATGATGCGCAAGCGGTAGCTGCAGCGATTGCACAGGCTAAGAAAAGCGACAAGCCAACACTCATCTGCTGTAAGACTGCGATTGGTCAAGGCTCGCCTAATATGGCTGGTAGTGATAAGGTGCATGGCTCACCACTGGGCGCTGCTGAAATTGCTGCTACTCGTGTAGCACTGAACTGGCCCTACGCCCCATTTGAAATTCCAAATGATATATATGCAGCATGGGATTTTAAGAAGCGTGGTCAAGCAGCTGAGCATGAGTGGAATAAACAATTCCAAGCGTATAAAACTAAATTTCCAGAGCTGGCTTCTCAATTGCAACGTCGTATGCAAGGTGACTTGTCGAAAGACTTCGCCCCTACCTTAGAAGCCTATTTAAAAACTTGCCAAGCAAAGGCAGAAACAATTGCTACTCGCAAAGCAAGTCAAAATGCGATTGAAGCATTGGCACCTGCTTTACCTGAGTTCATGGGCGGTTCTGCAGACTTAACTGGATCGAATTTAACGAACTGGTCTGCATGTAAACCAGTGCGTGCTGATCAATGGGGAAACCACATTAATTATGGTGTGCGCGAATTTGGTATGAGCGCCATCATGAATGGTATTGCCCTGCACGGTGGCTACATTCCATTTGGTGGAACTTTCTTAACTTTCTCCGACTATAGTCGCAACGCCATTCGTATGGCTGCTCTCATGAAGTTGCGTAGCATTTTTGTTTTCACGCATGACTCGATTGGCTTGGGTGAGGACGGACCAACACACCAATCTGTAGAGCATGTCGCAAGTTTGCGCTTAATTCCAAACTTAATGGTTTGGCGCCCTTGCGACACCACAGAGAGTGCGGTGGCATGGGGGGCAGCGGTGGCCCGTAAGAATGGCCCAAGCGCATTGATCTTTAGTCGCCAAAATTGCCCATTCGTTTCTCGTAATGCACAGCAGATTAAAGATATTGCACGCGGCGCTTATGTATTGCGTGACCCACAGAAGCTCAAGATCAAGGCGGTGATGATTGCTACTGGTTCAGAAATTGCTTTAGCGCTGCACACTGCAGAACGTTTGGAGCAGGAAGGTGTTGGTATTCGGGTGGTGTCTATGCCTTCGACCACTGTATTTGATCAGCAGGATACTGCATATAAAGCAAAGGTGTTGCCAGCCAATATTCCGCGCATTGCGATTGAAGCGGGTGTGACCGATGGTTGGTGGAAGTATGGATGCGCCGCCGTACATGGCGTTGATACTTTTGGTGAATCAGCCCCAGCGCCTGCGCTCTATGAGTATTTTGGTTTAACCGTGGATCAGATTACTAAGACAGTGAAGCAATGCATTGCTCATGCTGAGGCTAATGAGTAAACAACCAATTTGAATATTAGTAAGGGGAATGGAATGACAATTCGTGTAGCAATTAATGGATATGGACGTATTGGCCGCATGGTTTTGCGTGCCCTGTATGAAGATCAGGTGAACGGCAAGCCAAGACGTGACATCAAGATTGTTGCGATCAACGCGATGGGCGACATTGATATCAATGCGCATTTAACGCAATATGATTCTGCGCATGGTCGTTTCCCTGCTGAGGTAAAAGTAGATGGTGATCATATGGTGGTGAACGGCGATCGCATCAAAATGTTCTCCACCCGTAATCCATTGGAGACGCCTTGGGGTGAATTGGGTGTGGATTTGGTATTAGAGTGTTCTGGAAAATTCACATCTAAAGAAAAAGCCATGGTTCACATTAACCAAGGCGCCAAAAAAAGTACTGATTTCTGCGCCTGGTGAAAAAGATGTGGACGCTACGATTGTGTATGGCGTAAACCAACATGTCTTAAAGCCAAGCGATATTGTTGTTTCCAACGCAAGTTGTACAACAAATTGTTTGGCTCCCTTGGTCAAACCATTGTTAGAAAAGATTGGTATTGAGTCTGGTTTGATGACAACCATTCATGCTTTTACCAATGACCAAGTGTTGACTGACGTTTATCACAAGGATATGCGCCGCGCACGTTCTGCAGTCACCAGCATGATTCCTACTAAAACAGGTGCAGCTAAAGCGGTTGGTTTGGTTTTGCCTGAACTAGCGGGGCGTTTCGATGGTTTTGCGATGCGCGTACCGGTCATTAATGTTTCGGTCGTTGATTTAACCTTTGCCGCTAGCCGTGCGACCAGTGTGGATGAGGTCAACACGATCTTGAAGACTGCAAGCGAAGGCGAACTCAAGGGTATTTTGGGCTTTAACACCCTGCCTTTGGTTTCAATTGACTTTAACCATGACCCTCGCCCAAGTATTTACGATGCCTCACAAACCCGTGTATCAACTGACGGAAAATTAGTCAAAGTATTGGCTTGGTACGATAACGAGTGGGGTTATTCAGTGCAGATGCTCAATGCAGCCGAGGCCTTGATGGCTGTAAAGTAATTAAAAGTATCTAAAATTACTTAAAAGTTGTCAAAATTAAGTAATTATCTGAAAAAGACCTCATTTAGAGGTCTTTTTTCATTAAGTCTTCGATTTATTGGGGCAATTCTTCTTCTGACAGTGCCCATAAAGGGCTAAAGAGTGCTCTTGCAGGGTAAATCCAAGGTTTTTGGCAATATCTTGCTGCCTTTTTTCAATTGCCTCGTCAACAAACTCTTCAACATGCCCACAATCAAGGCATACAAGATGATCATGGTGTTGACCTTCATTGAGCTCATAAATTGCGCGGCTATCACCTTTACTGGATTCAAAATGACTGCGAATGAGTAGGCCAGCCTGCTCAAATTGAGTCAAGACCCGGTAAACCGTGGCTAAACCAATGTCTTGATCATCTTTTGCTAGCGCTCTAAAGACATCCTCTGCGCTGAAATGTGTGCCCCCGTTCTGGTGAAAAAAATCAAGAATTTTCATGCGTGGGCCTGTGGCTTTAAGGCCAATATCCCGTAAATCGGCTGGAGTAGGGTTTTGGTTCGTATTCATGGCTTTGCGAGCTAAAATCAAGGTCTTAATGATACGGCCAGCCATGCAAAATTGCCTTCAACTATTTAATCGACTTTTGACCCCTTGTGCGAAGCACTCGCGCCAAACTGCGCGCCTTGGATTCTTGACACTCACCTTGTTGATGGGTCTCGGGATCGGGGGTTGCACTACCAGTGTGGATGAAGTGCAGCGGAACTGGATGAATTCAATTTTTAGGCCTTATGTTCCAGACATTGTGCAAGGCAACTTCATCTCCAGTGAGCAGTACTCCAAATTAAAGGTTGGCATGAGTCGCGAGCAAGTTCGTCAGATTTTAGGCACACCTCTGTTGGCGGATTATTTCCATGCAAATCGTTGGGATTATATTTTTGAATATAAACGCGCGCGTCAAGTGATTGGCAAAGAAAGACGCGTAACCGTCTTTTTTGAGGATGACAAGGTAGTCAAGTTCGATGGCGATGCATTGCCAACTGAAGTGGAAATGGTAGCTGAAATTGATGGCTATGCAAAAACCAAACGTTCATTCTGGCAAGTAGTTACTGGCACTGGAAAAGGTCCTGAGACGCCTCCATTGCAACAACCAGAACAATTGGTGCCTAGTACAACAGATAATATATCGGCAGCAGCCTCCGCTTCAACAGCGCCAGCCTCAGAAGCGCCTGCCTCTACTAGCGATCCGCTTACACCTCAGTAATAAAGTAAATCTGTTTATTACTGAGTGATGCCAATCAGTCTCAATATCTTAAATAAGAAACGAAGAATCAAATGATGAAGATTGCAATTGCCGGCGCAACAGGGCGCATGGGAAAAATATTGATCGAGACCGTTTTAAAAACGCCTGATGCCCAATTGGTTGGTGCGCTTGAGCATGCTGCATCAGAATATCTCGGGCAAGATGCGGGTGCATTCTTGGGTCAAACTACCGGCATCATTATTTCTGACAATATCGCGCAAGTATTGGAAGGTGCCGAATATCTGATTGATTTCACTCGCCCTGAGGGCACGATGGCTCATTTGGAAGTAGCTAAAAAAACCGGTACCAAAATGATTATTGGCACCACTGGCTTAACCGCCGAGCAAATTGATAGTCTGAAGATTGCTTCCCAAAGTTTAGCAATCATCTTTGCCCCAAATATGAGCATTGGTGTCAACGCCACTTTTAAGTTATTAGAAATTGCCGCAAAGATGTTGAACCAAGGTTACGACATCGAAGTGATTGAGGCCCATCATCGTCATAAGGTGGATGCCCCGTCTGGTACAGCGCTGAGGATGGGCGAAGTGATTGCTGATGCATTAGGTGAGAAGCTGGCTGATGTGGCGGTGTATGCGCGTGAAGGCCATACTGGGGAGCGTCGAGCAGGCTCAATTGGTTTTGCTACGATTCGCGGTGGCGATATTGTTGGCGATCACACAGTGCTATTTGCTGGAGAGGGTGAGCGGATCGAGATTAGTCATAAGTCGTCTAGTCGCCAGTCTTATGCTGAGGGCGCTTTGCGAGCCGCACGTTTCCTTCAAACACAAAGCTCGGGCTTGTATGACATGCAAGATGTTCTAGGCTTGCGTCAATAATTAGTCAATTAAAAAAGAAGAAAAGAGTTGTATTGAATGAGTAAGGACTATGACTACCGCAGTATTGAAGCGGCAGCACAAGCTGATTGGATTAACGCTGGGGTATACAAGGTATCGGAAGATGCTTTAGATGCTTCTGGCAAACCAAAGCCAAAGTATTACGCCTGCTCAATGTTGCCTTATCCTTCCGGTAAGTTGCATATGGGTCACGTACGTAACTACACCATCAATGACGTGATGGCACGTCAACTCAGAATGCAGGGTTATAACGTTCTGATGCCGATGGGTTGGGATGCATTTGGTATGCCAGCTGAAAATGCGGCCATACAGAATCAAGTTCCCCCTGCAAAGTGGACCTACGACAACATCGCTTACATGAAAAAGCAAATGGCTGCGATGGGGTTGGCAATTGATTGGTCGCGTGAAGTAGCTACCTGCAGTCCAGATTACTATCGTTGGAATCAATGGCTCTTTTTGAAAATGCTCGAAAAGGGAATTGCTTATCGCAAGACTCAACTTGTTAATTGGGATCCAATAGATCAAACCGTATTGGCCAATGAGCAAGTGATTGATGGGCGTGGTTGGCGCTCTGGCGCTTTAGTCGAAAAGCGTGAGATTCCTGGCTACTACTTCAATATCACCGCATATGCTGAGCAATTGCTCTCTGGCTTAGATAACTTAGGTTGGCCTGAGCGCGTGAAGACCATGCAGCAAAATTGGATTGGAAAAAGTCGTGGCGTACGTTTTGCTTTTAAGCATGAAGTTCAAGATAGCCATGGTCATTTTATTCAAGACGGTTTACTTTATGTATTTACTACACGCGCAGACACGATTATGGGTGTTACCTATTGTGCGGTAGCAGCAGAGCATCCATTGGCGGCACAAGCGGCTTTAAGCAATCCCCAATTGGCTGCTTTCATAGAGAAATGCAAAACAGGTAGCGTCATTGAAGCCGATCTAGCCACTCAAGAAAAAGAGGGTATGTTCACGGGCTTATATGTAACGCATCCCCTCACGAACGAATCCGTCCCAGTCTGGGTTGGTAACTATGTATTGATGAGCTATGGAGATGGCGCAGTGATGGGTGTTCCTGCCCATGATGAGCGTGACTTTGCTTTTGCATTGAAGTATCAACTCCCCATTAAGCAAGTGATCGCCTTGAAGGGTGAGTCATCTTTATTTAATGCAACACATTGGGAAGCTTGGTACGCTCAAAAAGACAATGTAGTTTGTTTGAATAGCGGGAAATACGATAGCATGTCTCATGAAGAGGCGGTAGCCGCAGTAGCCAGTGATTTAGAGAAAATGGGTATTGGTGAGCTTAAAACCACTTACCGTTTGCGTGACTGGGGTATTTCACGTCAACGCTATTGGGGTACGCCTATCCCAATCATTCACTGTGATGATTGTGGAGCAGTGCCAGTGCCGGAGGCTGATTTGCCAGTAGTGTTACCTGAAGATTGCGTGCCTGATGGAAGTGGTAATCCATTAAATAAACGTGCCGACTTCTTGAATGTGAAATGTCCAAAGTGCAGTAAGCCCGCTCGTCGTGAAACCGACACAATGGATACTTTTGTTGATTCTTCTTGGTATTTCATGCGTTATACCGGTCCTAATGCAAAGACAATGGTAGATGCCCGTAATGAATATTGGATGCCAATGGATCAATACATTGGTGGCATTGAGCATGCTATCTTGCATCTACTCTATGCGCGTTTCTGGACCAAGGTGATGCGTGACTTAGACATCATCACCTTTGATGAGCCATTTCAAAACCTATTAACTCAGGGTATGGTCCTCAATGAGACCTATTACACAGAAGAGGCTTCCGGTAAAAAAACTTGGTTGAACCCTTTGGATGTCGAATTAGACCTGGATGAAAAAGGCCGTCCACGAGGCGCTAAATTAAAAGGGGATTTTGCAGGTACGCCAGTCATTATCGGCGGCGTCGAAAAGATGTCGAAGAGTAAAAATAACGGGGTTGATCCTCAGGCACTGATTGATCAGCATGGCGCTGATACAGCGCGACTCTTTGTGATGTTTGCTGCGCCACCAGAACAACAATTGGAATGGTCTGGCGCTGGTGTAGACGGCGCCTCTCGTTTCTTGCGTCGTATTTGGATGTATTCAAGCAGTCAAGCAGAGGCAATTGAGAATGCCAATCCTGATTTGCCAACCGCTTTCAATGAGTCAGAGAAAGAGTTGCGTCGCGAGATTCACTCGATCTTAAAGCAAGCTAACTTTGACTATCAACGTCGTCAGTACAACACGGTAGTTTCTGCTGCGATGAAGATGCTCAATATCCTTGAGCCTATCAAGCTTGGTGAGAAGGCAGAAATTAGCGCTTCCGTATTACGTGAGTGCATTGGTATTTTGTTGCGCGTTTTGTATCCAGTCGTACCGCATTTAACTCATACTTTGTGGAATGAAATGGGTTATGTGAAAACCTATGGTTTGTTATTAGACGCCCCATGGCCATTGGTGGATGAGGCGGCATTGGTCCAAACAGAAATCACCTTGATGCTGCAAATCAACGGAAAATTACGTGGGGATATTCGGGTGCCAGCCGATGCTAGCAAAGAGCAGGTAGAGGCTCTAGCATTGCAAAGTGAGCCAGCCCTCAAGGCACTCAATGGAAATGCGCCCAAGAAAGTGATTGTGGTGCCTGGACGTCTAATCAATATTGTGGCCTAAGTTTTTAACTGAAAATATGAGCGCAAATCAACTCAAGTCAAAGCAGTCAACATTGGGCACACACTTTTTGCCTGTGCGCCGAATGATGCTTGGGATGCTTGTTTTGACGCCCGTAAGTGGCTTGCTTGCTTGTGGCTATCGTTTGCGCGGGATGGTCGATCTACCCTATAGGGTGATTGCGATTACGGGTTCCCCAACACCGCCCATGCGTAATGATTTACAGCAAGTGATTCTCACTGGAACTGATGCAAAAGTAGCGATTAATCCAAAAGATGCAGATGTTTTGTTGGAGATTACTAACGAAGTATATGGGCGCGAGATTTTGACTTACAACTCCAGCGGACAAATTTCCGCCTATCGCCTAACAATTCGCGTCGGCTTTAGGGCGATTGATACTGCGGGTGCAGACATTCTTCCGGATACAGAAATCTATATCAGTCGTGATATGGACTTTTCAAACTCTACCGTGTTAGCTACCGATGCTCAGCAGCAGCAATTCTTAACTTTGATGCGTAAAGATTTGGCCGTCCAGATTTTGCGTCGCTTAGCTGCTTCCTCTAAATCCCAGCAATCTAAAAGTTTTTAAGAGTGATTGTTTAATCGCATGGTTAAAAGCGATGCCCTGCAAATTCATCTGAAGTCGCTCACTTGTGCAGCTGCTTTAAAGTCGCTTTATATATTTTCTGGAGATGAGCCTCTACTGATGATGGAGGCAATCGATCAACTACGTGGTCTAGCAAAAAAATTAGGATTTACTGAGCGCGAAGTGATGCTGCAAGAGCGTGGTTTTGATTGGAGTACGCTATTGAACGCGGGGCAGACCATGTCTTTATTTGGTGATAAGCGCTGGGTTGAGCTACGCATTCCTACGGGGAAACCAGGACGGGATGGGGCAGATGCTTTAAAGCATTTTGCCGCCCAAATTGCGTCTCTGTCCACTGGTGCTGATGGGCCAGAAACAATCGTTTGTATCATTTTGCCCAAATTGGATGGCAAGACAAAAACATCTGCTTGGTTTACTGCCCTAGATGATGCTGGCATGGCTATACAGATTGATTCTCTTGATCGTGGCTTATTGTCGCAATGGATTGCTGGACGACTAAAGACGCAAGGTCAGGAAGTAAGTTCTGGGCCAGAGGGTCGACGTGCTTTGGAATTCATTGCCGATCAAGTAGAGGGTAATTTAATTGCAGCTCACCAAGAAATTTTGAAGTTGGGCTTGCTTTACCCTAAAGGGGTTTTAACTGAAGAACAGATCCGCGTTGCCATTCTGAAGGTTGCTCGATATAACGTATTTGAGCTGACTGAGGCGATGTTAGCTGGTGACTTGCCGCGCTTAAATCGAATGCTGGATGGGTTGAAGGGTGAGGGTGAGCCACTTGTTCTTATTCTGTGGAGCGTTACTGAAGAGCTTCGACTACTATCTAAGCTGAAGGTCGCAAGTGATGCCGGCGAATCAGTTCAGCAATTAATGCGCGCCAATCGGGTGTGGGGCAATAAGGAGCGTCTTTATCCTGCAGCCTTAAAAAGGATTCAGCCACTTAAATTGCGCAGAGCAATGCAGGTAGCGGCTGGGTTGGATCGACAAGTAAAGGGCCTTCATGTGCCAGAACTACCGGCTGATCCCTGGGACGGATTACGTTTGGTGGGCAATTTATTGCGTTAGTAGTATTTCCATTTAATACAGAGTAGATATAAAGTCAGAAAATGAGTGCTTCAATTAAAGAAATGATGCAGGAAATAGGGCAAAAAGCACGCGCTGCTTCGCGCGCTATGGCGCGGGCATCTAGCGAACAAAAGAATCAGGCGTTATTACATATCGCCAAATTAATACGTGAGCAAGCAAGCGAGATTCAAGTCGTTAATCAGATCGATGTAGATCGCGCCAGGAAAAATGGCCAAGACGCAGCTTTTGTTGATCGCTTAACGATGACACCTAAGACCATCGAAACGATGGCTTTGGGTTTAGAGCAAATTGTTTCATTAGATGATCCGATCGGCAAAATTTCTGCATTACAAAAACAGGCCTCGGGGATCGAGATAGGACAAATGCGTGTCCCTTTGGGTGTGATTGGCATTATTTATGAGTCTCGACCAAATGTCACCATTGATGCAGCCTCTCTTTGTTTGAAATCAGGAAATGCTGTCATTTTGCGTGGTGGCTCTGAAGCCATTGATTCCAATACCTTGCTTGCAAAAATCATTCAAGCAGGTTTAGCTGCCGCTCATTTACCAATGGATGCGGTACAGGTCGTCAGTACTACAGATCGCAGTGCCGTTGGTGAAATGATCACAATGACCCAATATATCGATGTGATTGTTCCTCGTGGCGGTAAGAGTTTGATTGCCCGCTTGATGGCTGAAGCTCGCGTGCCAATGATTAAGCATTTGGATGGAATTTGTCATACCTATATCGATGCGGATGCTGATGTCGCAATGGCGGTAAAAGTATGCGATAACGCCAAGACGCAGCGCTACGCACCTTGCAATGCAATGGAAACTTTATTGGTTAATCAAAATATTGGTCCAACTGTATTGCCTTTGCTGTGCAAAATTTATCAAGATAAAGGTGTCGAGCTCCGTGTAGATACTGCTACACGCAAGACATTAGAGGCTGCTGGATTCTCGGGCTTGGTTGATGCCACGGAGGAGGATTGGCAGACTGAATACCTCGCGCCTATTTTGTCCATTAAAACGGTAGCCGATATGGATGAGGCGATGAATCATATCGAACGTTATGGCAGCAAGCACACGGATGCCATTATCACTAACAATCAATCACAAGCGCATCGTTTTTTACGTGAGGTGGATAGTGCGAGTGTGATGGTCAACGCGAGTACCCGTTTTGCAGATGGTTTTGAATATGGTCTTGGCGCAGAAATTGGTATTTCAAATGACAAGCTACACGCCCGTGGCCCTGTCGGTTTGGATGGACTGACATCTCTCAAATACGTTGTGATGGGTCATGGCGAGATCCGCACTTAATTTTTTAGGATATCAATATGGGTAATGCATATTTGTGGGTCAAGACATTTCATATTGTCTTTATTGCCTCTTGGTTTGCGGGCTTATTTTATCTGCCACGTATTTTTGTAAATTTAGCCGAAGAAAAAAATAGCTTTGCTTATGAGCGCCTCTTAGGAATGGCCGATCGCCTGTTTCGTTTCATGACTATCTTGGCTGTGCCTGCGGTTTTACTTGGCTTTAGTCTCTGGCTTTATTTTGGCATTGGCGCGGGACAGATATGGATGCACATTAAGCTAGCCTTTATCATTTTGGTGATTGGTTATCACCATGCTTGCTGGAGTTTGTTGAAAAAATTTCGTCAACAGAAAAATACAAAAACTGGAGTTTGGTATCGCTGGTTTAATGAAGTGCCCGTACTGTTGCTCATCATTATTGTTGCTTTGGTAGTGCTCAAGCCTTAAGGGCTTGACTCACCATCCTCTTTCATCCTATTTAGATTGCTAGTCTCATGAGATTTTTTGTTGTTTGTCCCGGCGGACTAGAAGTTCCACTTGCTAATGAATTAGCGACGATTGCCGCTCGTCCAGATTCGAAGGCCTTGGGTATGTGGGTGATTGCGCCTACTCCAACAAGCCCTACTGGTGGTGTTGGTTTGGCTGCGCCCCTCGCTGGGGCAATGGCTCTTAATCTCCATTCACGTATTGCCAGTCGGGTTTTACTTGAATTGGCCCAAGCGCCATATAGACAAGAAGAAGATTTATACAAATTAGCCAGTGGCTTAGCTTGGGAAGAGTGGTTTGACTCTAACCAAACCTTGAGAGTCGATGTCACTGCCCATCGCTCACCCTTAAAAAGTCTTAATTTTGCAACGCTGAAGATTAAAGATGCCATTGTGGATCGCTTGCGGGATGTGACTGGTGACAGACCAAGCATTGATACAGCATTTCCGGATGTGCGTGTCCAGGCGCATTTAACGGCAACTCATGTCACGATCTACTTAGATACTTCTGGTGAAGCCTTATTTAAGCGCGGTTGGCGGGATGAAAAAGGTGATGCTCCTTTAAAAGAAAATTTAGCCGCTGGCATTCTATCGATTACCGGTTGGAAGCCATCCCAAACTTTGTTTGATCCAATGTGCGGTAGCGGCACTTTCTTAATTGAAGCAGCCCAAATGGCCTTGGCTATTCCGCCAGGAGCAATTCGTGCAGGAATGTATGGTGATGATGTCAAACCAAGTCGCCTGGCCTATCGACCACTGGTGACCAGCGCACATGGTTTTGGTTTTCAAAGGCTCAAGCCCTTTAATACACCAGCTGAGCAAAAGCGCTGGTCAGCCCTTAAAGAGGCATCGCTGGCAGAAGTACTTGAGAAGCGTAAGCAATTCCCAGATGCCCAATCTTTGGGTATTAGTGGCGGTGATATCAATGAGAGATTGGTTGCGATGTTTAAAGGTAATTGGCAGCGCGCTCAATTACCAGGTTTACCAGTGACAAGGCAGATTGATGCTCTAGCGAGCAAGCCACCTGGAAATACTCAGGGTGGTGTCATGTTGCTGAACCCTCCCTATGGTGAGCGTTTGGTGATTAAGGGTGGTCGCGGTCAGGATCGCGAGAGCGGCAGAGAGTCTGACTACGATCAGGAGGAGCCTGAGGATCGTTTTGCACATAACTTAGAGACGGGCCGCCAGAGTGCGAAGCGTTCAAGCCGTGAATCGTTGAAGCGTCTTCAGGCAGAAGAGGAGCAAGACCCTAAATTTGTTGAATTTCTAAGACAGTTTGGTCAGCATTTGAAGGATGCATTTGGTGGTTGGAATGTATTTGTACTGACTGCAGATATGGCTTTACCTGGCCAATTACGCATCAAGGAATCCAAACGCACTCCTTTATTTAATGGACCTCTTGAGTGCCGTCTATTTAAATTCGAGATGCATGCAAAACGAGATTTTGTAAATGCCTCTTCTGAGACCAAAGCGTCTTAAAATCAAATAGAGTCAAATTAGTTAACAAAGCTATTAGGAATGCACCATGGAATTTAAAACTTATATGTGTCTCATTTGTGGTTGGGTCTACGATGAAGCTGCTGGCTTACCAGAAGAGGGAATCGCGCCCGGGACCCTTTGGAAAGACGTACCTATCAATTGGACATGTCCAGAATGCGGTGCACGTAAAGAAGATTTTGAAATGATGGCGATTTAATTTGTCATCGATATCAGTATCAAACTGAGGAAAAGATTGTGGGACAAAACGACGTTTTATTTGAGCGAGCACAAAAGACCATTCCGGGTGGCGTGAATTCTCCAGTGCGTGCATTTCGTCAAGTTGGCGGAACACCGCGTTTTGTCACCCGCGCAAAAGGCCCTTACTTTTGGGATGCAGAGGATAAGCGCTATATAGATTTAATTATGTCCTGGGGCCCCATGATTGTTGGTCATGCCCATCCTGAAGTAGTAGAGGCCGTACAAAGAGCAGCAGAAACCAGTTTTAGTTACGGCGCGCCTACCGAAGGTGAAATCGAGTTGGCCGAGCGCCTTTGTGAATTAATGCCCAGCGTTGAGCAGGTCCGCATGGTTTCTAGCGGCACTGAGGCAACGATGAGTGCCTTGCGTTTAGCCCGTGGTCATACCGGTCGTGATTTGATTATTAAATTTGAGGGCTGTTATCACGGGCATGCTGACAGCTTATTAGTAAAAGCGGGTTCAGGTTTATTAACTTTTGCTGATTCAACTCAAAATGCGCCCTCTTCTGGTGGCGTGCCACATGATTTAGTAAAGCATACCCTCGTATTGCCGTATAACGATGTTGCAGCGCTCGAGGAAGTATTTAAAAATCAGGGCGATCACATTGCAGCAGTCATCTTAGAGCCCATTGCCGGTAATATGAATTTAATTCAGCCTGCGAGTGAGTTTTTGGGTGCAATGCGCAGTCTGACTGCCAAGCATGGTGCGGTATTGATTTATGACGAAGTCATGACGGGTTTCCGAGTGGCATTAGGGGGTGCGCAGTCATTGCAGGGTATTACTCCCGATTTAACTTGCCTAGGGAAGGTGATGGGTGGCGGTATGCCCATGGCTGCTTTCGGGGGTAAAAAAGAGATTATGTCCAAGCTTGCCCCTTTGGGTAATGTCTATCAGGCAGGTACTTTATCTGGCAATCCAGTCGCCGTTGCATCTGGGCTAAAGACTTTAGAGA
Organism: Polynucleobacter sphagniphilus; assembly: GCF_001953355.1. Classification (GTDB taxonomy): domain Bacteria; phylum Pseudomonadota; class Gammaproteobacteria; order Burkholderiales; family Burkholderiaceae; genus Polynucleobacter; species Polynucleobacter sphagniphilus. The sequence goes on from NZ_MPIY01000006.1 coordinate 58,698, forward strand.
TTATTTCTCGTGCGGGCTTTTATGAATGTCTTACTGCGCAAACCGAAAAACTGATGGCTGGCTTAAAGCAAGCTGCTGATAAAGCACAGATTCCGTTTGCTGTGGATAGCGTAGGCGGCATGTTTGGCTTTTATTTTGCATCCAAAGTCCCCACCTCTTTTGAGGAAGTGACTAAAACCAATATCGATGCTTTTAAGAAATTCTTTCATGCAATGTTGGATGAAGGTGTTTACTTGGCACCATCAGCCTATGAAGCTGGATTTACTTCGATTGCCCACGATAACGAAGTAGTAGCAGCAATCATTACTGCAGCAGAAAAAGCGTTTAAACGGATGTAAGCGGCCTACATGCGTAGTGGATGCTTATAGCCAGCCACTTGAATAATCTCTAATTTTTTAGAGTCTTGATTGGAATCCGGGACTTCCATCGCAGTCAATTTGCCGCCCCATACGCAACCGGTGTCCAGACCAATCACATTGTTTTGTCTTAGGAGTCCTAGTGTTGACCAGTGGCCAAAATAAATTAGGGTCTCCTCGGTTTTGCGTTTAGGTGCCTTGAACCACGGTACGTAACCTTTAGGACCCTTTTCTAATCCCTGGGCACTCTCAAACTCCATTTGTCCGGATGGTGTGCAAAAACGTAAACGTGTGAGTGTGTTGGTAATTACTCTTAAGCGCTCATAGCCCTTAAGAGAATTTGTCCATTTATTGGAGGTATTGCCATACATATTGGCCAGAAAGTCTTTATAAGTTTTTTTGCGCAAGACTTTTTCTACTTCATGTGCGTATTCAAGTGTTTGCTCTAGGCTCCATTGCGGGAGAACGCCGGCATGTACAGCAAGTACTTTGCCGTTGCTAAGGGCCATTGGCCTATTGCGGATCCAATCAATCAGTTCTGCACGATCAGGAGCTTTCAGAATGCCATCGACAGTATCGAGCCCCTTGGGTTTGCGTAGACCCGCATCAATGGCTAGCAAATGAAGGTCATGGTTGCCTAAGATGCATTCAGCGCGACCACTTTCTTGTAACTTTTTAAGTATGCGCAGCGCTCCCAATGAATCTGGGCCGCGATTAACCAAGTCCCCCAAGAAAATCAAATTTGATTTGGCGGGAACTTTTTTAATTAAGGACTTCAGGGAAGGTGCGCATCCCTGCACATCCCCAACAGCATAAATCTTGCTCATGTCTTATCTTAAAGGGTAATTGCGTAACACTACAAAATTCAATACTTATTCAGGGGTAACTTTTTTGACAACGCTATATCGAACCAAGGTCTTTTTGCGCGCCTCATCATGATCGACAACTGGTAAAGGGTAATCTCGTCCCAGTAGTAAGTCGGCTGCCTCAAGCTCAATATGCCCTGAGCGCCATGGCGCATGAATGGATTTTTTTGAAAGCTTGCTTAACTGAGGTAAATAACGTTTGATGAATTTACCTTCTGGATCAAATTTCTCTGATTGGGTAATGGGGTTAAATATGCGGAAATACGGCTGTGCATCGCAACCCGAAGAGGAGGCCCACTGCCATCCACCATTATTTGAAGATAGCTCAAAATCATTGAGATGCTTAGCAAAGTAGGCTTCACCCCAGCGCCAATCGATTCCCAAATCTTTTGTTAGAAAACTGGCTACCACCATCCGCAGACGATTATGCATATAGCCACTTTGATTGAGTTGATGCATGGCGGCATCTACCAGTGGATAGCCTGTTTTACCCTCACACCATGCGGTAAATAGTTTTTTAGCGTGAGAGCTGCTTTCCCATTCAATGTTGTCGTAGTCAGGTTTAAAGCTCACACCATCCGCTAGTCGTGGATGATTAGACAAAATCATGAAATAGAAATCACGCCAAATGAGTTCGCTGAGCCAAATCGTCGCACCCATGCTTCCGGCTAGCATCCGGCGGTGCGCTTCTCGCACCAACCCTCTAATCGAGAGCATGCCAAAGCGTAAATGAGTTGAGAGATAGCTGACTCCTTTCACTGCGGGGAAGTCTCTACCAATTTGATAGTGATCAATGCGTGTTAAAAAATCTTCTAGAAGAGCTTGGCCTCCCTCGGGGCTAGGTGGGAGATGGCTTTCAATCCCAGTGGTACAAAAGCCCATGGATTCTAGTGAGGGGAGCGGTTTATCTAGCGGTTTTGGGATGGCTGCAAATTGGCCCTTTTTTGGGGTGCAGTCATAGGCGGCCAAATCTTTATCTTGTAATGTTTTGAGCCAATTATTTTTATACGGCGTGAAAATAGAAAAGACCGTATTCGAGTTAGTGAGAATTTCTTTCTTCTCAAAAATGACTTGATCTTTAAAAGTCTCAAATTCAATACCGTGCTTTTTTAGTAAGACAGATACAGCCGTATCTCTGGCAATGGCGCTCGGTTCATAGTCATGATTGGTGTAAACGGTTTGTACTCCCAGTGCTTGCGCAATTTGAGGAATGCAATCAACTGGTTTACCAAATTGCACAATCAGCCCGCCACCTTGCTGTCGCAGTTCAGCATCCAATTGTTTCAGTCCTTGCCAAATGAAATCAACCCGCCGATCGGGCGTGAGTTCATTGACGCTGTCCTTTTCGATTAAAGGCTCAAGAATTTCCTGATCAAATATAAATGCCAGCCAAACTGAGCCGCTATTTTTAAGGGCGTGATGCAGGGCTGCCTGGTCATACAGGCGTAAATCGCGACGGAGCCAAACAAGTGCTTTTTGCATAGCCCCTATATTAGGGCTATTTGAGGGGTCTTGCTTGATGGGCGGGTTAAGATCCCTATTAACAATGGATACGATCTTTTTTATTCTTTCTAAAGTGGTGCAGTTTGGTATTGAGCCTCTCAATTGGGCTCTCTTATTTATATTGTTATCTGTTCTTTTCCTGGCTCTTAGAAAAACCCATTTAGTTAAACGGTTTTTACTACTCGGGCTGATTGATTTGTTGGTAGTGGGTTACCTACCTACTTCTGAGCTCCCCCTCCGTGTTTTAGAAGACCTTGTTCCAAAATCACCTTTAACGAGTATTGCAGGGGAGCAGATAGGAGCTATTGTTATTTTGGGTGGCGCAGTCGAAGGCGGACTCATAGGTCCCGAGCGTGGCGAGGTATCTCTAGAGGGCTCTGCGGAGCGAGTCACTAAGGGTTTGGAGTTGATGCGCACACACCCAAACACCCCTTTTATTTATAGTGGTTTTTCGGGCAAGCTCGTACCCAGAGGCATTTCTGAGGCAGATGCTTTTAGGGCTTTGGTACATGAGCAAGGCTTGGAAGGGCATCCTGGCTATTATGAAAATCAATCACGTAATACCTATGAAAATGTATTGTTTATTAAACAAATATTGAAGCAAATCCATGGTGAAAATGAAGCAATCAAGCCTGTGCTCTTGATTACCTCTGCGAGCCATATGTATCGCTCTATTCAGCTTTTTGAGAAACAAGAGATGGCGGTAATTCCTGTGCCGGTCGATTATCAAACGGGAACCTCTGTTTCCTCGGTTCATTGGGGAGTTTTTGATCTTACCGAGGGGTCTAGGTTGTGGAATCGACTGCTACACGAGTTAATTGGTTTGGCTGCCTATTGGGTTACCGGAAAACTCTAGATATTCGGTAAAATATTACCTATATGTCTACGGCCAAAAAAGCCTCCCATGAAGCTTCGGACCCCAGGTCTGATTTAGATCCCGCTATTTCTTTTTCGGCCGACCATCTGGCTAATCAATTCTTAATTGCCATGCCAGGCATGCAAGATCCTAATTTTGCGGGAACTGTGATCTATCTTTTTGAGCACACCGAAAGAGGTGCGATGGGCTTGGTTGTGAATCGACCCACTGAGGTCAATATGGCAACTCTTTTTGACAAGATTGATCTCAAGCTTGAAATTGCTCCACTTTTAGAGCAACCAGTCTATTTTGGAGGTCCTGTTCAGGTTGAGCGTGGTTTTGTGCTCCATGCGCCCATGGACAATCCTAGCTATCGATCTTCATTAATTGTGCCTGAAGGTCTGACAATGACGACTTCTAAAGATGTTCTGGAGGCAGTTGCCGCCGGCACTGGACCAAGTCCATTTTTGATGACTTTGGGCTATTCAGGCTGGGGTGCCGGTCAATTGGAAGAAGAGATTAGCCTAAATGGCTGGATGAATGTGCCACTATCGCAAGCGCAAATGGTGGAGATTATTTTTAATACCCCTGTAGGTGAACGTTATTCCCGCACTATGAACTATCTAGGCTTTGATGTTTCGCATCTCTCAGGAGAGGCTGGGCATGCCTAGTGGTCAAGGCGTCATGGCCTTTGATTACGGGACTCGCAGAATTGGTGTTGCGATCGGAAATTCCATCAGTCGGGTTGGCCATCCACTAAAAACGATTTCCCATGCAAATGCGCAAATGCGCTTTCAGGAGATTGAGGACCTGCTTAAGGAGTGGCAGCCAGATCAGCTGGTGGTTGGTCTTCCAGTCCATCCTGACGGCACTGAACATGAGATGACGCAGAAGGCTAAACGCTTTGGTAATCAATTGCATGGCCGCTTTCATCTGCCTGTGCAATGGGTGGATGAGCGCTATACCTCTGCAGTTTTAGAGGGTGACGCCAAGATGCAGGACAATCTAGATAGCCATAGTGCTGCGCTTATTTTGGAGCAGTTTTTTGCTGAGTTGGCGGCTAAACAGAATAAAAGTATTGGATAGATGATGAATGCAGAATTGCTGTATACCAAATTGCTAGAAAAACTGCGCCAGCGAGCCCAAAGTGGGCCATTTGAGCTGGTTGGTTTGGCAATGGGTGGCGCTTGGATTGCAGAGCGTTTAGCCGGTGATCTTGGTCTGGCGCATTATGGCGTCATTAATGTTGCGTTTCATCGTGATGATTATGCTGAGAAAGGCATGACTGCCTTGCGTACCGCAAGCACCATGTCTACGCATCTGCCATTCGAGGTGAATGGCGCTACTGTCATTCTGATTGATGATGTGCTGCTTACTGGTAGAACGGTGCGCGCTGCATTAAATGAATTATTTGATTTTGGCAGGCCAGCTGCGGTTGAGTTAATGGTTTTGGCCGACCGTAGCAAGCGCGAGTTGCCAATCAGCACTGACTTTTCTGGTGAAGAAATCCTACTACCTGATAGACAAATTTTAGTTTTAGAAAAAGACGATGCTGGCAAGTTCAGTTTCCAACTTGAGGAGCGTACAGCATGAGTATGGCGGATAAGATGGTCAATCAATTTAACGCAGCCGGTGAATTAACGCATCTACTGACTCTGGAGGGCTTGCCCAAAGATCAGATCGTGCATATTTTAGATACGGCACAACAATTTGTGAGTGTGACTGATCCCTCAAGAGAGGTAAAAAAGGTTCCTCTATTACGCGGTAAAAGCGTATTTAATCTTTTCTTCGAGAATTCCACGCGGACGCGCACTACATTTGAGATTGCTGCAAAACGCCTATCTGCCGACGTGATCAATCTAGATATTTCCACCTCTTCAACTGCCAAGGGCGAAAGTCTTTTAGATACGATTGATAATTTAGTGGCAATGCAGGCTGATATTTTTGTGGTTCGTCATAGCACTTCGCGTGCGCCGATTGAAATTGCCAACCATGTACCCCCACACGTGCATGTGGTCAATGCAGGCGATGGTAGCAACCAGCATCCCACTCAAGGTTTGCTCGATATGTACACGATGCGTCATTTCAAGCGGGATTTTCGTGGCTTGAAAGTGGCCATCATCGGAGATATTGTTCATAGCCGGGTCGCTAAATCCAATATCCATGCTCTGACTACTCTCGGTTGCGAAGAAATTCGCGCAATCGGGCCCGAGAGTTTACTGCCGAGCAATTTGGATATGATGGGTGTGAAAGTATTTCATGGCATGGAAGAGGGACTCAAGGGTGTCGACGTTGTGATGACTTTGCGTATTCAGAAAGAACGCATGGAGGCAGGGCAAGTTCCAGAGGGCGCTGCTTTCTTTAGTCAATATGGCCTGACCCCAGCCCGTTTGGCTTTAGCAAAACCAGATGCCATCGTGATGCATCCGGGCCCTATGAATCGTGGTGTGGAAATAGATTCTGCAGTGGCAGATGGGCCCCAGTCAGTGATCTTGAATCAAGTTACTTTTGGGATTGCAGTCCGTATGGCCGTGATGTCAATTGTGGCTGGAAACTAGTTTTCTAGTGACAGAGAAAGTGCAATCTACCTCTATCCCAAAAAAGTGGCTTATTTTGTCACACGGCTTCAATATGGATGGTCGCGCTGCAAGCCAAACTATTACTGACAAGATCCCTTATTTGCTAGATGCTGGTATTGAGCCAGTGGTGTTTAGTGCTATTACCGGCAATAAGGATGTACGTTTTCCACATAAGCAGTTTTTGGCTTGGGGACCTGCTGCATTTCGTTTTGATTTTCGACATTGGATCGCAAACCAATATGGCAGAGGTTTAGTTTATAAATTCTTAACGAGATCTGTCTCGATTCTGTTAGCTCCTTTCATTGGACTTGAGAAATTCATTTTGGGATATTCAAGTCAATGGTCATGGGCGATGCCCGCTTTTGTGTATGGATATCAACTTATTCGTGCTGGCAAAGTTGATTTTATTTATTCAACCGGGGGAGCCTGGTCTGCTCATCTAGCGGGTTTATGGCTCAAGCTTAAAACGGGATTGCCTTGGATTGCGGAAATTCATGATCCGCTGGTAATACGTAAAGATGCAAATGATCTGGGATTTACAAAGCCAAAAAGTAGAGATGCGCAATTTCGTCAATATTTGGAAAAACAGATTTGTAAGTATGCAGACCATGTCTGGTGGTTTACGGATGGCGCTTTGCATTACGCAAAAGTCCGCAACAACAATCTCAATACGCTCAATAACGCACATGGGTTTATGGTCCTGCCTGGAGCTGAACCTCCTGGCGGCCTGAATGCTAATCAAGCTCACGCATACTCTGACAAATTAAACTTATGTCACTTTGGCTCCCTTGCTAAAGATCGATCTTTATCGACCATTTTGAACGCCTTGTTACCCTTATTTAATAAATACCCAGAGGCTCGTGAATGCATTCGTGTGCATGCTTATGGTGCTCCTTTGGATTCATTGACCGAAGAGGCAATCAAAACTTATGGGTTTGAGGATGTATTGTTGGCGCATGGGCGCTTAGAGAGGGATCTAGCTTCAGGAAAATCTGGGCGCGAGCGAGTTGTTGAGAAGATGCAGGAAGCGGATGTATTGATTCTTTTGCATGGGAATGATGAGTGGTGCGCTGAATACATTCCATCCAAGTTCTATGAATACCTTTGGACGGGTCGTCCCATATGGGGTATTACCTATCGCAATCCTCAATTGAACCAATTAATTTTGGATCGCGGGGGTTATTTAAGTTCTGAAGGCAACCCTGGGGAGATCGGGTTAGCGTTAGAAAGCATTTGGTTAGACTGGCAAAGGCGGCAATTAATTGAGCCAAGATGGATGCCAATTGGAGTGGAGCAGGCAGTCAGAAAAATTCTTAGTTTTGTTACACAAAAAAATTCTTCAGAAGAAAAATTTCAATAATACTTATCTACCTGGCTTGCTAATTATGCTTAACATTGTTCTTTATAGCTGCACCTTCCGCAAAGATCTTAATAGAACTATTAAGCTTGCTGAGAGCATTCAAAAATACAATAAAGAAAAAATTCCTTTTTATGTCTCCGTTCCTTCTGATGATGTGGAATTATTTAGAGAGCATCTTCAGGAATTTGATGCTACTATTTTTGATGAAAACGATATCTTCAAAGCCAATCCTAAACTAGATATACAAAAGCTTTATGAGATTCGAGGTGGGTTAAGGCAGCAGGTAATTAAATCAGAATTTTGGAGGCTCGGTCTTTCAGAAAATTACCTTGTCTTAGATTCAGATTGTATTTTTATTCGCGACTTTGGTGAAAGTGACTTTATCTTCATCGAGAATATTCCTTATTCAGTTATTCATGAGGGGCGAGATATACTTCAATCAACTGAACGATTCGGCCCCAAGAAAATTCGTCAACATTTTTTAAATGACCGCATGCCTATCATGGCTGCGCTTGGGCGAAAAGGGGTTGTATACGACTTTGGATATGCTCCTTTTTTATGGAGTAAAAAGGTTTGGGAGTCGCTAGATCTCAACTACTTAAGCCCTAATGGGATGAATCTATTAGATGCGATCTTGTTATGCGGCTCAGAATTTACTTGGTACGGCGAGGCTTTAATTAACTTTAGGGCGATTGCGATTTATCCACGGGAACAATTATTTAAACACTATCATTATGAGCATCAGCTCTGGGCAGACCAAGTATTGGGCTATAAAGAACACATTCTTGCCCGCAATTATTTAGGTGTTGTCTATCAATCAAATTGGGAGAGTTGGGGTGATTTTGGCCCCTCAAGTAAAGCGCTCCTATCTTTAGTTTGGCGCTCTGTTAAACGAATTATAAAAAAAATACAATTTAAGCTATCTTTACTGATAAGTTTGCTTTAAATAAATTTTGAATAAAGATACTGCCTGCAACCATGCTTGAACTGTCTAACATTACATTGTTATGCGTTGAAACCAGGTCACCTGCATTAGCTCATTGGGCCATTGATCGCTGCACCAGTCAAGTTCACTTTGCTAAGGTGGCTTTGGTAACTAATATTGATCTTGTGCATGATAGAAAGCCTGGTATTGACTATATTCAGGCTCCACCAATAAAAACAACCAAAGATTATTCCAATTTTTTGTTGTCAGATATAAATCAATATGTTGTAGGTTCACATGTATTAATTATTCAATGGGATAGCTTTGTTGTGCATGCCGATCTTTGGCGTGAAGAGTTTCTGAAGTATGACTATATTGGCCCTATTTGGCCGCATCATCCAAATACACCTGTAGGAAATGGTGGATTTTCATTGCGCTCTGTTAAATTGCTCCAAGCAATCAAGCGCCCTGGATTTATCAAGAGGCATCCAGAAGACTATTGCATCTGTGCAGACAATAAGAATTTTCTTGAGAAGTGTGAAAATATCAAATTTGCACCATTTGCAATTGCTGAGCAATTTGCTGTAGAGCGTTCTGAATGGCATGATTCTTTTGGGTTTCATGGCTTTTTTAATTTTGGCAAGGTATTAAGCGATCAAGAGTTGAGGAGCTTTATTTTTTTGCTTCCAGATGGGTATTTAAGTGAGCTAGATAGCTATGACTTAATTGAGGATCTCATCAAGCAGGGTCGATTTATGATTGCAAAAGAAATTGCAAGTAAGGTTCATTTTCGCTGGAAGATGCGCAAACGTTATGTAAAACTGAAATTTTGGCTTCTCAAATCCGGAAGATGAAGATGAATTTGAATGAAAAATACTTAGCGAACATGTGCGTATTTAGTGTTTGCATGCTTTTGGTCGTCTGGGTCATCCCAGAGACGATTGCCCTCAGACATTGTTTATTGATATTGGGATTTATTGTTTCTGGCTTAATCATTAAAAAAAATATTCAAAGTCTCTATCCAATTCGAGCATCAAATCTATCCACTTATATTCTATTTAGCATTTTTATTTGGGTTGGCATTCATTGGACTTTCTTTTCTCTAAATACAGAGCTTGAGCTCTCCGAAATTCAATCTCTATGGGTGCGCACTTTTTTAGGGTGCGTAATGGGTGTTGGACTGGGAGTGTCTTTACGTAAATATGCTCAACTCGCTAGATATTTCTATGTATCCATATTTGCAACGCCCCTAATCAATTTAGGGGCCTATGGATTCGACTGCTTTCGACAGGGTAGCTTGGTGTTGCCTAATAATTTTGTACGATTCTTATTTACTAAAATCGAAACAGCCTATTTTGGTGGCATGGCAACGGCAGTAGCAAGTGGAAATTTAATCTACCTTCTCACATTGAATGGCAATCGGCAGGTAGTTAGAAGAATGGTTTATTGGGTTTTTGGGATAGCGCTGATGCTAGCGTCGGCAATCGTATCAAGCACTAAAAATGGGATGATTATCATCCTCGTGATATGTCTAACTTTAGTCATCATCTTTGGGGTTGGTGTATTGAAAGACTACTCGAAGAATCAATTCATTCGAATATCGATACTTACCCTAATTATTTTCTTTATATTTACTTCCTGGAGTGTCCATAAAAGATATGCATCTCCTGGATGGCAGGATTTGCTCTATGACATTCAAGTGGCAGTTGATATTGATAATAATAAGCAGTGGATGAAAGCAGAGGGGGTGCCAACCTATCCTCTAAACGCATTAGGCCACCCTATCGCAATAAATACTTACTCTAGGGTTGCGTGGGCAACCGCAGGTTTGCGTCTTATCGGGCAATATCCCTTGGGTTATGGTTCGATTAATCGGTCATTTAATGGCATGCAGAATGTAGCCGGTATTGCCCATGAGCATATAGGTCAAACGCATAGCGGTTGGGTTGATTACGGGTTGGCCTTTGGGGTTCCGGGCTTGAGCATCTTAATTTTTGCATTATTGTTAACGATATACTTTGGACTTAAAAATAAGGATCAACTTAATTTGGTTGCTGTTTCAATATGTGGAGCGTTATTTGTATTTTGTATTTTTGCAGAGATGAGCTGGAAGCAATACTTTGAATCAATGCTCTTTTTCATTGCTTTCTCTACTGCGGTAGTCGGGTATAGAAAATTGGATGGTGGGGCAACTGGAGTTGTAAAAAATTAACCCTACTAATATTTTATTTGTACTAAATAAGGCCATTTTGTGAAACCAAGGATTTACGATTGTTTTATTTTCTATAATGAAAGCCGCTTATTAAAACTCCGCCTGGAAACGCTTTGGGAAGAGGTCGACTTATTTGTCATATGCGAATCTAAATATACTTTTTCAGGCAATCCAAAGCCGATCAATTTTAAGATGGAGGATTTTAAGGATTTTGAATCTAAAATTCGCTATCTTTTAATAGATCATTACCCATTTGAAACCGATGATCCTTGGCGTAGAGAGGAATATCAGAGAAATTATTTACTGCAAGGCTTGCTTGATGCAAGGGATTCAGATTGGGTAATGATTTCAGATGTAGATGAAATCATTCATCCTCAAGCCATAGCCTTATTCAATCCCAAAAGATATTTAAGGGCAAGCTTAATTCAAAAATGCTATTCCTATTATTTGAATAATTTGCATGTAGGTATCGATGGGTCCATATCTCAATGGAATAAACCAAAGATTACAACGTATCGTGCATTACGTAATTTTTTTAAAACCCCTGAAAATTTACGCGAATACAAAGCTACAGGCATATTTAGATCATTCCTGAGAACATATATTAATAAGTTAGCTACTCAGAAAATTATGAATGGGGGGTGGCACTTTACATGGATGGGGTCAGTCAATGACATGATTTCTAAATTAGAAAGTTTCTCACATCAAGAATTTAATACTGAAAAATTTAAAAATCCTAGTGAGATGCTAAAAAAAATAAATTCAGGTGGCGACCTTCTTGATCGCGGCTTTATTTATCAAGCTCAAGATATATCTTCCGAATTTCCATCTAGTATTGTCAAAAATTATGAAGAATATAAGGATTGGATTTTGCCATTCGGCCCTGATGGCTCTTAAAAAAAGCACTTTAAAGAAGTGCCCAATGTAAATATATTTGTATTTTTTTTGGGCCATTTTGGGCGCTCTCTATTTCCCGGTTGTTATTTCGAGTTTGGATTCAATATTTTGGGGTATCCCATATAATCAAAAAAATAATATATAAAAGGTGCCAAAATGTCTTATCAGCTTAATCATCTGGGGTATTGGTTAATTACGGAGCAAGCATGATTTTGGTTACTGGCGGCGCGGGCTTTATTGGCGGAAATTTTGTTTTAGATTGGTTAAGAGAACCAAATAACGAAGGTATTATTAATTTAGATAAATTAACCTACGCTGGTAATTTAGCTACTTTGGCGTCATTAAAAGACGATCCACGACATATCTTTGTACATGGCGATATTGGCGATAAAGAGCTTGTACAGCGCCTATTGAGTGAGCACAAACCAAGAGCGATTGTGAACTTTGCTGCAGAAAGTCATGTGGATCGATCGATACATGGGCCAGCTGAATTTGTGCAAACTAATATTGTTGGTACATTTAATCTGCTTGAGTGCGCTCGCGAATACTGGAATAACCTAGATGTGGATAAAAAAGCCCAGTTTCGCTTTCACCATGTTTCTACTGATGAAGTGTATGGATCACTCTCTGCTCAGGATCCAGCTTTTACAGAATCTCATCCCTACGAGCCCAATAGTCCTTATTCAGCATCTAAGGCTGCATCCGATCATTTGGTACGTGCTTGGTTTCATACTTATGGATTCCCTGTTGTCACGACAAATTGTTCCAATAATTATGGGCCTTACCACTTCCCAGAAAAACTGATCCCTTTGGTGATTCTCAATGCGCTCAACAGCAAGCCATTGCCAATCTATGGTGATGGTCAGCAAGTCCGTGATTGGTTATATGTGGGTGACCATTGTTCGGCGATTCGTGAAGTACTTGCAAATGGTAGGCTTGGCGAAACCTACAACATTGGTGGCTGGAATGAAAAAGCCAACCTGGATGTGGTGAAGACGATTTGCAACATACTCAATGAGCTAAAGCCAAGGATCGATGGGAAGTCTTACGCTGAGCAAATTACTTTTGTGAAAGATCGCCCTGGTCATGATCGTCGCTATGCAATTGATGCTAGCAAGGTTGAGCGTGAATTAGGTTGGCGTCCTGCTGAAACATTTGATACCGGTATTCGCAAAACAGTGCAGTGGTATCTAGATAACCCCGAATGGATTGAAGGTGTTGTCAGCGGCTCTTATCGTGATTGGTTATCTAAACAATACCAGTAAATTTTCTTCTCTGGTTAAATCATCTCCCATGATAAAAATACTCCTTTTTGGAAAAGATGGGCAGCTCGGTAAAGCGTTTCAGAAACACTTTGCAAGTCTTAATGTCAATCTGCTCTCAAACACACAGATTCAATATGTGGGGCGTGCGCAGTGTGATCTTAGTGATGATGCCAGTATTGATGAACTCTTAAGTCAATTTCAACCCCATCTCATTATTAATGCGGCCGCCTATACGGCAGTAGACAAAGCAGAAACAGAGTCGGAGTTAGCCTTTGCGATTAATGCAAAAGCGCCTGAGCGTATGGCGCTTTATGCTGCCAACAATAACGCTACTTTTCTACATTATTCAACTGATTATGTATTTGATGGTGAGAAGTATGGCTTCTATTTAGAAGGTGATATGCGTAATCCTCTGGGCGTCTACGGCAAAAGCAAAGCCTCTGGTGAGGAGGCCGTAGTGAGGGCATTTGCTGCGGGTACTGGCGGCCAATATGCCATTTTTCGTACTAGCTGGGTATATGGTGATGGGGGTAATTTCATTCGCACTATTTTGCGTTTAGCAAAAGAGCGGGCGGAATTAGGCATCATTCATGATCAGTATGGTGTACCAACTAGTGCTGATTGGTTGGCTATGGTGAGCTTGCATTTAGCTCTGAACAGTCAATTAGGACTTAAAAAATTTCCTTCAGGGATCTATCACGCCGTCCCCTCTGGGGAAACCTCCTGGCATGGTTTGGCATGCTTGGCGGTGCAATCTGCTCTTGACGCAGGGGTTGAGTTAAAGGCTAAACCGAGGGCAATCAAGCCTATCTTGGCGGTGGAATATCCTTTGCCAGCACCAAGACCCATGAATTCCAGGATGGAGACGGCTAAATTGAGGCATGCATTAGTCATGTCTTTGGGTGATAGTTCTGACTCTTATAATGATCAAACAATTAACTCACTCTTTCCTCGGTGGGACTTATTGGTTCAGAAGTACGTAGCCGAATTAGCGGCAAAAAATTTAATTTAATTTCCGTAATTTTGATTGCGGCGACCATAAGGTAGGTTTGTAATGACGGTAAATCGTAAGGGCATTATTTTGGCAGGCGGCTCTGGCACGCGTCTTTATCCGGTGACTCAAGCGGTATCTAAACAGTTGATGCCTGTCTATGACAAGCCAATGGTCTATTACCCTTTAACTACTTTGATGCTTGCCGGTATCCGCGATATTTTGTTAATTTCTACCCCGCATGACACACCACGCTTTTCTGAATTACTGGGCGATGGCTCTCAATGGGGCCTCAATATTGAATATTGTGTACAACCTTCTCCGGATGGCTTGGCACAAGCATTTACCTTAGGCAAACACTTTGTTGGCAATAACCCAAGCGCTCTAGTTCTTGGGGATAATATTTTCTACGGCCATGAATTAGTCGAGCAGCTCAATAGTGCCAATAGCAGGCATTCTGGGGCTACTGTATTTGCTTATCATGTAAATGATCCAGAACGCTATGGCGTGGTGGAGTTTGACAAAGATTACAAAGCCCTTTCGATTGAAGAGAAGCCCGCCAAGCCTAGAAGTAGTTACGCTGTGACGGGTTTATATTTTTACGATAATCAGGTTTGCGATATTGCTGCCGCCATCAAGCCGAGCGCCCGTGGCGAGTTGGAGATTACCGATGTCAATCGTGTTTATCTTGAAAAAAATGAATTGAGCGTGGAAATCATGGGGCGTGGTTTTGCATGGCTCGACACCGGCACGCATGACTCACTCTTGGATGCGGCAGGCTTTATTGCGACCCTGCAAAAACGTCAGGGTTTGATGGTTGCTTGCCCTGAAGAAATTGCTTACCGTCAAGGTTGGATCAGCGCCGATCTTGTGCAAAAAGTGGCGGCACAATTAAGTAAAAATAGCTACGGCCAATATTTGAGCAAAATTTTGCATGAGCTCAACACATCGGCTCAGCCAATTGCGATATCGACTAGAAAGACTATTTAATGACTGCTAATCTTTCGCATCCGAAGCTTGCTTTAATACCAACTGCAATCCATGATGTCTTTGTGGTGGAGCCTAAGGTATTTGGTGACGAACGCGGTTGGTTTACAGAATCTTTCAATGCACATGATTTTGCCCAGGCCACTGGCTTAAAGGTGGAATTTGTTCAAGATAATCATTCCTTTTCTCGTCAATGGACTTTGCGTGGTTTGCACTATCAGTTAGAGCAAACTCAGGGCAAATTGGTCAGAGTAGTTGCAGGCAGTGTTTTTGATGTAGCGGTTGATATTCGTAAAGACTCTCCTACCTATGGAAAGTGGGTGGGGGTGGAGCTCAGCGCCCAAAATCACAAGCAATTATGGATACCAGCCGGTTTAGCGCATGGTTTTTTGGTTTTATCTGAAAACGCAGAATTTCTCTATAAGACAACGGATTACTACCATCCGCAAAGCGAGGCTTGCTTGGCCTGGAATGATCCCACGGTAGGTATCCAATGGCCCTTAGCCGCTGGTGTTGCTCCTAATATGAACGCGAAGGATGCCGCGGGCCTTCTTTGGGATGCAGCCCCGAAGTTTTAAAGCGCTTGGCAAAAAATAAGATAATGCTCGTATGAGCAACGCATCAGCTAACGCCCCTAAAATTTTGCTAGTCAAGCTCTCCTCTCTGGGGGATGTGCTTCACAATCTGCCAATAGTTTGGGACTTACGTGCTCGCTTGCCCAATGCGCAAATCGATTGGGTCGTAGAGGAAGCTTATGTTCATCTTCTTGAGCCTTTGCTCTCGAAAGATGGTTTTAGAGGCATTGATCGCATTATTCCATTGGGCTTGCGACGCTGGAAAAAATCGATATTCAAAATCAATTCTTGGAAGCAGTTCTTTGCTTTCAAAAAAGAGTTGCAAGCAAAGACCTATGATGTACTGATTGAAACCCAGGGCTTACTCAAGTCAGCGCTAGTCTGTGCATTAGCAAATAAAAGTAAGGATGCGCAGGTGATTGGCTTGGCAAATGCCACTAAATTTTCTGGATATGAGCCCCTGGCGCGTGCTTTTTATACTGAATCAGTTCAGGTCCCCAAGCAATGCCATGCGGTGGATCGTTCGCGGTGGCTCACTTGCGCAGCTTTTGATTGGCCTGTAATGAATCGATCAACTACCCCACATTTTTATCCAGAAAACTTTGTGGCTAATTTGGCGAATACTCACTTTGCAGGAATACAAAAGCCATATGTATTATTTTTTCATTCCACAGCCAGAGATGCTAAGCGCTGGCCAAATGAGAGTTGGGTTGCGTTAGGTAATGTATTGGCAAAAGAAGGTTATCAAGTCGTTCTGCCATGGGGTAATCCAGCCGAAAAGCAGGTAAGTGAGGAATTGGCTTTGCAGATCGCGGGTGCACTTGTGCCTAAGCGTTTTTCTATTGCGCAAGCTTTTGGCTTGATAGCGGGTGCTGCTCTCACGGTGGGGGTCGATACTGGCCTGACTCATCTTGCTGCAGTACTTGGTAAGGCCACAGTAGAGATTTACTGCGATTCACCGACATGGAAGACCGAGGGGTATTGGTCAAAACAAATTCGCAATACTGGCGATATGGGTAAGTCTCCTAGTGCTAGTGAGGTGATAGATGCTTCTCTGGAGCTGCTGCATCAAGCCTAATCATTTTTTATTGAAACCGCTTCTACCTTTAAAATTGAGACTATGGAAATCATATTGTTATTAAAAGCACTTATTTTGGGTGTGGTTGAAGGTTTAACAGAGTTTTTGCCCGTGTCGAGTACGGGGCATCTCATCTTGGTGGGCGATTTACTGAATTTCAATGACGAGAGGGGTAAAGCCTTTGAGGTCATTATTCAATTTGGCGCCATCTTGGCAGTCTGTTGGGAGTTTCGTGAAAAGCTTTTAAAGGTGGCGTGCTCGTTTAAAACCAGCCCAGTCGCACGTCGTTTTGTACTCAATTTATTGATTGCGGCTGCCCCTGCAATGGGCTTGGGCTATCTGTTTAGCAAACATATCAAAGCAGTCCTGTTTGCTCCAATACCAGTGGCCACAGCATTCATTGTTGGCGCCCTTGTGATCTTTTGGGCTGAGCGTCGTCAGGCTAGGGTTGGTACGGGTGCCAATAAGGCTTACATCCAGTCTATTGATGATCTCACTCCTTTGGATGCCTTGAAGGTGGGGATAGCGCAATGTGCTGCATTAATACCGGGAACCTCTCGCTCTGGCGCCACCATTATTGGTGGGATGTTATTTGGTCTCCCGCGCGTTGTCGCTACAGAGTTCTCTTTTTTCTTGGCTATTCCTGTCATTGGAGGGGCTACGGCTTATGAGCTGTTAAAACTTTGGAAATCTCCAGTACCCATTTCTGGAGATTACAGTTTGGTAATTCTGGTGGGTTTTGTCGCAGCTTTTATTTCTGCCTTTATCTGCGTGCGTTGGTTATTGCACTATGTGGCTCATCACAATTTCATTCCGTTTGCTTGGTATCGCATTGTTTTTGGACTTTTGATATTGATTAGCGCCTACAGTGGCTTAGTTAGTTGGACACAATAATTTAGTTTGTACGAGGAAGCGCTATGGATGTATCAATTGATGCTATTACCAATAATATTCAGCTTGCGCTTGCGCCAGTATTTCTATTGACGGCAGTGGCTACTTTACTCAATGCCATCTCAACGCGATTAGCGCGCTCAGTAGATCGGATGCGAGAGATTCTGAAAAGAATTTCTGATGGACACATCACCGATGAAAAAATGCTCAAGCATATGCATCGCGAGGCAAATGAAGCGAAGATTCGTGGACGGCTTTGCACAGCCTCTATTTTCTTTGATGTACTAAGCGGCATCTTTATTTCATTAACCGTTCTGGAGCTCTTTTTCTTCCAGGCAGGTGCAGTGCGATCTTTGCAAACTAGCTATGTGATTTGGACATTTGTACTGGGTTTATTGTCCTTTATGCTTTCTCTCTCAATTATTTTGGGTGAAGTGGTCTATGCCTACCGTTCAGCTGGTTGGTTTATTCCAGGCTCTGAGTTAAATAAATAACCCGAATGAATTCAATGAATACAGAACGAATTCGCTCCTTTGTTTTAAGGGCGGGCAGAACTACTGCAGGTCAGCAGCGAGCTATCGAGGAGTTGGGACCGCAATTCTTGATCCCTTTCCAAGATGCCATATTAGATTTACAGGCAGCATTTGGTGGGTCTACTAAACCTAAGATATTAGAAATTGGTTTTGGCATGGGTGAAACAACAGCGAAAATTGCCGCCCTACGCAATGAAGATGATTTTCTAGCAATTGAAGTTCATCCCCCTGGAGTGGGCGCTTTACTGAAGCTGATTGGGGAGAATGCATTAAGTAATTTACGCCTCATCCGTCATGATGCGGTAGAGGTTCTAGAGAAAATGATTGCCCCTAACTCTTTGGATGGCATTCATATTTATTTTGCTGATCCTTGGCATAAAAAACGTCATCATAAGCGTCGCTTGATTCAGGCGGCATTTGTGCAATTATTAATTTCTAGATTAAAGCCCGGCGCTTATTTGCATTTAGCAACCGATTGGCATAACTATGCAGAGCAGATGCTGCTGGTCTTAAATGCGCAGGATGGTTTGCAAAATACTGCTACTGAACAAGTGCGGATAGAAACTTTTGGGGTTGATGATGTAGCGGTAGAAGGGGTAGTAAGCAATGAATTCAAACCCAGTATGGGGCAACTCCAGTCGCAGCACCTTGGCTATGTCGAGCGACCAGCCTATCGGCCAATTACCAAGTTTGAAAATCGAGGTCTAAAACTGGGCCATGGCGTGTGGGACTTGGTTTACCTAAAAAAATAAATCTCACACCAGTGTCTCACAGTCCGATGCAAACGTATTTCATTTCAAGGTATTCGTCCATACCGTAGATGCTGCCTTCGCGGCCTAGGCCGGATTGCTTGATGCCTCCAAAAGGCGCAACCTCATTAGAAATGATTCCTGTATTTACGCCCACAATACCGTAATCGAGGGCTTCGGCCGCCTTCCAAATACGACCGATATCGCGACTATAGAAATACGATGCTAAGCCATACTGACTATCGTTGGCTAAAGCAATGACTTCATCATCGCTGGCAAATGGAATGATGGGGGCTACAGGCCCAAATGTTTCTTCGTGGGTGATGAGCATGTCTTTATCAACATTAGCCAAGATGGTTGGCTCGTAGAAAGTGCCGCCCAATACCGAGCGTTTGCCTCCAGCTACCAGGGTTGCCCCTTTAGAAATAGCATCTGCCACATGGCGTTCTACTTTAGTCAATGCAGCAGGTTCAATCAATGGGCCTTGTGTGATTCCGGCATCTAAACCATTACCCACTTTGATGGATTGAATCGCTTTCGCAAATTTTTCCACAAATACATCATGAATTTTTTGATGGACATAGAAGCGATTTGCGCAAACACAAGTTTGTCCTGAGTTACGGAATTTAGAGGCAACCGCTCCCGCAACCGCTGCATCAATATCGGCATCTTCAAAAACAATAAATGGGGCATGGCCACCTAACTCTAAGGCTAGCTTTTTGACTGTTGGTGCACATTGGGTCATCAAAATTCGACCCACTTCAGTTGATCCAGTAAAGGAGAGGTGGCGCACTGTGGGTGATGCGCACAAGACCTTGCCAATAGCGATCGATTGCTTTTCATCTGCGGTCAGAATATTGATGACGCCAGCAGGGATGCCTGCGCGCATGGACAGTTCTGCTAATGCAAGAGCGGAAAGGGGCGTTAATTCAGCAGGCTTAATCACAATGGTGCAACCAGCCGCCATGGCTGGAGCAATTTTGCGCGTGATCATTGCAATTGGAAAATTCCAAGGGGTAATAGCAACGCATACTCCAATGGGCTGCTTGAGTACCATCAAGCGCTTATCACTCCAGGTGGTGCTTGGAATTGCTCCAGCCACTCTTTTGGCCTCTTCAGCAAACCATTCAATAAAGGAGGCGCCATAGCTAACTTCCCCTATTGCCTCAACGAGTGGTTTTCCTTGTTCAAGCGTCATCAGGGTTGCCAAGTCTGATGCATGTTCTGTAATGAGCTCAAACCACTTACGCATCATATTGGCGCGCTCTTTGCCGGTCTTACTGCACCATTCTGGAAGCGCAGCATTTGCAGCGCCAATCGCTCGCTCTGCTTGAGCGATATCTACATTGGCTACATCTGCAATATGCTCATTTGTGGCGGGGTTATTGACAGCAAATCGCTCACCCGTGGCTGCTTTTGTCCATTGACCATGAATAAAGGCATCTTCTTTGAAGAGAGAGGGGTCTTTGAGGTGATGGCGAATGTCAATTTTTGGCATGATGGCTTTTCTCAGTATGCGTCTTGGATCAAACAAAGTACTTTTTTGATTTTATTCCTCAAATGAGAGATGGGCGGATAAGAAAAAACCCTTCTGAACTGCCAGAAGGGTTGGGTCTCATATGAGTGTTGTAGGCCTTAACCGGCTTGGATTTCAGTGCTACGTAGTTTTTGAGCCAAGAGGTCAAGAACGCCATTGACATATTTATGACCATCTGTCCCGCCAAATGTCTTAGCCAGCTCAACCGCCTCGTTGATGGCTACCTTATAAGGAACCGCTAGATCAATCGCTAATTCGTAGGTACCAATTAATAGGGCGGCATGCTCTACTGGGGAAAGCTCATTGATGGGGCGATCTAATGCGGGCGTGATGAGGGCTTCCAATTCATCGGTACGCTCTACTACGCCATCAAAAATACCCTGAAATAAATCGTGTTGGCAGCGACGAAAGCCGGGGTCTTCTGCAAGTTGCTTGGCAATGGCTGCAGCATTAGGAATGCTACCGGCACGGCGCATGACCAGGCTTTGATACACGCCTTGTAATGCATATTCACGTGCACGGCGACGTGGAGTCAGGGAGCGCTTGGGCGCGGCGCTCTTATTCTCTTTATTGCCATCAGGCGATATTGAATGGGTACTGTTCTTAGACATGAATAAATTACTCAGTTGGAGAGTTGATTTCGATATCGAGATCAGGGGTGAGGGCTAATGCCAGGTTGGCCATCTCAACAACGGCTTTAGCGCATTCAGCACCTTTCACTTGAACGCGCACTTGCGCCTGTTCATCGGTATCGCAGGTAAGTACGCCATTGGCAATAGGCAAGCCGGAATCTAGTGAAATACGTGTGATGCCTGAGGCTGACTCATTGGAAACCAATTCAAAGTGATAGGTGTCGCCACGAATCACAGCCCCCAAAGCAACTAAGCCATCGAATTCGCCAGTTTCCACCATTTTTTGTAGTGCAAATGGAATTTCTAGGGCGCCTGGTACGGTGACTAGCTTGATGTCGTCTTGAGAAACACCTAAGGCAATTAATTCTTCGATACAGGCATTTCTCAGCGCAAGGCAGTGGTCTTCATTGAAGCGGGCTTGCACAATACCGATGCGTAGATCTTGGCCATTAAAGTCGACCGCTAAAACACCGACGCTACCGTTTAGATTGGTTGTTGTCATGATCATAAATTCGTTTCTTGATGAAGGGCAGAAGCAGAAAAAGGGGCATATCCTGTTACTTCGAGCTTGTAACCAGATAGGCTGGGAGTAGGGCTGGGGTTGGCGAGTAAGCGCATTTTTCCAACGCCAATGTCTTTCAAGATTTGAGCGCCGATACCGTAACTGCGAAAATCAGTTTTACGAGCCAGTGGCTTGTTAGAGGGCTCATCTTGAGATTGATTGAGTTTTTGAAACTGCGCTAGCCAATCATTCTCATGGGGTGCGCCAATGCCTGAAGCATTGAGTAATACCGCTACACCTGCAGGAGAGGCTGCAATTTGCTCTAAGGCGCTTCCCAATGGCCATGAGTGTGTGCTGATCTGAGCATCTAAAAAAATCAAGCACTGTTACCGGCTCATGAACCCGCACTAATGTTTCTTTGGCTTCAGAGGGTGTTCCTTGAACCAAGGCGATGTGAATTGAAGAGCTAGGGGTATCGCGATACACAATCCCCTTGAACGTTCCCCAAGGGGTAGCAAATTCACGCTCACCTTCGCGAACGACAATGCTTTCATGTTGACTGCGATATTGAATGAGGTCGGCAATACTGCCAATCTTTAATTGATGCTCTTGGGCGAACTCGAGCAAGTCGGGGAGGCGCGCCATACTACCGTCATCCTTCATGATTTCACAAATGACTGCCGTTGGAGAGCAACCTGCCATGGCAGCCAGATCACAACCTGCCTCAGTATGGCCAGAGCGAATTAATACTCCACCAGGTTGTGCCATCAATGGAAAGATATGGCCGGGTTGCACCAGATCGTTTGGTTTGGCGTGAGGTGCTACAGCAGCTTTAATAGTATGAGCACGATCGGCTGCTGAAATGCCAGTTGTTACACCGCTGGCTGCTTCAATCGAAACTGTAAAGTTGGTACCCATTGAGGTGCCGTTGTCGCGCACCATCAACGGTAGATTTAATTGTTGGCAACGCTCACGGGTGAGGGTGAGGCAAATCAGGCCACGACCGAACTTGGCCATGAAGTTGACCGCATCTGCAGTGACATGATCGGCTGCAAGAACTAAATCACCTTCATTTTCGCGATCTTCCTCGTCGACCAGGATCACCATCCTGCCGGCGCGCAGCTCAGCAACGATTTCTTCGGTTGGGGCGAGTGTATTTGGCATAGCTCTCTATTTTAAGCTGAGCGGGGCTTTGTAGTTAGGTTCACTGGTGATATCACCCCTTTCTGACAAAACACCTCCATCTGGGGTGTTTAAGGGGCTCCCGCTTCCCTTGAAAATAAGGGGTGACTCAGAAAATGCCCCCAAGAGATCGAATAAAGCATTTGCAATCGGGGGGATTTATTTTGCTTGAGGTGCTGATGGCAATGGCTTTGGTGATGACTAGCTGGATGGCGATTGGCAATAGCTACCAGTCCTTAGCTTTACGCTGGGGTCAACTTCAGGAGAAAAGAGCCCTCATTCACAGAGAGGCAGATCAATTTGAGCGATCTGTCTTCAATCCAAGAACACAAAAGACGGGGGTGATTCATGAGTCTACTCGAGTGCTTAGTAGGGCTGTCTCTCAGCCTCATCTTAATCGGTCCGTTAATTCGAACCAGCGGTGAATTCATATCTAAACAGATTGAATATGAAAAAAGGCAGTCACTCACGTTTGAGGCAGAAAGAGCTTTAGAGTTAATCGGCCGCTCCATTCGGATGGCTGGCTACCGAAATAGAAAAAATGACAAGGGTGGAATGCATTCATCATCTCAAAATATCCAGTGGATTGTGGTGACCAAGGGAGAGGGTTATCACCGCTCTGATTCAATTGAAATCAAGCACGAGTTATCTAATGGACTTGACTACGATTGCATTGGCAATACCCTTACTAATGAGCGCACTAAGAATAATTTGGCACTGCAGGGTTTTTCAGTTGAGCACCAAGCCACTGCACCAAAGGGAATGCGTATCAATGGGGGATCGCTCATTTGTAAATCACTCGATCGCCAGGGGCGCCCTCAAAAAACTACCTTAATGAATGGTGTGCAGCAGCTCTCTATCGATGAACTAGCCCAGCCACAGGGCTTAGCACGCTTATTTAGGGTGCGGATCACAATGACCGATGGGCGCCTCTTGCAGCGTGAATGGGAGCGGGTTTTTGCTACGCGTAACCTGTTGTGATTATTGCTTGGGTAGCCTCACTCGTCTTGATGATGTCAACACTCATTACTTATTTAGAGCGCCTCACGGCACTGGAAATCATCAGTGTGCATACGCTTAAGCAAACTCAGGATCATTTTGTAGCAGCGGAGAATGCGGTTATGGAGTGTCAAAACAATCTCTCGTCTATTAGTGCAGCACAGCTGCAAGCTTGCTATCTCCAATCAGCGGGGAATAATTACTGGCTCATCTCAAGTAAGGAAAAGCCGATCATTGAAGTATTGGTTCTCTTGGACGATAAAACGGGAATCGTAAGCAGACTAAATTGGCGCCAAGGCCTTGAGTAAGGAGTCTGGCGCGAGCCTCTTGGAGTTGATGGCAGTTGTATTCATTGTTGCCATCCTTGCCATGTCATCTATGCCTTTATTGCAAGGTCAATTAGCAGTGCGTGAAATTGAAACCATTGCCAGGCGCTTTATTGGTCATGCCCAATTTGCCCGTCAACAGGCTCTGTATTTAGGTCAGTCAGTGCAGATGACGCCACAGGAGGGTAATAACTGGGATAGTGGGTGGTCAGTTATCAGTGCTGGTAACAAGTCAGAGATTAGTAAGCATTGGCTGGCTCAGGGCGCTATTGATCCCATCTACTTTAAGGATGGCGGCAAGCAATTTAGTGACCCTCATTCTTCAAAGAAGGGCATCCGTTTTAATGGCGCTGGCGCTGCTAAAACAGGCTCTGGCGGTTTTGTCGCCAATCGCTTGATATTGGGGCATCGGCTAAAGCCAGAACTGGAGCGACATTTAATTCTTTCAAGTGGAGGACGCTGGCGCATCTGCGATCCACGGGTTGATAACAAGGGGTGCAGATGAGTCTTTCAGGGTAAATTTGATGCGATTGCCCACAATCGGTTTTAATAGACGTATGTATACCGCTGTTGACCATCAATGGATGCGCCAGGCATTAGCCGAGGCTAACAAATCCCTTTACCTATCTAACCCCAATCCCCGTGTGGGTTGTGTGATTGTGAAAGACGCTTTGGTCATTGGGTGTGGACATACGCAAAAGGTCGGTGGACCTCATGCGGAAGTTTGTGCATTAGCTGATGCACGGACTCAGGGATTCGATGTCGCGGGCTCTACGATTTATGTCACTTTAGAGCCTTGTAACCATACTGGGAGAACTCCCCCCTGTGTAGATGCCTTCATTGCCGCTCAACCTGCCAAGGTGGTAGTGGCTATGTCAGACCCCAATCCTTTAGTGGCGGGCAAAGGTCTAGAGCGCTTGAAGGCGGCTGGTATTGAGGTGCGTTGTGGCCTCATGGAAAAGGATGCTCGGCTTCTAAATCAGGGATTTATTTCTAGAATGACTCGTGGGTTGCCCTGGGTGCGTATGAAAATTGCTGCTAGTTTGGATGGTAAAACGGCCTTACCTAATGGCCATAGCCAATGGATTACCGGCGCCTTGGCTCGTGCAGATGGACATCATTGGCGGGCTCAGGCTTGTGCCATTGTTACTGGTGTTGGAACCGTTAAAGAAGATAACCCCAGTCTCAATGTCAGAGAGGTAGCAACCGAGCGTCAGCCCTGGAAAATCATTATTGATTCCAAATTAGAGACACCATTGGATGCCAAGCTATTTCAAGATACCAATTTAAGTAAAGTCATTTTGGTATGTGCCGAACTCAATACACCTGAAAAGCGAGCGACCGCTGCCATTTTTGAGGCGCGTGGCATTGAAGTGATCGCCATGCCTAATCCTCAGGGCAAAGTCGATCTTCCGAGCTTATTTGCCTATTTGGCACAAAAGCGGGAGCTAAATGAGATTCATGTGGAGGCAGGCTTTAAATTAAATGGCTCTTTAATCAGAGAGGGTTGTGTTGATGAGTTGCTGCTGTATTACGCCCCTTTCTTTATGGGAGAGGGTATTGGTATGGCTAATATCTCTTTGCCCAGCCTAGAGCAGCGCCAAAATTGGCAGATCATCGATCAACAATTGTTTGGCGCAGACTTACGTATTCGACTACTTCAATCATCAAAATAGACCTCATATGTTTACTGGAATCATCACTGCAGTTGGAAAAATTACATCAGCCCAAGCGAAGGGTGATGGCATGCATTTGCGGGTGGAAGTGCCCGATGGCTATTTGAGTGACGTTGCTTTAGGTGACAGCATTGCGATTCAGGGTGCTTGTATGACGGCGACTCAAATCGAAGGCAATACTTTCGCGTTAGATATCTCTGCTGAGTCGCTTCAAAAAACAGTTGGATTGGATGCCCTGGGCGGTGTCAATTTAGAAAAGGCTTTGCGTTTGAATGACCGTTTGGGCGGCCATTTAGTCAGCGGTCATGTGGATGGTGTTGGTACAGTTGCGCACTTTGCTGCCGTGGCCCAAGATGCCTACGGCTCCTGGTTGCTGCGCATTGAGGCACCGCAAACACTTGCTGCTTTTTTAGCCTACAAGGGTTCGATTGTAGTTAATGGTGTATCGCTCACAGTGAATAAAACAGAAGACACTGCTACTGCCTGTATGGTGGATATCAATCTCATACCCCACACCTTGCAAAGTACTACCTTAGGTAAGTTAAAGCAGGGCGATCAAGTGAATTTGGAGATTGACCTTATTGCCCGTTACGTGGCTCGCATGCTTGAGACACAAGCAAAATAAAAAAACTTATTTCTTTTGGTAGCGAGTGGGGTCGCTGAGCTTGGCTTGCAAGAAGCCTGCTTGCCTTAAGCGACAGGATTCACATTCACCGCAGGCTTCCCCCAAGTCATTTGCTTGATAGCACGATACTGTTTGCGAGTAATCAACGCCTAAGGTGCTTCCTAAAGCGATGATCTGCGCTTTACTCATGCTAATGATGGGCGCGTGCACGCGGAAACGATTTTCATTATTTAAAGCTTCTACACCGGCTTTAGTGGCCAGATTAGCCATTGTTTCAAATGAAGCTACGTATTCAGGTCGGCAGTCAGGATAGCCTGAGTAATCCACTGCATTGGCGCCATAAAAAATATCTAGCCCACCTAAAGACTCTGCCCAGCCTAAGGCTAGTGACAGCAAAATGGTGTTGCGGGCAGGTACATAGGTCACCGGAATTTCTTGATCATTACCGGGTGTAATGGGCACATCAATCGATGAGTCAGTTAAGGCAGAGCCACCAAAGCGGGTGAGATCAAGATTGACAACCTCATGACGCACTACACCCATTTTTTTCGCAATGTGTTTAGCCGCTGCTAATTCAGAAGAGTGACGTTGGCCATACCCCACTGAGAGAACATAAGGGGCGTAACCTAAATCTTTTGCTAGAGCGAGGATAGTGGTTGAATCGAGTCCACCAGAAAACAAAATGACGGCAGGCGCATTGGGTATTCTGGGGGCAAGGTTTTCAAATGCAGCGGACAACTGTGACATAAATGAATGGTGACTTACTTGATAGTAGCCAAGAGTTGATGTGCGTCCTTTGCGGTGTCGCTATCTGGATATTTGGCAATAATTTCATTCAATGTTTTTTTAGCAGCTGCTTTATTCCCGCTCTCTAGCTGTGAACTACCCAAGGTCAGCATGGCCGCAGGAATGCGCGGGTGATTTGGGTAACGTTTGATGAGTGCTTGCAACTGAGCAATAGCACCCGCATAGTTTTTATTGGCATATTTGCTATTGCCACTCCAGTAGAGGACCAGTGGCAAATAGGGGCTTTGCGGGTACTTATTGGCAAAAGCAGAGAAGGCATCCTCCGCTTTTTTGAGGTTACCAGCCTGAAACGCTTTTAAAGCATCGTCATACGCTTTTTTCTCGCCAGGCTGCACGGTGCCGGTAACACCTTCAATGGTTTCAGTACGCGGCTCAAAATTACCCAGGCGGGTATCTAAATCTTGGTAGTACGTTTTCTGACTGCTACCAAGATCTTCACCTTGTTTTTCTAAATTCTCAATCTTGCCGCGCAGTTCCGCATTCTCAGTCTTGAGCGTCTCAATTTGATTCTGCAATTCCAGCTGAGTAGTCGCTAAAGATTTACGCAGATCCAGAATGGCTTTACGAGCTTCATCATCTGAGAACAGAGCCCATGCGTTGCTTGAAAGGGTCAAGCAAATGAGGGTAGCACTTAAACAAAACGCTCCTGAGAGCGTTTGTTTAAAAAGGTATTGAGACTTTTTCATTTAGTTGGTGATGTACACAATATCAGCACGACGGTTTTCAGCCCAAGCTGCTTCGTTATCACCTTCAGCTTTTGGTTTCTCCTTACCAAAGCTGACTGCTTCCATTTGGTCATCCGATACGCCCATCAGGTTTAAAGATTTGCGTACGGCATCAGAACGACGTTGACCCAAAGCCAAGTTGTATTCGGCGGTACCACGATCATCGGTATTACCCTGGATGATGATTTTTTGTTTTGGATTAGCCTTTAAGTAGCTAGCATGAGCAGACAATAATTTTTGGTACTTGGTCTGCACAGTGTATTCATTGAAATCAAAATACACGCTGCGTTGATAGAGTGGGCTTTGTGGATCATTCCAAGGCTGTGAAGCAAAATTGCCAGAACCACCTTTAGAGCCATCAGCATTGACATCGTCTAATGCTACGCTTGAGCAAGCGGCCAAGAGTAGAGCGCTTGCCCCTAAAATTGCTAATGTTGCGGCGCGGCGCGCAGTAGAAATCGTCATGATCTTCCCTTTTTTCTTACAAAATAAGTAACTAAATAACTGAATACTTAATATTATGCTCCCAAGAGACTTTATTTTTCACTCAAAGCCCCATTTTTAGGCACTAAATCGGGCTTTCACCACATTGTGAAATAAGTTTGCAGCCTTAGTCCATAAATGGACCCCAGGATGGTTGACGTATATCCGATCCTGGAATGGTGAGCACTTGCTTCGAGTTGCCGTCCACTGAGACTGCCGCTAATACGCGTTTGCCATTGACCTTGGTGGAATAGAGGACATAACGACCATTGGCTGCAAAGGAGGGGGATTCGTCGGAGCTGCCATCCGTTAGCGCTTGCGCATCACCGGTAGCGAGATTAAGGATATACAGGCGGAAGGCGCCCCCAATATTGGCGATATAGGCTAGGTACTTGCCGTCTGGGGAGATGCGTGGCGAAGTTACAAAACCTTGCTTGTATGTCACGCGCTTGGCGCCCTCGACCTGTTCTCCTTCAGCACTCATACGATAAATTTGCGGATTGCCACCGCGATCGCTCGTAAAGTAGATGGAGCGGCCATCGGGAGAGTACTGTGGTTCGGTATCAATCGTGCTGCCGCGTGTTAAACGACGCAGGCCAGTACCATCTGAATTAATTTCATAAATTTGAGTATTGCCATCTTTTGAGAGGGATACTGCGAGCTTTTTGCCATCAGGCGACCATGCTGGTGCACTGTTATTCCCCTTTTGGTTGGAAAGGGAAATGCGGCGGCCGGTTGCTAGCTCGTGGACGTAGATTACGGGTTTGCGATCCTCAAAAGAAACGTAAGCCACCTTCTTGCCATCGGGTGACCAAGACGGAGAAATAATAGGCTCAGCACTATTGAGTGCATTGCGAATATTTTGACCATCCGCATCTGAGATGACTAAGCGATAACGCTTGCCTTCTTTAATGACATAGGACAGACGGGTCGAAAATACACCGCGCTCACCCAGTAATTTGAAGATGATGTCATCAGCAATTTTGTGAGCAACGGCACGCAGATTATCGGCGCTGGATGACAGATTAAGGCCGCCTAAACTTTGGGATTTGCGAATGTCAAACAGCTTGTAGTGGATATCAAATTGACCATTGCCAGTTTGCACAACGGAGCCAACGACCAGGGCATCTGCGCCGCGCGCCGCCCAGGACTTGTAATTGGGAGTGCCTTCATCGCTTTCGACAGCATTACCATTTTCGGTATTTTTAAAGTAGCCACTGCGCGCTAAATCTTGACGAATGATCTCGGTGACATTGGTAGGTAATTTGTTCTCATCCTTAAAGCGCATGACTGCAATCGGATAAAGCGATTGACCAACACCAGTAATTTCAATATTCATCTGGGCAAAGGCCGGCGCTATAAAGCCCATGCTACAGAGGGAAAAAGCACAAAGAGCGATGGAGAATGGTTTCTTAAACAAATGCAACATGCTTTAGTCCTTGGGTTTAAAGGTGAGCTTTACTTGTCGTTGAGGAATTTTGCCATTGTCATCTTTTGGCAAGCTTTCAGCGCGAGTTAAGGCAAGTAATACTGCGCGATCCCAGCCCGCATTGCCACTGGAGGTCAGAATGCTGGTGCTTAAGATAGCCCCATCCGGAGCCAAATCTACTTTGATCACTGCCGCTGGATTGCCACTGATTGATTCAGGGTTAAACACAATTAAGGGTTTGACCTTTTTAATTACTTTATCGGTCCAGCCAGGTGGGGCATTGCCGCCGCCACCAACCCCACTGCCACTAGTACCTCCACTGCCACCTTCCGCCCCAGCAGCTGCGCGTAGCTTGGCCAATTGGTCGGCACGTACTTTTTCAGCAGCAGCATCTGCTTTGGTTTGCGCTGGTGAGGGGGCTTCTGCTTTTTTGGGAGGCTCAGCTTTTTTAGGTGGTTCGACCTTTTTCGGTTTTTCTACCTCTTTTGGAGGAGGTGGTTTGACTGGCGGCACTGGCTTTGGCGCCTCTTTCACCACCTCTTTTTTCGGAGTCTCTTTTTCAACCGGCTTTTTCTTGACAGCAATTTCAGCAGCTTCTTCTTTTACTTCTGTCTTGAGTTCTGGTTCTGGAGTAACTACCGTTGGGACAGGGGCATCCCAAAGTTCCACTTCGACCCCAGCCGGAGTGCTGTTATTCCACTGAATGCCAATCATTAAAAAGGCTAGCAAGCCTAAGTGAATGACGAGCGAAAAGGTAAAAGCACGCTTGGTACTTTCGCTCTTCGTTAAGCGACCGCGCTCAAAGGGCTTGGGCGAGAAGGGCACGCTATTCATGAATAATGGATTGGGAAAGAAATAATGATGCTTATTGGCTCTTTACCGCTAGGCCAACCCGTTTCACGCCATTCTCTTTTAATTTGGACATGACTTCCATCACCACTTCATATTTGATGGATTTATCGGCTGCCAGAACTACGGGCTGCTCAGCGGAATTTTCAGCTTGACTGCGTGCAAATGCACCGAGTTCAAATTTAGTTAAGGTTTGGGTGGGTTGGCCATCTTTGCGCACAATCACATTTTCATCAGCATCAATGGTTAAAAATACAGGTGGTAGGGCTTGTACCTTCGCGCCACCAACGGTAGGCAGATTGACTACTCCGGGGTTAACCATGGGGGCGGTGACCATAAAGATGACCAAGAGCACTAACATCACATCGATGTAAGGCACCACATTAATGTCGGACATGACCCGACGTTTAGAGTTTCTTTTGAGTGAGGAGCTGGCCATACTTATTTACCTACAGCTTGGCGTTGCAAGATGTTGGTGAATTCCTCAATAAAACTTTCAAAGCGAATGGCTAAGCGATCAACATCAGTGGCAGCGCGGTTATAGGCAACCACGGCTGGAATCGCTGCAAACAAACCAATTGCCGTAGCTACTAAAGCTTCAGCAATACCAGGTGCTACAGCAGACAGGGTAGCGTTTTGTACGTTTGCCAAGCCACGGAAAGCGTGCATGATGCCCCAGACGGTTCCAAATAGGCCAATATAAGGGGAGACTGAGCCAACTGACGCCAAGAAGGGTAGATTGGCTTCCAGGCTATCCATTTCGCGCTGATAAGTGGCTTTCATGGCGCGGCGTGCGGCATCAATTTCACGTACTTTTAAGAACTCTTGCATCCCCGCTTCAAAAATATGCTCCAAGACGGCATCGCTGCGGGTATTGCGCTGCGAGGCTTCTAAAAGGGTATTGAGGTCGCCGCCAGACCAAAAATCACGCTCAAAGCGCTCGGTATCGCGCCGCACACCCCGCAAAACAGCTGTTTTTTTGAAAATAATGGTCCACGAGGCAATCGACATGCCCAGTAATAAGAGCATTACCAGTTGAACCAGCAGGCTTGCATTAAGGACAAGGGAGAGAAAGGAGAGGTCTTGAGTAGGGTTCATGTGTGGATTTTGTATGATGTAGGTTGATTTTACTTAAGCAATCCAACTTCTTCAGGATTATTACTATGTTTGACCGTCAAAACACCCTCGCCAAAACTGACTCTGAGTTATGGGCAGCCATCGAAAACGAAAATCGCCGTCAGGAAGATCATATTGAGCTGATTGCTTCTGAGAACTACACCTCTCCAGCAGTCATGACAGCGCAAGGCTCACAGCTAACCAATAAGTACGCAGAAGGTTACCCAGGCAAGCGCTATTACGGTGGTTGTGAGTTTGTGGACGTGGCTGAACAGTTGGCGATTGATCGCGTGAAAGCGCTGTTTGGTGCGGAAGCGGCAAACGTACAGCCCCATTGCGGTGCCTCTGCTAACCAGGCGGTATTTTTAGCTTTCTTAAAGCCAGGCGACACCTTTATGGGGATGAGTTTGGCCGAAGGTGGTCACCTAACCCACGGTATGGCATTGAACATGAGCGGTAAGTGGTTTAACCCCATTGCCTATGGCTTGGATAAGAATGAAGAAATTGATTACGAGCAAATGGAGCGCTTGGCTCGTGAGCACAAGCCTAAATTAATTATTGCTGGCGCATCGGCGTATTCAAAAAAAATTGATTTTGAGCGCATTGGCAAATTAGCCAAAGAGGTGGGCGCGATTTTCATGGTGGATATGGCGCACTATGCCGGCTTGATTGCTGCTGGTGTCTACCCAAATCCTGTGCCACATGCTGACATTGTGACCTCTACAACACATAAGAGTTTGCGCGGTCCTCGTGGCGGCATCATTTTGATGAAAGCGGAGCACGAGAAGGCAATTAATTCAGCGGTATTCCCTGGCTTGCAAGGCGGCCCTTTAATGCATGTGATTGCGGCTAAAGCGGTTGCCTTCAAAGAGGCGCAAGAACCTAGCTTTCAGGATTATCAAAAGCAGGTAGTAGCTAATGCTAAAGCCTTGGCAGAAACCTTGATTGAGCGTGGTTTACGGATTGTTTCAGGTGGCACAGACTCGCATGTGATGTTGGTAGATTTACGTGCCAAGAAAATGACAGGTAAAGAGGCCGAACGGGTATTGGGTGAAGCGCACATTACCTGTAACAAAAACGGTATTCCAAACGATCCGGAAAAACCGATGGTGACAAGCGGAATTCGTTTGGGCTCACCAGCGATGACCACTCGCGGTTTCAAAGAAGCTGAGGCAAGACAGGTTGGTCATTTCATTGCTGACATTTTGGACAATCCAAATGATCCTGAGAATATTGCTAAGGTGCGCGCGCAAGTTGCTGATCTGACTAAACGCTTCCCGGTTTACGGCTAAGCACACGTGCGCTGCCCATTTTGTCATGGTGACGATACCCAGGTGATGGATACCCGGGTATCGGATGAGGGCGATACCATTCGCCGCCGTCGCCGTTGCGCTGCCTGTGACAAACGTTTTACAACCCATGAGCGCGCAGAGCTAGCACTACCTTCAATTGTGAAAAAGAATGGCAGTCGCGTGGAATACAGCCACGAGAAATTAGCCAGCTCTATTAAGCTGGCATTACGCAAGCGCCCGGTTTCATCCGATTCAGTGGACGAATCCATTGGGCGGATTGAAGAGAAACTCCTCAGTCTAGGTGAAAAAGAAATTCCCAGTGAGCGCGTCGGTGAATTAGTGATGCGTGAACTCAAGCGCTTAGACAAGGTGGCGTATATCCGCTTTGCTTCTGTCTACCGCAGCTTTGCGGACATTGAATCTTTTGAGAGTGCCCTGAAAGAGTTGAAGTAACACTCTTCTTAATTAAATAATTTATTGCGCAGATGGGATTTATGAATAAAGTCATTGTTACCGGTGGCACAGGTTACATCGGATCGCATACGGTGGTGCAACTCATGAATGCCGGGATTGAGGTTGTCGTTTTAGATAACTTATCGAATAGTAATCAAGGGGTTATCGCGCGAATTGAAAAGCTGACGGGCAAACACCTTGAATTTATCGAAGGAGACATTCGCGATAGAGTGCTTTTGAGAAGGGTGTTTGAGCGGTATTCATTGAATGCCGTCATGCATTTTGCGGGCTTAAAGGCTGTTGGAGAATCCGAACAAGAACCCCTTAAGTATTTTGATAACAATGTTTCAGGCACTATTGTTTTGCTTGAGGAAATGATGCGGGCAAAAATAAATACGTTTATTTTTTCCTCTTCAGCTACTGTTTACGGCAATCCAGATACCGTTTGTTACAGTGAAACTACCCCCTTATCACCCATCAATGTGTATGGGAGAACGAAGTTGATGGTTGAGGATATATTGCGGGACCTAAAGAAGGCAAATCCCCAACTGCGCATTGCCTTGCTGCGCTATTTCAATCCAGTTGGCGCACATATTTCTGGCGAGATTGGTGAGAATCCCTTTGGAGTTCCCAATAATTTGATGCCGTTTATTTCACAAGTTGCAGTCGGGGTGAGGGAAAAACTCTTGATCTATGGTGGTGACTATCCCACGCCAGATGGAACGGGTTTGAGAGACTATATTCATGTTGATGATTTGGCTGCAGGACATTTGGCGGCGCTCAATGCCTTAAGTGATAGTCATTCGTTCATTACAGTCAATCTTGGAACCGGTAGGCCCTACAGCGTTTTGGAGATGGTTGCCGCCTTTGAGAAAGCCTCTGGAAAGAAAATTCCTTATGAGATAGTGGGGCGACGCCCAGGTGATTTGCCCGAATATTATGCGGACGCTAGTTTGGCAAAAAAACTATTGGGCTGGGAGACAAAATTAGGTATTGATCGCATGTGTAGCGATACGTGGAATTGGCAAAAAAATAATCCTACCGGGTATTGATTCGCCAACGCGTAATACAAATGCCAGCATCTGCTGGCATTTGTATTTTGAAGAGTCTACTGTTTTAGCTCACCCTCCCACTTGCTTACCACCGCAGTAGCGAGAGCATTACCCAGCACGTTGGTAGCAGAACGAGCCATATCCAAGAAGTGATCTACTCCTAAAATGAGTAGCACTCCTGCTTCAGGTAAGTGAAACTGCGAGAGTGTGGCAGCGATCACTACTAGTGAGGCGCGGGGTACTCCGGCAATACCTTTAGAGGTAATCATGAGGACCAAGAGCATCAGAAGCTGTTGGGTAAGGGGCATCTCAATACCATACACCTGGGCAATAAATAGTGCGGCAAAGGTGCAATACATCATCGAGCCATCTAGATTAAAAGAGTAGCCGACCGGCAATACAAAGGAAGCAATTTTGTTCGAGCATCCAAAGCGCTCGACTTGCTCTAAGGTCTTAGGGTAGGCTGCTTCAGAGCTAGCAGTGGTGAATGCCAGTAAGATGGGTTGGCGCAACATGGATACCAAATGAAACACTCTTTTCTTAAGGACGACTGAGCTGATTAAGATCAGCACTATCCATAAGGTCAGGATGGCGGCATAAAAACTGAGCATGAATTTGCCATAGGTCATCAATATTGCAAGGCCATTCTCAGCGATTGCAGCAGAAACTGCAGCAAATACCGCTACGGGAGCAAATTTCATGACTGCCGTAGTGATCTTGAGCATGATGTGCGAGAGCATATCCAAATTGCGTAAGAACTCATGCGCACGCTCGCCAAAGCTGGCAGTGGCCACCCCGAAAAAGACGGCGAACACCACAATCTGCAAAATTTCATTCTTACCCATGGCATCGATGATGCTGGTGGGAAAGATGTGCTTTACAAAATCTGCCAAATTAAGACTATTTTTATTCAGCGTTGAGCTGGCAGTCATTTCGGGCAGTGGTAAGTCTAACCCTGTGCCCGGATGGAGCAAGTTCACCATGACGAGTCCCAGCAAGAGTGAAACTACTGACATAGAGATGAACCAAGAGAAGGTTTTAAGGCCAACGCGTCCAATGGTGGAGGCATCCCCCATGCGGGCAATACCAACAGCTAAGGTGGAAAAAACTAAAGGAGCGATGATCATTTTGATCAAACGCAAAAAGACATCTGTCAATATCGAAATGTAGGAAACATACTGGCTGGATAGTCCGGATTGAACGCCATACCAATTGATGAGGTAGCCAAAAATAATACCGAGCACCATGGCACCAAGAATAAATTGGGTGAGCTTATTTGATTTCATATGGAACCCTAGTTGTTTGCTAAATCATAAATGAAGCAATACGTTTACGAATCTTGCCCTACCAATAAAAAAGCCTGCGAAACCAACCGCAGGCTTTTTTTGGCTTTATGCTGATTACTTCAAAGCAGCATAGATCGAAGCTGTGATCTCTTCCACTTTCCCAGTACCGCTAACCTTGCGATACGCTGGCGCTTTTACTGTGTCAGCTGCACTACTTTGGTTGGCCCAAGTAGAGTAGTACTCCACTAATGGTCTGGTTTGATCGTTATAAACCTGCAGACGCTTGCGCACCGTTTCTTCTTTATCGTCATCACGCTGAATCAATGGTTCGCCTGTGACATCATCTTGACCTGCCACTTTGGGTGGATTGAATTTGATGTGATAAGTGCGACCTGAGGCTGGATGAACGCGACGACCACTCATGCGATCAATGATTGCATCAAACGGTACATCGATTTCTAGGACATAGTCGATGGGCACGGCTGCATCTTTCATTGCCTGCGCTTGAGGAATGGTGCGTGGGAAGCCATCAAACAAGTAACCCTTACTGCAATCAGGTTGTGTCAGACGGTCTTTTACCAAGCCAATAATGATGTCGTCAGAAACGAGTCCGCCTGCATCCATAATTTTCTTGGCAGCAATACCTAATTCAGTGCCTGCTTTTACTGCGGCACGCAACATATCGCCTGTTGAGATTTGTGGAATGCCAAATTTTTCACAAATGAACTGAGCTTGTGTTCCTTTGCCAGCACCTGGTGCACCGAGCAGAATTAACCGCATTGTTTTCCCCTTTGAAGACCTTAGATTGTCTCGTATTTTTTTGGGATCTTGACCCCGTAAGTCTTAGGATTATCCCCGAGAAGTGCCAGAGACCCTTTAAGCCGGAAAATCACCCAGGATTTGCCGAACGCGCTCGAGGTCTTCGGCGGTATCCACCCCTGCTGGCGGGGCTTCTGAGGCAGTATGAACAGCAATGCGATAGCCATTCCACAGGGCGCGCAACTGTTCTAAGGCCTCAGCCTGCTCTGGAGGAGCCGGGTCTAGGCGCGTATAGGCCTGCAAAAACTCAGCCCGATAGGCGTAAATACCCAAATGGCGTAAGTGTCTTGTTGGTGTATTGGGATCTCGCACAAAGGGAATGGGTGCTCTAGAGAAATAAAGCGCCTCATCCGCCTTATTGAGTACGACTTTGACCGCATTGGGATTGTCAATTTCTGCTGGGTCACAGATTTGAACGGCTACTGTAGAAATTGCGCATGCCGGATGATCGGCTAGTGTTTGGGCTACTTGATTAATCAGCTCTGGTGGAATGAGAGGTTCATCACCTTGCACATTGACGACTAAAGTTTGCGGAGGGAGTTTGAGTAGGCGTGCTACCTCGGCAATGCGATCGGTACCAGTAGGGTGATCGGCGCTAGTGAGCAAGCACTCAATTCGATGTTCCTGACATGCCTGGGCAATTTCAGGTGAATCCGTTGCCACAATGACGCTTTGGGCCAGCGATGCTTTTGCTCGCTCTGCCACCCGAATCACCATGGGTTTACCGCCAATGTCAGCAAGAGGTTTGCGCGGCAAGCGCGTAGAACCCAAGCGGGCCGGTATAACTACGAGAAATTCCAGAGGGGACTGACTCATCAAAATGAGCGCTTAAACCAACTCATCAGCAGTCAAGCTACGTGCTTCATCCACTAGCATGACGGGGATGTCATTGCGGATGGGGTATGCCAGGCGATCGGCTTTACAAATGAGCTCCTCTTTTGAGGAAGCTAAATGCAATGGGCTCTTGCACAAAGGGCAAACCAAAATTTCAAGTAAACGTTTGTCCATGCTGTTTCCGTTTTATAAAGTGTAGCCCTGAGGGTCTGGTCTGTGCAAAATGGATGTGACCCATTCAATGAATGCCTCGGGAAGCGCTAAATTCTGCGGCACCACCCAAATCCGCTCATCCTGTATACCCGCACATTTTACGGCATCCTTTTCGGTAATCAGAATGTACTGAGCAGCCAGATTCTCAAAGAATGGGGCTGTGTAAGTCGCATGGTCAGCCAGTGCAATTCCCTTGAGCGCAATCCCCTCTTTTTGGAGATCATCAAAAAAACGCTGTGGGTTACCAATAGCCGCTACTGCAAGCACATTATGTTGCAATGAGGCCTGCGCTATTTCTGCCAAGCTATTCGTGTGAGTAGAATGAATGAGTTGGTAAGGCTGTCCCAAACGGGCGCTTAAATTGAAGGCACGACGACCCATAAAATACTCATCGTTGAGATTGTGCCTGGATGCATTGTTAGCTGACATTCCAATCATGAGCGTGGCATCACGATCACGCGTGCTTGGTTCGCGTAATGGGCCTGCGGGTAATAAAAACCGATTACCTTCACCGCGTGCATCGCGCACTACCAATTCAATATCACGACCACCTTCGCGTGCAGGCCAACGTTTAAGACCGGCATGCTGCAAACCATCATCACTAATGATGACGTTGGTCGCTGGAAATTGCTTGAGTAGTGCCTCAATAGCAGCCTTGCGTTTTGGAAAAACCCACATTGGGAATTGCCCATCCGTTTTTTTAGCAATCAGAACCGGTTCATCCCCAACCATGGCAGGATCAGACTCCCTGGTCACTTGCATTGGAGAGGATAAGGATTGGGCACCATAGCCTCTACTAATAATCCCTGGTTTCCAACCAAGCCGTGCAAGTTGTGTGGCTAAGGCAATCACGATCGGTGTTTTACCA
The DNA here is from genome assembly GCF_001953355.1 of Polynucleobacter sphagniphilus. Classification (GTDB taxonomy): domain Bacteria; phylum Pseudomonadota; class Gammaproteobacteria; order Burkholderiales; family Burkholderiaceae; genus Polynucleobacter; species Polynucleobacter sphagniphilus. The sequence goes on from NZ_MPIY01000006.1 coordinate 97,026, forward strand.
GTGCCACCCACCCGAATATTGCCCACAATGATGATGGGTACCGGCAAGCCTTTTTTCTGCCCTAGTTCAAGATCGCTTATGAGCTGGCGCGCACGCAGACCCAAGCCATACAGCCAAGAAAGGGGCCATAGCAAGAGGCTGATGGGTCCACGTCGTTCCCAAAAGCGTGGCGCATGTTTAAAAAAAGCCTTTTGCATTTTCGCGGTTATAGGTTTTTTAGAAAAGAGCATGAACTGTACTTTTGCCCATTATTTTTTAGTTTGACTACTAAAAACAATATTGGTGACATTGGCATCACGCGCTGCTTCAAGGGCGCTCATCACTGCTTGATGGGGTGCTCTAGCATCAGCGTCAATTTCAACTTGTATGTTTCCATTGGCATCTTTGCTTGTAATGCTATTGATCGCTTCGCTTAGTTGCAGGCGATCAGTCATTTTTCCATTGATGGCGTAACGACCATCTCGGCTAACAGCAATATGAATTTGCTTGATCTCTGTTTGGCTGTCGCTGCCATTTGCGGTTGGTAGGGTAATGGCTAATTCTTGATAGTGTGTAAAAGTAGTGGAGATCATCAAGAAGATCAAGACCACCAAGAGCACATCAATAAATGGAATGAGATTGATCTCAGGTTCAGGAGCAACTTCAACGGCTCCTAATGAAAACCTATTTTGCCGGCGGTGGCTTAACCAACTCATTGTCTTTCCAAAGCAGCTGGATAGAGTCTTTTAAACATTTGCCGTGTGAACTCTTCACACTCACGTTGACGATGATTGGCCATCGCCCTTAGCCCACGCCAAGCCGCCAATGCAGGCACTGCAATGAGTAAACCAAAAGCAGTGTTGTAAAGGGCTACCGAGATTCCATGTGCGAGCTGTTGGGGGCTACCTGCTGCGCCGCCACTACTACCGAAGATATCAATCATGCCAATGACTGTGCCAAATAGGCCTAATAGTGGAGCGACTGTAGCAATGGTGGCTAATGCACCGAGATAGCGATCCAATTTGAGCCAAACAGCCCCAGCGCTTGCTTGCAGTTCGTCTAGGGCCGATTGAGCGCTTTGACCAGCACTCTTTTCACGCAAGACACATGCAAATAGCGAACTTGCAGGCGACAATTGGGATAGGGTGGTAATTTCTGCTGGGGCCAGTGTTTTTTGTTTGGCCAGCTGTTCAGTGAGGCTAAAAGCGGTTTCCAGGCAATTTTTAGGCAGGATATGAATTTGGCGTAGATACCAGGCCCGCTCAATCACGATGGCGAGCCCCACGATGGAGATGATCAATAAGGGCCAAATAGGCCAGCCAGCAGACAGTAGAATGGAGTACATAAGCTCAGTACTTTAGCTCAATTAGTTACCCGCTTTCAGATTGCTTGCCTGTGGATAACTCTGTGCAAAACTTTTTAGTCAAAGAGAGGTAAGTCCTTGATTGATGGTGGAGTTGGGGTTTTAAGGGTGTATTGAGACTCCAATATCTAGAATATTTGTTGATATAAAACAATGGCTTGAAAATAATGTGTTGGATTTATGAGACGATCGGGGTCAGTAACTACTTACTTCAAATCCATGCTTTTAGAGCCAATCAGCTTCTGTGGATAGATATGGCCAGCAAAGCCTGATAATTACAGGAATGAAAAGAAAAAATGTCGGAAATATCTAAGCAAATCCTCAGTGTCGGCGATCTAAACCGCGCCATTGCAAGCTCTTTAGAAGAGCGTTTTGATAGCGTTTGGGTGAGCGGGGAGATTTCGAACTTCAAAGCCTATGACAGTGGGCATTGGTATTTCTCTTTGAAAGACGAAGAAGGCCAGATCCGCTGCGTGATGTTCCGAGGGCGTAACAGTCAAGTTGGCTTTATGCCGCAATCCGGTGATTTGGTTGAGGTGAGTGCGAATTTGGGTTTGTATGTGCCCAGGGGCGATATTCAGCTGACAGTGCAATCCTTACGCCGCGCCGGGATGGGCGGACTGTACGAAGCGTTTTTAAGGCTCAAAGCCAAATTAGCGAATGAAGGTTTGTTTGATGCCGAGCGTAAACGTGATATCCCAAGTCACCCGCGCTCCATTGGCATTATTACCTCGCCACAAGCAGCCGCTTTAAAGGATGTCCTGAGCACTTTGGCTAGAAGGGCGCCGCATATTCCCATTGTGATCTATCCCACCCTGGTCCAAGGCCCAGATGCTCCTGCGGGAATCATGGCTGCGCTCAAGGCGGCAGAAAAAGAACATGCTGTCGATTTGCTTTTGCTGGTGCGTGGCGGCGGTAGCATTGAAGACTTGTGGGCCTTTAATGATGAGCAATTGGCTTATGCCATTGCCCAGTCACCTATTCCAGTAGTCAGTGGGGTGGGCCACGAAACAGATGTCACGATTGCTGATTTTGTTGCAGATTTGCGTGCACCTACACCAACGGGCGCTGCCGAGTTAGCCGCTCCCCGTAAGGATCAACTCTTGCAAGAGTTAGCCGCAATCGAGCAAGCACTTTTACAACGTGCCACACAAAGAATCGAACGTGAAGCGCAAACTTTGGATCAACTGGCTCTGCGCTTAAATCACGCTTTGCCCAATCCAGATCGTATGCGCGAGCAAATTACCAATTGGCAACAACGTTTAAATCAGGCGTGGAATGTGCGTGTAGATAACCTCAAACGCAATCAAAGCCACTTTGCTGCTCAACTAGAAATGCTCAACCCACAGCGCACCCTAGAACGTGGTTATGCAGTCATTCTGAACAATCAAAAACAAGCCGCGCGTCATCCCAAGCAGCTCAATACCGATACCAGCTTTGAGATTCGGTTAGCGGAGGGTCAGGTGCAGGTGCAGTTTTCGGAAGTATTACAAGGGCAATAAATCCAAAGTGCCAATATCGAATAACGGTACGTTATTTTGGAACAAGGAGACCCTATGAAAATAACAGTAACCATTGAAGATGCCTTGTATGAAAAGGCTCTAGAGTTTGCCGATCCTGCTATGGATGATTCCGATGTCATTAGCGAAGCGATTAAAACATTTATCCGAATGAAGGCATCTAAGCGCTTAATTGCATTGGGGGGATCATTGCCGCAGATGCAGGAGATTGCTCATCGATCTGGTAATTAGTAATAGGTAATAGGCGCTTTATTCAGATGATATTGGGTTCAATCTGCAATGGCACCCCAAACTTTTGCAGCACCGTTTCTTGAATATGTTTTGCAAGATCGAGAATATCTTGCGCAGTAGCGCCACCATGATTGACCAACACTAAGGCTTGATTCTGGTAGACACCAACAGCACCTACGCGCTGGCCCTTAAAGCCGCACTGATCAATAAGCCAACCAGCTGCTAGCTTTCTATTGCCAGATTGATCTGGGTAAGAGGGTAGGCCAGGAAATTCCTTACTCAGCATCTCGTATTGAGTATGGGGCACCAGCGGGTTTTGGAAAAAACTGCCTGCATTACCAATCTCTTTGGGATCTGGTAATTTTCTAGTACGAATTTGACAGACCGTATGAAAAATATCTTGTGGGCGAGGATCTTGAATGTCCGCTAGCACCTGAGCCAATTCAGCGTAGTCCAGCTTAGGGCTCCATGCCTGCGGAATCTTAAAGGCGACCTTTGTCACAATAAATCGCCCCGGGTTTTGCTTGAAGTAGCTATCGCGATAAGCAAAGCGGCACTCGTCTTTTGAGAGGGTGACAAAGGCATTAGCCTGCACATCATAAGCTTCTATAAAGTCAATAAATTGCGCCACTTCTAAACCATAAGCACCAATATTTTGAATCGGTGCAGCGCCTACCGTTCCGGGTATTAAAGCTAAGTTTTCTAGGCCAGGTAAATCATTATCTAAAGTCCAGCTAACAAATTCGTGCCAGCCCATGCCTGCGCCAACGATTACCTCTGTATACGAAACATCACTTTTACTGATTTCACATCCGGGAATATTGATCAGTAATGTGGCCCCAGGCAAATTGGCAGGAAGGATGACATTGCTTCCCCCGCCCAATACTCTCCAGGCTAGATTGGCATCTTTAATAGTGCTCAAGAGTGCGGGTAATTGCTCGGGCGCGCTGACCTCATAGGCAAACTGCGCCTGGCATTGAAGGCCAAAGGTATTGCGATCCGTCAGATCGTAATGGGATAGCAATTTTGCTGGCAAGGGCGCATTTTGAGCACAGTTCATGCCACAATCTTATTCGTGTTCCAAGTTTGCTCAAAAAAAGTGGGTAATTCTTGGAAAAGCATTCACTAATAAAGCATTTAATTAAGGAGTAGCTATGCCCTCATTTGACGTGGTTTGCGAACCAGACATGATTGAATTAAAAAATGCCATCGAGCAGTCCAATAAAGAAATCACCAATCGTTTTGACTTCAAAGGCTCTGATAGCCGTGTAGAGCAAAAAGACGAAACCCTCATTTTGTTTGGTGACGATGATTTCAAACTGGGTCAAGTACGTGATGTGCTCTACGGCAAGATGGCTAAGCGCAATGTGGATGTGCGCTACCTCAAGGATGAAAAAACCGAGACCATTGGCGGCGATAAGCGCAAACAGACCATGAAGGTCCAAAAGGGCATTGAAACCGAATTGGCTAAAAAGGTCGTACGCGTGATTAAAGACAGTAAGGTCAAAGTGCAGGCGAGTATTCAGGGGGATGCAGTACGAGTGACTGGTGCCAAGCGCGATGATCTACAAGAAACCATGGCCTTATTGCGCAAAGAAATAACAGAAGCGCCATTGGGTTTTAATAATTTCCGTGACTAAGAAAATGATTGCGGTTGAGAAATCAGCTGCAATAGCACCAGCAAGCCAAGAGGCTATCGAGCGCTTTTGTGATGCATGTTGGTTAGAAGATGGGCTAGCACAAAATAGCTTGTCAGCCTATCGCCGCGATTTATTGCTATTAGCCCAATGGTTGTTTAAAGAAAGTGGGGTTGATTTATATGCAGTGACCGAGAAAGACCTCACTGCCTATATTGCCCATCGTCGTTCTGATAAGGCAACCACCGCTAATCGTCGCCTGACTGTCTTTAAGCGCTTTTATCGCCATGCCTTACGTATGAACTTGGTAAAACGTGACCCCTGTATTGGTTTGCGCGCTGCCAAGCAAGCACTGCGCTTTCCAAAAACGTTGAGTGAGGATCAAGTCACCGCTTTATTGAACGCACCGGATATTAATACCCCTTTGGGTCTGCGTGATCGCACGATGTTAGAGCTTATGTATGCCAGTGGTTTGCGTGTTTCAGAAATCGTTGCTTTAAAAACCGTGGCGATTGGTCTTAATGAAGGCGTAGTGCGCATTGTCAATGGTAAAGGTGGCAAAGAACGTTTGGTGCCTTTTGGAGGCGAGGCAGGGCAGTGGCTACGGCGTTATTTTGCCGAGGCTAGAACACCCTTGCTTGAGGGGAAAACCAGCGATGCGGTATTTGTGGGGCGTCACACTGGTGGCGCATTGACCCGGCAAGCTTTTTGGGCCCTGATTAAGCGTTATGCCACGGTAGCTAATATTCCTGTGGCACTATCGCCACACACCTTGCGCCATGCTTTTGCGACCCATTTGCTCAATCATGGGGCTGATTTGCGGGTAGTACAGCTCTTATTGGGGCATGCCGACATCTCAACTACCCAGATTTACACCCATGTGGCCAGAGAACGCCTCAAGTCGATTCATCAGCAGCACCATCCACGTGGCACCTAAAGCCAATGGTGGTGATAAATATTTCTGAAGTTAACTTGTAAAGCTTTGCCCTTTTCTGTAAAGTATATATCAATGATATGTATCATATTAAAGGACTAAGTCATGGATACAGCACAGGTTTTTAAGACGGGCAGAAGCCAGGCTGTAAGACTGCCTAAGGAATATCGATTTACCGACTCTGAAGTAACAGTTCAGCATTTTGGCGGCGGTGTTTTGCTTTTGCCAAAAAATGGCTTGTTTGCCGCAATATCGGCATCATTGGCTGGTTTTGAGGCTGGGTTGCAATTGACCCGCGATCAGCCAGAGCAACAAGAAAGAGTGGGGATTGCTCCTTGATCTTGCTTGATGCGAATATTTGTATTTACATCATTAATCAAAAACCGCCAGCAGTGATAGAACGCTTTAAGGATTTTGCTGCGGGAGAGGTTGGTATCTCAAGTATCGTGGCAGCAGAACTGGCCTTTGGAATTGAAAAGACAGATTCCTTGCCCAATAAACAAGCCTTGGAGCTATTTCTGGCTCCACTGACTATATTTTCTTTTGACGAGGCATGCATTTGGGCCTACGCCAAGTTGCGGGCCCAGCTTGAAAAGGCTGGGCATCCGATTGGATCATTGGATGCGATGATTGCAGCGCAAGCCCTTGCCTTAAATTTTCCCTTGGTAACTAATAATCAAAAAGAGTTTTCAAGGGTACCTGGTTTAAGGCTGGAAAACTGGGTCTAGAAGCAAGTGAATGCATATCTTGTTCGGAGATAAGTCGATGCAGGTAATAAATGATTAAGATAGCTTCATGAATTTCAATTTCGATCTCTTGCTCATTCCAATTGGTTATTTGATTGGTTCGGTTTCCTTTGCAGTGGTGGTTAGCAAGTGCATGTGCTTGCCTGATCCACATACCTATGGCTCGGGCAATCCCGGGGCTACCAATGTGCTGCGTACGGGTAATAAGCTGGCAGCCGCCCTGACTTTTTTGGGTGATGCCCTCAAAGGGTTTGTTGCGGTCGTATTAGCGCGGATGATTTTGGGCAGTGATTCCCTCACCTCCACCCTGAATTCTTGGATCTTATGTAGCGTAGTCATTGCGGTGTTTTTAGGGCATCTCTTCCCGCTTTTTCATGGCTTTAAGGGTGGCAAAGGCGTTGCGACAGCCTGTGGAATTCTCTTTGGCATTAACTGGATTTTGGGCTTAGCTACTTTGAGCACCTGGTTGATCGTGGCGCTTTTTATGCGCTACTCTTCTTTAGCAGCGCTAGCGGCAGCGATATTTGGCCCGATCTATTTCGTGTTTTTGTTTGGCTTTCAGCCAATGGGTATCGCGCTGGTAGTCGTATGTCTTTTGCTGATTTGGCGCCATCGCAACAATATTACAAATTTGCTGGCTGGTAAAGAGTCGCGCATTGGTGCAAAAAAAGTAGTGCAATCTATTCAATCAGAGGAGGGTTAAGCATGACCATCGCATTTGCATGTGTACTCGTTATGGGGCTACTTCCCTATGTGGCTGCAGGGATCGCTAAAAAAGGCTTTGAGGGCTATGACAATGGTGCTCCGCGGGAGTGGCTTGCCAAGCAGACTGGCTTTCGGGCGCGCGCCAATGCAGCCCAAGCCAATCTTTTTGAATCTCTACCCCTCTTTTTTGCTGCTGTGATCATTGCCTCGGTAGCGCATGCACCGCAGGAGCGCATTGATTTGCTGGCAATTGGTTTTGTGATTGCGCGCATGACGTATTTGCTTTGTTATGTGGCTAATTGGCCCACTGCCAGATCGCTGGTCTGGGCAGCTGGCATTGCTTGCGTCATCGCACTGTTCTTTCAAATTTAATTCAAAAGGCCTACATGCCCACCACCAAAACGGCCTCTCAGAAGACGCCTACTAAGTTATCTGTAAAAAAAGTCAGCGCCAAAGTTACAGCCAAAGTCACAAGCAAAGCGACCCCGAAAGTCACCACTAAAACAAGCGATGCTGGTACACCCTTATCGGTAGTGATTCGTAGGCGCATTGAGGCAAAAAAAGCGCGCTTTAATGCTAATGACAACATTTCTGCTTTTATCCAGCCTGGTGAATTAGATGGTTTGGTCGATGAAGTGGCGCAAAAAATGCAAGCGGTTTTAGAAAGCTTGGTCATTGATACAAAAAGTGATCACAACACTCAAAACACCAGTCGCCGTGTGGCCAAGATGTTTGTCAAAGAAGTCTTTAATGGCCGATATGTTGAGCAGCCTGTTTTGACCAAGTTCCCCAATGTGAGCCGCTTAAATGAGTTGATGATTATTGGTCCGATTACGGTTCGCAGTGCGTGTTCGCATCACCTGTGCCCCATCATGGGCCGCATTTGGATTGGGGTTTTACCAAGTAAGGAGTCGGCGCTGATAGGCCTGTCAAAGTATTCACGCCTAACAGAGTGGGTGATGTGCCGTCCGCAAATCCAGGAGGAGGCGGTAGTGGAGTTAGCGGACATGCTGGAGAAAAAAATTAAGCCAATTGGCGTAGCGATCGTGATGGATGCGGATCACTTTTGTATGCAGTGGCGCGGTGTTAAAGATCGTGACTCCAAGATGGTCAATAGCGTGATGCGCGGTGCGTTTTTGAAGGACTCTAATTTACGTAGAGAGTTTTTATCTCTCTTAGATAAGCGCTAAATTTGATGAAACAGGGATTCAAACTCATTGGTATGGCACTCATCAGCGCAAGCCTATTGGCTTGTGCAAGTTACCCCACCGTCAATGAGGACCCGGCTAAAAATAACCAAGCTACTTTTCAAAAAGATGCCTTGGATTGCGCCAAAGACTACCCTGAGGCCGGTGGGGGCGTGCATGTCAAACAGCGTATTGCTTGTATGAACTTAAAGGGTTGGCATTAATCTGGTGGTATAGATTTATTCTTGAGAACAGTTCTCAACTATTAATCTAATGAAATCAATTACTTGGGGTAGCTCTAGCACCCTGATTTCATCTGCTCTATGATGCGTTTAGTTCCACAACATCATTCTTACAATCTCTTGGAGTTCATATGAAAAATAGTCGTCGCCAATTTATGATTTTGTCTGCTGCTGGTGCCTGTACATTGGCCTTGAACAGCAAAGTTCAAGCCCAAGCCATGGTATCTGCTACTGATCCCCAGGCGGTTGCTTTAGGTTATGTGGCTGATGCAGCCAAAGTGGATAAAGCAAAATATCCTAAGTTTGTTGCGGGTTCACATTGTGGTTCATGCGCACTCTATCAAGGTGCTGCTAGTTCTGCTGCTGGTGGTTGCGCCTTGTTTGCTGGCAAACAAGTTGCTAATGCTGGCTGGTGCTCTGCTTACGCTAAAAAGGCTTAAGTACGTTTTACCCAAACCCCTCATTTGGGTAGTAAATCAAAGGTCACTTTCTAGGGTGACCTTTTTTTGTATAGAGCCCCCAATTTCTGCGGAGCTCTAGATTTGCACCATTACTGCACTTTTGAGGCTGCAATCGAGGCGATGCAGTCTTTGATGCTGTAGTTTTGGAATTTCCCAAAGTTCTCTTTGCGAATTGATTGAGCGCATTCTGTCACTGAATTGCGTAATTTAATTGTAGGTAATGCCATGTTGATCTCCTGTTAATGTCTTTTTTTTTGGGGCACGGCCAGGTCATCAATTTGTTACCCTGCTTGTGCCTTAATCCTATTCTAAATAATTTTGGCCAAATGAAAAGCCTATAAAATGAAGAAATGCTTTCAAGCCCAACTCCCTCGAATTTAAAGACTGATCTCTTTAGTCTATGAGTCAAGTCATTCCAGTCATTTTGTGCGGCGGTTCGGGTACGCGACTCTGGCCTTTATCGCGTTCGGGGTTTCCAAAACAGTTTTTGGTTCTGTCTGGCGACGACTCTCAAAGTAGCCTTTTTCAACAGGCCGTTGAGCGGATAAATGCCATTGGAGGGCCTGATATTAATTTGGGCCCCACTTTAATCGTTACGAATGAAGAGCATCGTTTTTTAGCTTTAGACCAGTTACGTGAATTAAAAGATATTTCTGCCACATTGCTCTTAGAGCCTATTGGCAGAAATACGGCGCCAGCCCTCACTTTGGCAGCATTTGAAGCGAAAGGTAGTCAAAATGCCGGCAAAGATGATCCGATTTTGGTGATTACTCCTGCAGATCAAACCGTTCAGAATACGGCTGCATTTATCAAAGCCCTGCAAGATTGCGTAGCAGTGGTTCAGGCTGATGAAAAGAAGCAAACCATTGCCATTCTTGGGATTACTCCAACATCGCCTGAAACTGGTTATGGTTACATTAAATGTGGCGCGATTCAGGGTGCAAATCAAGAATATGTTGTCGAGCAGTTTGTCGAAAAGCCAGATAGTGCAACTGCCCAAGCTTATCTGAAGGATAGTAACTACCTGTGGAATGGCGGCATGTTCGTATTACGTGCCAGTACTTGGCTAGCCGCCTTGAAAGAATTCCGCCCCGATATTTTTAGCGCCACAGAAACAGCGTGGGTTGCTAAGACAATAGACCAGTCAGGACAGGCGACCTTCATTCGACCCGACAAAGATATTTTCAAGACGGTTCCCGGTGAATCCATCGATTACGCCGTGATAGAAAAATGCCCAGGAAGTAAGTACGTAGTTAAAGTGGTCGAACTCGATGCCGGCTGGAATGACCTGGGTGCTTGGGATGCTGTCTGGCAAGTGGGTCAGCAAGATCCAGATGGCAACGTCACTAGTGGCGATACCTTAGTAACCAACTCCAAAAACTCTTTAGTCCACGCCAGCACCCGCCTAGTGAGCGCCGTTGGTGTTGAAAACCTCATAATTGTCGAGACGGCTGATGCAGTGCTTGTAGCTGATCGTAAAAACAGTCAAGACGTCAAAAACATCGTCAATCAATTAGAGTCCCAAAAGCGTGAAGAGAAGAATCTGCATCGCAAGGTATCGCGTCCTTGGGGTTGGTATGACAGTGTAGATGAGGGAGAGCGTTTTAAGGTCAAGCGCATTCAGGTCAAACCAGGAGCCAGTCTTTCATTGCAAATGCACCACCACAGAGCCGAGCATTGGATTGTGGTCAAAGGTACTGCACAAATTACCAATGGCGATCAAGTCATCCTACTCACTGAAAACCAGAGTACGTATATTCCGCAAGGACAAACACATCGCTTAGCTAACCCCGGCAACACTCCACTAGAGATTATTGAAGTTCAGTCGGGGAGTTATCTTGGTGAAGACGATATTGTGCGATTCGAAGATACCTACGGTCGCAGTTAGCAGGCTACATTTAAATTTATGCTTATGAAAAATATCCTGAATTTTTTAAGGCCCAGAAAAAAATTGCATATTTTTTATAAGCACATCCACTCTGGAGTTGGAAAAAATAGACCCGATTGGTTTTCTCATGAAATTTGTTTCATCAATTTATTGCGTTCTCTCGATCAAAAAAATCTTGAGCTCGATGTTGATTTAACTGTTTTATTTGATGGCACACCTGAGTCTTACGAGGAAAATTTTATAAGCAGGTATTACCGAGATGGCGCGTGTAATTTCGGCGGGAATAATTTTAAATTCAATTTGGAGATATTTAAGGGCGGATCACAAAGATTGGCCGGCCTACATCTCCTCAATAAAGTTAGAACTATGAATTACTCTCTAAACGATTATGTTTATATCTTGGAAAATGATTATCTTCATGACTATAGCTGGGTTCGGCATTTGAATCAATTACTGTCCAGTGATATTCCGGTTGACTATATTTCTTTATATGATCATCCGGATAAATATCCCTATACAAAAGGTTTTCATGAGTCCCATGTAAATCTGCAATCTAAAATTTACGTAGCTGGAGATAGGCATTGGCGCAGCATCCCAAGTACATGCTATTCATTTATAGTGTCTATTGAAAAGTTTAATGAAGACTTAGAAATATTGAGCTCTGACCGAATGGATCATCAAGTCTTTGATGAATTGGCGAAAAAAGAACGTCTTTTATTGAGCCCCATTCCCTCTCTTGCAACTCACTGTATGGTGAATTTGTTATCGCCTGGTATAGACTGGGATCAATTTTTACTTCCTCCCATGGCATCTAGACTAAGAGAGGGGAGACATGAATAAATTGAGATTGGCAGTCGTTGGTCCTGGATTAATAGGTAAAAAGCACATTGAACTTATCCTTCAAAATCCAGAGTGCGAACTTATTTGTATCGTTGCCCCTAAAACTGATGAAAATGTTGAAATTGGTAGACTGCTAAATGTCCCACTTTTTGATGCTCTAAATTCAATGTTCGAATCACTTACTTTGGATGGGGTTATCATTTCTTCACCAAATATATTTCATGTGGAGCAGGCTCGTGAATGTATTGTTAGAAATGTTCCAGTTTTGATAGAAAAGCCAATTGCCGATTCTTATATCGAAGGATTGGCTTTGATGGAACTAATTGAGAAAAATAAATGTCCGGTTCTTGTGGGGCACCATCGCGCATATAGCCCAATTATTCGAGTTGCTCAAAAAATTATCCAGGAGGGTCGACTGGGTCAGATTGTGGTTGTTATGGGAAGCGCCTTATTCTTTAAGCCAGATCAATATTTTCTGGATGGACCCTGGAGAACGCAGCCTGGCGGGGGGCCAATATTAATCAACTTAATCCATGAAATAGGAAACTTGAGAGCCCTTTGTGGAGAGATCTCATCCGTTCAGGCAATGACGTCAAATAATAGACGTAAATTTCTTGTGGAAGATACCGTGGTCATTAATTTTCGCTTTGAAAGTGGGGCCCTTGGCACTTTTGCGTTATCGGATACGGCATCCTCTGCAAAAAGTTGGGAGCTAACCGCGGGTGAAAATTTAAGTTACCCAAATTATCGTGATGAAGATTGTTATGTGGTTAGCGGTACTAATGGTTCTTTGGCAATCCCTTCTATGCGTCTTAAATACTTTGAAAAAGAGGGGGAAAGATCCTGGTGGAAGCCCCTCCTGGAAGCGCAGATAAATTACGAACGCCAAGATCCATTGGCGGGCCAGTTAAATCATTTCATCCATGTCATTAAGGGGCTTGAGAAGCCTCAAGTAACCGCTTTTGATGGTTTGCAGAACTTGAAAGTAATTGAAGCAATATTCCAATCTGCTGAGCAGGCAAGAGAAATCTCAATCCACTAAAAAGTCAGATTGATTGCAGAAAAAATGATCAAGAAAACAATTAAAAAATCTGTACTCTTATGTGATGCCAGCTTTAGTGCAATCCCACTTTTGGAGGCATTAAAGGAAAAAGGTCTTCGTGTAGCGGTATGTGGATCTAGGGATGCAGATCCTTGTCATGCTCTGGCGGATGAATCTTATATTTTTGATTATTCCAATAAAAGTAAATTACTTAAAAAATTTAAAGAAAATAATTTTGATTATTTAGTGCCTGGTTGCACAGACATTTCCTATATTTCCTGTGCTTGGGTTGCAAAGAAACTAGGATTGCCGGGCTATGATGATGTGCGGGCAGTCAAGGTGATTAATCAAAAAAACGAGTATCGCAAGTTGGGGAAAGAAAAAGGTTATCCCATTCCAAATCATGAGACTGAAATTGCAAATTTCAAACAAATGAAATTTCCGGCACTATTGAAGCCAATGGCCTCATTTAGTGGCAGAGGGATTCTAAGATTTGATAAATTTGTAGAGTTAAAGCGATTTATTGATTGCGGGAAGTTCTCGGCACTAGGGGGCGAATTTTTGCTCGAGGAATTTGTAGAGGGGCGGCTATATAGCCATTCCGCTTTTTTGAAGGCGGGAAAAATAACAACAGATTTTTTTGTGAATGAATACTGCACTATTCATCCATATCAAGTTAATAGCTCATATGTCTCTACTAAGCTTAGTGTTAGCGTTAAAAAGCAAATGCGTATCTGGCTTGAAATCTTTGCAAAAGATCTAAATCTGGCGGATGGTTTGCTTCATACCCAATTTATTTCGGATGGTAAACGGGTATATTTGGTTGAAAGTTGCCGTAGGTGTCCAGGTGATTTATATAGCCTGCTCATTCAGAAATCAACCGGTATTAACTACGCATCTCTCTATGTGAGTGCTTTTATTAACCTTTCACCAGATGTGGAAACTAAAGTAAGTCATAAAAATTTTTCTCGCCATACTTTAAGTTGTAATTCAGATGTAATTTTTGCTGCGGCTGAAATCGATATCAAAGATGCAAAAGTAAGTTATGTGCCGATAAAAAAAGTAGGTGAATTATTGCGTGCGGCACCCATGGACAGGGCGGGAATTTTTTTCATTGAGCATTTAGCAAGACGCACAATGGAAACAGTGACAGAAAATTTGTACAAATTATCAAGGGTTCAGACCCTTTGAGGTTAAGCTTGCATTAGAGTGATAGCTTAATTTTTATGAAATAAAGATTATTAAATAGTCTATGTAACGCCCTTAAGAATGGATTTTTGAATGTTTGATAAATTTATAAAGCCTCAAAGCAATATATCGCCGGAACTGGCGAACTTTTTGAAGCAAGAGGAGAAATTTTTCTTTGGCGCTCTAAAGCGATCAAAAAATACCCCGATGGAGCAAAGAGAGGCCTGGAGAAAGGAGACCGTATATGAAAGAAGGTTAAGGGTTTCCAGGGAGGTATTCGAAATGATGGGTGGTGTAGTGGCTTATGGACCACTGAAGGATTTGAGGTTATCTGATGATGCTTGGTGGGGTGCTCCCGATAAAGCATCGATGCTTCTTGGTTTGTATGAGCGGGAATTGCTCGACGTTTTAGTTTCTGAGCCCCTTACTAAAAAGCCTAATTTCATTGATATAGGTGCAGCTGACGGATATTATGGAATTGGCCTGGTGAAAAGCGGTTTCTATAAACATTCTTACTGTTTTGAAATTAGTGAGAAAGGTCAAAAAACTATCAAAAAAAATGCTGATCTCAATGCTGTCTCTGAAAGGGTGCATGTTTTTGGCGCGGCCGACGAAACGTTGGCAAAAAAATTATCTCAAGATGTTATCGATAATTCTGTAGTGCTAGTAGATATAGAGGGCGGTGAATTTGAGGTTCTCAATGAAGAATTTCTGAGGACTTTTCAACATGCCTATATTTTGATTGAAATTCATAACTGGGTTGATGAATTCGAGGAAAAGTACTTTAAGTTACTATTAATGGCTAGTAGATATTTTTTAATTGATGCCGTTCAGCCTGCTGTCCGTGATTTAACTCAATTTACTCAGTTAAACGATTTCACTGACGACAATCGGTATCTGATCTGTTCTGAAGGGCGTCCAAATGTAATGCGATTCTTAAAGTTGATTCCTAAGGTTCAATAATCAAGATGCAAAACATATACGTTACCAAGCCATATTTACCCCCCTTGGATGAGTTTTATCCTTACCTGGAAAAAATTTGGGCAAGTGGGGTTCTGACAAATGGGGCCGCTTTTCACCAAGAACTTGAGGCAAAGCTCTGTGAATATCTTGGTGTAAGGCACTTATCTTTATTTTCAAATGGCACAATCGCTCTAATTACCGCTCTGCAGGCCTTGGGAATTAAGGGGGAGGTAATCACAACGCCATATTCTTTTGTTGCAACAGCACACTCATTGTTGTGGAACGGCATTACCCCAGTATTTGTTGATGTGGATCCACTCACGCTTAATCTCGATCCCGCCAAGATTGAAGCCGCTATTACTCCCAACACTACGGCAATTATGCCCGTGCATTGTTATGGCTATCCTTGTGATGTTGTTGCAATTGAGGGGTTAGCAAAAAAGTATGGACTTAGGGTGATCTATGATGCAGCCCATGCATTTGGTGTGCGCTTTGAGTCTGGTGAAAGCATCTTAAATTACGGCGATCTATCTGTGCTGAGTTTTCATGCTACTAAAGTCTTTAATACCTTTGAGGGCGGTGCAATCATTTCTCCGGATCTTCAGACCAAGACTCGAATTGACCAGCTGAAGAATTTTGGATTTACAGATGAAATCACGGTGATTGAGGCTGGAATTAATGGCAAGATGAGCGAGGTAAATGCTGCTTTTGGATTATTGCAGCTTAAATACGTAAATGAAGCTATAGAACTCAGAAAAAATATTGATCATACTTATCGACAAAGTTTAAGCGCAGTAAGCGGTATTGAGTGCATTCATGCCCCCTATCATGTTGTGGGTAATTATTCTTATTTCCCAGTTTTAGTGACGCCTCAATTTCCCTTATCACGAGATGCCCTTTATGAAAAATTGAAAACCTATGGTGTTTTTACTCGTAGGTATTTTTATCCATTAATCAGTAGTTTTCCGATGTATAAAAATTTCCCATCAGCTAATCCGGAAAACCTGACGGTATCAACTGATGTCGCCAATAAAATTTTATGCCTACCGATTTATCCTGACTTAACACCAGAGCAACAAGGAGTTGTCATTGACGCCATCAAATCCTGCGTATCATAAAGGGAATGGTTGTGCTTTGGGTCAAAACGAAATTCTTCGTCGGTCATACATTGCACTCATCTTAATAGCAATCATTTCTTTATCGGTTGCTCAGGGTGCTTACACTCTAGATCCTCATCATTGGGGATTAATGCTTTCAAATGCAAAAGATTTTTGGGGTGGAAAGCTCCCCTATAAAGATATCTTTATTCAGTATGGTTTTCTAACTACATTGGTTCAAGCAGTTGGATTTGGGATTGGAAAAAATTTACTATCCTTAATTGTGCTTACTTCAATTTTTTATGCAGTCGGTATATGGGGCGTTTATCTAATTTCCGTTAAAGTCTTGGCAAGTAAGGTGGCACCCTTATATGTAATTACGGGTTTATTTTTGTTTCATCCACTGGCAATTTACCCGTGGTCTAACTACATTGCGTTTCCATTTTTAGTGTTAGGCCTTTATGCGCTTATAGTTCCAAACTCTAGCCCCTTAAAATTTCTTCTCGGTGGAATAAGTTTTGGTCTTGCCGTTTTATCCAGAGAGGGCCTGGCTCCTGCTATAGTGCTCTTGATTCTATTGTCTTTTATTTATGATCTCAATGTTACGGGCAGGGAAGCAAGACAAGATTCTTTGGTTCTATATGGCTCCATGCTGGCCGGCTTGGTTTTGCCATTAGGAATATTTTTTGCTTATTTATATCAACACCATTTAATTTCCTACTGGGTATTGTTGTCTATTGATTTGCCGAAGATCTATGCACAAGAGAGTTTCCAATACATTGGCAATGGCTTTATCTTAAGTGCCGTATTTCAGGCCGTCATTCATGGTTGGCGTCACGGCGAGATACGTTGGATTTTCATCAGCATTATTTGGGGGCTTAATTTAGCAGTCTTTATTGTTTCGCTGTTTCAGATTCGTGTTAAGAACACTAATGCCATTCTGGCTAAATTGTCATTAGCCACCCTTTTGTTGATTTCTGGTTCATTACATTTGGCTGAAATATTTCGGATAGCAACTGCTAGCAGCGTTGGTATTGTCACACTTTATGCCTTGCTAGAAAAATACAAGAGGGTAGCTTTTTATTTCTTCGTCATTAGTAGTTTATGGATGACCTTAACCCTTGGGCAAAATCGTTGGACCGGAACGAATTATTTTTTACCAAGCAGTATGGTGATTAATCAGGCAGTATTAGTGCAAGATCCTAATATTTTTCAAGGTAGTCGCTGGAATTTTGAGGTGATTGAGTATTATCAATTCGTACAATTTACCCTTGCAAAATTGCATACAGATCCTTCATGTAAATTGCTATATCAGAAAAATGAAACAAGAGATTCCTTTTTTGCAGTGTTGACCCCATTTTCACAACTACAAATCTCCCCCTATGAAAATGGACAAACAGTCAATCAGTTGCGTCCAGATTTGGATTTTGAAAGCGAGATTCAAAGGGCGGCCTCAATAGTGATCTTGACGATGGTTCCGCGGATCCAGTTTGGGAATTTCAAGGCGCCAGCAGGTTTTGCCATTTACGCCCATCATGCTGTACCAGAGGAATGGCAAATGCCGGAGAATCAAGAGCTGCTTATTTTGACCCCCCAATCCTGTTCGGGCATCCAAAACGTTAAACGGGTAATCCCCCCACAGGTTAACTGAGCTCAGAGGTAGAATTTTCTCGAATATAGAGGAGTTCTACATGAAGCGTTCTAAATTTACTGATAGCCAGATCATGGATGCCCTAAAACGGGTGGATGCTGGCCTAGCAGTTCCAGAAATCTGTCGTGAACTGGGTATCAGCACTGCTACTTTCTACAAGTGGCGCTCTAAATATGGCGGCATGGACACTTCCATGATGGCCCGCATGAAGGAGCTTGAGGCTGAAAATGCCAGGCTTAAGAAGATGTACATCGAAGAAAAGCTCAAGGCGGAGATCTTAAACGAGGCCATCACAAAAAAGTGGTGAGGCCGTCTCACAGACGTGAGATGGCCCAAAAGGCAGTCAGAGAGAAGGCAATCCCCATTCGATTGGCCTGCGCTATCTTTAGCGTGAGCGAGACCTGCTATCGCTATGAAGCGAAGAACAATGTGCAGAACGAGCTCATTGCCAACTGGCTGATCCGCTTAACGGACAACAACCGCAGTTGGGGGTTTGGCCTTTGTTATTTGTATCTACGCAATGTCAAGAACTACACATGGAACCACAAACGCATCTACCGGATTTACCGCGAGCTTGAGCTCAACCTGCGCATCAAACCCCGTAAGCGTTTGGTGCGAGATAAGCCAGATGCATTGGTCGTGCCGCTGAGTATTAACCAAGTCTGGTCAATCGTCCCGCGGGATTCCCTTCGGTCACTTTATGCATGACCAGTTGCAAGATGGCAGAAGTATCCGTCTGTTTAA
>NZ_MPIY01000007.1 GCF_001953355.1 Polynucleobacter sphagniphilus
TTGTAGACGCTCCCATGTTCTGAAGAACCAAAAAACAATACAAANAANAANNTTTGGATACAGCCAAAATAAAAACCAGTCAATGCCGTCATATACATCTTCTGCCCAGCTCATTAAGTCAAGACGATACAAAATAGGTCCAGCGAGATTGGTAAAAATAAACTCCTGAATACTTCCATAGAGTAGACCAAAAAACGAGGAGACTGTATTTAAAGTCATAAATTAGTGGGCTTCAGGGGTGCCAGTCTTTGGTAAAGTGGCAAAACAAAAGCCACGGCTTTTCAGATTCACAATGAGTGGCTCAAGCACTTCAGGAGCCCAAGGGTCCTTTCTTGACCAAATGCCTAAATGAGCCATGGTGATGTCGCCATCTTGTATTTCCCTACTTGCCTTTTCTAACAAGAGCGCATTGGGATAGGTTTTGGAATTTAATTCATCACCGAGAAAACCTGCTGAAGCCCAGGAGGTATTGTGATAGCCGCATTCGTTACCCATGTTAATTAAGCGAGGGGATGTTTTACCCCCTGGAGCGCGCCAGATTTTCTGAATAGGCTGCCCCGTCAACTGAATAAAGCGTTCATCCACTTTTCTAATCTGCCTACAAAATGTTGCCTCATTTTCAAGTACTGTCATGCCTGCTTTTGGACCAAACTGAGGTTTTATAAATACTTGATTTGATGGGCCATTTTTTACAAAATAATCATGATCGAATGTATGACTCCCAAAGTGATGCCCCTCTCGAACGCGCTCCTGCCAATAGGTTTTCCAGGAATCATCAAGGGCATAATCACCTCGGAATGTTTTTTCATTTGCCAAAAAAAAGGTGGCCCTCACTTTTTGGCGATTCAAAATATCGGCAACCGTTTGTGCAACGGACATATTGCCAGTATCAAATGTTAGGTATACCGTTTTAGAGCACCCTCCATTTTGAGATAAGGCGCTTGAACTCCAGCTTATAAATAAAATGCCCGTTGCGATGAGGAAAGCAATGTGTCTCCCAATCATATGCAACCTACTCCCATGAGGCTCGTGGATAAAAGAAGATGCCATGAGGAGAGCGCCCAACCGGTATGGTTGAGATTAATTTCATTGAAGGAATATCAATCACACCAACTTTTTTGGCAAAACGAAATGTTACCCACATCGTTTTTCCATCCGGAGTAATTTCCATGTCATCGGGCCCGGCAGGAAGGCCTGTGATCTCAGCTTCTTTTTGAAGTGTTTGCATATTAATTAAGCTAATCGTCGATGCTATACGATTACCAACAAAGACATGTTTTTTATCTCCAAGTGGTCGAAAGTTATGGGCTCCTTTGCCAGTAAAAATTCGCTTTACTTCCTTTTGATTTTTCCAATCAATCACTTGGACATTGTCTTCGCCAGTAATACCGATGAGCAAATACTGATCGCCTGGAGTCATCCATAGACCGGCAGGTACATGGCCCGTTGGGATTTTCCAGACAACAGTTTGGGTCTCTAGATCAATTGCAGCCAATTCACTAGAATCCTGAAGTGTGACAAAGCCAAGTTTGCTGTCGGAAGTAAATGCAATGTGACTAGGAGTCTTTTTGAGTTTGATGGATTTAGCCAACTTCAAGCTGGTTCCATCAGCAGCATAAATATCTACACGATTGAGACGATTGCCGTTTGCTACAAACCACTTGTGATTTGGTGAATAGCCAACCTGATATGGATCGATAATATTTGGTATACGCCCAGTCAGTTCGCCGCTTACAGGGTTCATTAAAACAACATCATTACCTGCAGCATTGGCTATCAGCAATGTTTTCTGATCTGGGGTCATCATCAAATGATGGGGTTCTTTACCAACGGGGATTGTTTTAACCACTTCCCGGCTTGGCATATCGATCAAGCTAACACTGGCATCCCCTGAATTGAGTACTACAGCAACTTTTGGCTCAATCGTCGAGCTCATTGGTGCCTGTGCATGAACAATCGCAACGCCAATTAAGGGTGCCACTAATGCGATCAAAAAATTACTAAAAATGCGCTTCATTTGGGAAATCGTATACATACGCATATTGTAAGCATTAAAGGCATAAAACAGCCCTGTTCTATGCCATTGTTTGATCTAGCGCAAGCTTGATAAAACCTTTTCAAGACGCTTTACAGACATAGGGCTTGGGGTTTTAAGCTCCTGGGCATAGAGCGCAACCCTTAATTCCTCCAATTGCCAGCGAAAATCTTGCAAAGCTGGATCCTCACCAACAGCATAGGATCCAGCTCCTTTTAAACCCTGTATAAGCTTTTGCCAAGGCCGAGCAACCGATTCCCAATCCCTTTGGCACTGGGCATCACGAGGCGGATTTAAACGCATTTTATCAATCCGCATGGCGATTGCCTTCAGATATCTGGGCAAATGCACTAATTGAGCATATGGGATATCTAACACAAATTTGGGGAAGATAAGACCAGCAATTTGACCCTGAATATCTACATGGGCACTTGGAGAGACTGCCTTAGCTTGCGCTAATTTCTTCTGCAAATCTGCATAAGCCTGTAATGCAGATAGTGAGTGCCTTGCAATTTCTTGGGCGATTAATGCGAGCCTTGGTTTGCCGGCCTGCATGCGCTCCGTAAATTGCGCTGCGTTGATTGGCAAGGGGTCAATCATGAAGGCGCGCTCTATAGCGAGATTCAATATTTGCTCGGTTAGATCATCAATGGCGCCAATATGGATGAAGAGCAAGCCAATGTCACGAATTCCAGGTAACTGCTTTTGCAAAGATTTCAGAGTTTCTCGATTGGCTAAGCTAAATAATTTCCTTATTCCCTGCCAATGAAATTTACGAGCCTCTTGTATATCATCGAAAACCTCTAAATCACAATACTCTCCACGGTCAACAAGCGCCGGATAACCGAACAAAGTTTTGGATCCTTTTTGAATTTCAAGAGTCTCTGGTAGCCCTCCAAATTCCCATGTTCGGTAGCCCCCCTGCTCAACTTGCCTGATGGCTGCCGAGCTGGATTTGCTTGATTGAGCAACATTGGACGACGGTGATCTTATCCCTAACTCAGTTTCAACAACATCCTGAGCTATTGCTTGAAAAGCATGACGGGCACTTTCACTATACTGAGCACGAAGGCGTGCAATATTTCGCTCAACATCCAGTTGACGACCATGCTCATCAATTAATCTAAAGTTCATTGATGTATGTGCCGGAAGAGACTCCATCCTGAAATCAGTGCGCTTAATTTCCAGCCCGCGCTCTTTGCGAATATCGCTTATCAAGCTATCTAAATAATCACCCACTCCAAATCGATTCGATTCTAAAGAGCGCTCTAAAAATGACTTTGCATAATCTGGCAATGGAACGCAGTGACGACGTAATTTTTGTGGCAAGGACTTTAGGAGCAATAACGTTTTTTCTTCACACATCCCCGGCACCAGCCATTCGCATCTGCGGCCATCCACCTGATTAAGAGAGCTTAAGGGTACGACCAAGGTGACGCCGTCTTTTGGACTGCCAGGTTCAAAGTGATACGTCAATGCCAAATCCATGCCACCTACATTCATTTTTTTAGGATAGCGATCAATCGTGATGCCTGCTGCCTCATGCCGCATCAAATCATTTTTAGATAGTCGTAAAAGCTGATCAAGGTTGGTTGATTCATCGCCCTGTTTTTTTCTTAAGTACTCTTGTAAGTCTTTACGATTAAGAATCTCCTGGGGAAGGCGTGCGTTATAAAAGACATAGAGCAATTCATCGTCGACCAGAACATCCGGGCGTCGAGAACGGTGTTCCAAAGCTTCAATCTCTTTAGCTAGACGTCGGTTATGCCAGAAGAAATCAAATTCAGGATATTTCTTACGAGCATCAGATTCAGTTTCGCGAGCAAGTCCAGGGCTATCCATGCGCCCAAATAGTTCTTGTTGGACGAGCGCTTGTCTTATAAATAACTCTCTGGCCAACTTGGGGTCATATTTTTCATATCGAACTTTGCGACCGTGATAAATCGGCAATCCATACAAGGTAGCCCGCTCAAATGCCATGACCTCACCTTGGCGATTATCCCAAAAGGGGTCACTCAAAGATTTAATTAAGCGGTGTCCTGCTACTCGTTCAATCCATTGGGGTTCAATTTTTGCAATGGTCCGAGCATACATCCGATTGGTTTCCTGCAATTCCCCGGCCATAATCCAGGCGCCAGCCTTTTTACCCAAGGTTGAGCCTGGCCAAATAAATGGACGAATTCCACGTGCTCCAATATAGTTACCTGTTTTACTTCCTCGCTCTTGGGATTTTTCATCCTCTTCTTTTTTTGCTACATAGCCAAGTAAGCCAGTAAGCAAGGAGATATGAACTTGCTCATAAGTGGCTGGTAATTGATTTTCTTTCCACCCCTTCTCTCCAAGCATTGCGTGCAATTGACCATGAATATCGCGCCACTCACGCATGCGGCGAGGCGAAAGAAATTTACTTCTGCACAAAGATTCGAGTTGACGATTGCTATTCTTATGCTTTAAAGCATCTTGATACCAATCCCAGAGTTTAATAAAACTGAGAAATTCAGAGCGCTCATCGGCAAATTGTAAGTGAGCTTGATCGGCTGCCCCCGCTTGATCGATTGGTCTTTCTCGTGGATCCTGGGTCGCCAATGCCGAAGCAATGATGACAACCTCCCTCAAAGCATTGTTCTCTCTAGCAGCTAAAAGCATTCTGCCGATACGCGGATCCAGAGGCAAATCCGCCAACTGCCTACCAATTGCTGATAATGTAAATTGGCCGGATGAATCAGAGGCATCCTCCAGCTTGCTATTTTCAAAATCGATTGCCCCTAATTCGTCCAGGAGTTGAACGCCGTCCGTAATTGCCCTGCCTAATGGTTTGTCAATAAACGGAAAATCTTGAACTCTCGCTAACTTAAGAGAGGTCATTCTCAATATCACCGCTGCAAGCGAACTTCGCAGAATTTCTGGGTCAGTGAACTTAGGGCGTGCCAAATAATCTTGTTCGCTATACAGGCGTATACAAATACCATCCGATACACGACCACATCGACCAGCCCTTTGGTTGGCTGCAGCCTGAGAAATTGGCTCCACTTGAAGTTGCTCTACCTTATTACGATAAGAGTAGCGCTTTACCCTTGCAAGTCCGCTATCAATCACATAACGAATATTTGGTACGGTCAATGATGTTTCTGCAACATTGGTTGTCAATATGATGCGACGACCATTTCCTGGGGTAAAAACACGCTCTTGCTCAGCAACCGACTGACGGGCAAAAAGACTTAATATTTCTGGATGAAAGCGTTGTTGCAAAACATGATCTTTACGTAATGCTTCGGCACAATCCCTTATCTCACGCTCTCCAGGCAAAAAGACTAAAACATCGCCAGAGCCGCTGGCTCCTTCACCCCAAATTTTTGCGATTGCATTAGTGACACACTCCGGTATTTCTTTAGCCTCTTTGGCAAATTTTTTATCCTCCAGCTTAGAGTCGGGCTCCAAAGGTTCATAGCGTTGCTCAACGGGAAATAGCCGTCCACTGACTTCGATTACTGGCGCAAGCTTGCCATTTACTGAAAAATGCTCAGAAAATCTCTTAGCATCTATTGTTGCTGAAGTGATGATTAATTTAAGATCAGGCCTCTTTGGTAATAACTGACTTANANAGNTAACCCAATAAGAAATCAATATTTAAACTTCGTTCATGTGCCTCATCAATGATTAGGGTGTCATAGGAGCGCAGATAGGAGTCTCTTTGCGTTTCCGCAAGCAAGATGCCATCGGTCATCAACTTTATCGATGCGCTCTGACTGGTTTTATCTGAAAATCGAACCTGATAACCAACATCCACCCCAATAGGGCTTCCAAGCTCTTGAGCAATCCTTTTTGCTGTAGTGGTTGCGGCTATGCGGCGAGGTTGGGTATGGCCTATTAACTTCCCACCATTTACAGTACCCCTGCCTAAATCTAGACAAATTTTAGGTAATTGAGTCGTTTTGCCTGAACCAGTTTCACCGCAAATGATTACCACTTGATGGTTTGTAAGCGCATCTTGAATGATTTGACGCTGACCAGAGACAGGCAACTCCTCTGGAAAGCGAATAGACAAGCTGCGTGAGGTGTTGGATGGAGGCACGATAACTGGCATCGCATCGGGTTTTTGTTGGTTTATAGGCTTATGCACCCTATAATTTTCTCACTATGCCTACAAACGCGCCAAACACACCAGACAATAGCCCCGAATCGAGCTCAAACTTCCCGTTTGTGGGTTGGTTGCGCGATGTTGCCCCATATATACATAGTTTTCGGGAAAAGACCTTTGTCATTGCATTTGCAGGCGAATTGGCCCAAGAGATTGGATTGGAAAATCTGATTGAAGATATTGCCATGCTCCATGCGATGGGGATGCGCATCGTCTTAGTTCATGGAATCCGCCCGCAAATTGAAGAACAGCTCATGCTGAGGAATATTACAAGCAAGTTTGGCAAAAGTGCCCTTCATAGCTATCGAATTACTGATGCTGCTGCTCTAGAGTGTGTTAAGGAGGCCGCTGGCGAACTTCGCCTCGATATTGAGGCGGCATTTAGTCGCGGCTTACCAAACACCCCTATGGCCGGTTCTCGTATATCAGTTATCTCAGGCAATTTCATTACAGCCATGCCAGTTGGCGTAGTAGAGGGGGTTGATTACATCCATACCGGCTTGGTTAGAAAAGTGGACTCGACCTCAATTAAGCTTTCACTAGATAGCAACAAAATCGTCTTGTTATCCCCTTTGGGCTTCTCCCCTACTGGACAAGCCTTTAATCTGGCATATGAAGATGTTGCTGCATCTGCTGCTGCTGCTTTAAAAGCCGATAAATTGATTTTTCTAAGTCCCTATAGCGGCCTTAAAGATGATGAAGGCAATTACATTACCGAGCTTTCTTTACCGCAGCTGCAAGAATATATTTCTGCGCACAAAGATATTGACTTTGGTATGAAGAGCTTACTCAATATATCCAGCCGTGCCATCCGCGCCGGGGTGAGTCGTGTCCACTTCTTGCCAGCAAATCAAGATGGTGCACTGCTCGAAGAATTGTTTACTCATGATGGTATTGGCATGATGTTGGCCTCATCTGATATTGAAAATCTGCGTGAAGCCAATCAAGATGACGTTGGCGGTATTTTGCAGCTAACGATGCCTCTAGAGGAAGAGGGAATTTTGGCGGCACGCGGGCAAGACGTTATTGAGCGTGATATTCACCGCTTTTCTGTCATTGAACATGATCGGGTTTTATTCGGTTGTGCAGCTCTTTTTCCATTCCCCAATGGGGTTGGTGAACTTGCATGCCTCGCCGTTGATCCAGATGTTCAAGGTTCAGGAGATGGAGAGCGCTTATTAAAGCGCATTGAAATGAGGGCCAAACAAGAGGGTATTAAGAGCCTCTTTGTTCTCACAACCCGAACCGAGCATTGGTTTTTAAAGCGTGGCTTTAAACGTGCATCAGTGGATGATTTGCCAGAAGAAAGAAAACAGATTTATAACTGGGATCGTAAATCAATGGTTCTTACAAAAGACCTATAAAATCTCAAGGTTCCCACTAATAAATTAGGCAATTTGAAAGGCTTTCAAAAATGGCACGCACAGTTCAATGCATCAAACTCAATAAAGAGGGCGAAGGATTAGATTTTGCTCCTTTGCCTGGCGAGTTAGGCAAGAAAATCTGGAATCAGGTATCCAAGGAGGCTTGGGCCGGCTGGTTAAAACACCAAACAATGCTTATCAATGAAAACCGACTCAATATGGCCGACCCTCGTGCGCGTCAATATTTGTTAAAGCAAGTGGAAAAGTATTTTTTTTGAAGGCGGCGCAGACATGGCGCAAGGTTACGTACCGCCAACAGAACTTCCAGATTGATCAATGCCTTAAAAAGTCAGGCGGCTAACGCCTGACTCATTGCTGACAAGTAATATATCAGCCTTTTCTTTAGCAAATAATCCCACAGTAATGACCCCAGCAATCTGATTAATTTCAGATTCAAGCTTGAGTGGGTTGGTGATTTTCAATCCGGAGATATCCAATATCCAGCCACCATTATCGGTAACGAACGGTGCGCTTGGGGTTTGATCTAAATCTTCGCGAGTTGCTTTTGCAAGTCGCAAACTGACAGTTCCACCTAATTTTTCTAATTCGCGCTGAACCGCCCCTTTTGCAAGTGGAATAACTTCAACAGGCAAGGCAAAGCCTCCAAGCGACTCAACTTGTTTAGAAGAATCACAGATGCAAATAAATTGCTGAGCCATTGAAGCAATAATCTTTTCACGTGTCAGGGCGCCACCTCCACCCTTAATCATGTTTCCGCTGCCGTCAATTTCATCGGCACCATCAACATATGCCGGTAAGGTTGATACCTCATTTGGATCAAGTACCTTGAAGCCATGTTTTAAAAGTCGTCCAGTAGTGGCATTGGAGCTAGAAACTGTTCCAGCAAAGTGATCCTTGTAGGGGGCCAAAGCATCAATAAAGCAGTTGGCTGTTGAACCAGTTCCAATGCCTAGGATTTGACCCCTTGGGAGACGTAGTACTTCCTCGCAAGCCGCCTGCCCTACCAGCAACTTGAGCTGATCCTGATTCATATTTTTTCCCAGTACATTTCCAAAAGAATTCGGCTTAGATTAACTATCATATGATATTGCAAGATACATCACTTTTAGAGCAATTCAATAGATATGACTAATAGCGCACTGAGCCAATTAAAAGCCTTCACAACCGTTGTTGCCGATACTGGTGACTTTGAACGAATGGAGGCCTACAAGCCTCAAGATGCAACCACAAACCCCTCTTTGATATTGAAGGCGGTCCTGCAGGCAAACTATCAAAATTTAGTTTTAAGAGTCAAAAGGGAGCACTCTGGATTTAGCCCTGTTGATCTGGTAGACCATATTTTAGTAGCCTTTGGAATGGAAATCCTCAACATCGTACCCGGACGCGTCTCCACTGAGGTAGATGCCCGCCTATCATTTGACACCAAAGCTACAGTTAAAAAAGCAAAACATCTCATTAGCCTTTACGAAGCCAATGGAATTGATCGAAAACGTGTACTCATTAAACTTGCCGGCACCTGGGAAGGTATACAAGCCGCAAAAGAACTTGAAATATCGGGTATTCATTGCAATATGACGCTGCTCTTTTCACTCGTACAGGCTGCAGCTTGTGGGGCCGTTAATGCAAAACTAATCTCTCCGTTTGTTGGGCGTATTACCGATTGGCATAAATCTAAATTAGGAAGCAATTGGAGTGATGTCAACAATGGCGGGGCCAATGATCCTGGAGTAATTTCGGTTAAAAATATTTTTCATTACTACAAGCACTTTGGTATTCAAACTGAAATTATGGGGGCGAGTTTTCGAAATACCAGTCAAATCCTGGAATTGGCGGGCTGCGATTTACTCACAATCAGTCCGGAGCTTTTGGAAGAGCTATCTGCAAGTGATCAAACAGTTTTAAGAAAGTTGGATGCAAATAAATCAATTAGCAATTTAATCCCCCTTCAGTTGGATGAATCTTCCTTTCGACTACAGTTAAATAATGATGCAATGGCAACAGAAAAATTAGCGGAAGGAATCCGTAATTTTTGTGTTGATACAGAAAAACTAAAAGCTTTTCTAGGGCAATAAAAAAGGGCAACAGCCCTCTTTTAATGCATTGCATCAGACTGACTTAGTTGAAGGAAATTATGTGCAGATCACTTTGCTGGCTTTGCTAAACGCTGCCTTAATGCCTCATACAAGCAAACGCCGCTTGCTACTGAAACATTTAAGCTGGAGACCACGCCTTGCATCGGTATGTGGACAAGCTCATCACAGGTTTCTTTAGTCAAGCGACGCATACCCTCACCTTCCGCACCCATCACGATGGCAATTGAACCCGTCAGGTCAATGTCGTAAATGGATTTCTCAGCCTCATCATCTGTGCCGATAATCCACACACCCGACTCTTGCATCTCTTTCATGCTGCGAACCAGATTGGTCACTGTGATAACTGGCATCACTTCAGAGGCGCCGCTAGATACTTTACTCACTGTAGCATTGATTGAAGCTGAACGGTCTTTGGGGATCACTACCGCGTTCACACCAGCACCATCGGCAACTCTTAAACAGGCGCCAAAGTTATGGGGATCGGTTACACCATCCAAAATAAGGAATAAAGGCTTTTCCTTTGCACCTTCCACATCCTCAATTACCTCGGTAATAGTGCGCGCAATAGTCATTTTTTCTGCCAAAGCGACAACACCCTGATGACGATCATGACCGGCTAACTTATGCAGTCTTTCGGCATCTGCAGCATGAAGTCTTTCCCCTAAAGTTTCTTCCGCCTGCTTTAAAAAATCTCCCATACGCCTGTCACGGCGGCTCGGATCAAAATACACCGATTTAAGACTTTCGGGATCAACACGTAAGCGCGCTTGAACTGCATGAAATCCTACCAATATTTGCTTCATTAATTTCCCATCGCCAATCTATAGTTACTTACGTCTTGCTTTTGTATTGCGAACTGGTGGTTTAGAACCGGCTGGCTTTCCCGGAGTTCTACTTGGGCTAATCAACTTGCCACCTGCTTTATTTGTTTTTTTACCTAGCCCGAGCTTTCGATTGGGTCGCACCTAAATTACCTGCTGACTTAGCGGCATTTACATTGACGCCGCCATGTTTTTGAGGTTCTTTGTTGGTTACTCGGCCTTTTTTTGGTATTTGCTTTTTATTAGACCGAGCGGGGTCACTAGCAAGAATAAGCTGTCGTCTTCCCGCGCTACTCCCCGGCTCAGCACCTACCGACTTGACTAAACTAAATTCAATTTTTCGGGCATCTAGATCGACGCGACTGACCAAGACATGAACTCGATCACCCAAGCGATAACGAATGCCGGTGCGCTCACCACGAAGCTCTTGGCGGGCTTCATCATATTGAAAATAATCACCGCCTAATTCAGTAACGTGAATCATTCCTTCTACAAAAAGATTCTCTAGCTGCACAAATAAACCGAATGTTGCTACACCAGTGACAGTACCAGAATATTCTTGACCAAGATGATCGCGCATGTAATAGCATTTAAGCCAAGCTTCTACATCGCGCGATGCTTCATCCGCCCTACGTTCATTGGATGAGCAGTGGACACCAAGTTGACCCCAAATCGGCAATGAAGCATTTGCCCCTTTTGGTAAACGAACCCCTTTTGCAGCGGCCTCTTTGCGGTCAGTATGTGATTTTTTGGCATTCACAGCATTTTCTCGCCCCTTACCTTTGCGAGGTAAAGTCAGATTCAGTGGCACCTTGGGAGGTAAAACTGGCACATAGGGCTTTTTTTGCAGAATGGATTTAATGACGCGATGGGTAAGCAAGTCAGGATAGCGTCTTATAGGGCTAGTGAAATGAGAGTAAGCGGGATAGGCTAAACCAAAGTGCCCCTCATTGTCTGGCTGATACATTGCCTGCTGCATTGCCCGTAGGACAACAGACTGAAGCATATTTGCATCAGGCCTATCCTTAATTTCACGCATTAATTTTGCAAAATCTCTAGGTTTAGGCTTGTCACCACCATCAAGGGATAGTCCGGATGTACGTAGAACTTGACGCAATGTGACTAATTTTTCATCAGAGGGTTCACCATGAACACGATAAAGGCTGAGATGCTTATTCTTGGCAATAAAATCCGCAGCGCAAACGTTTGCAGTAAGCATGCATTCTTCGATAAGACGATGCGCTTCATTACGAATGCGTGGTTCGATTCTTAAGATCTTACCGAGCTCATTGCTAATGATTTGCGTTTCAGTAGTCTCAAACTCAATTGCGCCACGTTTTTGACGGGCCTCAAGTAAGATTTTATACAGGGAAAATAAGTTTGTGAGTAGCGGTCTAAATTCTGCAAAACGGGCCGCCTCAGGACCCTTGCTGTTTGAAAGAATCTCCCAAACAGTGTCATACGTAAAGCGCTGGGCAGAATGCATCACTGCTGGATAAAATTGATAAGCTAGAACCACTCCATTGCCATCAACCACTGAGTCACAAACCATGCAGAGACGATCCACCCCAGGATTTAAAGAGCAAAGCCCATTGGAGATTTTTTCAGGCAGCATGGGGATCACACGCCTTGGAAAATAAACTGAGGTAGCTCGCAGTAAGCCTTCGTCATCGAGGGGGTGTCCAGGCTTAACGTAATGAGACACATCAGCAATCGCAACAATTAAACGCCATGCTTTTGATTTTCCATACGTGACTGGCTCGCAATATACGGCGTCATCAAAATCTCGTGCATCTGCACCGTCAATAGTAACGAGCGGTACGTCTCGCAAATCTACTCGACCTTCTAAATCAGATTGCTGCACAGTGTCCGGAAGTGCATTAGCCTCCTTCATGGCAGCTGGAGAAAAGATGTGTGGAACGCCATATTTACGTACGGCAATTTCAATTTCCATGCCGGGATCATCAATTTCACCAAGCACTTCGACTACACGTCCCACTGCTTGACGATAGCTGTCTGGATAGTCAATGATTTCAGCACTAACAACCTGACCCAGTTTTGCGTTACCTTGCGCTTTGGGCGGTATCAAAATGTCATGGCCAATGCGTTTGTCTTCTGGCGCAACAATCAATACACCATTTTCATTCAGCAAACGACCAATTACCACCTTGTTGGCATGAATGATCACATCCACAATCTGACCTTCAGGCCTGCCACGCCTATCAGTACCCAATACCCTTACATTTACTTTGTCGCCATGCATGACTCGAGACATTTCCTTTTCTGAAAGGAAGATATCCTCACCGCCGTCATCCGGAATGACAAATCCAAATCCATCTCGGTGGCCTTGAACTGTTCCTAAACGGTCAGCCTCACGAGGTACCAAACTTTTTGCTTTACGCATTTAATTCCTTCGGCAATACATGCCTTATATCCATATTTTTGTTATTCACTAAGGCTACTGTATCAAACCGTTGAGTCTGAAGGGAAAAAGCCGAATTGAGGGTATAAAAAAGAGATCGGAACGCCCCACCCCTTATAATGATGGAATGCCCAGATGGCGAAATTGGTAGACGCACCAGCTTCAGGTGCTGGCGATCGAAAGGTTGTGGAGGTTCGAGTCCTCTTCTGGGCACCAAATTACTGCTTTTAGAACCGCAATGATCATTTTATAGATTTGCAGGGGCTAAATCAAACCAATACGAAGTTATTCCATTACAAATCCATCATTCTATGTAGGATTTTCGACTTCATTTCCTCCCATAGACCCTGAAAATCCTCCAACTTGTCATGGGACAGAGAAATTGGCTCAAATAAACCGTTAAAAAAAATAGTCTTCTTAGGGGCCAGAGCCTTATCAAACTCACTTAAAACAATAGGCTTTTCATCTAGATCAAGGGTTAATTCGGCAGAACAAACAATAGCCTCTGGATCGTCCTTATCAATAACGGCATACTCAATTAACCGTTGCTTGTTATCTAAAATAACCAGCGTACCCCGAGCGTAGCAAATGGCATCATGATCCTGAACTATATAAGCTAAAAATGCATTTTGATCCTGCTCATCTAGAGGCAAATCATCTATAAAGAATAAATACTGATCGCCTTGCGCATTAACCAAGGAAAAGACCTTGGGAATGACACCATGGGCTAGAGCCAAGTTTCGATAATAAATGCCGATTTCTACGGCAAGATTTTCAGCAAATAGATGCATACGAATAAATAAAGGTAACTATTAAGGTTATTGCAGTAATTGCAGTTTGAGGAATTCCATTGTGCGATGCCACGCTAAAACAGCGGCTGCCTTGTCATACTTTAAGAAGGAAAGGTTTTTAGAATCAGCCTCCTCATTGGCAAAAGCATGCTTTGCATCATAGCGATAAAAGTTGAAATTTACCCTCGCCTCTTTTAGCTTGGCTTCAAGAAGGTCCACGTCTTTGATTGGAAATGCATCATCATGCAAAGCCCAATGACCCATCATTGGGGTATTGATCTTAGATGCATCAACATACTCTAGTGGCGGGCATCCGTACCAAACTACTGTGGCATCTAATTCAGGAACATTACACGAAGATAAAACAGTGAGCGCTCCACCCATACAAAATCCAGTGACTGCCACCTTTTGACTTCCTGTAGCCTTTAGGTACTGAACAGCACCCCGAATATCTTGCCCGGCAGCATCAGCAAAATTCAATTCATTCATCAAGTGTTCGGCCTCATGCGCATCCAGGGCAGATTTACCCCTATACAGATCAGGCACCAAAGCTCTATAGCCCGCACTAGCCAAAGTATCTGCAACGCCTTTAATTTGATCATTAAGACCCCACCACTCTTGAATGACAACGATGCCAGGCGCGTTTGCACGATCCTTTGGTTCTGCTAGATAAGCATTTACAGGCAGCCCATCAGGCCTTTCAAATTGAATCATGTATAGCCTCTTTTTTTGATTATTTAATTCATTTAATTTTTAATATAGTAACCGTAAACGCAGCGATTACCTGACCTAGATGGATCATGGGTATCTTGAATAACACCATCTATCACAGCCGTAAGATGTTTAGATACCCTCACAATCAAGATACCTTTTGGTAACTCATCTGGCCTCAAGTGAACACGACACCCACCGCCAATTTTCATGGTCGGCACCCACATAAATCCTTGTGCAAGAATATAGTCGTGAAACACATTGCGGTGATTGCCATTGCGAGGAGTTGCTCCAGTCGCGCTTAATCGTTTTGCCAGTCGGTCATTGCGATTTTGAGCATATTGCTCATTGGCCTGACGAAGGTCTTCATACACCCGCAAATATGGCAGCTTAGTAGCAATAGCGATAGATCGAACCACACAATCTCCAGCCCCACCACTAAAACCCGCCTCCAGGCGGCCACCATCATTTAATTGGAAGCCAAATGTAGAGCAACTTTTTGAGAAGGGATTAAAGAATGAGAACATGTAAGATGCATTGAATAAATAAAAATGGACTTGCCTCTCGACAAATCCACCTTTATTGCAAATGCTAGCTATGTAATTTAATTTGCGTTTGCTTGTTTGACTACCTGACGCCATTCATGCAACAAGGGCTCTGTATAGCCATTGGGTTGCTCAAGGCCTTTGAATATTAAATCGCTAGCCGCTTTATACGCATAGGAATCCTGGTAATTAGGCATCATTGACCTGTATAAAGCATCACCAGCATTCTGCCCATCTACCACCTTAGCCATACGCTGCAGAGTCTCATTTACCTGAGCTTCGGTAACAATGCCATGAAGTAACCAGTTTGCAATATGTTGACTCGAAATTCGTAAAGTTGCGCGATCTTCCATAAGTCCAATATTGTGAATATCTGGCACCTTAGAACATCCAACACCTTGATCGATCCAACGAACCACATACCCAAGAATACCTTGGCAATTGTTGTCCAACTCTTGTTGAATTTCTTCTTTGGACCAGTTTGGTTTCTCTACAACAGGAATAGTTAATAGCTCATCCAGCAAAGATTCTGCTTGTGCAGCCGTATCCAACTTCTCCATTTCTTTTTGAATCTCAGCAACATTGACTTGATGGTAATGCAAGGCATGTAAGGTTGCTGCGGTGGGCGATGGAACCCATGCAGTGTTTGCGCCAGCCTTAGGATGAACAATTTTTTGCTCCACCATAGCCTTCATTAAATCAGGCATAGCCCACATACCCTTACCAATTTGCGCCCGACCACGTAAACCGCAATCAAGACCGGCCAATACATTACGGCGCTCATAGGCAGATAACCATTTACTGGTCTTCATATCACCCTTACGCATCATTGGGCCAGCATGCATGGAGGTGTGCATTTCATCACCGGTACGATCTAGAAAGCCAGTATTGATGAATGCCACACGTGCACCAGCCGCAGCAATAGCCGCCTTGATGTTGGCACTCATACGTCGCTCTTCATCCATAATCCCCAACTTCACAGTGTCAGCTGGAAGCCCAAGCAACCGTTCAACACGAGCAAATAGCTCAGCTGCAAACGCAACCTCTTCAGGACTATGCATTTTTGGCTTCACAATGTACACGGAGCCCTTGCGAGTATTACCAATCTGTTGTGCAGCAGGTCGATTAATGTCATGCAGGGCAATTAATACGGTAACTACCGCATCAAGGATGCCTTCATAAATTTCTTTATCGCCTTCAGTCAAGATGGCGGGGTTGGTCATTAAATGGCCAACGTTACGAAGAAATAATAGTGAGCGCCCGTGTAAGGTCACCACACCATCTTTTGCAGCAACGGCGCCAATGCCAGCTTTGTATTGGCGATCTGGATTGAGGGTCCGAGTGAAGGTCTTTCCACCCTTATTTACCTCTTCAACCAAAGTCCCCTTGAGAATGCCAAGCCAATTTTCATAGGCCAATACCTTGTCATCAGCATCCACGGCCGCAATAGAATCTTCCAAATCTAAAATGGTCGAAAGTGCAGCCTCAAGAACAACATCATTTACTCCAGCGGGATCGGTTGCGCCAATGGTTTTAGATTTATCAATCTCAATATCAATATGAATACCGTTGTTGCGCAAGAGAATAGATGAGGGAGCATCTGCATTGCCTTGATAGCCTACGAATTGTTTTTCATCAGCAAGACCAGTAGAGCTACCATCCTTTAATTGAACTGCCAATTTATTACCATCAACCGTGTACGCTACTGAATCACGATGCGATCCTTTGGCTAATGGCGCTGCTTGGTCTAAAAAATTACGTGCATATGCAACGACTTTTGCGCCACGAATCGGGTTGTAAGTACCAGCTTTGGTGGCACCATCATCCTCAGAAATAACATCTGTGCCATAAAGGGCATCATACAAAGAGCCCCAGCGTGCATTAGCCGCATTCAATGCATAGCGTGCATTTAATACCGGCACAACTAACTGTGGTCCAGCTTGGAGAGCTAACTCATCATCCACATTTTTGGTGTCTGCCACCACCTT
The DNA here is from genome assembly GCF_001953355.1 of Polynucleobacter sphagniphilus. Classification (GTDB taxonomy): domain Bacteria; phylum Pseudomonadota; class Gammaproteobacteria; order Burkholderiales; family Burkholderiaceae; genus Polynucleobacter; species Polynucleobacter sphagniphilus. The sequence goes on from NZ_MPIY01000007.1 coordinate 16,930, forward strand.
TCCTGGGACCTCATCGAGGTAATCAATTTCTTTCAGAAATTGACGATAAGCAGGCATGTCTGTAATGGGACCAGGATTACTTTTGTGCCATTGATCGAGCTCAGCCTGTATGCGATCACGCTTAAGCAGTAACGCTTCATTCTTAGGGCTTAAATCCTTAACAATCGCATCAAATCCTTTCCAGAAATCAGCACTTTTAATGCCGGTACCCGGGAGGACCTTATCTTCAATGAAGCGATAAAGAGGAGTTGCTACTTGGAGACCATTACAGGTTGTGCGTGCAGTCATTTTGTAAGCCTTTGATTCCATTGATTGGTGTTTAAATAAGTTGTGTAATTATTTTCCATTATTTCTGAAATGGGTGCTGAAGCAAGATGGTTTCATCGCGCTCAGGTCCAGTTGAAACCATTGCGATTGGTTTACCAGCAACTTCCTCAATTCTACGTAGGAATTTTTGTGCCTCCACAGGCAATCTATCCCATTCACGGATGCCGAAGGTGGTGCCCTTCCATCCAGGAAAATCTTCATAAATTGGCTGACACCGGGCGACTGCTTCAGCGCCACGAGGCAATACGTCTAATTTCTTGCCATCCAAGTCATAGCCGACACAAAGGCGAATCGTTTCAAGTCCATCTAGCACGTCTAACTTGGTAATACAAAGTCCGGATAAGCCATTAATTTGAATGGAGCGCTTAAGAGCTGCAGCATCAAGCCAGCCCGTTCTACGGGGGCGACCGGTCACTGAACCAAATTCTTTACCAACCTCAGCGAGGCGCACGCCAATTGGATCTTGTTTCGCAGGATTGTCATGATCATATAACTCACTTGGGAATGGTCCAGCACCAACACGAGTGCAATAGGCCTTTGTTATACCAAGAATGTATTGGAGAGAATCTGGTCCAACTCCCGATCCAGCGGCGGCATTACCCGCAACACAATTACTTGAAGTCACATATGGATAGGTGCCGTGATCAATATCAAGCAAGGTCCCTTGCGCACCCTCAAACAATAAATTTTTTCCGGCTTGTTCTGCGGCATAAAGAGCGCTTGAAACATCAACCACCATAGGCTTAATTTGTTCAGCATATGACATTGCGTCTTGCAAGGTCTTTTCAAAACTGACTGGATCTGCGCCATAGTAGTTTGTAAGCATGAAATTGTGATATTCCAAATTTTCACGCAGCTGTTCGGCAAATTTTTCTGGGTAGAATAAATCTTGAACGCGAAGTGCACGACGCGCTACCTTATCTTCATAGGCCGGGCCAATACCGCGTCCAGTTGTTCCAATCTTTGCTTCACCGCGTTTGCGCTCTCGAGCTTGATCGATTGCAACGTGATAAGGAAGAATTAAGGTCGTTGCTTCAGAAATCTTCAATCGGGAGCGCACATCCAATCCTGCCGCCTCTAATTCACCAATCTCCTTAAAGAGTGCTTCAGGTGAAAGTACAACTCCATTTCCGATGTAGCAAACAACATCCTTATGCATAATTCCTGAAGGAATTAAGCGCAAGATCGTTTTTTTGTCGCCAATAATTAATGTGTGTCCAGCATTATGTCCGCCTTGAAAGCGAACAACTGCTTGAGCATGATCAGTTAACCAATCAACGACCTTGCCCTTCCCTTCATCACCCCATTGGGTGCCGATGACAACGACATTACGACCGTGTGATTGTTGCTGTGAAGACATATCTAAATCCAGAAAATAATTACAAAAATGGGGGAATACCAATATTTAAGCTATTTTAGTAGGATCACTTCCCAAGAGTTACCATTCTTGGTCAATTGATGCGTACATTGATATTCGGAGAGATATTCCAGATCTTGCGGCATCAGCTGAATGACCACCCTACCCTTACTTCGTAGACCATCTATTGTGGTCTGTAAATCGGCGTCATCCACCCATGGAGCGAAAATAGCAGTCTCAGGCTGACTTGGCAAGGATAGGCCAGCCAGTGTTAATAAGTCGAATGAAAAACCCGTTGCTGGTCTTGATCGACCAAAAGCCTGGCCGACATGGTCATAGCGTCCGCCGCGAGCAATGGGCTGTGGCAAGTTATCAACATAGGCCGAGAACATCACTCCACTGTGATACTGAAAACCTCGTAAATCAGCCAAATCTAGGCTAATTTCCAGACCCTCACCCAGACCTCCAGAGGCGATAACTAAGCGCTCAAGATCAGCAATTGATTGTTCAATAGTTTTATTTTTGGGAAGCAGACGTTTGGCATTTTCAATTACCTTACCCGGGGGTCCATTTAAATCCATCAAGACTTGCAATGCTTTAGCTATAGATTCGGGGAGAAAGCTTGTCCACTGAGCCAGGCCCGAGAGATCTTTAGTTTGCAGTAGGCCATAGAGAATCTCGACGTTTGATTCAGAAATTGACACTTCCTCAAGAATTCCAGCCAAAACACCAGCGTGAGATAAATCGAGATAGATCTTTGATAAACCAGTCAAGCGAATGGATTTAAGAAGCAAAGTGATGGCCTCAAAATCAGCCTCCCAACCTGCGCAACCATATATTTCAGCACCAAGTAACAGCTCTTCGCGAGCAGAACGACCAACAGGGGTACGAGCATGGGCAACAGTACCGGCATAACAAAGACGCGTGACACCAGATCTATTGAGTAAATGGGCGTCAATACGCGCAACTTGAGGGGTTATGTCTGCCCGCAAACCAAGGGTGCGACCAGATAACTGATCAACCAACTTAAATGTTTGAAGATTGAGGTCGGAACCCGTGCCGGTTAATAGGGAATCTAGAAACTCCAGAATCGGGGGAGAAACCAGCTCGTAACCATAGGATCGATACAAATCCAGAATTGCACGACGCAATGCCTCTACCTTTCGAGCCTCGGATGGCAAAACATCGGCAATATCTTCAGGAAGCAACCAACGATTCATGATCAGGATGTACTTTCGTTATTTTTTGTGCAAGAACTTAAAGAAATCGCCACTTGGCTCAACAATCACCAAGTCTTTTTTATCCTTAAAGGAGCTCCTATAGGCCTCTAGACTTTGATAAAACTGAGCAAATTGAGGATCACGCGAAAACGCCTCGGCATAAAGTGCAGTAGCTTTTGCATCACCTGCGCCTTTGATCTTCTGCGCATCGCGATAAGCTTCAGCCAATATCGTATCGCGTTGACGTTCAGCATTGGCTCGAATTTTGTCTGATTCAGCAGCGCCAGTAGAGCGCAATTCATTGGCGACTCGCTTGCGCTCGGCTTCCATACGACGATATACAGAATCGCTGATTTCAGCTAAGAGATCTACACGCTTGAGACGAACATCAACGATCTCAACCCCAATATCACTAGAGTCATCAGCCACCTTCTTTCGAATCCCCTGCATCACCGCTTCACGTTGATCGGAGATCAATTCGCGCACGGTGCGTTTGGTAAATTCTTCATTCAGAGCAGATCGCACTAGTTGGGTTAAACGATCTTGCGCTAAACGCTCATCACCCTTAAAGCTGATAAAAAATTTACGCGGATCAACTATGCGCCATTTCACGTAAGAGTCGACTAATAAGTTCTTTTTTTCGGCTGTTATGAATCGCTCAGCCTCTGGGTTATCAATCGTTAGTATGCGGCGATCAAAGAAACGCACATTTTCAAAGGGTGCAGGATATTTAAACTGCAAACCAGGATGTTCAATCACCCGAACAATTTGACCGAAAGAAAAAACCACCGCGAACTTACGCTGATCAACAATGAAGATGCTAGATGAGAGCACATAGGCAAGAGCAACTAGCGCAATTGAAGATGCAATCAATCGATTGAGATTCATTATCGAGAATCCCGGTCGCGACTACGTAAGCTGTCCCGCTTATCAACTGAAGCATTGTTTGCAGGCATTTGAGTACCCGGTACCGGAGCCGTTGGATTTGCAGAGGGTGGCGAAGATTGCCCTGCCGGCTGTGGCAAAGAACCGCTTGGACCGCCAACAGTCACAGAGCCAGTTGGGGTAGCAACTTGCGAACTCTCGGCGTTCACTTGGGCAATCATTTTGTCCAAAGGTAAATAGAGCAAGCTATTGCTTTTTGAGACATCCACCAATACTTTACTGACGTTCGAATACATATCGCGCATCGTATCGATGTACATACGATCTCGGGTAACTTGGGGTGCTTTAGCATATTCAACATAAATTTGCTTAAAGCGAGCAGCATCACCTTCAGCAGTAGATACGACTCTAGACTTATATCCTTCTGCTTCTTGTATCAATCGAGCAGCCGTTCCTTTAGCGCGAGGAATAATGTCATTAGCATATGCCTGCCCTTCACTCTTCAAGCGCTCCTCATCTTGACCAGCTTTGACAGCATCATCAAACGCTGCCTGAACTTGCTCAGGAGGTTGCACATTTTGAACGGTAACGCTGGTTACAAAAATCCCTGCTTGATAGCTATCTAATATTTTTTGAATAGATGCCGCCAAGTCAAGGGCAATCTTTTCTCGTCCTTCATATAAAACAGTGTCCATTTTGCTGCGGGCAACAATCTCTCTGACAGCAGTTTCAGCAGCCTGAACTACGGCCGTATCTGGATCGCGATTATTAAATAAATAGTCAGTTGGATCTTTTAAGCGGTATTGAACTGCAAATTGCACGTCAATGATGTTTTCATCTTCGGTGAGCATGGAAGAATCTTTTTGATTGGTTGCCTTGATCAGGATAGGGCGACCTACCTCAACAGAGCGAACGCCTGACAAGTTAACAGTTTCTTCAGTCTGAATAGGCCAGGGCATATGCCAATTGATTCCTGGTTTTGCCGTGTAATCATATTTACCAAAAGTAAGTATGACGCCGGCCTGGCCTTCTTGAATAATGAAAAATCCGCTAAATAACCAAAAAATCAACACGGCAACAACAGCTACCAGAATGCTGGCCTTAGAGCCAAATGGATTGGTGAAATTAAAATCCGGGCCACCCATTCCATCGCCATTACCACCATTACCGGGAGGAGCCTTCCTTTCGGAGGGAGGCAAAATATCACTGGAACGGGGTTTGCTTTGAGCTCCATTTGAAGGGAAATTGACTGCTGGTGGCCTCTTTTTTCCACCAAATAAATTACCAAGCCGATCATTGAAGTCACGCCACAAGTCATCTAAATCAGGTGGCCCTTCAGGCTTGGTGCTTTGCGGCGTATTTCCTGGATTTTTTGCTTGATCAGCCGGTGATTGCTCTAAACCCTGCCCATCTTTGGGATCTTTAGGCGAATCACCAGTAGAGTTGACCGAAAAAAGGCCTAGAAATTTACGCATCATTAGGTGAATATTTACGATTTGGTATAGGGTTAAATTCAGCAGTTTCTGGTCGTTCGGCTAAGGGCTCTAAAAACTCATCTGCAGCCATCTGGGATTTGGCGCGGTTGTGTTGAATCCTTATTCTATCAGTCATTTGAGAGTACTCACCCAGCGCTATCCTCAATAAATCTAAGCCCATCCCAGTCTGTGCCGATATGAAAACCTGGCTTGGAAGCCCCTCCGAGTCTCGCTCTATAACAGCGCCACGGGTAAAAGTCTGAGGCATAAGATCAATCTTATTGAAAACCTCAATCCGAGGAATGTCATCTGCACCTATTTCACGTAAGACCGCCTCTACTTCTGCTTTTTGTTCCCGCGAAACGGGGCTACAAGCATCAATGACATGCAATATGAGATCAGCATGAATTGTTTCATCTAATGTGGCTCTAAAAGCCTCCACGAGCTGATGAGGTAGCTCGCGAATAAAGCCAACCGTATCGGAAACGACAATTGAACCAATATCCTCCAAATGTACACGTCTTGAGGTTGTATCTAGGGTAGCGAAAAGCTGGTCGGCAGCGTAAGTACCTGCCTTTGTAAGGGCATTAAATAGAGTAGATTTTCCAGCATTGGTATAACCCACCAAAGATACTGAAAATACATCTTTTCGGTTACGCGCTCGGCGCTGCGTCCTCTGTTGACGCTGAAGTTTTTCGAGCTCAGACTCAAGACGCTTTGCCTTTGTGGCAAGCATACGGCGATCAAGCTCCATTTGAGTTTCACCCGGACCGCCACGAACACCAATGCCACCTCGTTGACGCTCCAAGTGACTCCAAGCCCTTACGAGTCTAGACATTCGGTAGCGGACTTGAGCTAGTTCAACCTGAGTTTTACCAATATGACTTTGAGCTCGCTGACTGAAGATATCCAAGATCAATCCAGTACGATCCATCACATGAAAACCTATGTGCCGCTCAAGATTGCGCTGTTGGGTCGGCGAAAGAGGATGATTAAAAATCGCCAATTCGGCACCCCCCTCCTCCATAGCTCTTTTTAGTTCATTTGCTTTTCCAGAGCCAATAAATAAAGCTGGATCAGTTTTGCCTTTGCGAGCAATCACACTGGATATGTGCACAGAACCAGCACTCTCAGCCAAAAGACTGAGTTCGGCCATACTATCAGCAAAATCCTCGCGTCCGGTATCTACCCCAACCAGAACAGCGCGAGCTGCATCTACTCCTGTTTTATACAGAGCCGGCTTCTTCTAAACGAAAATCGATTGCGCGCGCAGGGACAATGGTAGAGATTGCATGCTTATATACCATTTGAGTAACGGTATTGCGCAAAAGAACTACGTATTGATCAAAGGACTCAATATTGCCCTGTAGCTTGATACCGTTCACTAAATAGATAGAAACAGGTACATGCTCTTTGCGCAATGCATTGAGGAATGGATCCTGTAGTAATTGAATTTTGTTAATGTTCATACTGCTCCTTCTTCATTTTTTATTATGGAGTCTTGCTTTTAATAAACCACCTGCACACTACTGATTGCTACAAACTTTATAAGGGGCAAGAAATTCAAATTTCAAGGCCGCTCATTTCGAATTATTTCTTTTTACCCTTTTTGGGATCGGAATCAACATACGGGTTTTTAGCGGTGTTCATCTGTATTCGTAAAGGCGTACCGCGCAATTTAAAGACATCTCTAAAGCGACCCTCTAAATAGCGCTTATAGCTATCCGTAACACCACTTAAAGAGGTTCCGTGAATAACCACTATAGGGGGATTCATACCACCCTGGTGTGCATAACGTAATTTAGGCCGGCCCATGCCAACCCGTTTTGGCTGCTGATGCTCAATTGCCTCTTGCAAGATACGCGTCAATTTAGGCGTAGGCAACTTGGCCATTGCTGCAGCATAAGCAGAATCAACATCCTTAAACAGTTCTTTTAGGCCAGTGCCTTTTTTAGCTGAAATTGGGTGCACGTTAGCAAAATCCAAAAACCGAAGCTTTTGAGCAATCTCGAGTCTGGCACGCTCTTTGACGTATGAGTCAATGCCATCCCATTTATTAACGGCAACTACTAATGCTCTACCCGCCTCGACAATGAAGCCAGCAATATGGGCATCTTGTTCCGAAATATCCTGCTGTGCATCAAGCATCAATATCACTACATTGCAATCTGCAATGGCTTGCAAGGTTTTAACTACCGAAAACTTTTCGATCGCTTCAAACACTTTTCCACGACGTCGCAAACCAGCAGTATCTATCAAGATATATGGCTTACCATTTCTCTCAAAGGGAACTTCAATTGCATCGCGAGTGGTACCCGGCATATCAAAAGCAATAACACGCTCTTCACCAATAAGCTTATTAATTAAAGTGGACTTACCGACATTTGGACGACCAACAACTGCGATCTTCATTGGGCGATTGGGGTCGGATTGCAAATCTTCAGGTTCAGGCTCTGCAATCCCTAAAGAATCTAGCGCATCATCAATCAGGCCACGCACACCATCACCATGAGCCGAAGATATTGGAAATGGCTCACCTAAACCGAGCTCATGGAAGTCAGCAGTAACTACACCCGCTTGCATACCCTCCGTTTTATTCACGGCCAATATGACTGGCCTACCGGCTTTACGAAGGAAATCAGCAATCACCCGGTCTTGGGGCGCCATACCCAAACGACCATCGACTAAAAAAATAATGATGTCAGACTCAGCAACCGCTTGCTTGGTCTGTTTAGCCATCTCAGCAACAATGCCCGTTTTAGCTACCGGCTCAAAACCACCGGTGTCCACGCAAATAAATGCGCGCTCACCAATACGCCCTTTTCCATAGTGACGATCCCGAGTTAATCCGGAGAAATCTGCAACTAAAGCATCACGCGATCGTGTTAGGCGATTAAAGAGGGTAGACTTTCCGACATTCGGACGCCCAACGATGGTGATGACTGGATTCATTTTGGACTATACGCCGCTAATTTCCCACCTTGAGATTGAATCAAGATAAGACCGCCCGCCGCAATTGGCGCAGCAGAAATTGGACTACTATCATGTCGAATTCGCGCAAGTATCTCACCATTGGACTGTGAAATTGCATGAACGAAACCCTCAGAGTCGCCCATAAATACAGCGCGACCAATTGCCAGGGGCTCACCTAGATTGCGATACATCAACTTGGTGCTTTCCCAGATCAAACTGCCATCCTTCGTTGCAAAGGCGCTTACTTGAGATTTTTCATTCGCAGCAAAAACCATTTCCGTGCTCTGGGCGGTACCTGTATAGCTTGAAAAATCTTTAAACCACATCAGTGCGCCAGTTCGAGCTAGACCGCAACCAATCCTACCTTGATATGAAACAGCGCAGAGGGCCTCACCATCGATACTTGGCCTTGCGGTAACATCATTAAGACGCTCGATTTCAGAAAAACCTTTTGGAAAAGAAACGGGTGTTTCCCAGATCAAGCCACCATTCGCAATTGCAAGCATGCCAAAACGTCCACCAGTAAAACCAGTGACAATGACCTCATTGTTGATTGGGAGCATACCGTAACCCACCCTTAAAGAAAGCGTGGATTGTTGACGCTGATAATTCCAACGTCGAGCTCCAGTAAGGGCATCAAGACCTATAAAACGGCTATCAAGTGTGCGGATAACAACCACACCTGAGGCAACGACGGGCTCTGTAAGAACTTCGCTGCCAAGATTGAGATTCCAGATTGGTGCACCAGCCTGATCATAAGCATAAACAGTACCTTTGGTGCTGACCACTACGGTAGTCTGACCATCTGATCCAGGTCCTACGGATAAATCCTCGGGAACACTCACCTTCCATACAGTAACCCCAGTTTGTAAATCAATCTTATACAGATTTCCATTTTTAGATGAGGTGTAGACAGCATCGCCTGCGACTAATGGGTGAAAGTTAAATGGCTCTGAAGATCCAACATTAACAGACCAAGTTGGCGCTAAATCAAATTTATTGGTGATAGGAGCGAGTTCTGCGGGCTTGTGAGCACGATCATTGCCTGAGCAAGCGGCCAGCATTACTAGAGCGCCAGCAAAAAGTAAACCAGTACCGAATCGAGTGATTGAGCGCTTTAATTCTGTCTTCACTTTGCCAACCCTCCAACCGCATCTAATTTCACTTTTAGCAAACGGCGCGCCTCCTCAGGAAATTCTTTTGCTTGATCCAGTTGCTTCCATGCTGCCTCATAACTTGATCTCGCTTGGGCCGTATTTTTTTGCGCAAGATACCAATCACCACGGCGTTCGTACCATAAAACCTCATAACCCTTGACAGGAGTTTCTTTCAGAATTTGGTCTGCCTCTGCAGAGTCTTGAGTTGAACCGTCTTCAATTAATTGGGACACTAAGCGCATTTTTGCCAAAGCAAGATAACCATCATTCGAAGCATGGGCAGCGGCCCAGCGCAAATACATAATTGCCTTGGCTGCATCCCCAGAGTCAGAAGCAATTTTTGCGGCCACTAAACTTGCCATAGCTGAATAAGGGGTGCGTGCGTACTGCTTTTGCAGATCATCAGCAGCTTGAAAACTTTGCTCTTTATCGCCCTTGACTACTGCAGAGATCATTGTTTCATACAGTTGTGCTGCTGAAGCCGCTTGACTATTGCGCCACCACTGATAACCGCTATAAATCGCATACACTAATAGGGCTGCCGTGAGGACGCCAGTAATCAGGTTTCGGTATTTATGCCAAAACGCTTTAAATTGGTCTAATTGTTCTTGTTCTTCTAAATCTAATGGCATATCAATCCAAGCTAATAAATACAATATTTGGTCAATGAATCAGTCATTCTATTCGGATGCGCCTACCAAAGCATCAATTACCGCCTCCAATATAGATTCTAGGGGTATTGCCTGTTGTGCACCACTGGATCGCAAATCCTTGAGTTGAGCCTCATTATTTGCGAGCTCGTCCGACCCAATAATCACCGCATAAGCCGCTCCACTGGCATCCGCCTTCTTCATCTGAGACTTAAAACTAGATGATTGGCCATCAGGTGGGCAAAAAAGGATGGTATCTATACCAGCACTACGCAAGCGCTCCGCAACAATCATCGCGGTAGTTAAAGTATCGCCACCCTGATGAAGAACAAAAATATCACATTGCGCCTGAGCGTCGGGGGCACTCTCGGATACCTTCATTAGCTCTAGAACGCGCTCCATGCCCATAGCCCAACCGCAAGCTGGCGCAGCCTTGCCACCCATTCTCTCAATCAAAGGATCATAACGGCCGCCACCGGCAATCGTACCCTGAGCACCAAGTTCGTCGGTTATCCACTCAAATACGGTCAAATTGTAATAATCCAAACCCCTTACTAAGCGAGGATTAATTTTGCAGGGGATGTTGTTCGACTTTAGTAGTTTTTGAACAGCCTCAAAATGAGCCAGTGATTGAGTGCCCAGAAAATCCAACAACTTGGGGGCACTTTCAATCAATTCTTGCATGGTTGGATTCTTAGAGTCGAGAATACGCAAAGGATTGCTGAGGAGACGACGTTTGGAATCCTCATCAAGCTGGTCAACATGCTGCTCAAAATAATTGACTAAGGCTGCACGATGCTCGGCACGCTCATTTGCTTGTCCCAGGGAATTAATTTCCAGCCGAACACCCTTGAGGCCAAGCTCATCCCAGAGTCGTTGACCCATCAAAATAATTTCAGCATCAATATCGGGACCAGCAAAACCAAGAGCTTCAATGCCGAATTGATGAAACTGGCGATAGCGACCACGCTGAGGACGCTCATGCCTAAACATGGGGCCGGTGTACCAAAGACGCTTTGGGCCATCGTAAAGCAAATTATTTTCTATAACAGAGCGCACTAAAGCAGCAGTTCCTTCAGGACGCAAAGTTAATTGCTCACCATTTAAGCGGTCTTCAAAGGAATACATTTCCTTTTCAACAATATCCGTTACCTCACCAATGCCACGCTGAAATACAGCAGTAGCCTCTACGATAGGCGTGCGTAAATATTCATAGCCATAGGCTCTAGTAAGGTCGCGCAGAACATGTTCGAGATGAGCCCACAAGGGAGCTTCTGCGGGCAGAAGATCATTCATGCCTCGTACGCCCCTGATCTGCTCAACCTTTTTAGGCTTTTGATTTGACTGCTCTGAAGATTTATCGCTCATGTTCTCTGGTGTAATCGATTATTTAGATGCGCGAGCGTAATTCTGCTCAACGTAATTATTAACAATCACTTGAAAATCGCGTGCAATATTCTCGCCACGCAAGGTTTGAACTTTTACGCCATCAACGAATACTGGGGCGGCTGGGGTTTCACCAGTTCCGGGTAATGAGATGCCAATATTGGCATGCTTGCTTTCGCCAGGACCATTCACAATACAACCCATTACTGCCACATTCATATTCTCAACACCTGGATGGGTTTTCTTCCATAAAGGCATTTGTTGGCGCAAATAGGATTGGATATTTGCCGCCAGCTCTTGGAAGGTGGTGCTAGTGGTCCTACCGCAACCAGGACAAGCAATCACCATCGGGGTAAAGTTACGTAAACCCATGGTTTGTAAAATTTCTTGGGCAACAATCACCTCATTCTCTCGGGGCGCGCCAGGATCGGGCGTTAAAGAAACTCGGATGGTGTCACCAATACCCTCTTGCAAGAGAATACTCATCGCTGCCGTCGATGAAACTATACCTTTACTGCCCATACCAGCCTCAGTAAGACCCAGATGGAGTGGATAGTCAGAGCGGCGGGATAAATCGCGATACACCGCAACTAAATCTTGAACATTGCTTACTTTGCATGACAGCAAAATTTGATCAGGATTCATACCCAACTCCACGGCTTTTTCGGCCGACTGCAAGGCAGATTGAATCAATGCTTCAATCATGACCTCTTGAGCGGTCTTTGGAGTTACTAGGGCAGCATTGCTATCCATAATGCTTGCTAATAGATCTTGATCAAGGCTACCCCAATTCACGCCAATCCGAATGGGCTTGTCATACTTGCAAGCGGCTTCAATCATTTGCGCGAATTGAGGGTCGCGTTTAGCCCCTTTTCCAACATTACCTGGGTTAATGCGGTACTTAGAAAGTGCTTTTGCACAATCAGGGAAATCATTTAATAAGGTATGGCCGTTGTAATGGAAATCACCGATTAAAGGAACCAACACATCCATCTTATCAAGCTGTTCGCGAATATAAGGAACAGCGGCAGCTGCCTCTGGAGTATTCACGGTGATGCGAACCATCTCCGAACCAGCGCGGGCGAGTTCTTTAATTTGAATTGCAGTAGCTATCGCATCAGCAGTATCGGTGTTAGTCATTGACTGAACACGCACTGGTGCATCACCCCCAACGGTAATACAGTTCGATTTCCAAACTATCTTCGCTTGACGTGTTGCTCTTTTGGGGGATGGGCCCAAAGGCAATATGAATGGTGAATGATTTAAAGTAGTCATCAGCGTTTAATCATCGAGACGATTCAACCATGTTATGGGCTGAATGATTTCATTATCGTGAACTGCGCGCTCGCGCACTCTAGTGCGATCAATCACATCACCAGCAAGTTGACCGCAGGCTGCAGCAATATCATCGCCGCGGGTTTTACGCACAGTAGCCACCATGCCAGAATCCAGCAGGATATTGGCAAAAGCTTGCACACGCTGCGGTGGTGAACGCTTGAGACCGGATTCAGGAAAGGGATTAAATGGGATTAAATTAATCTTACATTTAATGTTTGCAAGTAAACGCACCAATTCTTTAGCCTGAACATCAGAATCATTCACGCCATCGAGCATGCAATATTCAAAGGTTAAAAAATCCCTTGGCGCAAAAGGTAAATAGCGCTCACAAGCAGCCAATAATTCTCTTAAGGGATATTTCTGGTTCAGCGGAACCAATTGATCGCGCAAGGCATCATTGGATGCATGTAGCGAAACAGCTAAAGCAACCGGACAATCTTGCGCTAAACGATCAATCATTGGTACCACGCCAGAGGTGGAGACGGTCACCCGACGACGTGATAAACCGTACGCCCTATCGTCCAACATCAATCGTAAGGCTGAAACTACGTTGTCATAGTTCAGTAATGGTTCGCCCATACCCATCATGACAACATTCGAAATTACGCGGCCAGTATGCTCCCAACCTGGGGTGGGATAAGTCTCGATACGTCGAACTGCCCCAGGCTCATTACGCAGTAAATGTTCGGCAAACCAAAGTTGACCAATAATTTCACCGGATGTGAGGTTGCGTGAAAAGCCCTGATGTCCAGTCGAGCAAAAGCGGCAGTTCACAGCGCATCCAGCTTGAGATGAAATACAGAGAGTGCCGCGATCATCTTCCGGAATGAAAACGGACTCAACCGCATTACCAGCACCCACATCTAAAAGCCACTTGCGGGTGCCATCGTTTGCTAGCTCGTCTTTGATAACTGGCAAAGGCGCTATTTCAGCCTTATCAATCAAATTGGCTCGAAAGCTTTTTGCCAGATCACTCATCTCATTGATGTTCGATACACCACGTTGGTGTATCCATTGCATGAGTTGCTTCGCCCTGAAGGGCTTTTCGTTTAACCCCGCGACATACGCCGCCATTTGGTCAGCGTCAAAATCTAAGAGATTGATGCGCGGGGTTGTCAATGCGCCTACTTATTAAATAGCTAAATGATTAACGTGCGAAAACATTCATGCCAGGGAAGAAAAAGGCAATTTCCACAGCAGCTGTTTCAGGAGCGTCAGAACCATGAACGGCATTCGCATCAATGCTGTCAGCAAAATCAGCGCGGATAGTTCCGGCATCTGCCTTCTTAGGATCGGTAGCACCCATTAAGTCACGGTTTTTAGCAATCGCGCCTTCGCCTTGCAAAACCTGAATCATTACCGGGCCAGAAATCATAAAACTCACTAGATCTTTAAAGAAAGGACGCGCAGCATGAACGGCATAAAACTGCTCGGCTTCGGATTGTGACAAATGGGCCATTTTGGAGGCGATAATTTTCAAACCAGCTGATTCAAATCGATCATAGATCTTGCCAATTACATTCTTAGCAACAGCGTCAGGTTTGATAATAGAAAGGGTGCGTTCGATTGCCATGCAAAACTCCAGTAGTAATTTCAAAAGTATTAGTTGAGCGCGGGGATGGCGGCGCCCCAGAAAAACCTCTTCAAGAAACCCCACTAGACACCCTACTTTCAACGACCCGCAAATTATACATCGGGTAACCGTATTTACCCCTAGTTGGCAAGCCCTAAGCTATTGAATTTACTAGGCATAAGCCCTTGTTTGAACATAGGCATTAAACAGTTTTTCTATATAACCTTGAATTGACACCCATTTGTCTATACTTATAAGTAACAGCCCCTTTTTGGGCTTGTGAACTTACTCTAAAGAAGGAGTCAATATGAGCGATCTTAACTCGTACGGCTTTGGGCAATCAGGCTCAATTAGCACCACCCAAATACGCAATCGTGTACTACGTAACACCTATGCACTTTTAGCTCTCTCCATGATTCCAACAGTAATTGGAGCATGGCTTGGGGTAGCAATGGGCTTGAATCTATATGCCGGAAATCCCTTCATGGGCTTCATTATTTTTATGGCAGTCGCCTTTGGTTTTTTCTGGGCAATTGAAAAGAATAAAGACAGTGGAATAGGCGTACTCCTTCTGCTTGGATTCACCTTCTTCATGGGAATCATGCTCACAGGCCTTTTAAGTTTGACGCTGAGCCGTTACACGAATGGCCCCTACCTGATCATGCTTGCATTTGGCGGCACTGCGGCGATTTTTGGCGTAATGGCAACGATTGCAACCGTCAGCAAGAGTGATTTCTCCGGACTGGGAAAATGGCTCATGGTTGGTGTGTTACTCCTCATTGTTGCCTCTTTAGCAAATATTTGGATGCAACTCCCGGCCTTGATGTTGACGGTAATGGTTTTGGCTATCGCCATATTTTCCGCATTTATTTTGGTGGACGTTCAGCGGGTTATTAATGGTGGTGAAACCAATTACATCATGGCAACCCTAGCGATCTATCTTGATGTATACAACGTCTTTACCAACCTTTTGGCATTGCTCGGTATTTTTGGTGGCAACAATAGGGAATAAGCTCTTCTAAGCTTCAAATAAATAAGGGCGCGATTGCGCCCTTTTTATCGCCTTGAGTAAGAGTTACTGCAGGGTATTTTTCAGAGCAGGCATTAGCGGCACAGCCAATACCTCTATACCCTCATCCCTTAAGGCTTCTGCTTCATCTAGGGTGGTTTGCCCACGAATACTCCGCTCTGGAGACTCCTTGTAATGGATCTTACGGGCTTCATCTGCAAAAGAATTGCCTACGTCCTCAGAACGGCCCATTAATTCACGCATGCCTTTCAGAAAAGCGGCCTGAACCTTAGCCTCAAGCTCGGAGTGATCCCTACCCGTTAGGGCAACCACATCACCATTCAAAGAACTAAGATCAACACTGCCATTGCTTAGGGCGGTAGAGGGCTCTGTTTTGATGGATGAAGATTTAGCGATATGCGGTGCCGACGGCATTCTGGTTATTTCAGTGCTGTCACAAAGAGGGCAAGCAAGCATACCCCTCTCCTGTTGTGAGAGACAATCTTCTTCAGAAGCAAACCATCCCTCAAAGCGATGATCTAACGGACAAGCGAGGTTATAAACTTTCATGAGACCTATATATAGGCAAAAGTGCCAAATTCAATAGATCTATTTTAAGGGATTTATCACCTCCATTCATTGCAGTGGCCTACTCAATGAGACTGGGGCTTACTAAGCCGCGCCGGTAACGATCCAGCCAATATACCGAAATAGTGGTTTTAACATCTGTTATGACACCCTGCTCCACCCATTCAATTAATTGCTCTAAAGGCGCCGCAAACACATCTAAAAACTCTTCCTCATCAAGATGGCTTTTCCCAGAGCTCAGGCCTTCCGCCAAATAGATATCAATAAATTCTGTGGAGTACGATATAACTGGGTGTATTCGCCGGATATAACTCCATTTTGTAGCGGTATAACCCGTCTCTTCAGATAGTTCCCTCTTGGCACAGGCCAATGGATCCTCGCTAAGATCCAATTTACCTGCCGGAATTTCAATACATGTCTTGGCGATAGGGTAACGAAATTGCCGCTCCAATAAAATCCGACCATCATCAAGTATTGCCAAAATAGCAACTGCACCAGGATGGGTAAGATATTCGCGGATTGCAACCTTGCCATCTGGCATCCGCACTTGATCTCGCTTCATCTTTAGGAAAATACCATTGCATAGATCCTCAGCCAAGATTTTCACCTCGCGCAGATGTGAATCGCCATCAGGAAGCTCTTCAAAAAATTTTTCCGTCATTTTGTTTGCTCAAAAGAAAAGTTGATTGTTTATCTTACAAAAATCAGATGACACAAAGAAAAAAGGCCCCTTACGGAGCCTTTTAAATCTTGACAGCATATTGGGCTTAAGAGCCAAGCAAAGTGCGACGCATTGCATCTAAGCACATTGTCATCAATGTCGCCGGGAACATCCCAATGACAAGCACCAAAATGGCATTCAGACCTAGCAGTGCTCTTGCAAAACCAGATCCAGTAACGGTAATTTCGTGCGTTGGCTCATCAAAGTACATTACCTTCACGACCCGTAAATAGTAAAAAGCGCCTATTAAAGAAGCAATCACAGCAATAAGAGCAATGAAGGTATGCTCGGCATCAACCAAGGCCTCAAGCACACCCAGCTTTGCAGCAAAGCCAACCGTAGGGGGAATACCCGCCAAGGAGAACATCATCACAAGACCAATAAATGCATACCAAGGGTGTTTTTTATTCAGCCCCTTCAGACTCTCAAGCGTTTCACAGTCATAACCATGGCGAGATAAAACCATTAGCAAGCCAAAGCTTCCTAGGGTAGTCATAACGTAAGTAACTACATAGAACAAAGAGGCGCTAAAGGCATGATCATCAAATACAGAAAGCATCCCGAGAATGACAAATCCCATTTGCGCGATCGCTGAATACGCCAGCATACGCTTTAGATTGGTTTGAGCTATTGCAGTAACGTTTCCAACGACTAGCGATAGCAATGCTAGCAAGACCAACATTGGCTGCCAGTCGCCAAGCAATGGAAGCAGTGTATTTACCAATAAACGGAACAGCAAAGCAAATGCGGCTAGCTTAGGAGCTCCAGCAATCATCAAAGTAACAGCTGTTGGTGCGCCCTGATACACATCTGGAACCCACATATGGAATGGCACCACACCCAATTTAAATGCTAGGCCAGCAACAATGAAAACCAACCCAAAAGCCATTACTAAATGATTTACGCGTGGGTCAGCAACTGTTTTAAAGATCTCCAGGAGATCTAATGATCCAGTGATCCCGTAGAGCATCGACATGCCGTAAAGCAAGAAACCAGAAGCCAGAGCACCTAATATAAAGTACTTGATACCAGCCTCAACACTCTTCTCGCTGCTGTGACGCATTGCAACCAATGCATAAGTAGGCAATGCCATCAACTCTAAACCGAGATAGAGAGTCAATAAGTTAGCGCCTGAAATGAGTACAAACTGACCCAATAGGGCCAACAATGCCAAGACAATGAAGTCGGGGCGAAATAAGGAACGATCTTTTAAGTACTGCTTTGAATAAACCAGCGTCACAAAAATAGCTGCACAAGAACAAGCTTTGAGCAGGTTTGAGAGGGGATCTGATTGAAACATGCCATTCATGGCAAGTAGTGAGACATCGCCGAGGCGACCAAAGAATGCAAAAAATAAATAAGCCAACAAAAGCAGAGCAAAGAAGTAAACAAATCCAACACCGCGCGGAGTATGAAAGATATCCTGCTCTACCCCCGGAGTGGCAGGTTGACGCTCGCGAACATATACACTGGCAACCAGCAATAAGCAGGTGGTGATCAGTAAAACGAGTTCAGGCAGGATGGCGTATAGGTCGAATGCTTGCATTAGCTTTTACTCAGAGTTTGCTAACAGCAACATGCTGCAGCAGATTAATTACAGCCGGATGAATGATGTCAGTAAATGGCTTGGGATAAATGCCCATGCCAATTACGCAAATAGTAAGAACTGCCATCATGAAGTACTCGCGGCCATTGAGATCTTTTAGCTCTTCTACGTGCTGATTGCCCACAGCACCAAAAAATACTCGCTTGACCATCCATAAAGAGTAAGCGGCCCCAAGTATTAAAGCTGTGGCGGCCAAGATACCGATCACAAAATCGTAATCAACTGCGGCCAAGATAACCATAAACTCACCAACGAAACCTGATGTAGCCGGTAATCCACAGTTCGCCATAGCCATTAATACAGCAAAGGCAGTAAAGGCAGGCATACGATGCACTACGCCACCATAATCGGCTATCTGCCTTGTATGCATGCGATCATATAAAACACCAATCGATAAGAACATGGCACCAGCAACAAAGCCATGAGAAATCATCTGGACAATACCGCCTTCAATGCCCAAAGGACTAAAGAGGAAGAACCCAAGAGTGACAAAACCCATATGCGCTACAGATGAGTAAGCTACTAGCTTTTTCATATCTTTTTGCACTAAAGCTACGGCACCTACATAAATGACTGCCACTAAAGATAGGAAAATAACGAAGGGTCCAAGGTATTGGCTTGCGTCAGGGGCAATTGGCAAGGAAAAACGCAGAAAGCCATAAGCACCAAGTTTTAACATGATGGCAGCCAATACTACGGAGCCGCCAGTAGGTGCCTCTACGTGGACATCTGGCAACCAAGTATGCAAAGGCCACATCGGTACCTTGACAGCAAAGGCCATGAAGAATGCGAAGAACAATAAAACTTGTTCAACAATGTCTAGACGTGCATTTTGCCAAGCTGCAATATCAAAAGTATTAGTCACGTTATAGAGGTATAGCATTGCAACCAAAGTCAGCAAGGAACCCAACAACGTATACAAAAAGAATTTAAATGCTGCATAGATGCGATTATGGCCACCCCACACACCAATAATGATGTACATCGGTATCAAGGTTGCCTCAAAGAAAACATAGAACAACAATGCATCGAGCGCAGCAAACACGCCAATCATCAGACCGGAAAGGATCATGAACGAAGCCATGTATTGGGATACCTTGGTATCAATCACTTCCCAAGCGGCTATCACAACAAAAATATTAATGAAAGCCGTGAGCACAATGAACCAGACTGATATGCCATCGATACCCAAGTGGTAATTGATGTCATAACGAGGGATCCAGCGGACATTTTCAACAAATTGCATGCCAGTATTGGCAAGGTCAAAGTGAATGACTAAAGGTAAAGTCGCAACAAATCCGAGGATGGCCCCAAACAGCGCCAACCAGCGGACGCCCGCAGACGGCTTTTCTGACCCATAAAACAAAATAATGAGTCCAAAGAAAATCGGAATCCAGATGGCGTAAGAGAGAATCATGATGGCTACTTAGGTAACAAAGGCCTAGCGAACAAAAGGCAGGTAAGCGTACAAAACCCAGGCTAGCAATAACGCTAAGCCCGCAATCATAGCGAAGGCATAGTGATATAGATAACCGGATTGCAAATGACGAATCACACCAGCAAAGCGCCCTACTGCATGCGCACTGCCGTTAACTACAAAACCGTCGATAACTTGTTGATCGCCACGATGCCACAAGAAGCGACCTATCCACAAAAGACCTTTAGCGAAGATTGCTTGGTTTAAATCATCTAAGTAATACTTGTTATCCAAGAGCTTTTTCAGGGGAGCGAAAGCTTCTGCAACTTTGCCTGGTAATTTTGGCATCCAAAGATAGCCGATTGCAGCAGATAAAACACCCAATACAACCAGAAGCAAAACAGGAGAAGTAAAAGCATGCAATGCCATTTCAACTGGCCCATGAAACTCCTCGGCAAGCTTAACCATAGCGGGATGTCTGCTGATATCTACAAATATAGAGTCGCCAAAATAAGTACCAAATAATAGCGGTTCGATAGCGTAAAAACCAATGATCACCGATGGAATGGCAAGCAATACCAAAGGTAGAGTCACCACAAAAGGAGACTCGTGTGGTTTTTGTCCTGGACCTAATCCATGATGGGCATGATCATCACCCTGCACTGCATGCTCATGATGATCGTGCGAATGAGCATCGGCATGACCCCAACGTGCTTTTCCATGAAATACATAAAAATACAGACGGAATGAATACAGCGCCGTCACATAAACACTGGCCATCACAGCAAAGTATGCAAATCCAGATCCTGGAATGTGGCTAGCAGCAACAGCTTCGATGATGGAGTCTTTTGAATAGAAGCCCGAGAAGAATGGTGTGCCGATAAGAGCCAGATTGCCTAGCAACATCATTAAGCAAGTGATAGGCATGTATTTCCACAAGCCACCCATCTTACGCATATCTTGCTCGTGATGCATACCTAGAATAACGCTTCCTGCCGCAAGAAATAGGAGTGCCTTAAAGAAGGCGTGCGTCATTAAATGAAAGATTGCAACAGGATATGCCGAGACACCCAAGGCCACCGTCATATAACCCAATTGTGACAAGGTAGAGTATGCAACCACGCGCTTGATATCGTTTTGGACAATACCCAAAAAGCCCATAAAGAGAGCAGTAATGGAGCCGATCACCAAGATAAAACTTAATGCAGTATCTGAAAGCTCGAAAATTGGTGACATACGAGCCACCATAAAGATACCTGCGGTAACCATTGTTGCAGCATGAATTAAAGCGGATATAGGAGTCGGACCCTCCATAGAATCGGGCAGCCATACATGTAATGGAAATTGCGCAGATTTACCCATCGCGCCAATAAACAAGCAGATACAAGCAACTGTAAGTAAATTCCAACTTGTTCCCGGCAGTAACTGTGCTGCCAATGCATTGTTTTGCGCAAAGATCACGTCGTAGTTCATAGAACCAGTACTTGCCAATAACAAGCCAATACCCAGGATGAAGCCAAAATCGCCTACGCGATTGACTAAGAACGCTTTCATATTGGCAAAAACAGCAGACTGACGCTCGAAATAGAAACCAATTAAGAGATAAGAAACTACGCCGACTGCTTCCCAGCCAAAGAAGAGTTGCAATAGATTATTGCTCATCACCAGCATCAACATCGCAAAGGTAAATAAAGAAATGTAGGAGAAAAAGCGGTTATAGCCCTCTTCACCCTGCATATATCCAATGGTGTAAATGTGAACCATCAAAGATACAAAGGTAACTACACACATCATCGTGGCTGTTAAGGGATCAATTAAGAACCCAATATCGAGATTTAATTCCCCCAATTGCATCCAGCGATACACAGTGCCATTGAAGTAAAAACCATCCATCACTTGCACTAAAACATTGCAAGAAAGAACGAAAGCGATTGTTACGCCCAGGATAGTTACAAACTGACAGGCACCATGTCCAATGCGATTTCCACCCAATTTGGTTCCAAAAAATCCAGCAATAGCGGAGCCAAATAAAGGGGCCAGCGGTATAGCGCAGAGGATGGGGAGTGTTAAGGTCAAATTCATGACTAGCCTTTTAGGTGGTCAAGGTCATCAGCGTTAATGGTGTCTACCTTACGGAATAGGACAACCAGAATTGCCAAGCCGATCGCTGCCTCAGCAGCAGCCACGGTCAAAATAAAGAATACGAAAACCTGACCAGCCATGTCACCCAAATAATGAGAAAAGGCTATGAAATTCATATTTACCGAGAGAAGCATGAGTTCGATTGCCATCAACAGAACAATTACATTCTTACGATTTAAGAAGATACCAATCACGCTGGTCGCAAACAAGATTGCGCTGAGCACTAAGTAATGCGCGAGGGTGATATTCATTTTCTCTCTCCTCTAACATCTTGCTTGGCCGCCATATCTGAGTCCATTTGTACGATACGCATACGATCGGCAGCATTCACACTCACTTGTTGCGCGATATTTTGCGATTTGGAGTCCTTGCGGTTACGAAGCGTCAAGGCCACAGCAGCAATGATTGCCACAAGCAAAATGACGCCAGCAACTTCAAATGCATAGACATAGTCCACAAAAATGAGCTTACCTAATGCAAGTGTGTTGTTTGCTGAAACCTCGGGTGGTAAAGCTTGAACCGGCGTATTCGTGCCTATGAAGCTGCGTATCAAAACAATCGACAACTCAAGGACAATAACAACGCCCATTAAAAAGGCCAGGGGAAGGAATTTTTTGAAGTCACGACGCAGATGCTCGATATCCAAATCCAACATCATCACTACAAACAAGAAGAGCACCATGACGGCGCCAACATAAACCAATATGAGTGCCAGACTCAAAAACTCCGCCTTTAATAGCATCCATAAACCAGATGCACAGAAGAAGGCCAAAACTAAGAAGAGTGCTGCATGGACCGGGTTGCGCGCTGTAATAACGCGAACGGCAGACAATACTAAAAGGCCTGCAAAGGCATAAAAGAAGAAAGCAAAAATAGTGGATGGATCGAATGTCATATCAGTGTTCGCTAAATTCGATTAACGGTAAGGAGCATCGGCAGCACGATTTGCAGCAATGTCTTTTTCATAGCGATCGCCAACAGCCAACAACATCTCTTTAGTGAAATACAAATCTCCCCGCTTGTCGCCAAAATATTCAAAGATATTGGTTTCCACGATAGCATCAACTGGACAAGCTTCTTCACAAAAGCCGCAAAAAATACATTTTGTTAAATCAATATCGTAGCGGCTGGTGCGACGTGTACCATCATCACGTTCGGCCGTTTCAATCGTAATCGCATATGCCGGACAAACTGCTTCACATAGCTTGCAACCAATGCAACGCTCTTCGCCACTCTCGTAGCGACGTAATGCATGCAAACCGCGAAAACGAGGTGAGAGAGGAGTCTTCTCTTCAGGGTATTGAATGGTGATCTTTGGCTTAAAGAGATAACGACCGGTAATAGACATACCAGTCAAAATATCTTTGAGCATCAAACTGTCGAGGAATTGTTGGATTTTTTTAAACATAATTGATCAGCTTATTTCCAAATATTCCATGGTGAAACAACCCAAGCACCAATAACAACTACCCAAAATACAGAAATTGGAATAAAGATCTTCCATCCCAAACGCATAATTTGGTCGTAACGATAGCGAGGAAGAGTGGCTCGCAGCCAAATTACGCAAGATAAGAGGAAGAATGTCTTTGCAAACAGCCAAAAGAATCCTGGAATATCACGCAAGATTGGGAGATCTACAATCGGCAACCAACCACCTAAAAACATGATTGAAGCCAGAGCTGCAATCAAAATCATATTGGCGTATTCAGCCAAAAAGAACATAGCAAACGACATGCCTGAATACTCAACCATGTGACCAGCAACAATCTCAGACTCCCCTTCAACTACGTCAAAAGGATGACGGTTGGTTTCTGCGACGCCAGAGATAAAGTAAATGAGGAACATTGGCAACAAGGGCAACCAATTCCAAGAGAGGAAATTGAGACCCATATTGGCAAAATAACCATGATTCTGTGAAATCACAATAGCGCTCAAATTCAAGGTACCGGATGTAAGAAGAACGGTGACCAAAGCAAAACCCATTGCAATTTCATAAGAAATCATTTGAGCTGATGCGCGCATTGCACCCAGAAATGGATATTTTGAATTGGAAGACCAGCCCGCCAAAATCACACCATAAACACCAATAGATGAAATTGCCATGACATAAAGCAGGCCAGCGTTAACATCAGCCAATACCATCTTGGCCTGAAACGGAATCACAGCCCATGCTGCAAAAGCCGGCATGATCACCATGACTGGTGCAATGAAATACAAAACCTTACTTGCTTTAGCTGGAGAAATAATCTCCTTCATCAAGAGCTTTAATGCATCTGCAATCGGCTGCAAAAGACCCAAAGGTCCTACGCGATTTGGTCCAAGACGAATGTGCATCCAGCCAATCAGCTTTCTTTCCCAGAGGGTAAGGTATGCAACGCAACCAAACATAGGCAATACAATAATGACAATACGCACTAAAGCCCAAATCGCTGGCCAAAGCGAACCGAAAATAGCTTCGCCATTTGTATTAATGAGGTTTAAGAAATTATCCATCCCACCTCCTAAACTTTAGTTACCGTCACAGGGCCAAACATCGGTCCCAACTGGGAGCTAAATGAAGTGCCAGCAGAGATGCGCACTGCATTGGGCGCCAAAGCCGCCTCCAAAGTTGCAGGCATGATCACAGTTTTACCCTCTTGCTCAATCGATACGAGATCACCTTCTGTCAGGCCAAGGGAGTTAAACAGAAACTGGTTCAAACCAACTTGGTTACCTCGCTTTGCATCATGGGTTGACTGCAACGCTCCAGCGCGACGTACGATTTGATCGACAGCATAAATGTTGACATCAGCAACACGCTCCAGCCCATTTAACGGAGCCAAGTTACCGTTTGATAAATGACTGACCTGAGCTTGGTTACTGAGAAGATTGCAATAAGTCTCGCTTAATGCCTCATCTAATATTTCTTCTGGTGTATTGAGCAAGAAGCCATCAAGCTCCAATAAACCACCAAGGACACGCAACACCTTCCAGGCCGGCCTAGAGTCGCCCAGGGGCTTAACAGCAGGTTGAATCGTTTGCGCCCTGCCCTCAGCGTTAATATAAGTTGCGACAGTTTCAGTAAAAGTTGTAATGGGCAAAATCACATCTGCCGTCTCTAAAATATCAGCACTCTTATATGCAGTCAATGCAATAACCGTGTTTGTGTTAGCTAAAGCAGTGCGTGCCTGAATTGGATTAGGCAAATCAGCTAAAGGATCCAAATTCATTAGCAATACAGCGCGACGATCACCGGATAAAACGGATTGAACGCCCGCACCATTTGCATTAACTAGGGAAGCGCCAACGGCATTGCCGCCAACCGGCAAGAAACCTAGAGTAGCGCCTGTTTGTTCAGCAATAAATTGAGCCAAGACGGTTAAGTCGGTGCTATGGGGGTGCGCTTGCGCGGCAGACCCCAAAAGCACTGCAGTAGTAGCACCGGAGATCAAGCTATCCGCAATTGCTTGGGCCGCAGCTGAAACTGGCAAGTTAAATGTGCCAGCAGGGACGCTACTTGATTTAGCTTTGGCGACAGCCAAGGCTACCTCACTCAAGGCATTGAGCCAGGCGCTTGGCGCCGCAGAGATACTTTCAACCGCTGGGATGAGCCAGTCATCACCACCAGCATCAATGCGGGATACCAGGAGGCCACGTTTAGTTGCAGTACGAATACGCGCAGCTAAAACAGGTTGATCTTTGCGCAAGAAGCTACCGATTATCAAGGCGCGATCCAACTCACTTAATTTACTCACAGGCAAACCAAGCCAGGGAGCTTTGGGTGCACCAGCAACATCCGTTTGGCGCAAGCGAGTTTCGATTTGAGATGAACCCAGTCCACGAATTATTTTTTGCAATAAATGCAATTCTTCTGTGCTGGATATCGGGTGAGCCAAGGCAGCAATTGCATCGGGACCACTCTCGGCAGAAATGGATTTAATTGAACGCGCCACATAGTCCAGCGCAGACTCCCAATCGGTCTCCAACCATTGACCACCCTGCTTCACCATTGGTGTAGTGACCCGTTCAGCAGAATTCAAACCTTCGTATGAGAAACGATCGCGATCGCTAATCCAGCATTCATTGATAGCTTCATTCTCAAGAGCAACGACACGCATCACTTTATTTGCTTTAGTTTGAACAGTAGTGTTCGCACCCAAACTATCATGAGGACTTACTGAGCGCTTACGTGCCAACTCCCAGGTTCGCGCTGCATAACGGAATGGTTTGCTCGTCAAAGCGCCGACTGGGCATATATCGATCATGTTTCCAGAAAGCTCTGAGTCAACCGTTTGACCAACAAAGGTTGTAATCTCGGAATGTTCGCCGCGATTAATCATGCCCAACTCCATTACGCCAGCCACTTCCTGGCCAAAGCGAACGCAGCGGGTGCAATGAATACAACGTGACATCTCTTGCATCGAGATTAGGGGCCCTACATTCTTATGGAAAACAACGCGCTTCTCTTCGTCGTAACGCGAGTTAGACTTGCCGTAACCAACAGCCAAATCTTGCAGTTGACATTCGCCACCTTGATCGCAAATTGGGCAATCTAATGGGTGATTAATAAGTAAGAACTCCATTACAGAGCGTTGCGCTTCAACTGCTTTGGCAGAATGCGTAAACACTTTCATGCCCTGTGTAACAGGTGTTGCGCAGGCCGGCAATGGTTTAGGTGCTTTTTCAACCTCAACAAGGCACATACGGCAATTAGCTGCAATTGATAATTTCTTGTGGTAGCAGAAATGGGGAATGTAAGTACCAATTTTGTTCGCGGCGTGCATCACCATCGAACCTTGAGGAACCTCTACTGCCTTGCCATCTAATTCGATTTCAACCATGCTCACTTTATGAAGTCCCGTGCTCAATATCTTTTATAAAGGTTGCGCAGAATCTAAGCAGCGCTTGTGTTCTACGTGGTACGCAAATTCATCCATGTAATGCTTCAACATCCCTCTTACAGGCATTGCAGCAGCATCACCTAGGGCGCAAATGGTACGGCCCTGGATATTTGCTGCAACATCATTTAGCAAATCTAAATCCTCTGGACGACCCTGGCCATGCTCAATGCGATTAACAATTCGCCATAACCAGCCGGTACCCTCACGACATGGCGTGCACTGTCCACAGGACTCTTCATGATAGAAATAAGATAGGCGAAGTAAAGCACGTACCATGCAACGTGTATCGTTCATCACGATCACCGCACCAGAACCCAACATCGAACCAGCTTTAGCAATGCTGTCGTAGTCCATTGTTAAATCCATCATTTGTGCACCAGGAACAACAGGAGCGGATGAGCCGCCAGGTATAACAGCCTTTAAAGCTCTGCCATCACGCATACCGCCAGCAAGCTTCAATAGCTCGGAAAATGGCGTGCCCAAGGGAATCTCGTAATTGCCTGGATGAACAACATCACCTGACACAGAGAAAATCTTTGTGCCACCGTTATTGGGCTTACCCAATTCGAGGTACGCTTGGCCGCCTATAGCCATGATGAAGGGCACGGCTGCAAAAGTCTCAGTGTTGTTGATGGTTGTTGGTTTGCCGTACAAACCAAAGCTTGCAGGGAAAGGTGGTTTGAAGCGAGGCTGACCTTTTTTACCTTCTAAGGATTCAAGCAAAGCAGTTTCTTCACCGCAAATATAGGCGCCCCAGCCAGGAGCAGCGTGTAATTGGAAATTGAAATCACTTCCCAAGATCTGATCGCCTAAATAACCAGCTGTGCGAGCCTCTTCCAAAGCCTCTTCGAAGCGGGCGTAGGTTTCCCAGATTTCTCCGTGAATATAGTTATAACCCGTACCAATACCCATGGTGTAGGCACCAATAATCATGCCTTCAATCAGAGCATGCGGGTTGTAACGCATGATGTCACGATCTTTAAACGTGCCTGGCTCACCTTCATCACTATTACAGACTAAGTATTTTTGGCCAGGAAACTGGCGTGGCATAAAACTCCACTTCAGTCCAGTTGGAAACCCTGCGCCTCCACGACCGCGTAATGATGAAGCTTTCAGCTCCGCAATGATGGCATCAGGAGCAAGCTTGTCATTAATGATGCGACGCAATTGCTGATAACCACCACGATTTTCATAATCTTTTAAACGCCAGTTATCGCCATTTAACCCAGCAAGAATTAATGGCTTGATATGACGATCGTGCAAGCTAGTCATACTGCTTTCCCTTCTGCACGTAACTCATTTAAGAGTGCGTCAATCTTTTCTTTACTCATGAAGCTACACATCCGCTTGTTATTAACCAGCATCACTGGGGAATCGCCGCAAGCTCCCATACATTCACCTTCTTTGAGGGTGAATGTGCCACAGGGGGTGGTTTCATTAAAGCCAATACCAAGGGTCTCTTTGAGGTGGTTAGCGGCGGTTTCGCCATGCGTTAATTGGCATGGTAGATTGGTACAAATAACTAACTTGTACTTACCAACTGGCTTGGTGTCATACATGTTGTAAAAAGTGGCTACCTCTTCAACTGCTATCGTCGGCATTTCAAGAATGTCGGCAACTGTTTCAATCACCTCGGGCGAGACCCAACCCACTTCAGTTTGCGCTGCAATCAATGAAGCCATCACCGCAGATTGCTTCTGCTCTGGGGGATATTTAGCAATATTACGCGCAATATCAGCTAAGGTCTTTTCGGATAGATGAAGAGTTGTTGTCATTAAATAATCCTTGGCCCGCAAAATTAGCGGTCAATCTCCCCGAAAACAATATCTTGGGTACCAATAATAGTTACAGCGTCAGCAAGCATATGCCCTCTAGACATTTCATCCATTGCGGAGAGATGCACAAATCCAGGTGCGCGAATCTTCATGCGATATGGTTTGTTAGCACCATCGGAAATGAGATAAATCCCGAACTCACCTTTAGGGTGCTCTACCGCTGAATAGGCTTCACCATCAGGAACATGCAAACCCTCAGTAAAGAGTTTGAAGTGATGAATCAACTCTTCCATATTGGTCTTCATATCAACCCGTTTAGGAGGGGCAACCTTATGGTTATCGCTCATCACCGGACCAGGATTTGCTTTTAGCCAAGCAACGCACTGTTTAATAATCCGGTTAGATTGATACATCTCTTCCATGCGAATCAAATAACGATCGTAGGAGTCGCCATTCACACCGACAGGAATATCAAATTCCAATTTGTCATAAGTCTCATAGGGCTGCTTCTTACGCAAATCCCATTCAATACCCGAACCACGTAGCATTGGCCCAGTGAAACCCAACTGCAATGCACGCTCAGGAGTGACAACGCCAATACCTACCAAACGCTGCTTCCAAATTCGGTTATCAGTTAACAGATTGCAATATTCATCCACATTGGCATCAAAGCGACTAGAGAATTCTTCAATGAAATCAAGCAAGGACCCACTGCGGTTTTCATTTAAACGCTTGATAGCTGATGCGCTGCGAATTTTCGATTTAGAGTACTGAGCCATCTTCTCCGGCAAGTCGCGATACACACCGCCAGGACGATAGTACGCTGCGTGCATACGGGCCCCAGAAACGGCTTCATACATATCAAAAATATCTTCGCGGTCACGAAATGCGTAGAGGAAAACAGCCATTGCACCGACATCGAGACCATGACAGCCAATCCATAACAAGTGATTGAGCAAGCGAGTTAACTCATCAAACATCACTCGAATGTACTGTGCACGCAAAGGGACATCCACTTGCAGCAATTTTTCAATCGCTAAAACGTAAGCATGCTCGTTCGACATCATGGATACATAGTCCAAACGATCCATATATGGAACGTTTTGAATCCATGTACGAGTCTCGGCTAATTTTTCAGTAGCACGATGCAATAAACCAATATGTGGGTCAGCACGCTGAATCACTTCACCATCAAGCTCTAGTACTAGACGTAAAACGCCGTGAGCCGCAGGATGTTGAGGTCCAAAATTGAGTGTGTAGTTCTTAATTTCCGCCATGGCTTAAACCGAACCTCCATACTGCTCTTCCCGAACGATACGCGGAGTGATCTCACGCGGTTCAATCGTGACGGGTTGATAAACAACACGCTTTAACTCTGGGTCATAACGCATTTCGACGTTGCCGGAAATTGGAAAATCTTTACGGAAAGGATGGCCGATAAATCCATAGTCAGTGAGTATGCGACGCAAATCATCATGACCATCAAACAAAATGCCATAGAGGTCAAATGCTTCACGCTCGAACCAGTTGGCGCTATTCCATACTGGAGTAATCGAAGCTACGACAGGATAGCTATCATCGGGAGCAAACACGTGTACCCGTAAACGCCAATTGTGAGCCAGCGATAATAGATGGGCTACCACACCAAAGCGCTTGCCAGTGTGTTTCCCTTCTCGAAAATCTTGGTAATCAACACCACAAAGATCAATGAGTTGCTCAAATGCCAACAATGGGTCATCACGCAAAAGCAGAGCTGACTCATAGTATGTTTCGGCGTTGACAATCACAGTCACTTCATCAAGTGCAATTTCGATTGATTGCACTCTTTTACCGAGAACTTTATCGATATTGGCAGCAAGTTGATTCAAACGTTCAGACATCTCAAGCCTTCCGCGCAATAGTACTAGTACGAGCGATCTTTGATTGCAATTGAATAATGCCGTAGATCAATGCTTCTGCAGTAGGAGGACAACCGGGAACATAAATATCTACTGGCACAATCCGGTCGCAACCGCGCACTACTGAATAGGAGTTATGGTAGTAACCACCACCGTTAGCACAAGATCCCATGGAGATTACCCAACGAGGCTCTGGCATCTGGTCGTAGACCTTGCGTAATGCAGGAGCCATTTTATTGGTGAGGGTACCAGCAACAATCATTAAGTCAGATTGACGTGGAGATGGGCGGAAAACCACACCAAAACGATCCAGGTCGTACCGTGATGCGCCTGCGTGCATCATCTCAACGGCACAACAGGCCAACCCAAAGGTCATCGGCCAGAGGGAACCGTTACGGGTCCAGTTAATCAACTGATCCGCGGTAGTTGTTACAAAACCTTCTTTGAGAACGCCTTCTAATGCCATATCTATCACTCCCAGTCGAGAGCGCCCTTTTTCCAGATATATACAAATCCCACAATGAATTCCAACAGGAAAATCACCATAGAGGCGTAGCCGAGCCATCCAATATCACGAAGGGCAACACCCCAAGGAAATAGAAATGCGGTTTCAAGATCAAACAAAATAAAGAGGATGGCGATTAAGTAGTAACGCACATCAAATTTCATACGAGCATCTTCAAAGGCCTCAAAGCCACACTCATATGGGGAGAGTTTTTCAGCATCTGGCTTCGAAGGAGCCAACACTTTTCCGAGGAACATGGGTACTAAACCAACCCCAATACCTACGAGGATAAAAAGCAGAACAGGAAAGTAATTAGCGAGATTCAAAATAGCCCTGAGTTATTCGTCTGGTAAATCTTAAACACTTTAAATTATCAACAATTCCTACATCCTTCATGCAACTTCAAATGCAATATGTGCATTTTATTGGTGCCGACGGCGAGACTCGAACTCGCACAGCCTAAGCCACTACCCCCTCAAGATAGCGTGTCTACCAATTTCACCACGTCGGCATCTTATAAAACGTATCAATTCTACTGCATTGCACAAGCAAAAAGTCCAAAAATGCGACTAAAAAATTGCTCTTAAATCATTCAATAACTTACTTTGGAACCGCAGGCTTGCTCGGATCCTGAACTGGTGCGGGCGGAGCAGCCGCTGGCGTTGCTGATGGGGCAACTGTTCCAGATAAAATTCCTGGGCTAACTTCCTTTTTATTGCCAATCCAGGTAATTCCCAAAGTACAAATAAAGAAGATGGCTGCAAAAATAGCGGTTGTATGCGAAAGAAAATTAGCAGATCCACTAGCGCCAAATAAGCTGCCAGATGCGCCAGAACCAAAAGCTGCACCCATATCAGCGCCCTTACCCTGTTGGAGCAATACCAACAAAATTACTCCCAAGGCAGAAATTACTTGTAATACGATCAACAAAGTCTTAAACCATTCCATGGCTTATCTCCAATTAAAAATAATTAGGCCTGACAGATGGCTAGAAAATCCTGGGGATTTAGTGATGCACCCCCTATCAATCCACCATCAATATCAGGCATTGCAAAAAGTTCAACGGCATTATCAGGCTTAACACTTCCGCCGTACAAAATACCAACATGTGAAGCGACGTCTTCATCAAATTCTGCCAGTTGCAAACGAATCGCGCGATGCATATCTTGCGCCACTTGAGCGCTGGCGACTTTGCCAGTCCCAATAGCCCAAATTGGCTCGTAAGCAATCAAACAATCAGCCAGCCTGTCTTGTAAAACAGAAACTTGCTTTGCGATTTGCCCGCGCACGACTTCCACTTCCCTGCCAGAATTACGCTCATCAGCTGATTCACCTACGCAGATGATTGGCGTAATACCTTGATCTAGTGCCTGGAGTGCTTTTTCAGCAATCAACTCATCCGTTTCATGGTGCATTTGACGGCGCTCTGAATGGCCAACTATGACATAAGCACAACCCAACTCCTTGAGCATCTGCGCACTCACTTCGCCTGTGTAGGCCCCAGACAAATGGGCTGACACGTCCTGAGCACCCAACCTCAAGAAAGCCAAGGAGCACTGCTTAATCAACTGATCACATTGAGACAGATACGGAAAGGGAGCGCAAACAGCATACTTACGACCCGCAGGCATCCCCTTTTCCATGCCCTGGCATACAGCTTTCACCCAAACTTCATTGCTAGCCAAGTTGCCGTTGAGTTTCCAGTTGCCAATGATGGTTAGCGGTCGCATAGATCTAAATTAAACCGTCAATACTATCTTGCCAACATGCTCTGAAGACTCCATCAATCGATGTGCATCAGCCGCCTGCTCAAGCGCAAATGTTTTATATATCACCGGCTTTAATTTGCCAGCATTCAGTAAGGGCCAAACATATTCATACAATTGGGCAGTGATCTGCTTTTTGAATGAGACCGGCCTTGGACGTAAAGTTGAGCCAGTAATGGTTAAACGACGACGCAAAATTTGACCGGTGTTCACTTCGGCTTTGGAGCCACCCATGATGGCAATAATCACAATGCGGCCATCATCAGCTAGGCAGTCAATTTCACGTTGCACGTAGGCGCCAGTCACCATATCAAGTATGACATTTACACCTTTGCCGTCGGTTACCTTTTTGATCTCTTCTACAAAATCTTGCGTCTTGTAGTTAATTGCTAAATCAGCACCCAACTCCAAACATGCAGCACATTTCTCATCCGTACCAGCGGTAACAAATACCCGGTGACCCAAAGCCTTGGCAATCAAAATAGCAGTTACGCCGATGCCACTTGAGCCACCTTGCACTAATAAAGTTTCGCCTTCAGACAACTCGCCGCGCATGAAGACATTACTCCATACTGTATAAAAAGTTTCCGGTAAAGCAGCAGCTTCTTGATCCGTAAATCCAGTTGGATATGGTAGGCATTGGGCAATAGGAGCGGTTGCTAATTCTGCATAACCACCACCCTGCACTAAGGCACAGACCTTGTCACCTAGTTTTAGGCCAAAGGCATTATCAGCATGGGCTAAATCCCCGCCAATAATTTCACCAGCAACCTCCAAACCAGGAATATCAGATGCACCAGCTGGAACTGGATAATGGCCTTTACGCTGCAACACATCAGGACGATTAATTCCTGCTGCAATTACTTTGATCAAAACCTCACCACTTCCAGCGGCTGGAGCCACCGGATCGGGGCGAGTATTGGGCACCAACATCTCTGGCGCTCCAAACTCTTTGATTTCCATCACACGCATCTGAAAACTCCCGTTTTTGGACGATCTAAAACTTAAGCAGATTCGCCAGGAGCAACTACTTCTTCAGCAACTGCTTGGGTGGAGGCAGCTAAAGGCTCAATTGTTCCACCCTCATCAGCCATGGCTGCCTTGAGTGATAAACGCAAACGACCACGCTCATCAGCAGCCAACAACTTCACGCGTACCACTTGACCTTCTTGCAGGTAATCTTTTACTTCCTTAACCCGCTCAGTAGAGATCTCTGAAATGTGCAAGAGCCCATCTTTACCAGGAAGAATATTTACCAAAGCACCGAATTCAAGCAACTTCACAACCGGACCTTCGTAGATCTTACCTACTTCAGCTTCAGCAGTGATGCCCTCAATACGGGCTTTTGCTTCTGCCATGCCTTCTGCGCTAGTTGAGGCTATTGTTACAGTGCCATCATCTTTAATATCAATGCTGCAACCAGTTTCTTTGGTCAAAGCTTGGATAGTTGCGCCGCCCTTACCGATGACTTCACGAATCTTGTCTGGATGGATCTTGAAAGAAACCATACGCGGTGCATGTGCCGACAATTCAGTACGCACAGAACCCATTGCTTCTTGCATTTTGCTCAAAATATGCAGACGGCCTTCTTTGGCTTGTGCCAAAGCAACTTGCATAATTTCTTTGGTAATGCCCTGAACCTTAATATCCATTTGTAAAGCGGTAATACCGTTTGCTGTACCCGCTACTTTAAAGTCCATATCGCCCAAGTGATCTTCATCACCCAAGATATCGGTCAAAACAGCAAAGCGATTGCCATCCAAAATCAAGCCCATTGCTACACCAGCAACGTGCGCC
The DNA here is from genome assembly GCF_001953355.1 of Polynucleobacter sphagniphilus. GTDB lineage: Bacteria > Pseudomonadota > Gammaproteobacteria > Burkholderiales > Burkholderiaceae > Polynucleobacter > Polynucleobacter sphagniphilus. The sequence continues at coordinate 51,375 of NZ_MPIY01000007.1, forward strand.
TTAACAGGGACACCAGCATCCATCATTGCCAAGCAACCGCCACAAACAGAAGCCATTGATGATGAGCCATTTGATTCAGTAATTTCTGAAACAACGCGAATACTGTAAGCAAAGTCTTCCGCACTAGGCAATACTGGGATCAAAGCACGTTTAGCTAGGCGACCGTGACCAATTTCACGACGCTTTGGGCTGCCAACACGTCCAGTTTCACCAGTAGCAAACGGAGGCATGTTGTAGTGGAACATGAAGCGGTCACGGTATTCACCTTCGAGCGCATCAATGATCTGCTCATCACGTGCAGTACCAAGGGTGGCAACAACGAGAGCCTGCGTTTCACCGCGAGTAAACAATGCTGAGCCGTGAGTGCGGGGCAATACGCCATTGCGAATCTCAATTGGGCGAACAGTACGTGTGTCACGACCATCAATACGTGGCTCACCATTCAAAATTTGGCTACGAACAATTTTTGCTTCGATTTCAAAAATGATATCGCTTACAGCAACAGCATCAACATCGCCATCAGCTTCAAGCTTTGCCATGACTTCTTTGTTAATTTCTTTCAACTTGTCTGAGCGTGCGCCCTTCTGACGAATTTGGTACGCCTCACGCAATGGAGCTTCAGCTAAAGCGGTGACCTTAGCGATAAATGGCTCATCCTTAGGGGCTGCTGTCCAATCCCACTCTGGCTTACCTGCTTCACGAACCAAATCATTGATTGCATTGATGGCTGTTTGCATTTGGTCGTGACCATATACAACTGCGCCCAACATGACTTCTTCTGATAATTGATTGGCTTCTGATTCCACCATTAATACCGCAGCCTGAGTACCGGCAACGATTAAATCGAGCTCACTGGTAGTCTGCTCTGAACGAGTGGGATTCAAAAGGTATTGGCCATTCGCATAACCAACACGGGCTGCGCCAACAGGGCCGGCAAAAGGAATGCCAGATACCGCTAAAGCAGCGGAGGCGGCGATTAAAGCAGGAATATCTGCAGGTACATCTGGGTTGATAGACAACACATGCACTACAACCTGCACTTCATTTAAGAAGCCTTCTGGAAACAAAGGGCGCAGTGGACGATCGATCAAACGAGAGATCAATGTTTCACCTTCAGATGGGCGACCTTCGCGGCGGAAAAAGCCGCCAGGAATCTTACCGGCAGCGTAGGTTTTTTCTAAATAATCAACTGTTAATGGGAAAAAGGATTGGCCTGGCTTTGCAGACTTAGAGGCAACAACAGTACCCATTACTACAGTGTCGTCCACGTTAACGATCACGGCACCACCAGCTTGACGAGCAATCTCGCCTGTTTCCATTGTTACCTGATGATTACCCCATTGAAAACTTTTTACTGCTTTTTTAAACATAGTCATTCTGATCTTCTCCAAATTGTTCACGTGCACTTCACATGAAGAACACGCTTGTTGTGGGATAAAGCAGTGTCACAACAAACACTGGAGCGCTTAAAGATCACAAGGGATGCCATTCCAGAGAGGCACTGAATCTACATCAGAAACTCATTGGAATGACACGATTCCCTGCACAAATAATCTTGAACCGCTCAAAAAACATGCCACCCGCTTAAGACTGAATCAATTAAGAAACAACCCTAAGATAGATGGCATCGATAAAACCAAAAAAGAATTACTTACGCAGACCTAATTTCTCAATCAAGGCACGATAACGATCCAAATCCTTACCTTTGAGGTAATCCAACAGGCGACGACGACGAGAAACCATCTTCAACAAACCACGGCGGCTGTGATGATCCTTGGCGTTAGCCTTGAAATGGGGGGTTAATTCGTTAATGCGGGCTGTGAGCAATGAAACTTGAACTTCAGGGCTACCTGTGTCGTTTGCACTGCGAGCGTTATCTTTAACGATTTCCGCTGTTTTAATATCTGCAACTGCCATTTTTTAATGCTCCTTACTTGCGAACACCTGAGCTTTCACCCAATCTGTGTCGTGCTATTAATAAAAATAAAACAAAAAAGCTTTAAAAATCAAAGCACTCGAATTGTAGCAGATGAGCCAATGATTGAATGGCAGCTTAAAAAGCCATAAAAGGGGGCACCTATCTGCTAACGCAATAAAAATACAAATTTACCTTTAAATGCAATAGTTTATGGCGTCATTTGTGCATTTAACTTGAGTTGGCTGGGATCATGTAACTTATTCAAAGCAGATAAGTAGGCTTTTGCAGAAGCTGCAATGATGTCGGGATCGGTGCCAACACCGTTGACTATCCGACCACCCTTTGCGAGCCGAACCGTGACCTCGCCTTGGGATTGTGTGCCCGATGTGATTGCATTCACTGAGTACAACAGCTGTTCTGAGCCACTCTTTGCAAGTGCCTCAATTGCGTTTAAGCTGGCATCCACAGGACCGTTACCCTCAGCTTCGGAGCTCACCTCTTTGTCACCCATGCGGAAAGTCACCCTAGATTTAGGGCGCTCACCGGTTTCAGAATGCTGGCTAAGGGATAGAAATTGATAAAACTCCGCCTCTTCAGCGGCCGCGGAATCGGACATGATGGCAATAATGTCCTCGTCAAAGATTTCTGATTTTTGATCAGCCAAGGCTTTAAAGCGTACAAAAGCATCATTCAGATCAGCCTCTGCATCAATGGCAATCCCCAACTCATGTAAGCGCTGTTTGAATGCATTGCGCCCAGACAATTTACCCAAAACGATCTTATTGGCCGACCAACCCACATCTTCTGCACGCATAATCTCGTAGGTATCGCGATTTTTCAAAATACCATCTTGATGGATACCGGAGGTATGAGCAAATGCATTGGCTCCAACTACCGCTTTGTTGGGTTGCACTACAAAGCCAGTGATCTGAGAAACCAATTTAGAGGCCGGCACAATCTGCGCCGCATCAATTCCACAGACCATATCAAAATAGTCCTTACGAGTGCGTAAGGCCATCACAATTTCCTCTAATGCAGTATTGCCAGCGCGCTCACCCAAGCCATTGATGGTGCACTCAATTTGACGCGCTCCTCCATACTTCACCCCAGCAAGAGAATTAGCAACAGCCATACCTAAATCATTATGGCAATGGACTGACCAAATTGCCTTATCGGAATTGGGAACACGTTCACGAAGATTTGCTATAAATTCACCATATAAAGCGGGAATCGCATAACCTACGGTATCCGGAATATTGATAGTGGTAGCTCCCTCATTAATCACCGCTTCAATTACTCTACACAAGAAATCAGGCTCTGAACGATAACCATCTTCAGCTGAGAACTCAATATCACTCGCTAAATTGCGTGCAAAGCGAATCGAGCGTTTGGCCTGTTCCAACACTTCCTCTGGAGACATACGCAATTTCACAGCCATGTGTAAAGGACTGGTGGCTAAAAATGCATGAATGCGTTTTGCATTAGCAGCCTTCAGCGCATCCGCGGCGCGGGTAATGTCCTTGTCATTTGCTCTGGCAAGAGAACAGACAATGGAATCCTTAACTGCAGCAGCTACCGCCGAGATCGCAGCAAAGTCGCCCTCAGAGCTAGCGGCAAAACCAGCTTCAATCACATCCACCTTAAGGCGTTCTAACTGGCGAGCTATGCGAACCTTCTCATCTTTAGTCATTGAAGCACCAGGCGATTGCTCACCATCACGTAAAGTGGTATCAAAAATGATTACTTTGTCACTCATCACTACTCTCCGGTTCTTAATTACTGTATTGATAAATCAATTAATTACTGCATTCTGAAAAAGAAAAACCCCAGCAATGTGCTGGGGCTGGTATGTCTTTGTTAATGATTTAATTTAATCTCATCAACTCAGGCCTTACCCGCCCCAAGCTTTAGGCCTAGTGCAAGGGGAAGACTCGTTAGAAGTGAGAAATTCATCAACATGGTTTAAATATAACCTAAATATCCCTAATTAGCCAAATCGGCGACCGCTATAGCGCTCCCAAGCCCAAATCACATAGCCTGAAATTGAATACACCACAAACAATCCGAACAAGGCTAAAGGCGGATTTGATGAGATCAGCACAAAGGTCAGGATCATGAGAACCATGACGCCAAAAGGAACCCGGTATCGCACATCTAATGCTTTGCCACTATAAAAACGTGCATTAGAGACCATGGTTAGGCCTGCATAAACAGTAATAAAAAAGGTAACCCATGGAATTGCAAGCGTTGTTACAGGAATCTTATTGTCATCAGCCAACCAGATAAATCCAGCAAGCAAAGCGCCAGCTGCAGGACTTGGCAGACCCTGAAAGAACTTCTTATCAACCACAGTCGTATTGACGTTAAAGCGGGCTAAACGCAGAGCGGCGCCTGCACAATAGGTAAAAGCAGCCAACCAACCCCACTTACCCAAGTCTTTTAGAACCCACTCATAAGCAACCAATGCTGGAGCAACCCCAAAGGAAACCATATCTGCCAAAGAGTCGTATTGTTCACCAAAAGCACTCTGCGTATTGGTCATGCGAGCAATGCGGCCATCCATCCCATCCAAAACCATTGAGGCAAAGACCGCGATCGCAGCCGTTTCAAACTGGTGGTTCATGGCATTCACAATGGCGAAAAAACCGCTAAATAAAGCAGCTGTTGTGAATGCATTTGGCAAAAGGTAGATACCTTTATTGCGTGGCCGAGGTTTTTCATCATGATGACCTTCAACATCAAAGTCACCCGACTCAAGCTGCTCTACTTCCCAATCATTTTTTGAGCGTGCTATACGAGCATTCGTTATGCGACTACGATGGATGCGGCCACGACTACGAAATGTACTCAAAAGAGTGTCCTAACTGGGGATGTAGATTAATCCAGCCCCGGCACACGGGCCAAGGCGGTATTAGTTGCAAATACTTTATCGCCAACACTGACTAAAGGCTCAGCGCTCAGTGGCAAATACACATCAACACGGGAACCAAAACGAATAAAACCATAGCGCTCGCCAGCCTTTAAGCGATCACCCACATGGATATAACAAAGAATCCGGCGCGCTATCAAGCCTGCGACCTGAACCAATGTGATCACTTGTCCATTAGCGTCAATCACAACGGCATTGCGTTCATTTTCTGTAGATGCTTTATCTAAATCAGCATTTACAAATTTACCCGGGAAATACTGAATCTCTTTTACCAAACCATTTACGGCACTTCGGTTTGAGTGAACGTTGAACACGTTCATGAAAACGCTAATCTTTAATGCCTCACGCTCAGCATATGGATCCATCGTCTTTTCTACTACAACAATGCGACCATCGGCAGGCGACAAAACCAAATCACGACCCAAAGCTGCGATACGCTGAGGATCGCGGAAAAATTGCAGAACAAAGATAAAAATAATCCACAGCGGCCATGACCATACAATGCCACCGAGATAGTGAACTAGCAAAGCAACGCCCCCCACTAGTGCCAAATACGGCCAACCTTCTTTTGCAATAATGGGGTGCGGATACATCATCTTTGTTCTAAGCCTTTGTGATTACGGATTATTTTCTACTAAAGCCAAGACTTAGTTCTTAGTTTGATCAACTAGTTTGTTTTTAGCAATCCAAGGCATCATGGCGCGCAATTTAGCACCAACAACCTCGATGTCATGTTCAGCATTCAAACGACGACGTGAGATCAAAGTAGGTGCTCCTGCCTTGTTTTCCAAGATAAAGCTCTTAGCATACTCACCAGTCTGAATATCCTTCAAGCACTGACGCATTGCATTTTTAGTATCTTCAGTTACAACGCGTGGGCCAGTAACGTACTCACCATACTCTGCATTATTGGAGATGGAGTAGTTCATATTTGCAATACCGCCTTCATAGATCAAGTCCACAATCAACTTGAGCTCATGCAAGCACTCAAAGTAAGCCATTTCGGGGGCATAACCAGCTTCAACTAGAGTTTCAAAACCAGCCTTAATCAACTCTACGGCACCACCACAAAGCACTGCCTGCTCACCGAATAAATCAGTTTCAGTCTCTTCACGGAAGTTGGTTTCAATAATGCCGGCACGACCGCCGCCATTGGCTGTGGCATATGACAAAGCTACATCACGTGCAGAGCCGGTTTTATCTTGATACACAGCGATCAAATGAGGAACGCCGCCACCTTGTGCGTATGTGCCACGTACTGTGTGACCTGGCGCTTTAGGAGCAATCATGATGACATCCAAATCAGAGCGTGGTTGTACTTGACCATAATGGACATTAAAGCCATGTGCAAAAGCCAAAGCCGCACCTTGTTTGATATTGGCATGCACTTCTTTGTTGTACACATCGGCAATTTGCTCATCTGGCAAAAGCATCATGACAACGTCTGCATCTTTAACTGCTTCAGCCACTTCTTTAACTAGCAAACCAGCATTAGCAGCTTTGCTCCAAGAAGCTCCGTCCTTACGCAAACCAACAGTCACGTTTACACCTGAATCTTTGAGGTTCAACGCATGCGCATGGCCCTGTGAACCGTAACCAATGATGGTGACTTTTTTGCCTTTAATGAGTGACAAATCAGCGTCTTTATCGTAAAAAACTTTCATGCTATTTCCTTGTGTTGAAGTATTTTGTAATGCAGTAATAAATAAAAAAATTAAACCTTGAGAATTCTCTCGCCGCGCCCGATACCAGAACCGCCCGAACGAACGGTTTCCAGAATCGATCCACGATCAATCGAGTCAATAAAGGCATCCAATTTGGTGCCGTCGCCGGTTAATTCAATGGTGTAACTCTTATCCGTAACATCGATGATGCGTCCGCGGAAAATATCGGTTGTACGCTTGAGTTCTTCACGCTCTTTACCAACAGCGCGCACTTTGATCATCATAAGTTCACGCTCAATGTGTGGTCCCTCGGTTAAGTCAAAAACCTTAACCACCTCAACCAGACGATTAAGGTGTTTTGTAATTTGCTCAATCACATCCTCTGAACCAATGGTCACAATGGTCATACGTGACAAAGATGAATCTTCCGTAGGTGCAACGCTCAGGGTTTCAATGTTATAGCCACGAGCTGAAAACAGACCAACCACTCGGGATAAAGCGCCCGGCTCGTTCTCTATCAAAACAGAAATAATATGCCTCATTAGAGATCCTCACTACCCAAAAGCATTTCAGTAATACCTTTACCAGCCTGAACCATTGGCCATACGTTTTCCTCGGGATCAGTTTGGAAGTCCATAAATACAGTGCGGTCTTTGAGGCGTATCGCTTCTTTCAAAGCATCTTCAACGTCAGATTTTTTCTCAATGCGCATACCTACATGACCATAAGCTTCTGCCAGCTTTACAAAATCTGGCAAAGAGTCCATGTAGGAACTGGAGTAGCGTTTGTTATAAGTCAGTTCCTGCCACTGGCGAACCATGCCTAGGTAACGATTATTCAGAGAAACGATCTTGACCGGCGTGTTGTACTGTTTACAAGTAGAAAGCTCTTGAATGCACATTTGGATCGAACCTTCGCCAGTAATCGCGAAAACATCCGTTTCAGGAAATGCCTTCTTGATGCCCATGGCATATGGCAAGCCAACTCCCATCGTGCCCAAGCCACCAGAATTAATCCAGCGACGTGGTTTATCAAATTTATAAAACTGAGCAGCCCACATTTGATGTTGACCTACGTCTGAGGTAATAATTGCATCGCCTTTGGTTAGCTCCCACAACTTCTGGACTACGTACTGCGGCTTCACAATTTGCGATTGCTCATCGTACTTTAAGCAATCCTTTTTGCGCCATTCGTTGATTTGCTCCCACCAGGCTGCTAATTTCGCATCATTTTTACGTGGCCCAGCAGCTTTGAGCTGAGTAGTCATCTCTTGCAGAACCTCTTTGAGGTTACCAACGATAGGAACATCCACCTTTACACGCTTAGAGATTACGGAAGGATCGATATCGATATGAATAATTTTGCGAGGATGGCTAGCAAAGTGCTGCGTATTACCAATCACACGGTCATCAAAACGTGCGCCAATAGCAATCAACACATCACTGTGCTGCATGGCCATATTTGCCTCGTAGGTGCCATGCATACCAAGCATGCCTAAGAATTGCGGGCTAGTACCAGGAAAGCCACCTAAACCCATCAGGGTATTGGTTACGGGATAGCCAAGCAAATCAGCAAATTCTTTTAACTCTGGGGCTGCATCAGCCAAGATCACGCCGCCACCGGTGTAAATATATGGGCGCTCGGCTTCTTGCAACAAAGAAACCGCCTTACGAATCTGCCCGCTGTGACCTTTTACAACCGGATTGTAAGAGCGCATTTCGAGGGTCTCAGGATAAACAAAAGGACCCTTCGCTGCAGAAACGTCTTTAGGAATGTCTATCAATACAGGGCCAGGCCGTCCTGTCTGAGCAATATGAAATGCCTTCTTTAGTACCAAAGGTAAATCTTTAACGTCCTTTACTAGGAAGTTATGCTTAACCACTGGACGCGTAATACCAACCGTATCGGCCTCTTGGAAGGCATCCTCACCAATGGCATAGGTAGGCACGTTGCCACTAATGATGACCATTGGAATTGAATCGGTATAGGCAGTTGCAATACCCGTTACTGCATTAGTGACACCCGGTCCAGAGGTAACTAAGGCGACACCTACCTTGCCAGTTGCACGGGCATAGCCATCAGCAGCATGCACTGCTGCTTGCTCATGGCGAACCAGAATATGTTCAAACTTATTCTGTTTAAAAATTTCGTCGTAGATAAATAACACCGAGCCGCCGGGATAACCCCAAACGAACTCAACCCCCTCTGCGTGCAAAGCATGCACCAGCATTTCAGCACCAATCATTTCAGGTGGCGCGGTCAGGGAGTTTGTATTTGATGTGTCTTTAGCTTTAGTAGCTAAAAATTCGGCGCTGCTTGTATTCATTTTCTTTCGTCCTTTGCAATTTTCGGCAAAAAATTGTTTGGTCTGTTCTGTCCCTTGCTTTTGGCCTGAGTTCGAACGGCGCTGCTACCAGAAAAAACCACTTCTTGAATGAGATTCTAGGTAGTAAGCCTAGTATTCTATAGCAATACCCTAAAATGACTCAATTCTTTCTTAATGAGGCCCAATCCTCTGCATGGCATCCGCGCAAGAACTATCTGACTTTCTGAGTAGCGTTGAACAGCGTGCATTTAAGCAGGCTGTCTATGCTGTAAGGGATGACGACGCCGCCCTAGATATTGTCCAGGATGCCATGATTAAGCTTGCTGAAAAATATGGGGACAGACCCGCTGCTGAGCTCCCTCTGGTATTTACAAGAATTCTCCAAAACCGCATTCATGACTGGTTTAGGCGTCAAAAGGTCAGAAATGCCTGGGTTTCCCTATTCTCGAGCATGGGCAAGAAAACTGAGGAAGGTGATGATTTTGACCCCCTAGAGTCAATCTCTGCCCCAGAAGATAGTGAAATTCATCAAGATGGGTCGCAAAAATTAGAGAGAAGCCAGCTTTTGCAGGTACTCGAGGCAGAAATATCAAAATTGCCAGCCCGTCAACGAGAAGCCTTCCTGATGCGTTATTGGGATGAGCTCAGCATTACTGATACAGCAAAGGCCATGAGTTGTAGCGAGGGAAGTGTGAAAACACACTGCTCCAGAGCAACACAAGCCTTAGCTAAAGCTTTGAAATTAAAAGGAATTACCCTGTGAACCGTGCCCGAGACCATTTAGACCCAGTAGCGCAAGACCATTTTGCTAGGGCTAGCGCCGCTCTCCTTCGTGATGGCTCTACTACCCTGCCTAGTGCCATCAATAATCGACTGCATGCAGCTCGTATGAAGGCTTTATCTGTCAGAAAACCGGAGAAAGTTCACCAACATAAAGAAGTTTTGGCAACAATTACCGGCAACTGGTCAAGTCACTCGCGTTCTGGCTCTAAATCTATTTGGGAAACCCTCGGCTGGGTCGCCCCACTCGTCGTCTTGGTTTTTGGCTTAATTGGTATCGCACAATGGCAAGATGACTCACGCATTAATGACATGGCTCAAGTGGATGCTGCCCTATTAACAGACGACGTCCCACCAGATGCTTACGCTGATAGCGGTTTTATGGCCTTCCTCAAGAATGGCGCTGCCACAGCCGATCATCTTGAATCAGCCACAACCAGATAACAAAAGCCTTTAACAGAATGCACAGAAACCTCAGGACCGCATCGCTCAGTATTGCAGCGTTTCTGGCATTGAACTGCCCTGGATTGAGTTTTGCCCAAAATTCACCGAACACTCAAGCTAAAGCCGTCAGCGCTCCCGAAAAAAAGGTGGATGGTAGTTGGGATAGCCTCAATTCCAGTCAGCAGAAAATCCTTCAGCCCCTTGAAGATGACTGGAACTATATGACCCCAGATAATCACAAGCGCTGGATACAGGTAGCCAACATCTATCCAAAAATGAGCGAGCAGGATCAGCAACGTCTGCAATCCCGAATGGGCAGCTGGTCCAATCTCTCGCAACGTGATCGACGCCTAGCACGAGAAAACTATTTAAGCAGTCTCAAATTCCCTGCAGATAAAAAAGCCGAAGCTTGGAGTGCTTACCAAAAATTGAGCCAGGAAGAAAAGCTCAAACTCTCCCAATCTCAGGGTGTCAAAAAGACACCGAGTGTCGCCAGCGCTCCAACCCTACAACAACATCCCCTAACGCCAAAAGCTATCCTGCCACCCGCAGCGCCCATTAGGGTGACTGTGACACCTTCAGAGACAATTCCTAGCGCTAGCGAATCGAATCCTCTCGAGACTAGCGGTAGTTCAAATTAATGACACCGGCCGAATTAAGTCAGCTGCAGCCGCCCTCCTTTTGGCGCCGTGTGTGCTGCTCTCTTTATGAGCAATTGGTACTGCTTGGGGTAATTGCAATCACCTTCTTAGTTCCCAATTTAGCTTTGGGAATGCTCTTTGGCATTTCTCTACCGAGCTGGTTAACCTTTTTTTATCTGTATGCAGTTCTTGGTATTTACTTTGTTTGGTATTGGTGCAAATCCGGTCAAACCTTGGCGATGCAAACTTGGCGAGTGAGACTCATCAATCAAGCCGGCTATGAATTAAGCAAGCGTCAAGCATGGTGGCGTTATGTTTATGCCTCTTTATGGCTTTTGCCCTGCATATTATTGCAATATATTTTTGAGTTTCACCATTGGCAAATTATTGAGATGCTTTTCACGGTCTCATTGTTTTTATGGCCCTTAAGCACTCTCATTGATCCAATGGATCACCAAAGCATTCCAGACCGATTTGCACGCACTCGCCTAGTAGAATTGCCTAAAGGAATGGTTACGCTCTCTTAATCAATCGAGAACTTATGTCTGCGCTTCTCTCAGACATTCAATCGCACTAGCACTTTGTATTCTTTGCATAAATCGCAAACCGGCCAGCAGGCAAACTGTAATACCAAAAACTAGACCCATCATGAGAGATTGAGCAAAAGCATTAAATTCAATCTCTAAGACGTATCTTCCAAGGGCCCATGCTGCCATTCCTGAAAATAAACCAGCCAAAAGACCGGCAATACTGCCAATCGCTAGCAACTCAATCAAGGCAATTTTGGCTAAAGCTTGACGAGAGGCGCCCAAGGCTTTCAGTATGGCGGCGCTTCGATAGCGCTCATCTTGAGTTGCTGCAATTGCTGAAATCAATACCAAGACTGCAGCTGCGATCGTAAAGGCAAACAAAAAGCCCAAAGCATTACTAAGTTGATCCAAAACAGACTGGAGCTGCTGCAATGTATTTTGAACATCCACCACAGTTAAGTTTGGGTACGCCTGGGTCAAGTCAAAGTCGAGGGATTCATGTTGGGGTGATTGGTAATAAGATGTAATCCATGATTGGGGCATATCCCTCAATTGGGCAGGCGGCATAATCACAAAAAAATTAACTCGCATAGAACTCCAATCTAGCTTGCGCAAAGAGGTAATGGGTGCTTCAACACGCTCACCGGCCACTTCAAAACTCAGTTGATCGCCAATCTTTAAGTGGAGCGTTTTAGCAATTCCTGCTTCCATGGAAATTTGTGGGGCATCCCCCTCAATCCAATGACCACTGGTTATGCGATTACCTTGCGGCAATTGATCGGTATAGGATAAATTGAATTCACGATCCACCAAACGTCGTGCATTCTCATCCTGATAAGTGTCAGCAGTAATTGGCTGTCCATTCACCTCAGTAAGTCGGCCTCTGACCATGGGATAGAAAGCCGGCCTATCCAACCCAGCATCCTCTAGCAATTGAGCAATCGCAATCTTTTGGTCTTCCATGATATTGGTCATGAAACGATTCGGTGCATTGGGGGGTATTGCGCTTTGCCAACTTGGTAATAAATCATGGCGCAATAACAACACCATCAGCAGCGCCATTAAAGCCAACCCAAGTGCAGTAATTTGTATTACCGCAAAGGCGGGGCGACGAATGTGCATGGTCAGTGCAAAACGCACCACAAAATAAGAGGTCTTGAGATGGGCCAGCAGTCGGAGTGCTCCATATGCCAACATTGAAAATAACAGTAATGAAGCTCCAAAACTAGACGCAACCCAAGCAGCCAACCTCCAATCATCGGCCACCAACAGTATGACAAAGGCACAGCTGGAAAAACAGCCCAGCGCCAGCCAAAGCTGTGCATTCCCTATGCTATTGACATCGCTACGCACTAACCGAATTGGGGATACTTTGGCCAAACCATACAAGGGGGGCCCAGCAAATCCAAGCAACAGTAAACACGCCAAGCAAATACTTGAAATGGCTGGCAATAGACTACTTGCAGGCAATGGACTGGGGAGCAAGCCTCCTAAAAAAATGGAGCAAAATAATTTGTGTAAGGTCTGCACAAGCAACCCCACAAAAGGAAGCAATCAAGGCAATACCAGCAAGCGTTTTGCACTGTTGCATGAAAATGATTGATTGTGTGGCTCCAAAACATTTATTAATAGCGCATACATCGGTTTGTTTCAGGGCATAACGTCGCGCCGCTAGCGCGATCGCTACGCTAGCAACAATGGCAGTTAATAGTGCAACCAGGGATAAAAAACGCTGCGCCCTATCTAAAGTCTTACGCATTATGGGCTGAGCATTTTCCAGGGTTTCAATTCGCACACCGTGTAAATGAGCTGATGCAATATCGTCAGCAGCCCATTTTTGATAGGCGGCAATGGAGTCATCAGACCCAGCCAATAGAAGACGATAAGTGACCCGACTACCAAAGCCGAGCAAACCAGTTGATGGCAAATCCTCTAAGGACATCATGATGCGCGGTGAAAAATTCATAAATCCAGCGCCACGATCAGTTTCTTGCAATAGGATTCCACCAATTTCAAACTGGCGGTTTCCTAACTGGATAAAATCACCGACCCGACTATGCAAACCAGCCAGCATGCCAGGCTCAAGCCAAACCACACCCGACTTTGGCATACCCTTTTCTTGCACACTCAGATCAGATTGATCTGAGGGAGATACCTTGAGATTGCCTCTTAATGGGTAGTTTGCACTAACCGCTTTTAATGAAGCCAGCTTGGTTACTGACTGTGCGGATGCCATACTAGGAAACACTACCGTTTGCGCTAACTGCAGATTGTGAGAATGCGCATACTCAATAAATCGTTGGGGTAGCGGCTCATCGGCAACTAGCAAGAGGTCAGCCGCCAATAACTGCTTTGCATCTGATTGAAAGGAGCGCTGCAAACGGTCTGCTAAAAAACCGACACTACTTAACGCAGTGATAGATAAAGTGAGCGCTAGTAATAGCTGAGCGAGCTCACGAGACCGAAGATCTCTTCGTAAACCCCTTATAAAAACCGCTAGCGACTCAAACAAACCAAGAACTTTTCTAACAAATAGGCCAACTTACTGTCCAAATGGCTTTGGAAGATTGCCGGCGTATTTATATAGGTCAGCTTCATATTCTTTAAAAATCTCTGCCAACGCTTGCTGCTGGCCGGCAACCAAAGCAGCCGGAGTATTGTCTTTGAGTCCAACACGCTTGCTATAGCGATTATTTCCAATAATGGGATTGGTTTTGCCACCATTGCTAGCAGACAGGAAAAATTCGACCGTCACCACTGCTTCGGGTTTGGTGCGATAGTCACCATAAAACTCATCTACGCTAGCCTGTAAGGTGTAATAAGGAAAAAAAGTATTGCTTTCTCCAACAGCCATAGCGAAGATATCCGCCTTATTAATCCATTGACGCTCAGAAGATGAAATCATCTCTGAAGGCATTACAGAATAGATGTTATAAAAATCTTTTTCGTAACGCTGATCTCCCAAGCGGTAAACCAAAGAACGGCCTGCAAAAGGTTGCGCCACTGAAACAGTCCCAATCTTGAGCCAATAGTCTGTACGTGGGACTCTGGGGGCACCTGACCGCTCAGGGGCCACCATCCAACTAGTGGCCTGAATAGCTGGCTGAGTAGGTAATGAGCAAGCACTTAGACCAACTATAGCCAGTCCGCAAATAAGCAATCTAAATATAAAAGAGGTTATTTTTGAATTGATTCTCATTTTTGAGCTCCTGATGCATCTTCGGTGCCATTCATTGGAAGCATAATGCGTGGCGGAGGTGAGCTCCAAATCAGTGAGGATGGGGATTGGCTCGCAATGCGGCTAAATTCATTGAGCTGTTCACTGGTTTGCCTCAGGTTCTCCATGGTTACAGAAGTATCACCCTGAACGCTGGCCAATGTTTGACGTAATGTCACCATGGTACCAACTAGCTCACGCATCAATACGTCTAATTCACCTTTATCTGTAACCTTAGCAATGCGATCAAGCAATACATTCAGATCCCTCACCGCAGTAATCACACCTGAGTTATTTTTGGCATCACCCGCCAATAAGACATTGAGATTACCAAGCAATGCATCAAACTTCTTTTCAGTTTGATCAATATTCATCTCATTTAAAGAGCTAATGAGTTTTTGTATTCCTGAAATAATTTCATCAGCTTGATTTGGCAAGGATGGAATGACTGGATAAGTGGGTTTCCATGAATAAGCCAAGGGAGGAACTAATGAGGCGCTGTTTACAAAATCGAATTCTATGTAGTTGACCCCGGTAATGCCCATGGATTTGACCCGAGCACGTAAATTATCCTTGATGAAAGTTTCCAGCGCAGAGTCTTCAATCTTATCGCCAAATATTTGCATTCTGACAACGACATATTCACGTCGATTTTCTATGGGAAGATCTTTTTCATAAATATCGCCTGAAAGCCCAATAGAGGTAACCTGCCCGATGGCTACGCCACGAAAGCGCACTGCTGCACCGGTATCTAAACCAGTAACCGATTGCTTAATATAGGTTTCTATCGTAAATGATCGCTTAAATAATTGGCCGGAACCAAAAATTAATATCACGGCTATGAGAACCCCTATGGCAGCAAGGACAAACAGGCCAAGTCGGAAATAATTTGGGTTGGAGTTATTGCTCATGCTGCTTCCTTACTCATAATGCGATTAAAGAATTGATGTACCTGAGGATTGGTACTGGTATCGCGCAATACCTTAGGATCACCTTCTGCAATAATGCCCTTGGTATCTTTATCCAGCATAATGACTTTGTCCGCTATGGCATAGATACTTGCGAGTTCATGAGAAACAATCACAAAGGTAAATCCTAAATTTCTGGATAAATCCAAAATAGTGCTATCCAAATCAGCCGAAGTAATCGGGTCCAAGCCGGCAGATGGCTCATCTAAAAATAAGATTTTGGGATCAAGCGCCATTGCCCTTGCAATTGCTGCGCGTTTTTGCATGCCGCCACTGATTTCACTGGGCATATAACTTTCGTAAGGAAGAAGACCGACCAAATCTAATTTGCAGCGTGCCAATAATTGCATTTGCTGCTTTGTCAGCTTAGTGTATTCCTCCATAAAGAGAGTGACATTGTCCAGCAAATTCATCGACCCAAATAAGGCGCCTTCTTGGTACATGACGCCAAAACTGGTCATGATTTTTTGCCGATCAACCCCAATGGCTTTAGTAATATTTTGACCTTCAATAAAAACATCACCCGCTAGTGGTTGATATAGGCCAAAGAGATTTTTTAGCAAACTGGATTTGCCGCAACCAGAACCACCCAGAATGACGAAAATTTCTCCACTGTTTACTGAGAAATTCAGATTCTGCAGTAGCACTCTGGATTCATAACCAATGCTCAGATTCTGAACGTCTATCGCAATATCATTCTTGATATCACTCATTAGAAACCTGTCTTATAAGAGATATAGGCGAAGATGCCGTCAACCAGCACAATTAAAACGATACTGCTTACCACTGCACGCGTTGCCGATATGCCCACCGCTGCTGCACCATCACCAGTCTGCATTCCGCGCAAACATCCAACCGCAGAAACCACAATACCAAATAATGTTGCCTTAATTAAGCCAGAGCCAATATCTTCTAAATCGACCGCATTGAGCATGCCGTTGTAAAAGTTTGAAAAGGGAATGCCGTAGGCAAGCATCGTTACCATCGAAGCGCCAATACTCACTATGTCGGCATACAGTGTCAATATTGGCGCAACCAGTACACCAGCCAAAACGCGTGGTACGACTAAAAAACGCATGGGGCTTAAACCGCCAGTAATCAAGGCATCTACTTCACTATTGACCGTCATCGTGCCGATTTCAGCAGCAAAGGCTGCAGATGAGCGGCCGGCCAATAGGATTGCCGTGATTAAGGGCCCCATTTCACGTACGATCCCAAGCGCAGCTAATGGCCCCACAAAGGAAACAGCACCAAATTGCTTCATACCAATGGCAGCCTGAAAAGACAAAATCACACCAATTAAAAAGGCAACCAATCCAACGATAGGCAAGGCATTAATACCGGCTTCTACAGCGGCATTGACAAAATCACTCCATCGCACTTGCCTGATATTGCGGATTGACCAAAATAAGTCTGATGCAAGGTGGCCGGTAAAAATAATCAGTCCCGCGCCATCTTTTAAAAAGTTATCTGTAGCCATACCAGTACTGACAACAAAGCTACGCTTGGGCTTGATTACTGGCACTGGGAATAAATTAGCGATTGGCTCAAATTCACGCAAAAGCGGTTGATAGCGGGTATCTAAGCCATCGATCGCGAAATGAGCGCCGGCTTTGAGTTGAGCTTGTTCAAGGTCAATTAAAAAAGCAAAGCCCGAGCCATCCAAAGAAGTGACTTGGCTAGCATCTAATGTCAGCGAATGATTCTGACTACTCACCCCGGCAGCAAGCCAAGCATCTTGCTCTTGCCGTATCTGCGTCCAAACACCCTCCAAAGTGTAGACATTGACATGACCGCTCATTACTACTTTTGCGGTCATGTTGTTGACTTGCGTCCAGCTTGCTACAGGCGCCAGATTAATTGGCCTGGTAACGGATGGGGAGGCGTCAGAAATGCTCATATGCAAACTATACGGGATCCACAAGAACAGAATGTGAAACCCAAAAAAGGGAAAGGGCCTAGTCTTTCAACTAGGCCCTCAAAAGGTTTGGTGCGGCTGGCAGGAATTGAACCCACGACCCCTTGGTTCGTAGCCAAGTACTCTATCCAGCTGAGCTACAGCCGCAACAGCCATAATTATGCCATGGAAGAGAAAAACTACATCACACCTGCTGGACATGAGCGGATTAAAAGCGAGCTCCTACAGCTGCTAAACCTTGATAGACCGGAGGTTGTAAGGGTAGTTCACTGGGCCGCATCCAATGGCGATCGCTCAGAAAATGGGGACTATATTTACGGAAAAAAGCGTTTAAGAGAGATCGATCGTCGCATACGCTTCCTCAATAAACGGCTTGAATGTGCAGTTGTTGTCGATAATTTAGCCCGAAAAACAGGTGAAGCTGACGCTGAGCAGATCTTTTTTGGGGCTACAGTGACTTACAGCAACCTAGAAGGGGTGAATGCGGGCCAAGAGACCACCATCACCATTGTGGGCGTGGATGAGGTTGATTTAGAGAAAGGTCACGTGAGTTGGGTCTCGCCCATTGCTAAAGCCTTAATAAAGGCCCGTTTGGGTGATTGTGTACGCATCCAGACGCCTACCGGGCCAACTGAAATTGAAATCCTAGAAGTTCAATACTACTGAGAGTCCGTTAAAGCGATCGCGTCCTAGTCACCCTCATTACATCGGGGTTAGCACGCAAGCTACGCATTACCTTAGATAAGTGGAGACGATCGGCCACCTGAATTGTAAAGCGAATGGTGACAGAGTCTTCCTTATAGCGATCATCCATCGAAACATTCAAGATATTGGAATCTGCTCCTGTAACACTGCTAGCAACACGCGCCAGCACGCCCTTGCCTTGGCGTGTATCGATGGCTAAATCCACCTCAAACTCTCGATTGACCTCTTTGGCCCACTCAACCTCAACCCATTTATCGCCATCTTTTGAAAGCATTCTCAGGGCCACGGGACAGTCATTCGTATGCACCTGAAGACCTTCACCCTTGCCCAGATAGCCAATGATGTTATCGCCCGGTATGGGGTGACAGCAAGTTTGAAAACTAATCGACCCGCCCTCGCGCCCATCAACCAAAATGGCTTGACGCTGTAAGGAATGACTATTTTCTTGTGAAGGAGAGACCCAGTCAGCAGCGCCTAAGCGCATCTGTTCGGACCCGCCCTCCTCGTCTAACAAGATTTTTAAACGAATCGCTAGTTCTTGAGCGGAGCGACGACCCAGGGCAATATTGACGCATGCCTCTTCACGGGTTTTATCACCAGTCCAATGCAGCAGCTTCTCCCAAATCATAGGGGTCATCAGGCCGGCATCTACTCCTTGCTGACGCAAAGCGCTAGCCAAGAGCCGCTCACCTAGCTGTAAGGACTCTGCATAGTGCTTTGTTTTTAAGGAATGACGAATCGATGCACGGGCTTTACCGGTTCGTACAAAGGCTAGCCAACCTGGATTTGGTTGCGAATTTACTGAAGTAACCACCTCAATGATGTCGCCATTTTTTTAACTCGCTACGCAATGGCAACTGCAAGCCATTGATCTTCACCGCAACACAGGTGTTACCGAGGTCACTATGAATAGAGTAAGCAAAATCAAGTGCAGTTGCACCTCTTGGAAGTGCACGAATTTGCCCTTTAGGAGTAAAAACGTAAACAGCATCTGGAAACAGATCAATCTTGACGTGCTCTAAGAATTCTTGAGAATCACCACTGCTATCCTGAATATCAATTAATGATTGCAGCCACTGATGGGCACGGCTTTGCACCTCACTCATATCTGGGGTCCCGTCCTTATAAGCCCAATGAGCCGCTACTCCAGCCTCAGCAACCGCATGCATATCACTCGTACGAATCTGGAACTCAACCGGCACGCCTGAAGGACCGAGTAGCGTCGTGTGCAGGGATTGATAACCATTGAGCTTAGGAATAGCAATGTAATCTTTAAACTTTCCTGGCATCGGCTTGAATAAGGAGTGCAAGATCCCCAATGCGCGATAGCAATCATCAATCGAATGGACCGTGACCCGGAAAGCATAAACATCGAGCACCTGAGAAAAACTCAAGTGCTTGGAGCGCATCTTTGTATAAATACTAAAAAGGGTCTTTTCACGGCCTTGCAGATCAACCTCTAGATTGCTTTTTGCAAAAGCCATGCGAGTCGACTGCAAAATCTTCTCAACCATTTCTTTCCGGTTGCCACGTGCACGCTTCACCGCAGTCTCAATGACCCTAAATCGCATTGGCATGGAGTAGCGGAAACTGAGGTCTTGAAGATCTCGATAAATAATATTCAGGCCCAAGCGATGGGCAATGGGCGCATAAATTTCAATGGTCTCAGCAGCGACTCGACGACGCTTTTCCATTGGCACCGCATCCAAGGTCCGCATATTGTGCGTGCGATCTGCTAGCTTCACCAAAATAACGCGCACATCCCGCGCCATCGCCATAAACATTTTACGAAAGCTCTCGGCCTGCGCTTCTGCATGGCTTTGAAACTCGAGCTTATCAAGCTTAGTGAGGCCCTCAACAAGTTCAGCTACCTTAGGGCCAAATTTACTAACTAAATCTGCTTTAGTGCAGCCGGTGTCTTCAATCACATCATGCAATAAAGCGGCCATGATGGATGGTGCATCGAGGCGCCAGGTTGCGCACAACTCAGCAACTGCAACAGGATGAGTAATGTAGGGCTCGCCACTATGGCGATACTGACCTAAGTGCGCCTCATCAGAGAATTGAAAGGCCTTCTTAATTTGGGCAATTTCTTCTGGCTTGAGATAACTCAGCTTAGAAATTAATGCCTCAATGGATACGACCTGATGCTTTAAGGGAAGACTGGGTGCTGAGGTTGGGCCAAATAAATGACGGCTCGATTGCGCCAATAGGGTCGCAATGATGGATTGCTTCGTCGATGCATCAGATGCCGACTCATGAAGCAAATCATTTTGTGAAGCTGGTTTTTTAATACTAGAGGCCGCTTTAGACGAGACCTCTCCTGAAGCATCCGACGAACTTGAAGCGCTTAAGGGGAGCTCCACACCGGAACTCCTAAATTAAAGAGGTACCTTGGTCAACATATCACGGTCGGTTACGCCAGCTGCAACTTCGCGCAAAGCAACTACCGTTGCTTTATCTCTGGACTCAACACGTGGGGAGTGACCTTGAACCAATTGACGTGCGCGATAAGTCGCAGCCAACACTAGTTCAAAACGATTTGGGATGGTTTTAAGGCAATCTTCTACAGTAATACGGGCCATGCTGAACTCACTTCATTTAGGTTTAATACCTATAGGATAACTGATTAGACCCCAAGACGCCTTAAAAGCGCTGGATTGCGCGCCATGATGGGGCCTGAACGCAGGCGACTTGCTGCTACAACATGCCTTAGGTCGGCAAGAGCTTGGTCAAAATCATCATTGATCACAATAAAATCAGCTTCATGGGCATGAGCCAATTCGTCGTGGGCTGCGGCTAAACGGCGCACGATTGTCTCTTCACTATCCTGACCACGCTTACGCAAACGCTCTTCAAGCGCTTCAATTGAAGGTGGAAAGATAAAGATCCACTGCACTTCAGGAATGAGCTTACGAATCTGCTGCGCACCCTGCCAATCGATCTCAAGCATGACATCGCACCCAACCTTCATTTGCGCCTCTATCCAAGCACGCGAAGTTCCATAAAAATGACCATGCACTTGCGCCCATTCCAGAAAAAACCCCTGATCACGTTCAGCAATAAACTCCTCAGGACTGGTAAAGCGATAATCTTTACCATCAACTTCACCGGGTCTGGGCGCACGGGTGGTGGTTGATAAAGAAAGGCGCAAACCCTTATCACCTTGTAATAGAGCGTTAACCAAGGATGACTTACCAGCACCAGATGGCGCCACAATCATGAACATGCTGCCTTGATATGGAGAGGAGAGAGTCGGTGTATTCATCTAGATGTGACTGATTACTCTAAATTTTGCACTTGTTCACGCAGTTGCTCAATGAGCAACTTCAATTCCAAAGCGGCCTGAGTGCATTCTTCGGAAACCGATTTAGAGCCCAAGGTGTTCGCTTCACGACCGAGCTCTTGCATCAAGAAATCCAGGCGCTTACCGACAGGGCCATTTCCAGCCAGGGCCTTATCGACTGCTTGCAGATGTGTTTTGAGACGTGCAAATTCTTCGGCAATATCGATGCGCACTGCGTAGAGCACTACCTCTTGACGAATACGCTCCATCAGCTCGGCACCACCCCTTGACTGCTCTTGACTGGCCAACGCTTCAGAAAGGCGCTCTGTCAGCTTTTCTTGATATTGGGATACATAACCTGGAACCTTGGGTTCGATTACGCCCACGATGTCGCGCATTTTGCTTGTAATGGCCGTCAACACGCCTACTAAGGCCTTACCTTCGGCTTGGCGACTATCCATTAAGGCCGCCAAAGCTGCCCGCCCTGCCTCCACTGTCGCTGTAATCCAACCCTCTTCTTCACCGCGTGGTTCAGAAACAATGCCGGGCCAGCGCAAAATATCTGCAATTCGCAAAGGATCGGCCTTAGGAAAGGCTGCTTGGGCTTTTTCTTGAAGCGTATACAAAGCATCCAGGCGATCTGCATTAAGAGCGCCAAGCGCATGGGGATTGGCTTTGGCAGCGCCAGCAGCGTTGGCATTGACACGCCAGGCTGCCCGAAACTCCACTTTTCCGCGCGAGAGACTTTGGCTCGCCATCTCGCGCAAGGCTGGCTCAGCACCGCGGCACTCATCTGGCAAGCGAAAGCCCAAGTCCAAAAAGCGGCTATTGACCGCCCGACACTCCACCTGCAGATCTGCAACCACCCCGCCTCCTAGGGAGACTTGGCGAGAAGCGCTGCCATAACCAGTCATGCTCGATATCATATGGATATTGTAGATTGATACTCAACCCTTAGGAATAAACCCAATGAGCACCCCCTCCGTAAATCGCCCTAGCGGCCGCAGCCCGAATCAATTACGCCCCGTCAGCATTACCCGCTCCTTTACCAAGCATGCAGAAGGCTCAGTGCTAATCTCTTTCGGGGATACCAAGGTGCTCTGCACAGCTAGTGTTTTAGAAAAAGTACCGCCCCATAAAAAAGGCTCTGGTGAGGGCTGGGTAACCGCCGAATATGGCATGCTGCCCCGCTCTACCCATACCCGCAGCGATCGTGAAGCAGCGCGTGGCAAACAAACAGGACGTACCCAAGAAATTCAACGCTTAATTGGGCGTGCGTTGCGCAGTGTCTTTAACTTAGCCGCATTAGGTGAGCGCACGATTCATTTAGATTGCGATGTATTGCAAGCAGATGGTGGAACGCGTACGGCTGCTATTACTGGTGCCTATATTGCAGCGCGCGATGCAGTGAACGGCCTACTAAAAAGTGGCGCCTTAAACAAAGATCCCATCATAGATAGTGTGGCAGCGATTTCAGTGGGCATCTATGAAGGAGTTCCAGTACTTGACTTGGATTACCCCGAAGACTCTTCATGCGATACGGACATGAATGTGGTGATGACTGGGAAAGGCGGCATGATCGAACTACAAGGCACCGCCGAAGGTGCGGCTTTCTCGCGCGAGGAGCTGAACTCCTTATTGAACTTAGCCGAACAAGGTATTCAAGAGCTCACCGCCCTCCAAATAGATGCACTCAAGCTCAGTACGCTGCACTGATCAATCAATCCATCATTTAAGCAGATGCAAAAACTAGTTCTTGCCTCCAATAATGTCGGTAAGGTCCGAGAATTTAAGGCCTTACTGGCACCTTTACATTTTGAGGTCATCTCTCAAGGTGAGCTTGGTATTCCAGCGGCTGAAGAGCCGCACCATACCTTTATTGAAAATGCCCTTGCTAAAGCAAGACATGCTAGCGAGGCCACTGGCTTACCAGCTTTAGCGGATGACTCAGGGATTTGTGTTGATGCCTTGGCGGGTGCGCCTGGAGTGTACTCAGCTCGCTATGCTGGTGAACATAGTAATGATGCGGCCAATAATCAAAAACTAATTTTAGAGCTTGGTGAAAATCCAAATCGTTCGGCACATTACGTGTGTGCCTTGGCATTTGTCAAAAGCCCAAATGATCCAGAGCCTATCATTGTGCAAACACGCTGGTATGGGCAAATACTGAAAGAAGCCCAGGGTAGCAATGGTTTTGGTTATGACCCCTACTTTTACTTACCCGAATTAAATCAAACAGCAGCTCAATTAGACTCCTCCCATAAAAATCAAGTGAGTCACCGAGGTCAAGCCTTGCGCGAGCTGATTGCACAACTTCAAAGCCAAGCAAATCAAAGTGTCTAATCCAATTACCGCACTTGCCAGTAAGCCGCAGTTAACCGCCTTGCCTCCGCTGTCTTTGTATATCCATTTTCCCTGGTGCGAAAAGAAATGCCCCTATTGTGACTTCAACTCCCATCAGATTAAACCGAAGTTGCTTGATGGCTCAACTATTGGTACGAATGGTTTTGATGAGCAGCGCTACATTAATGCACTCATCACAGATTTAGAAACAGAGCTACCTCGTGTGTGGGGTCGACAAGTCCATAGCATCTTTATTGGAGGTGGTACGCCCAGCCTTCTATCGCCCGAAGGTATGGATCAATTGCTTTGCGCAGTGCGGGCGCGCGTGAACCTAGAGCCTGATGCTGAAATCACGATGGAAGCCAATCCGGGATCAGTAGAGGCCGATAAATTTGCCGCCTTTGCAACATCCGGAATTAATCGTGTTTCCTTAGGCATTCAAAGTTTTGATAATGAAAAACTGAAAATTTTAGGAAGAATTCACAATGGCGAGGAAGCCAAGCAGGCTGTGGAAATTGCCCTAAAGCATTTCAAATCCGTGAACCTTGATTTGATGTATGGCTTGCCCAATCAAAGCCTTGAAGATGCTAGAACGGATGTTCAAACAGCGCTGTCGTTTAAAACACCCCATCTCTCGTTTTACAACCTGACTTTAGAGCCCAATACCTACTTTGCCAGTTTTCCACCAAAGCTCCCCGATGAGGATACGATCGACGCCATCTTTGAGCAGAACCTCAAACTCCTTAGCGAAGCCGGCTACAAACGGTATGAGGTTTCAGCGTATGCCAAAAAAGATCAGGAATGTAAACATAACCTGAACTACTGGCGTTTTGGCGATTACATTGGCATTGGTGCCGGGGCCCATGGGAAGATTTCTTTCCCAGACAAAATTACACGTCAGATTCGAGAACGCCATCCTGACGCGTATATGCAAGCAATCGAGACCAAAGGCAATGCACTCATTGAGTCTAAAGAGATTCCTGCAAGTGATTTGCCTTTTGAGTTCATGCTCAATACCTTGCGCCTAACCAACGGGGTGGCCACCAACACCTTTTCAGAGCGTACCGGCCTAGCCTTAAGCACTATTTCAAAAA
The DNA here is from genome assembly GCF_001953355.1 of Polynucleobacter sphagniphilus. GTDB lineage: Bacteria > Pseudomonadota > Gammaproteobacteria > Burkholderiales > Burkholderiaceae > Polynucleobacter > Polynucleobacter sphagniphilus. The sequence goes on from NZ_MPIY01000007.1 coordinate 76,138, forward strand.
ATCTCGATATGGCCAGCAATAAAGGCTTACTCGATCCCAATCCGGCAAGCTTGAAAGCGAGCGAACTGGGTCTGCGCTACCTCAATAATCTGCAAGAACTTTTTTTAAACTAGCGCTTTACTCGCCACCAGTCACGGCTAAATCCTGCACCTCAAATGGATCGCGGGGCTTCATTGGCACGTCTACCTTTGGCTTGGTACCTGGCATTAATTCAAAGTCAGGCTTAAATACCGTTAAGGTGCTTTTGAGTTGGTCAAAGGCCTTGCGATCGCCATCAAACTGAGCCTTGCCTTGAGCTAATAGCTGGTCAAAAGTAGTTTGACCACCCATCACTTGCTCTAAATCACTACGATTGATGGTGATTGCAAGGGTGGGATTAGCAGCTTGCTGACCCTTGATATTGGTTAAAGCAGAATTACTCATCTCAACAACAAACTTTTCACCGTTATCGGGTGTTGATAAGTTGATTACAAAATGCATACCAGCAGCTTTCTTACTATCCATGCTGATTGCCAAGGAGTTCAACCAAAGCTCAGTGGTCATCGCCCGAATTATGTCGGGGCCATTAGACTTTGGTGAAGCCCCCGTAGGCATACCATGGCGCAATTCGTAAGCTGCCCCTAAAAAACTATTGCGCACACTCGGGCTTTCTTTTTGATAGCCTATTTGCTCAAAAATATCGGCAAGCAAATCCTTGGCAGCCGTATTGTCAGGTTGGGCGTAGACCAGCTTATTCACGATTTCCATTGCTTCGCGATATTTTCCTTGCTTATAAAGTTGCCTACCTTTAGCAAGAATCTTGGACGAGCCCCCCATCATCTCAACATATAAAGGCGCAGAATCTTTAGGGGACAAAGGTATCAAGGTAGCGGGATTTGCATCCCAATAGCCTAAGTAGCGATTGATCACCGCACGACTATTGTGCTCTTCAGACCCGTGGTAGCTATGGGCTGCCCACTGCTTCTTTAAACTATCGGGCAACTGATATACGTTTTGAATCTCGTTAATGGTTACGCCATTATTAGCCAAATGCAGTACTTCGTTATTTAAGTGTGCATAGGCATCACGCTGGGTTCGCATCACCTCCTGAATGCGCTCATTGCCCCAACGTGGCCATGAATGAGATGCAAACATCACCTGCGCATTATTACCATAACGATACAAAGCATTATTAATATTCTTAGACCAAGCCAAAGGATCGCGCACTAATGCGCCCCGCAAGGTGTAGATGTTGTGAATGGTGCCGGTAATATTTTCAGCTGCCCAAAAAGCCTTGTATTGAGGAAAATAGGTATTCATCTCAGCAGGCGCTTCTGTACCAGGGGTATTTTGAAACTCCATTTCAACGCCATCGACTGTCATTTTTTCAAATGGTTCAGTGATATAGACATTGGGTTCAATCAAACCCAAATTACCAGCCGCGGTATTTTTACCAATGGATTGATCAACATGTCCGAATGGACTGCGCGGTAGCAATACTCCATACTGAAAATACATCCGTCGCGTCATGGCATTACCAGCGTAAACATTTTCTGCGATGGCATGCTCCATAAAGCCAGCGGGAGCAATAATTTTTACCTTACCACTCTTCACATCGGCTTCGTCCACTACACCACGTACACCACCAAAGTGATCACCGTGCGAATGTGAATACACTACCGCCACAACAGGACGCTTGCCTAATTTTTCATTGACGAGTTCAAGGGCGGCACGTGCCGTTTCTTTTGAGGTTAAGGGATCAAATATGATCCAACCGGTATTGGTTTTAATAAAACTAATATTGGCCAAATCAAAACCACGTACTTGATAGATTTCCCCTGGCACAACTTCATATAAACCATAGGCCATATTCAGAATAGCCTGGCGTTGCAATGAAGGGTTGATGCTATCAAAGTCCTTGCCTTGTAATAAAAATTCATAGCTACCCATATCCCAAGCTACATTACCGGCATCAGCCATGATTTGTTTATAGGCTGGAGCGGCTATAAAGCCTCGCTGAGCTTCCTCAAAATCACGCTTATCCTCAAATGGCAGAGTTTTGCGTAAGCCGTTTTGCAGTTCAATGGTGAATTGCGAAGGAGAGTTTCCTTTTGGGTCAAAATGTTTTCCTTCCATTGCACCAGGATCCGCAACTACCCCACCGCCACCTGCAGCGATTGCAGAGTTTGCAAGGATAAAAATTAAAGTGAGTGCAACAAGGGGTAGTTTGGTGTGCATAGGATTCCGATAAAACAGAAAAACTTCAATTAGGCCGAAACTGTATTAGTATTAATAACGATTATTTAACCACTGATTAATTCACTATGTCATTATTTTCCAAAAAGTTAGCCCCCCTCTTCTTAGTTGTTCTGTCAACACTCCTTTTCTCCACTATCTGCCGTGCTGATAGCAAAGCGGAGTTAAACCAAAATGCGCAGCAAGTTTTGAAGAAGCTATTGGACACTAACGAGCAAGCAAGAGAGTTAAGTAAAAAGGCAGTCGCTATACTGGTTTTCCCTAGCATTACTAAGGCCGGCTTTATGGTCGCAGGCCAATATGGAGAGGGAGTGCTTTTTAAGGAGGGTAGGCCAAGTGCTTACTTTAACAATGCCGGTGGATCGTTTGGCTTTCAGGCTGGAGCACAGCAGTATGGTTACGCCATGTTTTTCATGAAAGAAAGTGCGCTGGAAGCGCTCTACTCAACCCAAGGCTTTGAAGTTGGAACTGGCCCAAGCGTAGTGGTGTTAGACCAAGGCGCAGGTACAAGCCTGACTTCAATGAACTACCAAAAAGATATTTATGCTTTTATTTTCAACCAACAAGGGTTGATGGCGGGAATAGGGATTCAGGGAAACAAGATCACGCAGATTAGCAAATAGGCCAACTGCGATTCGATTGGCGGAAGAGGTGGCTTAGCCTAGGGGTGTATGGCTTTAAACCCTATCGGACTATCTTAGATTGTAATAGACAACGTATCGCATTGTTTTAAATAAAGAAATATTCATCACTTAAGTGATGAATGCCCTAAAAAGGCTTGAAGTCATACATTGGAATCTAAAGCGGTTTACCTCATTACAGAGGCAAATCTTGGTAACAAACTTTGGTAACTAATGGAGTATTAAATGACAATCAAGCTCGACTATCAAACAGTCAAGAATATCAAAGCTGCTGGCCGGTATACCGACGCATTGGTAAAAGGCCTACATATCTGGGTAAAACCAAACCTCAATAAGTATTGGATCTTTCGATACACACACCAAGGTAAACAGCACAACATTAGTCTAGGACCCTTCCCGGCCCTAACCATAGCGGAGGCCCGTATTAAGGCTCAAAAAGCCCGGGATGAGCTTGATAAAGGCGTGAACCCAGTAGCAACTAAAAATACCTCTAAGACACTTAAAGAAGCTCCAAAAACTGAAAAGATCCGTTTCAAAGAATTTGCCCACTCCTGCATCCAGACCAAGCGAGCTGAATGGACAAATCAGAAGCATGGTGATCAATGGGAATACACGTTAGAAGAGTTTGCCTATCCCGTCATTGGCGATAAACATCTGGATCAAATCACTATGGAAGATGTGCTTGAAATCCTGACGCCGATTTGGACAACCAAAACTGAGACGGCATCAAGACTGCGCGGACGACTCGAATGGATTTTGGCATCCGCAACAACAAGAAAGTTACGCTCTGGGATTAATCCAGCCCTTTGGAGAGGCTTTTTACAAACTATTCTGCCGGCTCCTAATAAGATCAAAACAGTTGAACATCACAAAGCCCTTCCCTATCGCCAAGTGCCAGACTTAATAGCCCAACTGCGAGGGATGGACACAATTGGCGCCTTGGCTTTGGAATTTACTATCTTGAATGCCTCAAGAACAGGTGAGGTCATTGGCGGATTAAGAAATGAAATTCATGATGACGTTTGGGTCATCCCCGGGAATCGCATGAAAGCTAAAAAGGAACATCGGGTACCGCTTTGCACAAGATCTATAGAAATACTGGCAATCGCGAAGGTCAAAGATGAGGGTAGTCAATACTTGTTCTCACACAAAGGAAAGAAGCTTAGCAATATGGCTATGCCTATGGCGCTTAGGAAATTTGATCTTGAGGCAACCGTACATGGATTCCGCTCATCTTTTAGAGACTGGGTGAGCGAAGAAACTAATCACCCCTCTGAGGTAGCTGAAATGGCATTAGCTCACACCATAGCCAATACGGTAGAAAGGGCATATAGAAGAAAGGACTTGCTTGATAAACGTCGTTTGTTATTAAATGACTGGGAAGAGTATTGCAATACGACAAATCAAAATGTTCTTGAATTGAAAGTGGCTTGAAGATGAAAAACTACAAAATCGACGACTTAGCCGAGGGGGTTAAAGGTGTTGAGGAGGTTCAGCAACTTATGGACAAACTCGTTGAATATATTAAAAAGAATAAAAAGAAAAAAGGGCCAAGCCTATTGGAGGACATTGCTGAAACTCAGCAGAAAATGATGTCATACAGCAAATTAATAACTGATGAATTAAGTTTATTTAGAGAGCTTATCAATCCGGAAACACAAGAGAGAAAAATCAAACAAATAAATGATCACTATTCAAAATTCAATAAAGCAGAGTTAATAGAGGAGCTCGTAAAAGCACGACTCCTCATTGAGGGACATGAGCTAAGAATCCGCGTTCAAAAACAAAAAATTACTGTACTTGATGAGTTTTACGATAAGCATCAACGAGGAAGGATCGAGAAAAATAAAAGTAAGCAAAAGGGCAAAGAAAAAACATATAAAAGCAATAATGACTGTCTCGAGCAGTGTTATAAAGCCTTTTCTAAGACGCTAGAAGCTTCCGTGCGTCCAATTGATTATCCAGCGTATAAGAGATTTTTATTGAAGCTCTACCCTCACCCACCTTTTATTCCTGAAGCTAGATTAACCGCAAAAGAAAAGCAGCAATCAATACAAATTCAAAATGAAGATAGGGATCTGAAGGCTAGATATACATGGAGTGATGCAACAGTGAGAGCAGCTTTTAGGAAATTTAGTGGGGCTATAGCAACAACCTTGAAGAAATAATCATCACTTAAGTGATGAGGGCCGCAAACAGTATGTGAACTTGAAAATCTATTTATGTTCAACCAAACAGGAGTAAACATAAATGGAGTCAAGCATCAAACTGCTACGGATTAGCGACGTAGCAAATAAAACAACCCTCGCTAAAAGTACCCTTTGGATCAAAATATCCAAGGGGCAGTTTCCAAAGCCAATAAAGATTTCCCCAGCTATTAGCGTCTGGAAAGAGTCTGATGTGGATGCGTGGATTGAGAGTTTTTGCAACCCTTCTTCTCATAAGGAGGCAGCATGAACTTAGATAACATGCCACAAGAACTCAAGACAATTAATAACTGGGTACTTGTAAAGCTGGAACCCAAGGGCGATGGGAAGTTCGATAAGGTACCAGTTCGTCTTCATCAAGGCAGCGCAAACAAACTAGGATGGAGCAAACCCTCTAACTTATCGTCCTATGAAACAGTTAAATCCCTATGGGATGAGGAACAACGACTAGAGCCCAATCAAAGGCGCTTTCACGGAGTTGGCTTCGTTCTTAATGAAACAGGTTACCTTTGTGTCGATCTGGATAGGGCGTTTGATGATGAGGGTCTCAAGCCATTTGCTAAAGATATATTGACAAGCCTTCATGGGTTTGTTGAAAAGTCTATAAGCAAAACCGGTTTACATATTTTTGTAAAAGAGCATGGTTGGAGTATAGGAACAAAAAGGGGTAAGTTCGCAGATGGGTCTGGCATTGATGTTTTATGCAATGGAACCTTTGTGATGGTCACGGGTGACATCATAGATGAGGCTTCATACACCATTAGCGAGGAGCAAGACTTTTCTACTCTACACAAATGGCGTGAGCTACTAAGTGGTACCGAAAATAGTACGAGCTTTATCAATCAAGATATTCCGTTTGACCACAATTTGCCTGTAGCCGGATGGGATGTACAACGCATAAGGGCAGAACTATTTCCTAGGCTAAAGGATTTTGAGGATCGGGATAACTGGCGGGATGTGCTATTTGCCTTGCACCACCAAACCAATGGTAATGAGGAGGGTCTTGAACTAGCGCACGAATACAGTGCACGAATTCCTGAAATGTATAACCCCAAAGAAGTTGAAGATTTGTGGAAAAGTATTAAACGGGATCCAAAGCGCCTGAATAAAACCTTTAGATGGCTTCTATATTTAGTACGCCAGCAGATTACGCAACGGGATAACCACATCTTGGGTGACCTTGATAACGCCCGGCACTTTGCATCCATGTTCGAGGGTGAATTGCTTTACTGCCGATCTAATCGCAAATGGCTTCGTTTTACAGGTATGCGCTGGGAATGGTGCCAGAAAGGCGAGGAAATTGGAGCGGCGAAGCTAGTTGCTCAACAGATCATGGATAAGGCTGTAGAGCTACTGAAAATTGATCCAAGCAGCGCGGTATCAAAAGCATGGCTCTCTCATGCCAAGGCTATACGTAGCAATGGTCGTATTTTAGCGATGCTAGATCTGGCCACTAGTGAGCATGGCATGAATATTGCGGATATAAGCGAGCTTGACAGTCATCCCATGCTTCTGGGAGTTCGTAATGGTGTCCTAGACCTCCAGAAAATGGTTTTACTACCCGCCGATCCAAAGCTATTAGTAAGCCGCCAAGTCAACGCCGAGTTCAACACTGCAGCTACCTGCCCTCTTTGGCTCAAGTTCTTGAATGAAACGTTTTTGGGCGATCAAGATCTCATTGACTACATTCAAAAAGCCTTGGGTTACTCATTAACTGGGGACGTTAGTGAAGAAGTTCTCCATTTTTGCTATGGACATGGGAAGAACGGCAAATCAGTTATGGCTAATGTGATCGTCAAGATAATGGGTGATTACGTTCAAACAGCAAACTTTGACCTGCTAGCCCAAAAGGAATCTGGCGCTACAAACGATATTGCCCGTCTGGCTGGAGCTCGCTTAGTCATGGCGAATGAAACTCGCGAAAACCAGCGCCTAGACGACCAAAAGCTCAAGGCGCTTGTATCGACCGAGAAGATTGCAGCACGGTTTATGTACGCTGAGTTTTTTGAGTTCTGGCCCCAGTTCAAGATTTGGCTTAGAGGTAACTACAAACCCATTATTACTGATTGCAGTGAAGGTGCGTGGCGACGAATGCGTCTAGTTCCTTTTGAAAACCAGATTGCCCCAGAGAAAACCGATCATGACCTTGAAACAAAACTACTGACTGAAAAGGAAGGGATTTTGGCTTGGATGGTCGATGGCTGTCATCGCTGGCAACAGGAACGTCTAAGAGCCTGTAAACGTATTGAGGATGCTAGCAAGGTCTACCGAGAGGAGTCTGACATGCTGGGCGAGTTCTTGGAAGACTGCTGCGAAGTGGGAGCTGGAAAGTCTGAAACTCAAAAGACGACCTATCACACCTACAGACAATGGGCGGCATCAAACGGAATTCACTCTGTGACCCAAAAGTCTTTAACTCGCCAACTTGGTAGTCGGGGTATCGATACCAAAAGAGTTAAGACAAATGGTGATACGAAGCGGTTCTATTTGGGGCTCTCCCTCACTCAGGCATCGAAGGCCAGATGGCCCGACTTTGATCTGTAAATAACGGATAGCTCTAGCGGTGACGATGGTGACGATTTAACAATCATTTCCCAAAAGTCTTCTAAGTAAATTTCTCATGAGGCACTTTTAGGAAACAACCCTTATTTCGACACCGTCGACACCAAATAACTAATTTTACCAATTGAAAGAAATCAGAATGAAAGCAACAAAACAACAACTTATTAATGAGATCAAACTACTCGAGCGCAAGTACGAAATGCTTGTCTGGTACGCCAGAAAATCAGAGCAGCAAATTGCAACAATCGAAGGTGTGCGTATTGCAGCCGATGAAGTGACTAGAGACTACCCCGAAGAGGTGACATCCCTGAATTCACCATTATTCGGCAATTGGCAGCACGGATTCAATAGCGGAATGCTGGCAGGTACCCGCTTTGTTCTGGATGCATTAGATGCGGGAATAGAAGAGGCGTATGAGATCTTTCCGGACCTGAACTCTTAGTGCTACGCGCGCGTGAGGGTCTAGGTCAGGTTTGGACATGATTTTTAGGCCCTTGTCTCAATAGTTAACAAATAGGCACATCACCAACCCAACAATGTTCTCAAAAGTTCATTGGGTTTGGTGGTTATGTTTTAAAAAATAAAAATTGTCAGATAAAAAATGGTTCAAAAACAACCTAAAACTGGCAAAAACTTAATAAAAAGGTAGGAAATGATGGAAAAAAGAACTAAGAAACGCAACAAGTTGACAACTAATGCCGAAATTGCAGAGCTTGCCTACGTGTTTCACATATCAGCAAACCGCCTCAGGTTAACAATCTCTCAAATTAACCTACCCGCCGCCTATAGATTGCAAATTGCAAGGCATGTGCAATGGATGCTAAACCAAGCGAAATCATTAGGAGAGGAATTAAATGCGCCGCAACCAAACGCGTTCATTACAAAGGAGTCAACTGAACGAATTGCAGAGCATTTAGGTGTATTTGACTAAAAAGAAACGGGCTTGCTTTCATAGGTACCATCTAGGGGAGGTAAGCCCTTCGAGTAAAAATGGGGTATCGACTTATAAAGAAGGTGGGGGCCTACCCCGCTATCTCAATTGATCTGAAATTAGTTCCGCAAACCGATGTACTCCAAACTACACAATTGGTAACTTCTTTGGTAACAATAGAGCAAATGCGCTGCGAGCAATAGTATTCAACGCCCCTTGGCGGACGGTGCCTCCTCCACATTAATTTAATCACAGTCACACAGCAAGTGTTAAATTTAAATTATTGACGATGAAACAAGCTAAACGCCCCAACGGATATTGGAATCTTGAGACGCTGCGAGTTGAGGCGCTCAAATACCAAACACGCCAAGAATTTCAGCAAAAGAACGGTGCAGCATACAAAGCGGCTGGATTACTAAAACTGCGTGATGCCATATGTGGACATATGATTAAACTCAAGAACCCCAAAGGATATTGGACTCCTGAAACACTCCATGCTGAAGCGCTCAAATACAATAATAAAGTTGATTTTCGTCAAAGATCTAATCCAGCATTTCTCACCGCCTCACGAAGAGGATTGTTAGATCAAATATGCAGTCATATGGAAGCTGGCAAATTACCTAACGGTCATTGGCTAAACAAAGATAATTGCGCTGCTGAGGCACGGAAATATATGAATCGCCGTGCATTTTCGTTAGCAAACTCAAGCGCATATCATGGGGCAGATGTGAATGGGTGGTTAGATGAAATTTGTAGCCATATGGATTTCAACCCTTCAAGCGATAGTGATGCAGTCTACATTTGGAAAGCTATTGGTCATGTATTCAATGGCCTACAGGTATATAAATTTGGAACAACTTCTGCACGACTAGAAGATAGGCGCATTAGCGAAGTAGCGCGGTTTGCTGGCATGGATTTCGATATTGTTATATTGATTAAAGTAACAGTGCACGCAAGTGAATTGGAATCTAAGCTACTACAGCTAGGAACCAATCCGCAGTACAAGGGATTCAATGGGGCAAGTGAATTTAGAGCTTTAACAGATGATGAATTAGAAGCTGCTATTGAAGTAATCAGAAAATATCAAGAAATTAGCCCAATTTAAACTAACCTTTTGGTAACTTTTATTAATAACCGCCCAAATACTCGCCGCATAGAGTCGTAAAGCAAGAGCCATTGGCGGATACCTCCGCAATCAACGGCAGCTAACGAACCCAAAGCAGACGTTAATACAGCTTAGTCACCGCAGGCAAATATCGACCCATAGCAGACTATCGAGGCAACAAAAAACCCGCACCAGGCGGGTTAATTGCGTAAGACAGCATTGGCTTGTATTAGAAACCAACCGTATATGTTGCCATCACAGTGGTACTTGCTGTTGCTTGATACGCTTCTTGTCTGTAAATACCAGTTACACCTAAACGCTGATTCTTCTCAACATCGTAAGATGCGCCAAGCATTGCTGTTGGACGAGTTTTTACAGGATTAGGGTTGAAGTTAACAGGCGTTAAACCAGTCAAGCCAGTTGCATTGTATGAACCATTAGCTGTATTGGTATCAGTTTCTACACCAGCACTAGCAAACAAGTTAGTTTGCGGAATACCGCTGTAACTAACACCAACACCAGCTAATGCTGTTGTGGCATTGGTATTGAGTGCTGAGTAGGACAATGGGGTTGTTACAGAAGTAGAAGTCGCTTCTGTATAGCCGCCCATATTGTTCTGCGTATAACGAATACCGACATATGGTGAAACGATGACTTGATCAGCAATACCAAAGCCATACTTAGCGGTAACTTGTGCGCCTTGACTGTTCAATGTAGAGCTGCCTGAACCCGCTTCGGATGCGGTAGCACCAGTACCAACTACAGAGCGATTCATTGTTGTGTTCTTTTGACCATAAGCAATAGTCGCTTTAACTTCTGTACCAGTGCCATCTAAGTTTTCATTCCAAGCAGTAAACAAACCAAGCAATGGTGTGTTGTTGCCCAAGTTCACAGTAGAACCACCGTTATTAACGGATAAGTTCTGGTCAGCATAAGCACCAACACGCACATTTGCCATTGCACGATATGCGGCAATTAACAATGCGCTAGTGTTGTTCAAGCCATTAGCAGCAGACACAGCAGTATTGCGACCACCCGCTGATACGCACACATCATTCTCACCAAAGACTGTACAGTCATAAGAGAAGCTATTAGCTAATACAGAGTTTTGCAATGTGTAAGTGCCTTGCAATGCTTGGGCGGTGTTTTGTACGGAGGCTTGAGTGTTGGCTAGGGATGGTCCTGTTGGGGCTGGAATATAACCAGAAATGTAAGCATATATGGAATTCATTATGTTTGGAGGTCCTCCCGTATTACTCACGACAGCCCCATTATTCCAAAAAGTAACAGTATTGAGATCGCCAGGAGGAGCTCCAACAGGAGGGGTTGTTGATGTTATAAATATAACGCTAGGTGACGTGGAACTTGTTACGCCATTAAAATTTCCCAACCTATATTGAACTTGTTGCGCAAATTGGGACGCTATCGCCGATTGACCGTACCAAGGCTGGCTAGTTAACGCATATGCAGGGTTCGCAAGGCTGGTTAGGACGGGCTGTAGTGCTGTTTCAGTAACCGTATAGTTAATGCCCCCAACGGTAACATTGACTGATTGTGCGCTAGCGTTTACAGAAAACACGCTTCCAGCAACTAAAGCGGAAGCAAATGCGATTTTTTTAATATTAAGTAATTTCATAAATCTTTACAGGTGGGTTATGTAAATCAGCTTTAGGGCTAATTTTTAGCAACTCGCATTATGCCTTCTCACCAAGCTGGTGCATACAGATTTCATAAGTAATCGCCTGAAATACAACACTTCTAAATCACCATCAGAACAAAAGCCTCTTATTGGCCGTTCTCTGCCCCCTAGAACCCCGAAAATAAACGGTCTTGAAGGGCTGCTCCAGTTTAGATAGCAGACGGTTGACGCCAAGTAAAAAGCCATCCTGCGGGATGGCTTTTTGGTAACACTTTTGGTAACAAGGGTGTTGTATCTCTGCAAACCCTTATAAAACCATTGACTTTGGCGGAAGAGGTGAGATTCGAACTCACGGAGGACTTTCATCCTCGCCAGTTTTCAAGACTGGTGCATTCAACCGCTCTGCCACTCTTCCTTTGCGAATTGAGTCCTAGATTATAAGGAATTCGGTGAACCCCTACGTAAAAATGCAATAAGCACCCTTCTAAAGATTGCTTCCATTGGCTTAAATACTCTATGTGCACCAACCGATATAGCCTTTTCTCTGATAAACTAGTCAGATAACTAGTCAGGAGCAAGGGTGATGAATAAGCACTGGGCAGTTCAAGATGCCAAAGCAAAATTTAGCGAGTTACTAAACGCCTGCCTTGAAGAAGGCCCTCAAGTGGTTACTAAGCGGGGGCATGAAGCAGCCGTATTAATCACCATCCAGGAGTGGAATACATTGAAAAAGTTAGCTAAACCTTCTCTTAAATCGCTTTTGCTTTCAGAGCAAGCTAAGGGTGACCTAGTACTGCCAAAGCGTGGCCAAGGTGCATTTCGCAAATCCATCAAACTGTAAGACAACTCATGTACTTACTAGACACCAATATTATTTCAGAACTACGTAAACCAAAACCGCATGGAGCAGTATTAGAGTGGTATGACAATATTTCAGATAATGACCTTTATATATCCGCAGTCTCGATCGGTGAAATTCAAGCGGGCATTGAGTTGACTCGCGAGCAAGATAAAAATAAAGCAGAGTCTTTAGAAAGTTGGTTGCAACAAGTTTCAAATGCACATCATGTCTTACCGATGACAGGGTCAACCTTTAGGTTGTGGGCAAAGCTCATGCATAAAGAAAGTAATACCGTCTGGGAAGATGCCATGATCGCAGCGACAGCTATTGATCAGAAGCTCATCGTAGTCAGTAGAAATATAAAAGACTTCAAACGATTTAAGATTAATTTACTGAACCCATTCGAATATCTATCCCAGGCAGATTAAGACCCCTTAATTAAGCCTTCTAAATGCTTGGCAATTGCAAGGCTAGAGGTTAACCCGGGGGACTCAAAGCCATATAGATTAAAGAGGCCCTGGAGTCTATGGTCATTAGGGGTGTTAAAGCAAAAGTCACCTGCCGGGGCATTTGGTGGGACTATTTTGGCTCTGACACCTGAATAATCGGGCTGTAATGCCTGGTCTTTAAGTTCTGGCCAATAGCGCCTTACTGCTTCATAAAAGCCCTCACCTCTTTTGGGGTTGACCGTGTAATCAATTTGGCTTTCTTCATCGATTTCAAGCCATTCCACATCGGGGCCAAATTTAGCTTGTCCGCCCATATCTAAAGTGAGATGCACTCCTAGACCACCAGGCTCTGGAATGGGATAAATCAAATGATTAAATGGTGATTTTCCGGAAAGAGAAAAATAATTGCCTTTAGCAAAATAGGCTTTTGGAATTTGATCTTTGCTTAATGATGCAATTTTTTGTGCCACTGCTGGAGCACTCATACCTGCGCAATTAATGAGAAGCTTTGTTTGAATCTTCATTCCATCAGCGCCACCAATTTCTAATTCAAAGCCCTCTTTGGCGTTTTCACCGATAGGCTTTGCACTGATCAGCGGTGACTGATAAGCCACCATGCCACCCGCATCCTCAAAGCCACCCAAGAGGGAAAGCATGAATCCATGGCTATCGACGATCCCTGTACTTGACGACAGAATGGCTGCTACACAATTAAGCTGTGGCTCTAATTGCTTAGCCTCTTCCCCAGTAATCATCTTGATCTCTGGCACTTGGTTTTGCTGTGCTTTATACAGAATTGCCTGGAGATCATCTAATTGAGAGTCATCACTGGCTACGATCAATTTTCCATAAGGTTGAGTGGCAACATGGTGAGTGCGGCAATACTCGTAGAGCATGCGATTGCCTTCAACGCAAAGTTTGGCTTTGAGTGAATCTTTGGGGTAATAAATCCCCGCATGAATGACTTCACTATTACGCGCGCTACTAATCGTGCCAAAAGAAGCTTCGCGCTCGAGCAAAATCGTTTCACTGCCTTGAAGTGCCATTTCTCTGGCAACGGCCAATCCAACTACCCCGGCTCCGATGACGACACAGTCGACTTGATCCATTTATATGCCCAAGCCTTGAATTTTTGTTATCTGCATCCTGAAATCGTAACATTTTCAGTGTTTTAGTGGGTTTTGGGGCACTTCTTGATAAAATCTATAGATGTCTTCAAAACCAGCTGCAGATAACCCGAAAACCCTATTTAGCACCCAAGATATCGTTTTAGATAGCGCGTATCAAGGCATTGATGCTGCTAGCTGGAAATCCCTCTTCAAGCAGGCTAAAGAAGCTCATTTAGAGCAATTTATTGCTGATCTATTCGCTGGTAAGCCAGTGAATAATTCTGAGAATCGCCCCGCCCTTCACTCTGCCCTGCGTAACCTAGATAAAACTCCGGTTTTGGTAAATGGCAAAGATGTCATGCCAGATGTTGCGCAAGTTTGGCATCGCATTGAAGCTTTATGCAATAAATGGGTCGGTGTTACTGATGTCATTCACATTGGTATTGGTGGATCTGACTTTGGTCCCCGTTTAGCGATTGAGGCCTTAGCACATGTTCCCGACATTGAGAGTCGTGGCATGCGCATGCATTTCTTGGCCAATATTGATACCGCAGAACTGAATCGCATATTGCAACGCGCTTTACCGCACAGCACCAAGGTCATCATTGTTTCCAAGTCCTTTACAACACTGGAAACCACCATGAATGCACAAGCTGTGGTGAAGTGGCTTAAAAATAACGGCCTTACTAATAGTCAAGTAAGCAAATCACTTTTTGCTGTAACAGCCAACGTTCCTGCTGCAGAAGCATTTGGCATTGACCAAGACCATATTTATCCCTTTTGGGATTGGGTAGGCGGTCGTTACTCCGTTTGGTCTGCAGTTGGATTACCAATTGCCTTGCAATATGGATTTGATACTTTCAAGAAGTTCCTAGCTGGTGCCCAAGCAATGGATCAGCACTTTAAGTCTGCTCCTCTGGAAGACAATATTCCAGTAATCATGGCGTTGAGCTTGCTTTATCAGCAGGAGAAGCACAACATCAAGTCCTATGCAGTCATTCCGTATGCTGATGCCTTGGATTGGTTTCCGAAGTGGTTACAACAGCTAGATATGGAAAGCAATGGCAAGAGCGTCGATCGCGATGGCAAGCCAGTCAAGTTTTCTTGTCCTGTAGTGTTTGGTAGCTCCGGCAGTAATGCGCAGCATTCCTACTTCCAACTATTACATCAAGGTACAGAAATCATTCCAATAGATTTTATTGCGGTTCGTGAGCCGATGAGTCATTTGCCAGAGGCAAAAGAACATCACCGCATCCTCTTGTCTAACTGCTTGGCTCAAGCCCAGGCGCTGGCTAATGGCAAGAAGACGGATAACCCAAACAACACTTACCCAGGCAAACGCCCTAGCAACCTACTGATATTGCCTAAGCTCAATGCCTTCTATTTAGGAGCTCTTTTAGCGCTGTATGAAAATCGCACTGCTGCACTCGGTGCTTTGTGGAACATTAATAGCTTTGATCAACCGGGTGTAGAGCTTGGCAAAGTCCTTGCCAAACCAATTGAAGCCGCCTTAAAGAATGGTGGCTCTGTTCATGCGGATTCTGGTATTGATGAAGTAACTGCAGCCCGCATTAATTTATTTAATCAATAGTTTTATTAGCTCTAGCTTCAGCCTAGACATCGAAAGAAGACTCATGCAACTCTCTCCATCTATTTTCAAAGCTTATGACATTCGCGGCATTATTGATGAGACTGTAGATCCATCGATAGCTAAACTGATTGGTCAAGCTTTTGGCACGGAGATGCGTGAACTTGGTGAAACTGAAATTGTGATCGGTCGTGACGGTCGTTTATCAGGCCCTAGCCTCATTGAAGCATTGACCGAAGGCCTGTTATCTACCGGCATCAATGTGATTGATCTAGGGATGGTTGCTACACCCATGGTGTACTTTGGAGCCAATCAAACACTCAATGGCAAGAAGCCAAAATCCGGCATCATGATTACCGGCAGCCATAACCCACCGAACTACAACGGCTTCAAGATGGTTCTGGGTGGCGCAGCCATTTACGGCGATCAAATTCAGGCGCTGCGTAAACGCATTGAAGCCAAGCAATTTGCTACTGGCCAAGGCACTAGAAACACCTTTGACATCTTCCCAATGTACTTAGAGCGCATTGTGAACGACGTTAAGTTAGCTCGTCCGATGAAGATTGTGGTGGATTGTGGCAATGGTGTTGGTGGCGCCTTTGCTGGCAAACTTTTCAGGGCCTTAGGCTGCGAAGTACAAGAGCTCTTCTGTGAGGTTGATGGTCATTTTCCGAACCACCATCCAGATCCAGCGCATATTGAGAACTTGCAAGATCTCATTAAGAACCTTCAGACTACTGATAATGAATTGGGTCTTGCTTTTGATGGTGACGCAGATCGCTTGGGTGTAGTCACTAAAGATGGTCAGGTGATTTTCCCAGACCGTCAAATGATGCTCTTTGCTAAAGATGTTCTCTCCAGAAATCCTGGCGGACAGATTATTTATGACGTTAAGTGCACCCGCAATCTTGCAACCTATGTGAAACAGCATGGGGGCGAGCCTTTGATGTGGAAAACCGGTCACTCCTTGGTGAAGGCCAAACTTAAAGAAACTGGCGCACCATTAGCCGGTGAAATGTCTGGTCACATCTTCTTTAAGGACCGTTGGTTTGGTTTTGATGACGGTCTTTATACAGGCGCTCGTTTATTGGAAATCCTCTCTAAAGAAAAAGATCCCAATCAGACACTCAATGACTTACCAAATGCGATCTGCACACCAGAATTGCAATTAGCTTGCGCAGAAGGCGAACCATTTGCTTTGTTAGAGACTATTAAGGCAAATGCCAAGTTCCCTACTTCTGAATCGATCAACACCATTGATGGTGTGCGCGTGGAATATGCTGATGGATTTGGCTTGGCTAGACCTTCAAACACAACACCAGTAGTGGTGATGCGTTTTGAGGCTGATAGTGAAGAGGCGATTAAACGTATTCAGGGGGAGTTTAAGGCCGTATTATTGGCAGCCAAGCCAGGTGCAAAGCTACCGTTTTAGGCTCCTAATGTAATGCCAACATAATTTATGCGCCTATTGATTGCGAGTAAATTATGCGTATGATTTAGTCATGTTTAACAATGACTCAAGGAAAGGTCGGCACAAGGCCAACAACAAGGCAACAAGCCTATCTTTAAATGTGATTGTGCTTGCAGAGGGTAAAAAACGAGGCATCAATATTTCTAAAGCATGTGATGCTTTTTTGGAGTCGCTTGTTAAACAGGAGAAAGAGCGCCTCTGGAAATTAGAGAATGCAAAATTTATCAGTGAATACAATCGAATTACTGAAGAAGAATGCTTACCTCTCGATAAGTGGAGATCATTCTAATAGCTGCTATTAATCGGCTTTTCGAAGGTTTTAGCCCTTTAGTCAAAAGTCATTTGCCCTGGAGGTGGAGCACTTGGCTTCACCTCTAACGGGGCAACATTGCGTGTTGCATCTGGAAGGAGTGGTGCTGAAGGTTCGAGTTCACGGTTTTGCTGCAATAGTTGGCCGGCTGAAGTTTGGGCATTAGCCATTGGGCTAGCCAAAAGAATGCCCGCAAGGATGAGTCCCAGGGTGCCTGCAAGGAATACTTGCTTTATAGATCGCGCGCGTACATAAATACGCGTGATTTTACTGTATAGGCGCTATTTATGATACTTTTAATGGCTATTTAGCTTCAGAAATAGCCCCTCTAAAAATCTTTAAGCTATTGATTTATATAGTTTTTATTGTTGCTTAATAATTGGGCAGAAAAAAATATCAAAAAAAGGGTAGTTTTTGAGATATTGCACCACCTTATTGATGACATTGCAGGCTCAGTTTGAAGCTTGCCTTCTAAGGGTAAATCAGCCCTAAAATGCACCAATTTAAGGATATTTGCCAATTCTTTATGCAAGCTAAAATTGCTTATGAGCTCACCTATCTCCTTTGATTACCCACAGCAAAATGCTGCTGGCGCCACCTGTACCGCCCAAGCTTGGGCAAAAACCCCTCCTCAGCTTCATGGTTCCGAAAAGGCTGCTGTTATTGCTCGCATCAAGAAATTGCTGGTTGAGAAAGACGCTGCCCTTGTTGCTCACTACTACGTAGATGGTGACATTCAGGATTTGGCGATGGAGACTGGTGGGTACGTTGCTGATTCATTAGAGATGGCGCGTTTTGGTAAAAATCATTCCGCTAAGAATTTGATTGTTGCTGGCGTGCGCTTCATGGGTGAGTCTGCAAAGATTCTCAGCCCAGAAAAACGCGTGTTCATGCCTGATCTCGATGCTACTTGTTCATTAGACTTAGGTTGTGATGCTTCTGACTTTGCTGCCTTTAGAGCTGCGAATCCTGATCGCGTTGTCGTTGTGTATGCCAACACTAGTGCCGCAGTCAAAGCGCAAGCAGATTGGATGGTGACCAGTTCATGTGCATTAGCGATCGTGCATCAACTCAAAATTGAGGGCAAGAAAATTCTCTGGGCACCCGATCGGCATTTGGGTCGCTATATCCAAGAACAAACTGGCGCCGATATGTTGCTATGGAATGGTGCTTGCATTGTTCATGATGAATTTAAAGCGGTTGAATTAGAGATGCTTAAAGCGGCTCATCCTAACGCCATGATTTTGGTGCACCCTGAATCTCCGCAAGCAGTAGTTGACCTTGCAGACGTTGTGGGCTCTACCTCCGCCATGATTAAAGCTGTGGTTGAAGGCACCGCTACTGAGTACATTGTTGCTACCGATAACGGCATCTTGCATCGCATGCGTCAACTAGCCCCCAATAAGAAGCTGATTGAAGCGCCAACTGCTGGCAATAGTGCAACGTGCAAGAGTTGTGCACACTGCCCTTGGATGGCCATGAATGGCTTACAAGGAATTTTGAATTGCCTAGAAAACGCTTCTGGTGAAATCTTCATCGAAGAACCTATTCGCGTTCAAGCATTGGGCTGTATAGAGCGCATGCTCGACTTCACTAAAAACCACCCTGACCTCTTAGCAAAAGCGCAACATGGCTTTGTAAAGAATATTGGTGCAGCTTAATTATGTTTGAATATAACGAAACCTTAGAGCAAGCTCGCCAACGCAATATTCATGATGCACTGATGGAAGATATTGGCACTGGTGATTGGACAGCCAAACTCGTTCCTAGTAAACCTGTTCATGCGCTGTTAATCGTTCGTCAAGAGGCCGTTCTATGTGGGGTTGACTGGTTTGAGGGAACACTCAAGAGGCTCGATCCCAATGCGAAAGTTACCTGGCATTACCTAGAGGGCGACATGATGAAGCCTGATACCAAGGTTTGCGATATTGAGGCTGACTCACAAGCCCTACTCTCTGCTGAACGTACTTGTATTAATTTCTTACAAACACTTTCTTGGACAGCAAGCATTACACGACAACACGTGGATGCAATTGCAGGCGCTAGCCCGAATCCTAAAGGTTGTGCTGTACTAGATACACGCAAGACTATTCCTGGATTACGTCAGGCTCAGAAGTATGCAGTGCTCGTTGGTGGCGGGAAAAATCAACGTTTAGCACTGTGGCACGGCATTTTGATTAAAGAGAATCATATTGCTGCTGCTGGCAGTGTTACGGCAGCCCTAAAGAATGCTCAAGCACTGAATGCTGGAGTGGATATTCAGATTGAAGTAGAAAACTTTGCTGAACTTGAAGAGGCTTTAGCTGCTGGCGCTAAAAGTATCTTGATCGATAACTTCAATACCGATCAAATGAAGCAAGCTGTTGCTATTACTGCTGGACGTGCTTTGCTGGAAGCCTCTGGCGGCATTAATTTAGATCAAATGCGCGCTATTGCAGGCACTGGTGTTGACCGCATCTCTCTTGGAAAACTCACCAAGGATGTACATGCGGTTGATTTCTCAATGCGCATTTTGTAGCAATTTGGCTATACCAATAGCACTTGAATACCCTTAGTTTCAATTAGCTGAAGTAGCTTGGCAGCGGCACCACTAGGGTGTTTTCCAGAACCTGTCGACTCCCATTTTTGAACTGTAGAGACGCTTACATTTAGTAGTGAGGCAAAAATGGATTGACTCATTCTTGCTTGATGAATGCGTATATCCGTCACTTTTTTAGGTGTAAATAAAGGTGGCTTTTCTAAGCAAAGGGTCTTCATTTTTGCATAATCATGCTTAGTTAAAAGACCGTGCTCCTCCAATGCCTGCGCCATTTCCAATAACTCGTCAAGCACCCTTCTATCTTCAGATTTTAATTTTTTACTCATTGCAATTTAGCTCCTTCAATATCCCAGCCCTAACTAGTACCCGCAATCTATTTCTATCTGCCTTTTCGAATGACTTAGCAATAATCGTTGCCGCCTCTTGCTCCACATTACTAAAGTCAGAGCCGGGATAACTCTTTTCCCTGCCAACGATAAAAATAATTGCTTCCTTATTTTTCTTGGCAACAATAGTGCGAATGCCCCCACTTTTGCCCTGACCTGGAAGTGGGATTCTCTTTTTACATACCCCACCACCTAAGTCAGCCTCATAAACTCCTCGCTCAATCTCTCTAGCAGCATTACAAAGTTCTATAGCTCCAATAATTTTTCTTGCCCAACGATCGAATGTTTTTGTTTTTAAGACTATTTTCATAGTCGATATTTTAATGTATAGCACTCAGTGCTATAAAATTGTATCCGACAATGAATTAGGGTTGCAAGTAGCCGGCTTTTATAGAAGAATTCCGTGCAAATCTATAGAGTTAAATCACACAAGCTATGAGCGTCATGTGAGAAGCCTGGTATCTACAACGCAAGAGGGAAGATGAAAAACAAAACTACAAGCCCCTATGATGTGGCAGAACATTTGCGCACACCCCAGGAGATGGCCCTCTATCTTCAAGCATGCATTGAGGAATCAAATGGAGATGTTGAATTTATAGCAAGAGCATTGGACGATATAGCTAGAGCCCAAGACGCAACCCTGGAACCCAATGGGCCAGGGCGTCCTGGGATTTAATACATTAACTACGCTTACGAGCAAGCGCACTAAATTACCCTTCCCTACCCTTGTAAATGATCTGCTTCTCCAGGGCATTACGAATAAATTCAATATTGCTTCGCAGGCTATAGCATTCAGCAGTGGCTAGCTTTGCTGCTTTTGATCTAAGTATTCTGCGCTCCATCTCATTGAGTACCTCAATATATTCACTGCGACGATTAGGGTCAAAGGTTTGAATTGTGTTCTGCTCAAATTTATCCAACTCTTTATAAATGGAGTTAATTTGCTTCTTAGCCAGGTTGGTTCTATATGTTGGAATTGACTTAATAATCGGATAAGCAAAAGCAGCAAAGGGAAGCAGAAGGAAGAACATGCGCTCCAAGAACTCGGCGAGCCAAAATGGCAAATACTTCATTAAGGTAGGGGTACCCTTTTCATAGAAAAATTTAGCCTCCTCACTTAAAGGGGCCTCAGTGTTCATGTAAGCAGGGAATTCCCCGGTTTTAGCAAAATAGGATTTGTTACCGTTGATTTCTCGCGCAGCCTCTAGAAATAGGACCTGAATTGCTGGGTGCAGGCGGTTATCAATTAAGAGATTGGTCGTAGTCGAAATCAGCTCAATTGGATGATCCGGGATATTTTTCCCGAGATCAAAGCCGCCCATAGGCACTGATACCTCCTCGAAATACGGCAATAAACGGGTATAGGCGTCTGCACGCGTAAATGAAGCTAACTTAATGCCTGGATTTTTAATGAGTCTTTGCACGTTTGGTGAATCAAAACCATCTACCAAAATCACTGCATCAATTTCGCCACGCTCCAAAGCACTAACACCTTCAGCATTCCCAAGACTAAGTAAATTAGGGGCATCGCTTTTTAAGCCATTGAGTTTAAATATTCCAAGAGCCTGCGTACGTGTTCCACTCCCCACCGGGCCGATATTGATTTTTAGCTTAGCAATATCTCTATCAGATACGTGAATACTTTCGTTAAAGGCATTCTTACGATAGAACATCCATACTGGTTCATAGTCAACACTACCGAGGGATTCCACACCAGAAAGATTGTCTACAGCAATCATTCCACCCTGAACAAGGGCTGCTTGGATTGGATCTTTTCGATCAATGAGATGTTGAAGATTTTCTTTAGAGCCGTGGGTCTCTACTAATTCAAGTTCAATACCTTTTTTCTCAAAATAGCTCCTATATTTTTCACCCAATACTTTGTAGGAGCCGCCGGTACCAGTTGCCATTAATACTTTATTGGGTGGTGCAGGCTTTGCAAACCAAACTAGAATAAATAGAGCAAGAATTAATAAGAAAACAAGTGGCCAGACCTCTCTTAAAGCACTAACCCAATTTTTGATCTCATCAGCTGCCGTTTGATAAACCGCAGAGATATGTTCGCTGACTTCCTCTTTAAAGCTGGCCATGTCATTCCTCGTGATGTTGGGTTAGCTTATCACCAAAAAACGAAGTTTTATAGCTTTGAAGGCCTAGGAGGCGGAATCCGTCTCAGCACCCTCTGCTTGAGGAGTCAGGATGGTTGGGTAAGAGACAGCCCAAGTGCCGGGGTAGTCACGGCTGTAATGAAGACCACGGCTTTCCCTACGCATGAGCGCTGAACGTACGATCAACTCTGCACATTCCAATAAGTTTCTGAGCTCAATGAGATCACGTGTGACCTTAAAGTTAGCGTAATACTCTTGCACCTCATAACGCAGCAACTTAATGCGATGTAGGGCTCGCTCAAGGCGGCGATTGGTTCTCACAATACCTACGTAATTCCACATCAAAGAACGCAGCTCATCCCAATTGTGGGCAATGACCACTTGCTCATCCGCATCCTCAACCTGACTCTCATCCCATAAAGGGAGAGCAGGCATTACTGGTGTCTTGAGATTAGATATGTCTTCTGCAGCAGCCTTACCAATGACGACGCATTCCAATAAGGAGTTGCTTGCCAAACGATTAGCGCCATGTAGGCCGGTATAGGTTGCTTCGCCGACTGCATAGAGTCCTGGCAAATCAGTACGCCCCTTGAGATCAGTCACTACACCACCACAGGTGTAATGCGCAGCAGGCACCACCGGAATAGGCTCCTTGGTGATATCTAAACCGAGACTCATGCAACGCGCATAGATCATCGGGAAATGCTCTTTGATAAATGCTTCGCCTAAATGTGTGGCATCTAGATGGACATAGTCCAAGCCGTGCTTCTTCATTTCAAAGTCGATGGCTCTAGCAACAATGTCACGTGGAGCTAATTCATTTCGGTCATCATGCTCTGGCATAAAACGCGTGCCATCAGGTAACTTCAGTAAACCACCCTCACCGCGCATTGCTTCGGTAATCAGGAAGGTGCGATCGCTCGGGTGATACAAACAAGTTGGGTGAAACTGAATGAATTCCATATTGCCCACTCGGCAACCCGCACGCCAAGCCATGGCAATACCGTCACCGGTTGCAGTATCGGGATTGCTGGTGTAGCGGTAAACCTTACCAACGCCACCTGTAGCCAATACCACTGACTTTGCTTCGATGGTTTCTACACGATTATTTTTAATATCGAGTGCATACACACCATAACAACGATTGGGTTTGCTGCGTTGCGTCTTGGCATCTAGCTGACGATTGGTGATGAGATCGAGTGCAATCCAATGCTCCAAGATCTGAATATTTTTATGGGCTCTTGCTTTATCAAGCAGCACTTCATGAATGGCTTTACCAGTAGCATCCGCGGCATGAGCAATACGGCGATGACTATGCCCGCCTTCACGCGTTAAGTGCAAACCCATTGGACCGGATTTATCTTCTGTGAATGGAACGCCTTGATCCACCAACCAACGAATTGCATCAGCGCTTTCTTCAGCGATATAACGTGCTGTAGATTCAACCACGAGGCCAGCGCCTGCATCCAAGGTATCGGCCACATGAGAATCAATACTGTCATGTTCTTTATCTACAACCCCAACAATACCGCCTTGTGCCCAAGCTGTAGCAGCCTCACCTAAGCCCCGCTTCGCCATCAGAATGACCGGCTGAGATTCGGCCATATGTAAGGCGACAGTCAGCCCAGCTAATCCAGCCCCAATAATCAGGACGGGAAGCTCAGCGTTTGCAGTGGTGTTTTGGGAGGGTTTGGAACTGGCCATAGAAGGAACATTCTAAAGGGCATTAGGAATCTTGTTCTCACACGACTTTAAATGAGTCCATAGCAACCAAAAAAAACTGCGAAGATATCAAGCAAAACGAGGTACAAATATGCCTAAAACGCTACCAAACCTCTTTACCCATGGGCTTCATCTCCAGCCATGCATCATCCTCTTTCGAGCGCCTTTCCCCTGGATTCCAATTTGCCAGCAATTCTTCTAACTTATATTGAGGCTGCTTTGCTGGCCTTGGCTCTGAAAGTGATGCCAATGAGTCAGCAATGAAGGATGTAGGTAAGTCGGGATTATCAATCACTCCCCGCCCTAACTTTACCCAAAATTCAATTTGAGCCGCAATAGTTCGGCGTTCTTTTCTAGCCTCAACTTTTGCCGCCTCATATAAATCATCATTAATTTTGACTGATCTACTCATGATTTCCCCCGTAAAGCCTTTTTACTACAAAAGCAGTACTGCTGAAAACAAGGTCTTTAAACAAAAAAGTTCCCATCTGGGAGCTTTTTTGTGAATTGCCAAATCCTAATTAAACGTTAGACATTTCCTTAGATCCGCCTGGAGCATTCGTACCATATCCCATGATCTTGGCCACTTCACCGCCTTTAGCGAGCTTCACAGCGCAATACTTAAATTCAGGAATCTTGCCAAATGGATCTAGTGCTGAATTGGTAATCAAGTTAGCAGCAGCCTCATAGTAGGCAAACGGAATAAAGATCACCCCTCTTGGTGTTCCGTCGTCTCTTCTTACGTGGATACCGACTTCACCACGACGAGACTGAACGGTAATGACGTCACCAGCAGATACGCCTAGCTGGGTCATGTCCTCACCGTTCATCGATACAGTAGCCATAGGCTCAATGGCATCCAGCACAGTGGCGCGGCGCGTCATACTGCCGGTATGCCAATGCTCTAGCTGACGACCAGTAATCAATACAAATGGATATTCAGTATCAGGACGTTCATTCGCAGGAATGATATCGGCCGGCACTAACTTCACTCGTCCATCTTTGGTATCAAACTTGTCATTAAAGACAATTGGGCGACCTGGATCTTCGGCAGATAAGCATGGATAGGTAACGCTAGATTCTTTTTCCAAGCGCTCCCAAGTAATGCCGTTAATCGCACCATGCATTGCTTGACGCATTTCATCATAAACCTCAGCAACACCAGCATCAGGACCTTGGTAATTCCAGTTCAGACCCATGCGCTTGGCAATCTCTTGAATAATCCACAAGTCAGGTTTTGCATCACCAGGAGGATTGATTGCTTTCTTGCCCATCTGAACCATGCGGTCAGTATTGCTAGCCGTACCAACCTTTTCAGGCCAAGCACTTGCAGGCAAGACTACGTCAGCAAGCAATGCTGTCTCAGTCATGAAGATATCTTGTACAACTAAGTGCTCAAGAGCCGCTAATGCATGACGCGCATGATTTAAATCCGGATCACTCATCGCCGGGTTTTCACCTTCGACAAACATGCCCCGAATCTTGTCCGGATCGGAATCGGGGGCAGTGATCTTATGCATGATCTCTACCACGGTATATCCAGGTTTTTTATCTAATGGCGTATCCCAGAACTTCTCAAACCAAGCATGCGCTTCTGGATTATCAACGCGCTGATAGTTCGGGAACATCATCGGAATCAAACCAGCATCACTGGCACCCTGTACGTTATTTTGACCACGCAATGGATGCAAGCCTGATCCAGGCTTACCAATTTGACCGGTGATACTGACTAGAGCGATTAAGCAGCGCGCATTATCAGTGCCATGCACGTGTTGACTTACGCCCATGCCCCACAAAATCATGGCTGATTTCGTAGTTGCAAACTCCCTTGCTACTTCACGCAGGGTTTCTGCTGGAATACCGCAGATTGGCGCCATTGCTTCAGGGCTATAGCCCTTAATGTTTTCTTTTAAGGCTTCAAAGTTATTCGAGCGATTTTGAATAAAGTCTTTATCAACCAAGCCTTCTTCAATAATCGTATAGATCATGGCATTGAGCATCGCCACATCAGTGTCTGGCTTAAATTGCATCGTGCGCCATGCATGCTTACTGATTTCAGTCGCACGTGGATCACACAAGACAATTTTGGCACCACGTTTAGCGGCATTCTTAAACCAGGTAGCAGCAACCGGGTGGTTTGCAGTTGGATTGGATCCAATCAAGAAAATCATGCTTGAGTGCTCAACGTCATTCACTTGGTTGCTTACCGCACCAGAACCAACACCCTCAAGAAGCGCTGCTACAGACGAAGCATGGCAAAGGCGTGTGCAATGGTCTACGTTATTGCTACCAAAACCAGTACGAACCAGTTTCTGGAATAAGTAAGCTTCTTCGTTACTGCCCTTTGCAGAGCCAAAGCCAGCCAATACTTTATTGCCGTATTGATCTTTGAGTTTCTTCAAGCCGCCACCGGCGACTTCTAAAGCCTCTTCCCAAGTCGCTTCACGGAAGATATCCGACCAGTCTTGCTTACCCTCCAGGATGGACTCATCCTTAGGAACGCCTGCATTACGAATTAATGGTTTAGTAAGGCGTTGTGGGTTATGGATGTAGTCCATACCAAAACGACCCTTAACGCAGAGACGATTGTGATTAGCCGGGCCATCACGACCTTCAACGCTGACGATCTTTTCATCCTTAACGTTATAAGTGATTTGACAACCTACGCCACAGAACGGGCAAACAGAATCGACTTTACGATCCACTGTCTGTGAACCAATCAAACCTTTAGGCATCAATGCACCAGTTGGGCAAGCCTGTACACATTCGCCACAGGCAACGCAAGTACTGTCACCCATTGGATCATTTAAATCGAATACGATCTCACTATGACCGCCACGCATGGCGTAACCGATCACATCATTAACTTGCTCTTCACGACAAGCGCGCACGCAACGATTGCATTGAATACATGCATCCAAATTCACAGCCATCGCTGGATGGGAAATATCACTACTAACTTTTTCGCGACGCAATGCTTTGAGTTCCGGACGAACAGTCACATCCATGCGGGCAGCCCAAGTACTCAGCTCACCATGCTGGTTCTGTTGCTCTTCTTCTTTGCTATCGCCAACCCACTTAAAGCCTTCATCAGGCATATCGGAGAGCAACATCTCCAGAACCAGCTTCTGGCTCTTAACAGCACGCTCGCTATTAGCCTTCACTTCCATTCCTGGAGTAGCACTTCTACAGCAGCTTGGCGCTAATGTACGCTCGCCATTAATTTCCACTACGCATGCACGGCAGTTACCGTCAGGACGGTAACCATCTTTAAAGCATAGATGTGGAATATCAATACCGTGTCGTTTGGCAGCCTTGAGAATCGTTTCGCCTTCATACGAAACGATCGTCTTGCCGTCTAGCTTGAACTCAACGGTTTGTAATTCGAGTTCTTTTGGATTTGTGGGTGCGTTCATGTTTGTCTCGTTATTCCCTGAATATTATTTAAGTGACTTCCTTATGCAACTTCTTCAGGGAAATATTTATGAATACAACGAATAGGGTTTGGTGCCGCTTGGCCAAGACCACAAATAGAAGCATCAACCATCACGGTGGCTAAGTCCTCTAAGGTTTCTTGATCCCATGACTTGGCTTGCATCAACTTGGCTGCTTTACCTGTGCCAACACGGCAAGGTGTACATTGACCGCAGCTCTCATGTTCAAAGAAATGCATCACGTTCAATGCCATATCGCGCGCTTTGTCTTTGTCGCTAAACACCATGACTGCAGCAGAACCAATAAAGCATCCATAAGGTTGCAAAGTATCAAAGTCGAGCGGGATGTCATTCATGGTCGCCGGCAAAATACCGCCCGATGCGCCACCAGGCAAATAGCCGTAGAACTTGTGGCCATCTTGCATGCCACCACAGTACTCATCAATCAATTCTTGAATCGTGATGCCTGCTGGGGCTAACTTCACACCAGGTTTGTTCACGCGCCCGCTCACGCTAAAGCTTCGCAAGCCCTTGCGATCATGACGACCGAATGAACTGAACCATTCTGGTCCGCGCTGAACAATATCTCGCACCCAATACAAGGTCTCAAAGTTATGCTCTAAAGTTGGACGTCCAAACAAACCCACTTGGGCAATATATGGAGGACGCATCCGTGGCTCACCACGTTTACCTTCGATACTTTCAATCATGGCGGATTCTTCTCCGCAGATGTAGGCGCCAGCGCCACGACGTAATTCAATATTCGGTAATTTAAATGGCGGATTGGCTTTAAGCTTTGCCAACTCTGCTTCTAGTAACTCACGGCAACCGTGGTATTCGTCACGCAAATAGATATAGCAAGCATCAATGCCAACTACGCTGGCAGCAATCAGGAGACCTTCTAAGAAGCGATGTGGATCGCGCTCTAAATAGGTACGATCTTTAAATGTGCCAGGCTCGCCTTCGTCAATGTTTACTGCCATCAACTTTGGAGCAACTTGATCTTTTACGATGCGCCATTTACGACCTGCTGGAAAACCAGCTCCACCTAAACCACGGAGGCCCGAGCTTTCCATTGCTTTGATGATGCTCTCGGCATCTTGCTTGCCCTCAAAGATTTCTTTCGCTAAAGCGTAGCCACCTTGTTTGCGATAAGACTCGTAGCCCACATAGTTTGGTGATACCGCTTGCATTTCTCCCTGAGGGGAAACGCCCTGCTCTGCTAAAGCCACAGGATCAAAGACGGCATCATCCTTAGCCATAGGCTGAGTGGTTAAATTATTTTTAACCGCAGCCGACACCTTATCTAATGTAGCAAACAGGACTGGATACTGATGCACTACGGCCACAGGAGCCTGCTCACAACGGCCTACACATGGGGCTGCTGCGACTTTGATATTAGTGTTGCCAAGGATAGCTGGCAATTTAGCCAAGAGATTTTGCGCGCCCGCTAACTCACAAGCAATACCGTCGCATACACGAATCAGAATATCAGCAACCGGATCATTGCCACGCACCACCTCAAAGTGATGATAGAAAGTAGCAACCTCATACACCTCAGCCATCGGAATATTCATCTCTTTAGCTAGCGCCACCAAATGACGATCGTGCAATGCGCGATATTCGTCATTTAACAGATGCAGGTACTCAATTAATAAATCACGGCGGTGAGGAGCCTCACCAATTAGTAAACGTACCTCTGCCAAGGAGATGTCATCGGCCTGACGACCTTTTAACTTACTCTTGCGACGAATGGTCTCTCTTAAGTCATCCGCTGTAGCAAGGGCAACCGCCTTTATTTCTCCGGAGGGCTTTGGATGATTCATGGTCTTATATCTCTAATTTTTGGCGCAATTGAATGCTTGTAATGTAATTTTCAAATCACTACGGTGATCGGTAAGTCAAATACCTCTAATTTTTTTACAAAAAACTAGAAGATTGATAAGCAACTAAAAGGTGATTTTGGGCTAATTCTAGACCTAAGTCCTTGACGGCGCTCAAGTGATTACGGCTCGGGTTAACCCTAAAGCAATGAGGGTGATGGCTGATCGCCTGGCGGAAGTGAGTAATCTAGCTTGCGTTCATAAATACGAGCCTTGACGCAATCGTTGTAGCCTTTAGTGCCAGCTTGCCAGCCCACATTCTTGCAATCGTCTTCGGCTGCCGATTGAATCGAGCCGCATGCGGTCAAACTAATCACTGCAAACAGGGAAAATACAAAAATTGGGTGTAATTTTGATGAATTCATAACTCAAGTCTACTAGATTCCACACTCGGAAATGCCTAGTTTCCGTCTTTTTGATGATTTTTAGTCTTGACCTTACTTAAGGGAAAGCGTGAGCTTGTCTATTTAGCCAGAAATCAGCAACAATCAAGACTAGAAAAATACCAATAACCCTCAGGAGACCCTTATGAAATTACTTACCCGCAGCCTAGCTGCCCTCGCCTTATGCTTTGGTATCGCCACTTGCCAAGCCCAAAGTCAAGATGGCTTTATTGAATTAATTGATGGAGTCAATCTCAGTAACTGGAACTTCGTAGGCAACGCAAATTGGATTATTTCCGATGGGCAGGTTATGAGCGATAAAGGAACTGGGTTTTTGGTCAGCACGAAATCTTATAAAAACTTCATTATTCGCGCTGAATTCTGGGTCGAGCCCACTACCAATAGCGGCATTTTTATTCGCTGCCAGGATCCAAGCCAGATCATCGCCACTAAGAATGCTTATGAAGTCAATATTTGGGATACGCGCCCAGGCCAAGAATATGCCACAGGTGCGATCGTTGATATTGCCAAGGTTAACCCTGTACCGCATGCGGGTGGTCATTGGAACGTGATGGAAATCGTTGCCAATGGATCGCATTTTAAGGTCATACTCAATGGCGTGGTTACTGTAGCGGATGGGCAAGATGAGCGCTTCTCACAAGGCAGAATTGCACTTCAATCTGCTGGTGGGATTATCAAATTCAGGAAGTTGCAAATTAAGCCCATTTAAATTTAGCTTCGCAATTAACAAAATAGCCACCCCGAGGTGGCTATTTTGATGTTCTGTTAAACAAACCCAATTAGGTTGGTGGAAAACCGACTTTTTGTGGCCACATATTATTGAAGACATGCACAACCGGTGCCTCGTAGACGCCCGCTTTAGTAAATGGCTCATCTTTTAACCAAGCATCTACAGCTGCGCGACTGGGAAAATCAATTGCCAATAAGCTACCCACGGTTGTCTGACCATCTTCAGAGGTCAATGGTCCTGCAAATGCCATACGATCGGCCAACTGGGCAAGATAGGCCCGATGCTCTGGGCGCACTTGTACACGTAAGTCAGCAGTACCTGGACGATCCATCAATAAAATTACATAAATCATTTCTATACCTTTTTGTAAATAAATTTACTTCGAAAACTCAAGATCTGCACCTTCAGGAGAGAGGATCACCGGCCCATTGGACTAGCCCCCTAAATGCACCCAAACATCATTCTGATTTCTAAGTTTAGACTGTCCATTGTTTCCATCAATACCTCCTGAAATTAAAAAGTAACGTCCAGAAAACCGGGCAGGATCATCCAAATTGTAGACCTGGCCACTTGCTATTAAGTGTGATACTTCAATTTGATCCAAATTTAAAAGATGGGCTACAAGCAAAAAAGGCAACTCGGCCTTACTTCAAAAACACCATTGTGAGAGTTGCTCTTGCACCCCAGCCTGATGGACCGCCAGGGGTGTTACTAAGGTAATAGATTGGACCTGCACTGAACGAAACGGGAACACCATCAAATACCTCGAGCTTACCTACTGTGAGATTCAAAGGATTTGTTGTTCTGCGAGCGTCATAGTTGTAATTGGCCTGCATATTTGCGCCAAATGACCAAGCCTCCCTATTGGTATAAACCAAAAAGGGTTGGCCGAATAGGTTATTTTGAGTTCCAAAGCTTGGATTGCCGCCCACATTCCAAGACTGAAACCCAAGCAAGCCATAAGTAAATCCACCATCACGATTAAGCACAACCGCCGTGACCCCGGCACCTGTTTGCTGAGTGCCATATAGACCACTATTGCCAGAAGGAGAAGAAGCATAGGGTCCAACACCCCAAATCCAAGATGAGCCGGTATTAGGGGCATAGAAGGATTCAATCGTCACACCAGAAACGCCATAGCCTGAATTGCCATCTACATTGACTAAACGAGTGCTCGCAATGATGGGGCGCACAAGAAATATATCGCCACCGCTAAGGCTAAAAGGTGCAACTGGCTGAAGCAGCAGCGTTTGATCCGAACCCGCTTGGTTCTTGCCCATGCCACGACTGAACTCCCACTGAGTGGGCATTGAAATCATATTGGCCAAAGGGTTGGCTAATTGTTTCGCAATTTCAGCCTTACTCTCAGCACTATTCGGATCCAAAGTCAGCTTGCCATTTGAAGTAGGCATGGGGGCCAAACTATTAGCTTTAGGAGTTTCAGCACTTTGAGCCTGTACAGAGACCTGTTGAGCCAATGCGCCTTTCATTGCGATAGCAAAGAACAAGGTGATAAAAAGCTTGGGGAACGTTTTCTTCATACAAATCGGCCTGCATTAATTGAGAGGTGAATACCTTAGACGAAAAAAAGATCAGGATGCTGGCGGAAAACCTGCCTTTTGCTCCCACATATTATTAAAAACATGAATGATTGGCTTTTCATAAACACCAGCCTTAGTGTAAGGCTCATCCTTTAACCAAGCATCAACATCTGCCCTACTTGGAAAATCAATCGCAATCAAACTGCCGAGCGTAGTTTTGCCATCTTCTGAAGTGAGGGGCCCAGCAAAAGCCATGCGATCAGAAATTTGAGCCAAATAAGCGCGATGCTCTGGGCGAATTTGAATCCGTAAATCTGCTGTACCAGGTTTGTCCATCAACAAAATTGCATAGATCATTTTTTCTCCATTTTTTGATTGATTTTGTTTTTTGTTAATACCGAGATATTACGGGAAGTCATAAAGAAAAAACCACCCGCAGGTGGTTTTCTTAAGGCAAGGTGGAGGGATGCGAGGTTCAGCAGCCTTTTTGCACTCAGTCTTTAGCCTATCAAAACAGCTTATTAATCGTGATCCCAAGGCTTTGGGTGGTGGCCGTACCGGTACTACTACCAATTAAGGAGCCGCTATAACTATAAGGCGTTCCGGGATTATTAAAGGTTGAATAGTAATTAGATGTTTTATTTTGGGTCATCGCATATTTATAACTAAAGTCTAAGAACCAAGTTTGATCAAGGAAATAAGTGCCACCAAGAATCGCTGCACCACCATAAACCCATTGAGATTGCGAAAAGGTTTGAGGGGCCCCTGACACATTAGTCTGTGGAACACCGCGGATATCAGCAAATCCAACCAAGTTATTGATCTTTGTGTTGGATTGCGAAATCGTAGGACCAACACCAAAGTAAATGGTGCTTCTCTCAAAAGACTGTCCAAAGTAAGGAATAAAGGAAATTTGATTTTGGATAGTTTTTTGATAAGAGCTAGCTACAGCATTGCCCGTAAATGTGGTTCCATTTGGGTATGTACCAAACTGAGGAATAAGAATTGGGCCAGTGGTAGAGCTAGAGCCCCCCATGTAGCTATATGAAAATTTTGCACCCCACAAATAGCTTGAATCTTTAAACTTCTGAAAATAGCCGGCTTGAATAACCGGGGCAATTGCGTTGGTATTGCTCATAGCAATACCAACAGGAGGCCCTCCAGCAGTTCCAACAGATCCAGGAGGAGTCGCCACTGAAATGCCTGTTGCCTGGAGTTGCTGGCCATTAAATTGCGTGGAGTTTGCATCAAAACCCAGGCCAATATAAGCCCCCGATTCCGGAACTAGAGAAGTTAAAACTGGTTGCGCATTTGCTAAAGCGGAATAGCTAGCAATTGCAAGCAAGCAAGATGCTATAGGTAATGCTTTAAATGGAATCATTTGAGCCCCGTGATAGAAATCTAGGGCGGTAGTCTTAGCGAAATACAAAGACAGCTCAAAGTTATGCGGGCCATTCTACATCCTTATGATCGCTAGAGCGCACAGTTATTGAACTAAAAGAATCTAAATCATTAACGACAGAGTATGTGAGCGAAAGAAAAAACCACCCGAAGGTGGCTTTCTTGATACTTGGCGGAAGAGGCGGGATTCGAACCCGCGGTAGGCTATTAACCTACGCACGCTTTCCAGGCGTGTGACTTAAACCGCTCATCCACCCTTCCGTGAAGACCATGATTATACGGTTAACGGAGAGTGGCAGCGTAAATGCTTACAACGCCTCTTTCAATTGATCCAAAATCGCTGGATTTTCAAGAGTGGAAGTGTCTTGTGTAACCTCCTCGCCTTTAGCGATGACGCGCAAGAGGCGACGCATAATCTTTCCAGAGCGGGTTTTGGGTAGGTTATCCCCAAAACGCACATCCTTAGGCTTGGCAATCGGTCCAATCTCTTTACCAACCCAGTTACGCAACTCAGTAGCAATTTTCTTGGCTTCATCACCAGTGGGGCGACCGCCCTTCAGGACCACAAAGACGCAAATCGCTTCACCCGTCATGTCATCTGGGCGCCCTACTACCGCCGCCTCAGCAACCAAAGGATTGGCAACCAAGCAAGATTCAATTTCCATGGTTCCCATGCGGTGACCAGAAACGTTTAAGACATCATCGATTCGGCCTGTGATGGTGAAGTAACCAGTATCTTTATTCCGAATTGCGCCATCCCCTGCAAGATATAGGTTGCCGCCCAATTCTTCCGGGAAATACGATTTGACGAAACGATCCGGATCATTCCAAATCGTACGAATCATGGAAGGCCATGGTCGCTTCACAACCAAAATACCGCCATTACCATTTGGCACATCATGCCCTGCCTCATCGACGATCGCCGCCATAATGCCAGGCAATGGCAATGTGCATGAACCAGGAATCATCGGCGTTGCACCAGGCAATGGAGAAATCATATGGCCACCTGTTTCCGTTTGCCAGAAGGTATCTGCAATGGGGCAGTGAGAGCCTCCCACGTTTTCGTAATACCACATCCAGGCCTCAGGGTTGATTGGCTCACCTACTGAACCCAAGAGTCGCAAGGAAGATAAATCATAGCTTTTCGGATGAACAGACTCATCATTACTAGACGCTTTGATCAAAGAACGAATCGCCGTTGGCGCTGTATAGAAGATCGTTGCTTTGTGTTTTTGGATCATGTCCCAGAAACGACCTGCGTTTGGATAGGTTGGCACACCCTCAAAAACAATCTCAGTAGCGCCAACAGCCAAGGGGCCATAAGTAATATAAGAGTGGCCAGTTACCCAACCGATATCCGCTGTACACCAGAACACATCCTCTGGCTTGATATCAAAGGTCCACTTCATTGTCAAAATAGCCCACAGCAGATAACCGCCGGTGGAGTGCTGCACGCCCTTTGGCTTACCTGTTGAGCCAGAGGTGTAAAGAATAAATAAAGGATGCTCAGCGCTCACCCACTCAGGTTCACAAGTAGTTGCTTCATTAGCAACAATTTCTTGCATCCATACATCGCGACCGGCCGTCATGGAAACCTCAGTGCCAGTGCGCTTGCTGACGATGACATGCTTGACATTGCCGCACTCACCGGTTGAGAGGGCTTCATCACAGATAGCCTTCAAGGGCAATGATTTACCGCCGCGGAACTGTCCATCTGCAGTAATCACTGCTACTGCCCCAACATCGATAATGCGATCGCGCAATGCTTGAGCTGAGAAGCCACCAAACACTACCGAATGAATGGCACCGATCCGCGCACATGCCTGCATGGCAACAATTCCTTCAATTGTCATCGCCATATAAATAATGACGCGGTCGCCAGACTGGATACCCATCTTGCGAAGCGCGTTTGCCATTTTGCAAACGCGATCATGCATCTCTTGATAGCTTACTTTGGTAACGGCACCATCATCCGCCTCGAAAATAATTGCGGTTTTAGATCCAAGGCCTTTTTCAATATTGCGATCTAAACAGTTATAAGAGGCATTAGTGGTGCCGTCTTCAAACCATTTATAGAAAGGCGCCTTGGATTCATCTAAGACCTGCGTAAATGGCTTTTTCCAGTAGATATTTTCACGTGCAAGACGCCCCCAAAACCCATCAAAATCTCTTTCAGCTTCGGCGCAAAGTTGCTTATAGGCTTCCATGCCGGGAATTGCGGCATTTTTTACAAAGTCTGCCGGTGGGTTAAAAACGCGATTTTCTTGCATTGATGGTTCCATGCTATACAGCCCTCTTTCTAATAATCAGTGGTCTATTTCTGCAAAATTGCAGCAGAATAGCGAGATTGCTCCCTCAAGAGTTATGAAGATAAGTGAAAACACTGGGGATTTGCTCTATGGCAAACCCTTAAAATAGGGGAAACCTTTACTAATAAAGTCCAAACCATGACAAATATCAAACAAAACGACCTCATTCAAAGTGTTGCAGATGCCTTCCAATTTATCTCTTACTACCATCCCAAGGACTTTATTTCTGCAATGGGTAAGGCTTATGAGCAGGAGCAAGGACCGGCTGCGAAGGATGCGATCGCCCAAATTCTGACAAATAGTCGAATGTGCGCAGAAGGCCACCGCCCACTTTGCCAGGACACCGGTATTGCAGTTGTCTTTTTAAAAATTGGCATGAATGTACAGTGGCCAGACGCAACCATGAGTGTGAGCGACATGGTGAATGAAGGTGTACGACGCGCCTATCTCAATCCCGATAATATGTTGCGCGCCTCAGTTCTGAGTGATCCCGCTGGTAAACGCAAAAATACGGGCGATAACACCCCAGCAGTCATTCATTATGAAATCGTTCCTGGTGATGATGTTGAAGTGATTTGCGCGGCCAAAGGTGGCGGCTCTGAAAACAAGGCCAAGATGACGATGCTCAACCCATCGGATTCGATCGTCGATTGGGTATTAAAAACGGTGCCTACGATGGGTGCTGGTTGGTGCCCCCCTGGAATTCTTGGTATAGGTATTGGCGGCACCCCGGAAAAAGCCATGCTCATGGCCAAAGAGTCTTTAATGGGTCCCGTAGATATTCAGGAACTCATTGCTCGTGGTCCACAAAACCGCATCGAAGAATTACGCCTGGAGATTTACGACAAGGTCAACAAACTCGGTATTGGCGCCCAAGGTTTAGGCGGTCTAACGACTGTTCTCGATATCAAAATCATGGACTACCCAACCCATGCAGCATCATTGCCAGTGGCGATGATTCCAAACTGCGCAGCCACGCGTCATGTCCACTTCCACTTACATGGTGATGGTCCTGCCAAATTAGAAATCCCTTCTCTCTCAGACTGGCCGGATGTGACTTGGACACCAGATACTAAAAAATCCAAACGCGTTAATTTGGATACCTTAACTGCCGAAGAAGTAGCGGGCTGGAAGGAAGGCGAAACCCTCTTGCTCAATGGCAAAATTTTGACTGGTCGTGATGCTGCGCATAAACGCATCCAAGATATGCAGGCAAAAGGTGAAGAACTACCGGTAAGCTTTAAAAACCGCGTGATCTACTACGTCGGTCCAGTTGACCCAGTTGGCAATGAGGTCGTAGGACCTGCAGGCCCGACCACCGCTACAAGAATGGACAAGTTCACTGAAATGATGCTTGCTAAAACCGGCTTAATCTCCATGATTGGCAAGGCCGAACGCGGTCCAGTGGCCATCGAAGCCATCAAGAAGCACAAATCCGCCTATTTAATGGCGGTAGGAGGCGCTGCTTACCTCGTATCCAAAGCCATCCAATCCGCAAAAGTAGTTGGTTTTGCTGATCTTGGCATGGAAGCGATCTATGAGTTTGATGTGAAAGATATGCCAGTGACGGTTGCTGTCAGCTCAACAGGCGTCTCAATGCACGATACAGGCCCAAAAGAATGGCAAGCAAAGATTGGCAATATTCCAGTCCACATTGCTTAAACGTTTAACGACCCTCTTACCGGCTTAATACTTGGCACTCATCGGAGTTTTTGATTCTGGCGTTGGAGGCTTATCCATTTTGGATGAAGCTCTGCGTCAGCTCCCTGAGCACGACTTTATTTATTTAGCCGACTCTGCTCATGCGCCTTACGGAGAGAGATCAGGTGCATGGATTGCCAGTCGCAGCCTTGCCTTATGCACCTATCTGGCTTCACAAGGATGCGATGCCATCGTGGTGGCCTGCAATACCGCCACAGCAGAAGCAATTGCGCAAATACGGATCGAACTGGACACCATCCCCATCGTGGGAGTAGAACCAGGGATCAAGCCGGCTGTCATGCAATCCCAAAATGGTGTTTTAGGGGTGTTGGCTACTGAAGCAACCCTTAATAGCGATAAGTTCAATGCCCTATTGCATGCAATCTCACCAAACTGCACTGTAATCAAGCAGGCTGGTGCTGGTCTAGTTCCTTTGATCGAGGCAGGCCAGGCCAATGCGGACGAGACCCTGGCCCTCTTGGCTAAGCACCTAGAGCCGATACAGAGAGCGGGAGCTGATACCCTGGTCTTGGGCTGTACCCACTACCCCTTCCTCAATAAGGCGATTCATCAAATTTTGGGTGAATCTATTACACTAATAGACACTAGTGAAGCCGTTGTTCGTCAACTAAAACGCCAACTCAACAATCCAGAAAAAAAAGATCAAATCGTAAAAGCAGGTTCGATTACTTTTTTAAGCAGCAAAGATGAAAAGACCTTACTAAAAATGGCTAAAGAATTGATGCGTAGTGATTTAAACGCACATGCCATTGATGCGAAATTATTGCGAGATCTTGAATGAGTAATCTCATTCATCGTCTTGACGCATCCCTGCCGTTTTCTAAAACTGAGCGGATCATTATTGCCATTGTGGTGTTGCTCCATGCACTGCCTGCCATCATTGAGCTACTGCATTGGAACCCATCTGCACCCAAACCCGATGATGAGCGTGTAATGGCTAACTTAGTTAGCCCAGATGCTGCCAAATCGGCTCAACAACAACAGCCGCCTGCAGCACCACCACCCAAACCAAAACAAGAAGAACAAAAAAAGACCTGAGCCCAAAAAGCAAGAACAGAAGAAGGTAGAGCAACAACCCACTGAAAAGAATCAGCAGCCCAGTCAAAAAGCTCCTGCACAACAGAGCCAACAATCAAGCAGTAGCACCCCCATGCCAAATGCTGCAGTCGCCCCAGCAAGTAGCGGTGGTTCAAGTGGCACACCTATTCAAACGGATATCGGTAAATTGATCGTGGTCTACCAACCAGATGCGGATGCGTACTACCCCTCTTTCTCAAAACGCTCAGGCGAACAAGGTGAAGTGGTGGTCAGACTCATCATTGATCAAGCCGGCAACGTAGAAGACGTTGCCTTATTGAGGTCGAGCAATTACCCCAGATTAGATCGTGCTGCCATGGAAATTGGGCAACGTTATCGCTTTAAACCT
Organism: Polynucleobacter sphagniphilus; assembly: GCF_001953355.1. Taxonomy (GTDB): domain Bacteria; phylum Pseudomonadota; class Gammaproteobacteria; order Burkholderiales; family Burkholderiaceae; genus Polynucleobacter; species Polynucleobacter sphagniphilus. The sequence continues at coordinate 114,831 of NZ_MPIY01000007.1, forward strand.
TTTGTAGTAAATGGCTCAGCAAACCGAATTTCAACCAACCTTTTAATTAAATTTAACTTAAAGAACAATTAATCATGAACACACCATTTGGTATAGCCAATTTATGGCTTGAAGGCGACTTTATTACTCGCTTTGTTGCCTTGGCATTATTAACTTGCTCCATCATTACTTGGGTGATTTTGCTCAGTCGCTTCTGGGATCTACGCAACCTACGCAAATTAAGCCCACAACTAGATCAATTCTGGCGCGCTACTTCATATGATCAGGGTCTCAACGTATTTAGCGATCATGCCGGCAATCCCTATTATCAAATCGCTAAATCAGCAGCCACAGCGTCCGCCCATCATCAGAGTCAAGCAACCAATCATCGAGAGCTATTGCAAACCCTAAACTATTCAGAGTGGATGGCGAGAAGCTTAAAGAATAGTATTGACGGGGTTGCAGCTAAATTACAAAAAGGGTTGACCTTCTTGGGGTCTACCGGAGCAACCGCTCCATTTATTGGCTTATTTGGAACCGTATGGGGTATCTACCATGCGCTGATCTCTATCAGCAGCTCAGGCAGCGCCCAGATTGATCAAGTTGCCGGTCCGATTGGTGAAGCACTCATCATGACTGCGTTAGGCTTAGCAGTAGCTATTCCTGCAGTACTCGGCTTTAACGCCCTAAACCGTGCCAATAAATTATTGGTTGCTGATCTTAATCGCTTTGGCAATGATTTATTAGCCTACTTTGTAACTGGTGCCCGCGTTCAGTCCGGAGAATAAATATGTCATTTCATATTCAAGACGATTCGACCCAAGACAGCATCATGGCTGAAATCAACATGACGCCGATGGTCGACGTCATGTTGGTTCTCCTAATCATTTTCATGATTACCCTGCCCGTCATTCAACAGGCTGTGAAGGTGGAGTTACCCAAAGCCAATAGTGTGCGCAATGAGGTCAAACCGGAGTCAGTACAGCTATCGATTGATGCCAAGGGGCAGATTTACTGGAATAGCACCGCGATTGATTTAGCCACCTTTGATAAAGATGCAGAAGAGGCTGCCAAAAAGGATCCGCAACCAGAAATCAATCTACGCGCTGATAAATCCGTCAAGTATGAATATGTTGCCAAAGTACTAGCAGCATCACGCAGAGCCGGATTAACCAAACTGGGGTTTGTAACTGAACCGGATTAATTGAGCTTGCTAGGTGAGCACTTTTCTTCGTAAGTCTTGGTGCCCTCACCTACCGTGGCACCCAATATTCCGCCTTTAATCGTCTCTATTTTTTTTAAGCACTCCATTAGTGCGATTAAGGGTGATTTGAGTCGCTGCAGTTCCAGCGGAATAAAACACTCCTTCCACTGTTTCTGGATCAAATTTCGCATCAATTGCGATGAGAATCGAAGGCGAAGTAACTACTACACTTTTGACCTCTTGATGACCCCCAGCATCGGATTGATCTAAGTCGCGACCATCTACATACACTTTAGGCTTTAACTGCGTCTTGGACGCTGGCACAACGACTAGAACGTAATCTTCAGAATAGCCACGCTCAGTACGATGGCAATCAAACTGAAGCGGTTCAGCACCCTGAGCCAGCAAAGGCGGCAGAGCGAAAAATAAACAAAGAGGGAGGTATGAGCGTTTTATCAACATCTTGATGGTGAATAAAAACAATCGATTGGTGCCCGAGGCCGGAATCGAACCGGCACGACTTTTTTGAGTCGGCAGATTTTAAATCTGCTGTGTCTACCGATTTCACCACTCGGGCCCGCACAAACAGTAACTGCCGCGCTATTTAAATCAAGACAAGCAAAATTTTAGCACGCAAGCTGCATGATGGCCTTGAACAGCTCCAAAACCGCTAAACTAGCCTCCATGAAATTTCCAATACGCCTGCCCTTCATGAAGAAAGTCCTGCCGGCTATTCTTTGGATTTGTTTGGGTGGACTAGGTATTGCCATTGCTGGAGCTCTTTTTTACCTATATTCAGCCCAATCAAACGCATCAGGCAAGCGCACGATTAAAACCTTGGGAGACTCAGTTGTTATTAGCTTTGATGCCAGCGATGTGCCTCATATCAAAGCAAATTCTGCTACAGATGCTATTTTTGCCTTGGGCTATGTACATGCAACCGAACGCTCATGGCAAATGGAGATCAATCGACGCCTAGCAAGCGGCCGTCTCTCCGAAATTCTTGGTAAAGATACCGTTCCCATTGATCGCTTTATTCGCACCCTTGGCATCAAGCACGCAGCCGAAAAACAGTTTGATCGCTACCCTGTTAGAACAAAGCGCTTATTACAAGCATATGCAGATGGCGTCAATGCCGGTAATGCGCAATTGGGTTGGGCGCTTCCAGTGGAATATCTGCTGACGGGTTCAAAACCAGGGTATTGGTCCGCTAGCGATAGTGTTGCCTGGATGTTGATGATGGCCTTCGACTTAGGGGGCAATTGGCATAAAGAATTGCAACGCCTCGAGCTTTCGCAATTTCTAAGCACTAAACAAGTTTGGGAAGTAGTTGAGCCATACACCCAAGACGATCCCGTCAGCAATGTCGATTTTTCAAAAATGTATCGCGATCTGGGCGTCTTTAACCCCAATCCTGGTCCAACAGAAAGTAGCTTTAAAAAGAAGCTCCCCTCCACTGAGTTGGCCAACTTTGACGCCCCCGGTGGCAAGGACGGCCTTGGCTCAAACAATTGGGCGATTGCAGGAAAGCTAACTGAGAGCGGAAAACCCCTATTGGCCAACGACCCTCATCTAGGACTCTCTGTTCCAGCCGCATGGTATATGGCCCACTTGGAGGCACCTGGCCTCAATGTGATTGGGGCAAGCTTGCCTGGAGTTCCGGCAATCATTCTTGGTCATACAGATAAGCTGGCTTGGAGCTTTACCAATACAGGACCAGATGTTCAGGATTTATATATTGAGCAGCTTGATCCGAAACACCCAGGAATGTATCGCGGCCCAGATGGTCCCCTCCCATTTCAAGTTCGTCAAGAGACCATTGATATTAAAGGGGCTCCATCCTTACGTTTTTTGGTTAAAGAAACCCGTCATGGCCCAGTGATCTCAGATGCTTATGCACGAGCCCATCGAGCAATTGATACCGAACATTTTGCTCTAGCCTTACGCTGGACGGCAGTGGATGTTCAGAATCAATCGATTGTGGGTTTGCTTGAAATGAATCAAGCCAACGATACGGAATCTTTTAAGAAAGCTTTACGCAAAAACTATGCCCCCATGCAAAACGTAGTCATGGCTGATAGCGAAGGTAATATTCTTTATCAGGCTGCAGGTGTTGCGCCTAAACGAGTTTTACATCAAGGTCTTTATGGTGTGGCCCCTGCCCCAGGCTGGGACAAGCAATATGACTGGACTGCCTATATCCCCTTTGAGCAGCTACCATCAAGCACCAATCCCGAACAAGGGTGGCTGGCTACGGCCAACCAAAAGATCGTTGCTGATAACGACCCCAATCCACTGACTGGAGACTGGGAATCTCCCGCTCGTTATGATCGGATTGTGCAGCTGATTAAATCAAAATCAGTACATGATTTTGCATTCATGAAAAAGATGCAAGCCGACACCCTATCTCTAGGGGTGATGCCTTTGATGGATCTATTTAAAGCCAGTACGCCGACTCATCAACTCGGGCCTCAAGTAAGGGAGATCACTGCCAATTTTGATGGCAATATGAAGATGGATAGCCAGGCAGCCTTAATCTTTAATGCCTGGGAAGATCAACTAACTCAATTACTTTTCTCGCGCTTGGGTTATCTGTTTACAGAAAACTACGGGCCTCGTAATTTCACTATCCCTTTGACTAGATTAATTCAAAACCCAAATAGTCCCTGGTGCGACAACCCAAACACAGAAAAAATTGAGAGCTGCCTAGACGCCTCCAATCAAGCATATGACCTAGCACTTGCCCAATTAAGTGAGCAGTTTGGCGATAAGCCTAAAAATTGGGAGTGGGGCAAAGCCCATATTGCCTTATCAGAGCATCGGCCATTTAGCAAAATACCTTTTCTGGGAGCTTTCTTTAACCTTTACCAACCCTTTCCCGGGGATGGTTTTACGATTAATGTTGGACGCCTTGAGCATTTAAAGGCGGAAAATCCCTATGAGACAAAACAAGCGCCAAGCCTGCGAACCATCTACGACTTATCCAATCTAGAAAACTCCGTTTTCATTTATCAATCTGGACAGTCCGGCTGGGTGCAAAGTAAGCTTTACCGAAATATGAGCCCACTTTGGGCCAATAATGAATACCTACCCTTACAAATGAAGCCTGAAACCATCAGCCGCAAATTGGAGCTTAACCCCAAGTGAGGTCCAAAAATGGCGTTTAGAATAGACACTAGAAGCCTTTGCTTTCGGATGCATTTAAGTGACACAACATTTATTTAGATTGATAAGAAGCCCCATGAAAAAATTTCTCACAATTTCCCTCATTACCAGTTCACTTTGCCTCATCCCTACAGCTAATAGTTTTGCTAAGTGGCAAGAACTTGGCACTAATGATGCGATGACAGTCTATGTTGATATGGATACAGCAACCGCAGAAGGAAATAAGGCACAGGTCATGTCGATGTTGGATTTAAAAACACCAGGCAAGAATCCCGAAACTAAAGAGGCAGTTAATTCCTTAGTCGGCCTGAACCAATATGACTGCAGCAATGCCACATATCGCCCAATCGAATTTAAAGAATTTGCTGGCAATAAAGGCAAAGGCAAGGTTGTAAGTGATAACAAAATACCGGACAGTCCTTTTGAACCAGTCCCCAACGGTTCCTGGACGGCTGGAGTATTTAACGTTGTCTGCCCCAAGAAATAACAGCCCCCTTTCAATAGAAAAGCCAAGCTTACGGGCTTGGCTTTTGCTTTTCTCTGGCAGTTTCTTTTTAAATGGCTGTTTTGCACCGATTGCAGCCCTGGGGACCAGCGGAACTGCTGCCGTCAGTTCAGCCGGTACTGCCGTAGGCTCGGCTGCAGCCGCATACCCCGCTACAGCAGCTAGCCTGGCGACAACTGCTGCAACCGGAAAATCCCCCCTGGAGCATGCCACCTCAGCAGCCACTAAAAAGGATTGCAGTTTTTTTAACGTCCTAAGCTCTCAGCCAATTTGTCAGGACATCTTGATGCCTTCGATTACCGACAAGAGCGAGCTCTATTTGGGACCTGCAGATGCCCCTGATTACAAGATTGAGCCTAAGTAAAGGCAAGGTCCGCCCACGACAGTCTAAAATTGAACCTTATTAGTAAAACTGAGCTTTTATCCTATGACTATCGAAAATTACTACCTCACGCTAACCTGCCCTAACCGCCCTGGAATAGTGGCTGCGGTATCCACTTATATTTATCAAGCGGGCGGCGATATTGAAGAGGCTCAGCAATTTGACGATAAAGCGTCTAAACGCTTTTTTATGCGGGTTAGCTTTAGCTGCGGCGTGAGCGCACAAACCTTACGGGAGGGTTTTGTAGAAATCGCTAAACGCTTCGAGTTAACCTGGCAATTACGTGCCGTTAAGGATCTCAAGCGCGTTGTCATTATGGCCTCCAAACTGGATCACTGCTTGGTTGATCTACTTTATCGTTGGCGCATTGGTGAGTTGCCTATGATTATTTGTGGCATTGTGTCCAATCACCCACGCGAGGTATACGCGAGCATCGATTTTGCTGATATCCCCTTTTATCATTTGCCCGTAACTCCAGAAACCAAACCTGCTCAAGAAGCGAAGTTGCTCGAGATCATTGCTCAATCGAAAGCAGATATGGTGATTTTGGCTCGCTACATGCAGATTCTGTCTGATGATCTATCTACCAAGCTATCGGGACGCTGCATCAATGTCCATCACTCCTTCTTGCCTAGCTTTAAGGGCGCTAAACCATATCATCAGGCACATGCTCGCGGGATTAAGCTTATCGGTGCCACTGCTCATTTTGTTACGAGCGATCTAGATGAGGGTCCGATTATCGAACAAGATGTCACTCGCGTTACCCATGGTGATACACCGGATGATTTGGTGCGCAAAGGTCGTGATTTAGAGCGCACTGTTCTGTCGCGCGCCTTGCGTTATTACCTACATGATCGTGTATTGATTAATGGCGCTACTTCAGTCGTTTTCTCGGATTAAGGCCTCACCCCTGGAGTCTCCAGGGGCATCCCTCTAGCGCGCCACATTAAATAAAGTTCAAGCTGCGCCATTTCTTGCGAGCCATATTCAAATGGTTTTGCCCGTACGCCACTCATGCAGTTCCGCAATCGTCTCTCTAAAGAACCCAGACTCTGCCACTCCAAACGATAGATTGGATAAGCCGTTGGATGGGCCTGGGGAATCACGCTACCCCCCAGCTTTAATCCAGCCCTGTCTTCATGACACTGCGCGCACGATAAATTGAGCTGCCCCATGCGCTGATAAAACCAAAGCTTGCCAGCATCAAAATCGGCCTGATTTGATTTATTCAACTGAATGCGAATTGGCATACCTTTGGATTGGGTAGCCACAAAAGCGGTCAGGGCAAGCAACTCTTTGCTCTCATACTCAAAGGGCGGTAAGTCTTGATGCGATATGCGGCATTGGTTGATTTGACCCTCTAATGTCTGCAATTTTCCATGCATCACTTTAGGAAATTGGGTGGCTACGCCCTGCATTGATTTTCCAGACTGACCATGACAAGCGGCGCACGCTTTATCGTGAGGCCCCACCTTCTCGCTCCAAATACTCCGACCATCTTCAACCGAGAACGTAGCTGGATTCAAGCTCGGATCATCCTGCATTGCCTGTATTTCCGCAGACATCATGCTGTAGCCAGATTGCCTATCAGGCCCAGGAATATTCTTAGCTGCCCAGCTTGCAAGTGGGCCACTACAAAGCAAAATCCAAGATAGAGAGGCTAATGTTTTAAGCTTCAATTAGCTCACTTGCAGATGCGTCTGATTAAGCGCTTCATAGCCATCATCGCCAGTCCATTTAAATTCAAGCGTACCAGTTTCAGTGGCAATGGTTGTAAAGGTAATTAATGGATTGGCACCCACTCCAGGGTAAAGATCAGCCTTAAATACTTCAACCCCGTTATAGGTACACGTAAAGTTACGGATGATATCCCTAGGAATTAATTTACCAGCCTCGTTGTATCTAAATCCCGTTTCCATGTCATGTTGAACAATCGCCCGAATTTCAATGATGGCACCTTTTTTTGCCTCAGTAGGCATCGTTATGGAGGTACGCGAAGTTTTACTCATAAGTTCTCCGTACAAGCCGATAGAGTGACTCGTGTATCGGCATAAGCGCGCCAAAAACTACCATCACTCATCTGCGCAATTGCCCAGACCCGCTGACTATCTGACAAGCGAACGCGAGTTGAAACGGTGGCACGGCCTGAACGTGGTGATAAATAAGCACTAAAGATATTGGGCAAGGGATTACCTTCTGCAATCACGTAGATTGCCTTTACATAATCATCTTGCGTCATTGGGCTTTGTACGCTCACCTTCAGAGGAACCAGGTTGCCATTCTCTACCAGCGGGGGAATAGTCAGTTGTACTCGCCCTTCTTGCACTGAATTAGATCCTACAATTAAATCAATGGCTTTTTCCGCATCCTGTTTTTTGGCAAACACTAGACTTGGATTAAATAGCAAGCTCGAGGCTAGTAAGCTTACTTTTTGTAACCAGCCTCGTCGACTGATCTTCATGAGAGTAATCCTTTTATTTTCATTTGGTTTGATTGTTCAGGGTAACTAAAAAAGCAATGACATCTTCTATTTCTTGGGCACTCAAAATAGTCTGCCCAACAAATTTCGGTGCAACTTGAGTCAGTCCAGCGGTTTGGTAATACGCAGGCATGATCGTATTGGGGTTAAAGTGGGCAGGGTTCACCAAACGCGCCCGCAATTGACCTGCATTCATTGTGGCAACGCTTAAGCCTAAGTCAGGCGCTAGGTTTCCCTGAAAAGGCTCTTCTGGAAATGGGCCGTTATGGCATAAAAGACATAATCCCACATGCCTACTGGTCACAATGGCTCGCCCCCGCTCAACATCTGCAGGTGCGCTAGTGAGGGGATGGGAGATCGAATCTCCCACGATCTGGGTATTGACCTCTTGAGCTGCGACTACTTGAAAAAAATAAGGCGCGATTAGCAAACCAATTGCCAATACACGCCTCATTCTCATCACAACTATTTCGAGATACTGAATATATAGAGGTTAAACCAATTTGACACCACTGTTTTTCAATGGCACTGTACGGTAGCGCTTGCCAGTTGCTTTAGCAATTGCATTAAGAACAGCAGGCGCAGCCACGCAAATGGTTGGCTCTCCAACGCCGCCCCACTCTGGTCCTCCACCCTGAATCAAAATAGTCTCTACCTTAGGCATTTGTGACAAACGAATCGAATTAAAGGTATCGAAATTCTTTTGTACTACAGCGCCATTTTCAATAGTGATCTCTTCCTCAAAAAGAGCAGATAAACCATACACAAATGAACCTGCAATCTGTCTTTCCACTTGCGCTGGATTAACAACAAATCCAGGATCAGTTGCAGCAACCATACGATGAATTTTGACATCAGTACCATTCTTTACTGAAATTTCGCATGCGGCAGCAACATAACTACCATAGGCCTTTACTTGCGCTAATCCACGGAAAATACCAGGCGCTGCTGGTTTAGACCAGCCAATACCATCAGCGACAGCATTTAATACAGCCAATGCGCGCGGATTAGTGAGATATTTACGGCGGAAATCGAGTGGGTCAGCGCCAGCCGCTTCTGCCAACTCATCCATAAATGCCTCTAAGAACAAAGCATTCTGGTTGGCATTCACGCCACGCCAAAAACCCGGAGGAACCGACGTATTGCGCATGGCATGATCAACCATCAAATTAGGGAAGGTGTAATTGATGGCCGCTTCACCACTCGCATCTAAACCCTGAAATACAGCCGGATCTTTACCTTTATTTTGATCCACGATCCAAGGGCGTACAGCCGATAAAATCGACTGGCCGGATAGGCGCATATCAAGGCCAGTTAGATTTTTCTTATCGTCAAAGGATCCAGTCAATTTACACATCATCACAGGGTGATAATGATCATGAGTCATATCCTCTTCACGCGTCCAGATCAACTTGATATGAGTACTAGGGATTTGTTTGGCAATCAACACGGCTTGGGTAGCATAATCCTGAAACGCGCCACGACGCCCAAAACCACCACCTAAATTGACTTTATAAACATTGCAATTTTCTGCAGCCAAACCAGAGGCAGCAATCACTGCTGCAAAGGTTGCCTCACCGTCTTGAGTTGGCGCCCACACTTCGCAGAGCTCAGGAGTCCACTTGGCAGTAGCAGTTTGAGGCTCAAGAGTGGCATGAGATAAGAATGGAAAGAAGTAACTTGATTCAACCTTTTTATTGGAGCTAGCAATAGCTGCTTTTACATCTCCATAAGAGTTACCAACGAAAGTATCATTGGCGACCAAACCTTCTTGTAGGCTTTTCAGAATGCTGGCACTTGAGACGGCACCATTACCACCGTCATCCCACTCAATCTTGACTGCATCCATGGCTGTCTTGGCATGCCAAAAGGTATCAGCTACCACAGCAACAGCATCAGCCCCAACCGGAACAACCTTTTTAACGCCCTTCATACCTAATGCTGCAGTGGCATCGTAGCTTTTGACTTTGCCACCAAATACTGGGCATTGACGAATATTGGCCACTAGCATGCCAGGGAATTTCAAATCGATGGCGTAGATTTGGCGGCCCGTCACCTTATCAGCGACACCATCAATTCGATCTACTGGTTTACCAATTAATTTCCACTGCTTCGGATCCTTCAATGGCACCTCGGTTGGCACAGGCAACTGAGAGGCTGCAACAGACACCTTACCAAATGTGGTTTTGCGTCCAGTAGGAGTGTGCGTAATGACGCCCTTTAGTACTACACACTCAGAAACAGGCACACCCCAAGCATTTGCAGCTGCCTGAATGAGCATTATGCGTGCAGCAGCACCGCCTTTGCGCACATACTGCTCTGACGTACGAATACCACGACTACCACCTGTTGAGAAACTACCCCAAACTTGCTTGCGCTTGAGACTCTCTTCTGGGCTTGGATACTCATAACTGACTTTGCTCCAATCGCACTCCAGCTCTTCAGCAACCATTTGCGCTAAACCAGTAATCGTTCCCTGACCCATCTCAGAGCGCACGATGCGCACTACTACATCATCATTTGGCTTGACCACAACCCACACACCAATCTCTGGTGTTGAGAGGGGTGCCATAGAAGTTGTCCCAGTCCCCATCGCTGCATGGGCTTCAGACATGATGGAGAAATCAAATCCAATGGCAAGACCGGTTGCAATAGCAGTACTTCCAACAATAAAACTTCTACGTGAGGTATTTGTCATAGCGTTTTTTTCAATATTCTTGATTGATGTTGTCATGATTTTTCCTTAAGCCTTGGTGACAGCATGGATCGCTTGACGCACTTGCTGGAAAGTACCGCAACGACAGATATTCGTAATAGCCTCATCGATCTGAGCATCGGTTGGTTTTGGGTTGGTACGCAATAGAGCTGTTGTAGCCATCACAATGCCGGATTGGCAGTAGCCGCACTGCGGAACTTGGTTATCTACCCACGCCTTTTGAATCTTAGACAATTGACCATTTTTTTCCAAGCTCTCAATGGTTTCAATTTTCTTGCCCTCGGCGGCCGATACCGGCAAAGAGCAACTGCGCATGGCAACGCCTTCAAACAAGACTGTACAAGCACCACATTGACCGACGCCGCAACCATATTTGGTCCCGGTCAAGCCAACTTGCTCGCGAATAGCCCATAACAATGGGGTGTCCGGGTCGACATCTACCTTGTATTTTTTGCCATTGACATTTAATTCGGTCATGAGTGATCTCCTGAAGGTTTAATAATTTGAGTTTTATGGTCAAGGAACCGAAAAACCCTGTATTTCATGTGCTTATCTTAACTAAGAATTAGTTTATTGCGTTGCAACAAATTATGACCCGAAGTAAGATCCATACATGATCTTCGGACTTGTACAAATACTCTTCTTTCAAAGCCTGGGGGAGCTCGTTTCAAAGTCGGTTCTCCCCACCCTCCCAGGCCCAGTGATTGGCTTGATTCTTCTGTTGGGCTGGCTGGTCTTGCGTAAGGGCATTAACTCTGACTTAGCAATCGTCGCTGATGGGTTTAGCCAATATCTTGGCCTCTTATTTGTTCCGGCGGCAGTAGGTGTGGTGCTGTACCTGCCTCAGCTTCGAGAAAATGCCCTGGCCATCATATGCGCCCTAGTTGGTAGTGTCATATTGACGATTGGTTCCAGCGCAGTAGTGGTTCGTTTTCTCCATGCGAAATTGGATCGAGATGAGTAAAGAACACACCATCTTCGAGATCTGGGTTTATCTATCCGGTAGCCCACTCTTTGCACTCTTCCTAACCTTGACCGCCTACCAAATCGGCTTAACCATCTATCGTCACTTCAAACAAAATCCATTAGCCAACCCAGTAGCCATCGCTATCATTTTGGTTGCATGCACCATTCAATTAATTGATATGCCGTATTCAACCTATTTTGAAGGCGCGCAATTTATTCACTTTCTATTAGGCTCTGCCACAGTTTCTTTAGCCATTCCAATCTATCGAGGTTTGAGCAGTTTAAAAGGCAGGTCTTTGCCATTGCTCGCTGCTCTGGTCACTGGCGGACTGATGTCCATTTTTAGCGCAGTTAATATCGCCAAATTATTAGGTGCTGATAACAGCATTATTGGTGGCATGTACCCTAAATCAGTTACTGCGCCTATTGCCATGGGCATTGCAGAGCGGATTGGCGTATCACCTACTTTAACGGCGATCTTTGCTGTGGCTACCGGAATTCTCGGAGCCATCTTGGCGCCCTTTGTGCTCAATGCCCTAGGCATGAAAGCCTGGTGGCAGCGTGGCTTTGCCATCGGCATTGGTGCACATGGTATCGGCACCTCTAGGGCGTTTAGCATTCACCCTGAAGCTGGTACCTATGCCAGTCTGGCGATGGGCATGAATGGTATCTTGAGTGCGGTTGCAATTCCCATCCTATATCACCTATTTAATCAATAATCCCTATGAAAATCCTCAAATCAGCCCTCATAGGCTGCGCCCTACTCTTTAGTTTTTATCGCATTGCTATTGGAGCTGATGCTGACTGGCCCAAAAAACCCATCGTGGCAATTGTTGCTTTTCCAGCCGGGGGCTCTACCGATAGTTTTGCTCGAAATATTGCCTCCAACTTAGGTGAAGCACTTGGGCAATCAGTCATGGTTGACAATAGGCCCGGTGCTGGTGGCATGATCGGCTTGCAGGCTGCTGCAAAAGCTGCCCCAGATGGTTATACGATCTTTTTTGGAGCACTAACCAATCAAGCAATCTCACATAGTCTTTTTGCCAATGCAACAGTAGATATGCGCAAGGATTTAACACCGGTAGCGCTGATGGGAACTATCCCTCATTTACTGGTGGTGAACCCTTCTGTTCCCGCCAAAAATTTAACTGAATTAATTGCCTTTATAAAATCAAAAAACGGTAATTTCAATTACGCATCACAAGGCAATGGCAGCCTATCCCATATAGAGGCCACTCTATTTATGCAGCGCATTGGCGCAACCGGCACGCATGTTCCCTATAAAGGCAGTAGCTTTGCTTTACCTGATCTGATTGCCGGCAATACCCTCATGATGTTTGATAGCGTGACTGCTTCACTGCCACACATCCAAAGCGGCAAACTGAGGGCGATTGCAATGGCATCGGCTGAGCGTTCACCATTGTTACCTAATGTGCCCACACTAAGTCAAGAGGGCATGAAAAACTTTGATGTTGAAAACCTCTATGCCGTGTATGTACCCAAGGGCACTCCACCAGCAATCGTTGACCGTTTAGACAATGCACTTGCAAAGATTGCAGCCAACAAGAACAATCAGGCTCGCCTCGCTTCCCAAGGTATTCGTGTGCACTATGAAAATGCCGAGCACTTAGCGGTGATTACAAATACTGAATTCGAAAAATGGGCCAAGATAGTGAAGTTAGCTAATTTGAAGATCGATTAAAAAGTAACGAAAGCCTTGATGATTATTTCTCCTCCCTTTGGTGGTGGTCGCGCCCCAGTTTTGGCTCGCAATACTGTAGCCAGCTCACAACCACTAGCAACCCAGGCAGGCATAGAAGCTTTGCAAAATGGTGGTAATGCGGTTGATGCTGCTCTAGCAACGGCCATCACACTCACCGTAGTTGAACCCACCATGAATGGCCTCGGTGGTGATGGCTTTGCCATTATTTGGGATGGCAAAAAGTTACACGGCCTCAATGCTTCTGGTTGTGCTCCTGCAGCTTGGACCCCAGAGTATTTTGCCGGTCAATCTGCTATGCCATTGATTGGCTGGAATACAGTCACAGTCCCCGGCATGATCGCTGGATGGATTGAACTTTCGCGCAAATTTGGCAAGTTGCCATTTGCGCAATTATTTAAGCGCGCTATTGCTTATGCAGAAAGTGGTTTTCCGGTTTCGCCTGTCATTGCACGTCAATGGCGCGAGGCAATTCCGATATTAAAAAATCAGCCCGGATTTACCGAATCATTTTTAATTGATGGCAAGGCACCCGCTGCCGGGCAAATTTGGCGCTATCCAGAACAAGCTAGAACCCTAAAAGAGATTGCTAACACTGAAGGTGAAGCATTCTATAGAGGCTCTCTTGCTAAAAGCATGGTCGATTTTGCCCAAAAAACGGGTGGCGTATTTACTCTGGAAGACTTTGCTAATTACCAAGCGCAGTGGGTTGAACCACTCGCATTTGATTATGGTGAATACACCTTACATGAAATTCCACCCAATGGCTCTGGCATTGTTGCGCAAATGGCCTTGGGTATTTTGCAGGCGGCCAATGTAAAGCAATACCCCGCAAACTCTGCCAAGCGTATTCATTTACAAGTTGAAGCAATGAGAATGGCCTTTGCTGATGCATATGCGTTTATCTCTGAGCCAGCAACAATGGGTCTTTCCCCTTCTCAATTGCTTAACCCAGATTACCTAGCCAGTCGCGCTGCCTTAATCAATCACGAGCAAGCGGGTGACTATGCTGCAGGTGACCCACACACTGGTGGCACCGTATATCTGTGCGCCGCTGATGAAGCGGGCATGATGATTTCTTATATTCAATCGAATTTCAAGGGCTTTGGCTCGGGAGTTGTCGCTCCTGGCGGCATAGCGTTTCATAATCGCGGCATGAGCTTTAGTTTGATGGATGGCCACCCTAATCAAGTTGCCCCTGGTAAGCGCCCTTTTCATACCATCTTGCCGGCGTTTCTCACTAAGGACAGTAAACCCAGCATGGCATTTGGCGTGATGGGTGGCAATATGCAACCGCAAGGACATCTACAATTTGTGATGCGCTTTGTGGATGAATACCTCAACCCGCAAGCTTGCTCAGATGCACCCCGTTGGCGGATTGATGATGCTGGCGAACTGACCGTTGAGACGTCGATGCCCAATGCAGTGGTTGAGGGATTGCGCCAAATGGGTCATGATGTTTTAGTGATGCCAGCCAATAGCTTGGATTTTGGTAGCGCGCAGGCTATTGCTTGCTTAGGTGATGATCCCGCTGATGGCTATATCGCCGGAAGTGATCACCGTCGCGATGGTCTCGCTGCTGGTTTCTGAAACCAGAAAATAATAAAGCCACCTAGGTGGCTTTATTTATCTTAATCCAACGACAGTATTAGAAATTGATGGTAGCCGCCAACTGAGGGCCCGAGCTAGTGTAATTGGTTCCACCATGGTTATCAGGCAATACAAAACCCAACGCACGATAGGTCAAAGTCACATCACCCCACGAGAATGCATCACCAACACCGGCCTGCAATTGCCAGGTTGTGTCATTAGAGCCAGGGCCCTTACCGCCATCAGCATAGAAAGGGATAAACCAGGATGTATCGGCGATGCGGTAACGGCCTTTGAAACCCACAATGGCGTCAGTTGTATGAAGATCGGAACTGCGACTTCTATTGCGATCTGCAGTAGTAGTGCCATCAATATTGACAATAGCTTGGCTATTGATCACGGTAGTAGAGCTGATGTAGCGCAAACCAAGCAAGCCATCTAGATAGAGGCTGGCGGATTTATATGCGGTGTATGTGGCAGCACCGGTTAAAGCAGTTTGAGTAGTAGCCGCATTATCACCAACCGAGATTGTGCCATCACCATTTGGTGTATAGGCGGTGCGGCTAGAGCTGCCGTCCTTAAGCGACCAATACACCAAGTCAGCCATCATGCCCCAATCTCCCTTGTGAGCTTCAGCACTAAAGAGCGCACCAGCAGTGGCATCACTCAGATTTTGACTGATTGAGTTTGTGCTAGTTACTGAGCGACGACCTTCGGTGAGCGTTGCTGAAGAAGCACTACCCCATCCATTAATTGATGCAGAAACACGCCAGTCGTCATTCACAACTGGTATAGGGTTGACAGTGACAGACTGCGCCTGAGCGCTTGCAAGCCCAGCAAGGGCAAGAATGGAGAATAAAGCTTTAGATAATTGAATTTTCATGATTGGCTTAAATGCAGTTTAGTAATTCGAAATAAAAAAAGTTTGACCAATTAAATTGTACTAACCCGAACTTGAATAGGCACAATACTGTATTTATAGCTTATTTGCACTATTTGAGGGCAAGCAATTGAGGTAGAAGCGCTTAATTTCGAGATCGCAGCTAATATCTTTTGCTTCTATCGGCCTTTGCAAGCTGATTCCCTCAATCGAGGTACAACGGCTCAAAGCCACATAAACCTGCCCAGATGCAAAAGCACCCGACGAAAGATCTACCCTGACCTTATTAAGTGTTTTGCCCTGACTCTTATGAATAGTGACAGCCCAAGCCAACATCAAAGGAATCTGCACATACGTACCAATAATTTGTGGGGATATCTTGCCGCTCATCATGTCATGGTCGTAGCGATAGGATTCCCACTGATGGCCTTTTACCTCTACCGTATTGGAGTAAGGTCCATTTTGGACAGTCACCTTAACAGTATCGGGCAATAACTCGCGCACAATACCAATGGTGCCATTGACCCAGCGCTTTGGAAAACCACTATCCGTTGCAGTGAACATGACACGTGCCCCAACCTTCAGGGCGAGGTTGTTTGGAGATGGCAAATTGCGTTCATCAATATTGAACTTCCCTGTCGTCTTACCAATATAGAATTTGGCGTCCACCGCTAAAGCGCGGAGTCCTGCACCATTAATTTGATCAGCCCTTGCATTGGTTGTTGTTAGGGTAATCGTTTGCTCATCTTGTTCTTGATCCGGTCGAAAGCATTGGGTATTGAGGGTCTCAAGCGCCCCATCAATATCATGATTAATCCGAATGCGATTAAGCAATCCAGCAAAGTGCTCGTCTTTTTGACGGAATATTTTTGAGAGCTCCACCATGGTCACATCCTTACGATGCAAAGCCATGGAACAGAAAAAATAAGGCCCCTCGTAACCTCGACCTGCTAGCACCTCCATATCGGCGCCCGATACAACTGGGGGCAACTGAAAAAGGTCACCCACAAACATGACCTGAATGCCGCCAAAGGCTTGGTTTTTGTGGGGTCCATTAGCACGTAAAAATAAATCAATCGCATCGACTACATCCGTGCGGACCATCGATACTTCATCGATGATCAATAAGCGGATATCTTTATATAGTCGCCTGTCTTTGAGGGGCTTAATATCCTCTTCCGGGAAAATGAGGCGCGGCGGCAGGCGAAAGAAGGAATGAATAGTTACCCCCTTAACCTGCAAAGCAGCCACCCCAGTAGGCGCAACTACAACCACATTACCTGGAATATTTTCCCGAAGATAGCCAATTAAGGTGGTTTTACCAGTTCCCGCTTTGCCACTCACAAAGATATAGGGGTCGCCCCTCTCAATTGCATCAATCACCGCCTGATAGTCGGGGGTAATTTCTATTTCGGAAGAATCGAGGGCTGCAGGACTGCTCATAGCCCTATTGTTTCATGAAAGTAAGATACTTGGCATGACTATTACTAGTGAAAGAAGTAGCCATAGACCGAGAGTAAGAGCTCAATAAAAATCAGTACCAAAATATAGATCTCTACTTTATGAGAACTAGTGTAACGAATCGTTTCTAGCAGTGTGCTGGCGGTTCTGCCAATTGCTGCTAGCTTTGCTTCAATCTGCAAAGATCGCTCAGTTAACTCGTATTCATCCTCTAAACGTGCATGCAGTAATTGCAACTCTGGATTAGTTAGAAGAGAATTAAAGCGATCGGTCACATCACCTCGATTGGCCATGCGCTGCTCTGCTAGAAGCATGGTACCAACGGTTTTCATGAGATTGCGCGTATTGATTGAGAAAGCGCCATCATCCGCTAAATCGAGCGCAAGCGGTTCAATCTTATCGAACTCACTACTGATACGACTCTCTAAAAAATCAATCTGATTAGACTTAGCCAAAATTTCTGCAACGATCTTAATGCGATCTAGATCCGGAGCATGGAGATAGATGTCATCTCCATCCGGACCCTCTTCATGTTCAGGATCAATAACAATCAGCAAAGACTCTTCTGCAAAGCCCTCAATCATTCCGGAGCAGGCGGGTGTTAATAATTCTAGTAACCACTTCCTATCATCCTCGGTGGAGGCAAAAAGCACTACACAGCCAAAACGGAAAATAACTGCAGCGCCTGATGACGGCAAACGCACTGTCAGAGGCGCCAATGAAATTAACGGTAATGACTTAAGCTGTTTGGTTTCAATATGATTGGCGATATTGAGCACCAAAGCATTCAACTGGTGCGTAGTATCCATGCCTTTCATTAAAGGACTTTGGTTAGTCGGTAAATTGAGGCCTAAGGGCTTATTCATAATGGAACTCTATTAAGATTTAATTAATATCATCTCATGAACTAGCGCTTAAATAGGCTACTATTAGATGGATGAAGAGGTGGACATGAAAAAACCCATGATTTGCTTTAAGCAAAATGAAGACGGCGTTGCGGCAGTCGAATTTGCGCTTATTCTGCCAGTGCTCTTAGTGCTGGTTTTTGGCATCATTAACTATGGCATTCTGCTATATGACCAGGCAGTTATCACCAATGCTGCCCGCGAGGGAGCTCGCTGGGGGGCTATTAATACATCAGCGGCCATTAGCTGCTCAGGCACGGCTACCGGTACTGGCAATCCCTGTCAGATTGCCAACAATTACACACATGCCAATCTAATTACTTTTGGTGGTAATGCAAACTCTTCTGCATCCGCAACAGGCACTGGGACCTCAGGCACTACTGTCACCGTAACCGTTACTTATAAATTTTCCGAAATTGGTTGGATTGTTGGTAGCGCAGTGAATAACCTCACATCTAGGATGAACATTAATAGCACCGTTTGATTCGATAGATAAGCTAACCATCTACCCCAATCGCTGGCAATGAAAAACATGGCCGAAGAACTTAGTAAGCCAATCAGCGCTAAACGGGTGAATTGAACATAAGCCGTTGAGGTCTTGGCAGTCTCAAGGCGCGACAAGACATACATTAAAGCCAAGCCATTTGCTGGGATAAATAAAATCCAAACAAAAATACCCCCAGTACTAAAAATGCCGTAGATGGTAGCTAAATGTTGCCCCAAGGACCATGCCACCGAATCAATCGGCCCAAGAGGGGTGTATGGCGCTGTGGGTGACAGAAAAAGGCGATCTTGAAATGGCAAGGCATCCCAGATCGCCTGGCTTTGCAACGCATCTCCATGGAACATAGAGCACAACACAAAAAGCCCCACGACTTCTAGAGCGAGAAAAATTAAGGCCTTCTTTAAATAACCAAGATCTGGATTTTCCTTTTGAACAATCCATAGCAATAAGAAAGCAGCAGGAAAGCCCATAAAGAGATAAGCCTCATGCATCAAGACCATTAAGGGTGAAATCGTTAACAGGAGGAAGGTCAATAAACCAATCCATATCGATCGCCGCCTTAAGGAGCTGGCTTGAATGTTTAAGTATATGAGGCATAGGATTGAAAAAAAGACCAAGAAAATGCCTTCTTTACGTATATAAAAAATACCGCCGCTGCCCATGTGGAAGATACCGCCCTGCAATAATATTGCTACGGCCAGTACGCTCCAATCTTGGATTCTTGCCTTTAGATAGATGACTAGAAACAGGGCCACATAGGCTGCAAATGCCCAAAAAACAATGGCATAGATTGAGGTAGTGATTGGAAAAACCGAACTTATTTTTAGAATGATTTCGCCCACTAAGCCCCGCCTTACAAAACCACCTTGATAGTTAATCAACCATTCAGACATCTGACGTGGATTAAAACGAGCTTGGGAAACATTTCCCATCATCCATAAATAGGCAATGAGTAAAGGCGCCTCCAATATAAAGGCAAGAAATGTAAATTTCAGGAGCGCATATTTACGGCTTGACATAGTTGATTTCATTAAAACTAAAGCGATGGCCTAAGTTCTGACACTGATAGCGACCTTCATTTCGAATCAAGTGCTCATTCATGCGTTTCCTCTCATGAATGACCAGCAAGCCAGACGCTGGGTTCAGAACACCATCCGCATAAATCATGCCCAATGTTGGATGTGGATCTAAGTTGCAATTCGGATAAGCAAAATGCATCAGCCCATCAAATTCTCCTACCTTATGAGTAGCATTGCATACCTGGTAACTACTGCTTAAGGTGGGTTGATAGAACTGGTAAAATCAGCGGAGTCGCAGGCGCTTAACACTAAAAGAGTTCCTGCCAAAGTAAATCCTAGGCAATACCTCTTCATCTGCCAGATTGAAAGATAGGACATATTGAGGCTATTAACGGGGTATCAGATCAAGTTGGCTCATCAAAGCCATGCTATCAGAGCCAATTGACTCGTGGCGTCAATTTTCAATAAAACCACGCAAGATAATCACCAGAAATAGAAAAAGGCCCCTTAATAGGAGCCTTTTAATATTCAATGGGGCGAACGACGGGGCTCGAACCCGCGACAACCAGAATCACAATCTGGGACTCTACCAACTGAGCTACGTCCGCCACTGAAGATCCAATATTATAGCTTTTGTCGCAAAAACCTGTCAAAAAGACCTATCTAGGCCGACTCAAACTCAAAAGCAGCCCAATCACCTAGGCATAAGCTGGCATCAAGGAAAAAATCGGCAATAGCCGCTTTGCTCTGCACTTTAGCTAGGGCATGGTGGTCTGAGAGGCGTTGACGCCAGTAGCGGGATCCCGCCCTGCCATGAGCCAAACCTAGAATATGTCTTGAAAATGCACCAATATAGAAAGGCTTGCCTTTGGCATTACATTCATCAAACCACGCTTGGACCTGTTTAATTAAAGCAATTTGAATGCGGTGCCACTCGGTTTCGCTAAAGAGATAACCAGCAGCTTCCCCGTTGCTATGAATTAGGTCATCCCAACCTAGAAGCATGGCGGGAAAATGATATGCCGCCCTACCCACCATGAAGCCGTCGAAATCATCCCAATGGCCTGCAATTTGTTCATTGCCCTCTAAGCCCCCATTTAGCAGTACCTGCAAATTCGGGAATTCCTTTTTAGCATCCAGACGCAAGCTTGCAGCAACTTCGTAGCGCAATGGCGGCTTGCTACGATTCTCTTTTGGTGACAAACCTTTAAGCACTGCATTACGAGCATGAATAGTGACTTGGCTTGCGCCAGCATCAGCTACCGCGAGGATAAAGTTCAAAGCAAACTGGTAATCCTCCTCTGAATTGGCAGCATCCATGCTGTCTAGACCTAAACGATGCTTTACAGTAATTGGAATATCTACAGCAGACTTCATGGCTCGCACGCAATCCGCAACAATCTGTGGTTCAGACATCAGGCAAGCCCCGAAGGCGCCACGTTGAACACGCTCAGATGGACAACCGCAATTCAGATCAATTTCGTCGTAGCCCCACTGCTGCGCTAATTGAGCGGCTCTTGCTAAATCAGATGGCTCACTACCCCCTAATTGCAAAACAACTGGATGCTGATCTTGCGAATAATCCAAATGACGCGGTACATCACCATGAATCAGCGCACCAGTGGTAACCATTTCGGTATATAAGATTGCCTCTTTTGTGAGAGTGCGATGAAATGACCGGCAGTGACGGTCAGTCCACTCCATCATCGGAGCTACAGCTAATCTCTTTTTCATAAATCGACCTGTAAGCCTTTATCTATATAGGTATTTGAATATGATAATCGCAATAAATCGTAGTAACTTGCCCTAAAACGCAATCAATCTGCCACAAATTTGACACAAATTGCTACGATTAATCATGGAAAAAATAGAAAAATTCATCAGGTCATATGTCGGTTTAAAAGGGACTACTTACAAAGTACGGATACGTCAACGTTGCCCTATTACCAAATTACCGGTAGAAGCTTCAGAGTCATTTAAAACTCTTAAAGAAGCAAAAATATACAAAACTATTGAACTTGCCAAAATTTTACAGGGAACTGCCAAAACCAATACAAATGGCGATATATCCCTCTCCGAACTTATCTCTCTATATATAGAGGGCGTAAAGGACATGGGCGAAGAAATTGCTAGGTCAAAGTTGGGAACCCTAAAACTCATATCCCAGTCCGGGCTAGGTAAAAAGCGAATAGATAGCTTAACTGCAAGGGGCCTGGTAAAGCACGGCCAAGAGCGGCGACAAGAAAAGAAGCGAACCCTTAAATCTGGTGCCATCAAAACCCTCCCTGGGTAATCCCGCCTTATGACGGATATATCAATCAATTCAAAAGCATTTTTTAGTGAAGTACTCGGGAAAGATCAAGCAGCTTTAGCCCTAATGAGCGTCATGCGCAATTTATTTAAATTTTATGATCCATTAATCGAGCTCTCTATTGCTGATAAATGATCGCTCTTGATGGGTAATTGGATCTCTAAACCAAATTTCTTTAGCCAATAATTTCAGGGGCCGCGTAAAGTCCAGATCGAATTTTTGATATGGCGTCAGAATAGGGTAAATCTGATCATTTTTGATAGGGATTCCCAAGGCGTTCAAATGACAGCGTAATTGATGCTTCTTTCCGCTACCCGGACTTAATCTATAGCGAGCCCATGAGCCATTACGTTCTATTAATTCGATATGAGTATCGGTATTTGTGGGGCCGTCCACCTCTCTCATTTGTAAAAAATGGTTTGACTCCTCTATGCGGCTACGATACGTTAGAGGCAATTTCAGATCTAGCTCATCTGAGTAAGGGGCAATCGCTTCATAAATCTTTTTTACAGCCCTATCCCTAAATAGATTTTGATATTGCGCTCTATTATTGGGTTTGATTGAAAAAATGACTAAACCTGCAGTATCCCGATCTATCCGATGAATTGGACTTAATGCCTGGATACCAGTTCTTTTTTTCAAACGATTGAGCAAGGTTTGATGAAGATACAAGCCACTTGGCGTGACAGGTAAAAAATGGGGTTTATCAGCCACCACAATATGTTCATCTTGATAGAGAATCGCCTCCTCGAAGGGGATTTGAGGTTCCCTATCCAAGCGTCGGAAATACATTAAGTGGGTATTGGGAATGTAGGGGTCATTTGCCGCAACCGGATGACCATCCATAGTCATTACTAAACCTTCGTTAAATCTAGCCACCCACTCCGCTTGATCAATATGGGAAAAAGTATTAACGAAAAAATCAATCAGAACTGAGTAAATTGAGGTAACAGGTAAATATACCCTTGAGGACGAAACCCCTTCGGAATTAATTTTCATGCAAGGTGTGATTTACTCTTAATGTTAGGATCGAATCTACCCGAAACCACCTATATGTTCATCAATAGGGCTGCAATGAATTTGTATTATATTTAGCTCGGGAATAGGGTTGGAGTCCATTCAGATAGTCCGCAATTTGTACTACAGACATAACATGACATACCCCTCCCAGCTCAATCGCTGCAGCGGGCATACCAAAAATGATGCTGCTAGTTTCATCCTGCGCAATCGTATCCCCACCTGAATCAAAGATCTTTTTCAAACCAATGGCCCCATCCCTACCCATACCACTCAAAATTACTCCGACCGAACTTGAAGGGCAAGACTCGGCAACGGATGCAAAGAGCTTGTCGATATTTGGGCAATAAATTTCACCTGGGGAAGGCGAACTGATTCTAAATCCACCATCAACACCTATCTCAAGATGCTTTCCTTCGGGCGGGAAATACAAATGTCCCGCCATTGGAACTCCCTTTTCTTGAGCGATTTCTACTTTTAAATTCGTCATACTTTGCAGCCAGTCAAGCATCCTGACTAAAAAACCATTGCTGATATGCTGGACACAAATAATTGGAATAGAGAAGTCGGCATTTAAATTTAAAAAATAATGCCTCCAAAGCTTGAGGCCCACCAGTAGAGGCACCGATCACTACTATCCTAGGTATAACCAATCGGCTGAGCTCACATTGGAGTGGTTTTGGGTTTGGCAATCTTATTCCATTCTTTTTAATGTACTTAACGCCATTTTTACTCTCCTCACTAATCAATCGCTAATTCTCTACGCCTGTAACAAAGTCAATAAAACCACGCTCTACATGGGTTGAAATTAGCTTAACCCTGAGCAGGTGTCCAACCGGAAAATCATCCTTTGCGTTGATTAAGCGCCCTTCTACAGGTGGATTAAAGATTCGCACCCAGGTACCTTTCTCGTTTACACCAGACACAATGCCATTGAAATATTGACCTATGCGGTCATGCAATAGAAGTGCCGCTTCAGATTTACGTAATTGGCGCTCCACTTTCTTAGTAACGTCTTCCTGAATAGTGCAATGCAGGGCCATGGCCTTGAGTTCTCCGACAGAGTACGGCGGCTCCTGCCCTGCTAGAACAGACTTAATCAGGCGCAAGGTAACGATGTCTGGGTAACGGCGATTTGGGGCAGTCGAGTGCATATAGTCACTAACGGCTAAACCAAAGTGACCAATTGGATGATTGGTGGGCTTCTCAACAATATATTCGCCAGAGCCCATCAACTTGACAATCAGCAGCGATAGATCTGGAAAGCGTATTGGGTCCTCTCTATGCTGCTTTGCCAAAAATGCTTCTAGTGCTTGTGCATCTGGATCATTAGGCAATGTATATCCATGTTCCAATGCTACTTTGACGATCCGCAACCAGCGCTCCGGTGAGCGCACCACCCTTCGCATAGAGTAAATTCCGGCGCGACCTAGGAAGCGCGAAGTACATCCATTGGTGGCAATCATGAACTCTTCAATAAGCTGACGAGCGCGATTATGATCTTGCTGCTTAATCTCAGTAATAGTGTTGCCAACAAAGTTCGCTCTTGGCTGAAAAATATCAAACTCTAATGAGCCGTTTTCATGGCGCTTGACCCGCAGTTTTTGAGCTAACTCATCTTGAATCTTTAATTGCCATTTCAAATCTGGAACTGCTGCTGCTTTTTCAGGTAACTGCCCGCGTCCCTCCAGCCATTCTGAGCTGGCATCATAGGCCAACTGAATCTGGTTACGTACCAAAGCCCTGTAAATAGTGGATTTTTTGAGATCAGCCTCTTTTGAAAAATGCATTTCACAAACGATGGCTAAACGATCCTCACCAGGATTTAAAGAGCTCAGATTGGTCGATAGCTTTAAGGGTAGCATCGGAAAGATGCGTGCAGAAGTGTAGACAGAACGCGTATTAATAAAGGCATGCTCATCAATCGGTGTTCCTTTTTTAATGAGTGCATCCACATCAGCAATGGCAACCAGTAAGTGATAGTCATGACCACTATCTTTACGCATTACAGTGAGCTGATCTAAATCTCTTGAGTCATCGTTATCTATCGAGCACCAAGGCAAATTCCTTAAGTCCACTATCGAGGAATCATTTTCTCTAGCGGGATTCTGAATTTTCTCTAACTGTTCATGCACCGCGGGAGAGAATTCGGGTTCTAAGCCCCGCACAAGCATCACGCCCTCAGCGATACGTGAGAGCACTTCGATATGATTGCTAATTTCACGAGTACGAAATGGGTACTTCACAGAATTGATCAAGCTAGTCTAGGCCTTTAATCGCGAGAATCTTGCTTTCATCTTATACCTGCGCCTCAAATTTGCCTAGATTCTTGCAATGATTTATCTTTAAGCGTATACATAGAAGGTGTCTTATCGCTTGTACTGTATGAATTAAAAGAAGGCAGCAATATGAAACGCATTGTCGATGTATTTACTAAAGATTGGTCACATGAGATTGTTTGGACTTATGTAATTGAATTAGGGGATGGTCTTGTGCCACTTGAGATCGAAGCATTTGAAAATGAAGCTTTACGCTTAGCGGTTGAAGAAAATCGGGGAAACCCTGAGTTTATGTTTGCCAAGGCTCGTGAATAAACAAGAGTGACTCTATGCCACCCTTTTATATTTCA
The DNA here is from genome assembly GCF_001953355.1 of Polynucleobacter sphagniphilus. Classification (GTDB taxonomy): domain Bacteria; phylum Pseudomonadota; class Gammaproteobacteria; order Burkholderiales; family Burkholderiaceae; genus Polynucleobacter; species Polynucleobacter sphagniphilus. The sequence continues at coordinate 140,264 of NZ_MPIY01000007.1, forward strand.
ATGCTCGTCAATATCTATAGAGAGCCATCAATTTTTACTTGAAGCTCCTTGGCTAGATCCAGGGCGCCCTGATAACCCGAGCGGAGATGAGCAGGTAGATCGGGATCTCCAATCATTGCGCCCAAGGTTTCAACTAAGCTGTACACCAGACCCTTGGCTGCGCCTGCTGCAATCGAATTCTGCTCTAACGCAGCGTCGATATGATTTACCGCATCTAAGAAATAATCATGTCCCGGAAGTCCATCCGGACCTAATGGCTGAGTACCCATGTGCTACCTCCTAATGGCTAATATGCTTCAGCAAGCAAACTAATCGGCTGCCAAATCGCTGCTGTAGATTTCAATCTTACCGTTATGCGCGTGCCCATTCAAAATCTTCTGCTCTGCTATTGAGAGTAGCTTGAGCTGATGCTTTGCAAAATGCTCTAGAGGGTCGCCCAACACACTATCTGGATCAATATCCTCTAGGGCCTCATAACTAAAAACGCAATCCAAGGGATGACCGTCCAATGATGCCGGAAAGTGAATGGACTTGTCTTTACCAAAGCTAACGGGGCCTATGAAGTGAATTTTCATCGAAGTTGATCCGCTTTATAAAAGAACTTATTGGCGTAAGCAAAAATTTCTCTATCCGTTGGATGATCGACTGTTTCTACACCAACAATGCGATTCGCAATATCTTGGTCGTGTTGATGCGCATGCTTAATTAATTCTAACTTTGCAGAACCTGGGCCAATAATCAAAATCTCTTTTGATTCTTTAACAGCCTGCAGAACAGAATGCAGGTACTTATCATCCAAGGCAACTCTACCGCTACCAATCTCACCACCCTTATGGTGCAAATGTGGATGAGTTGATTTGGTTTTAATTACCTCGGCTTCATCAGCGGTTTCGCTTAGAAACATGACATGCGCTTCTTTATGGTCAATCCAAACTACCGAATGATTAAATGACATGTGATTCCTTATTAATTAAATTCAATAACAGCTTTAGTATGCCTGCATTCAGATGAATAATTAGTGACAAATAAAGATTTTGAACATTTCTTTTGATTTAGATCAATCAAAGGTGAAGCGATGGCGCATGGTGGCGTTATTTCCGCCAGAAGTTCCATTGCTGCTATTGCCATGGCCATTCACCGTAATGTTCGTATCTTTTGGGGTTGGTTTGCTAGGGTTGCTGCCAGCCTGGACGCCCTCTTCATCAGTCGACACCGGTGCTTTGGGGCGCGGCGCATAAGGATTACGCTGGGGTTGGAATAGTCTGGCAGTATCAATCGGTGGCGACCCCTCATCGGCGAAGGCCAAAAGGGGCATTTGGATGCTCGCAACCCATATTAACCCCATACAAATAGACTTGTTGAACCTCTTCATCAGTAAATCATACCTATATTCCAGATCAGGATAAGGTCACTATACTTATCTTTGCTGAATAAAGAACCCCAATAATGAGCGTAATTCGCATTTACCCTATGATTTTAAAAGACCATGTTTGATCTTTCTTTGCTTGATATTTGCTTGCTGCTTTTATGTGCCTTGATGGCTGGGCTAATTGATTCCATTATGGGCGGGGGCGGCATGATTCAAGTGCCTGCACTATTCTCTTTTCTTCCCGGATATCCACCAGCGACGCTGATGTCAGTAAATAAAATTGCCTCTTTGGTGGGCACTAGTGGATCAGCGTTTCAATACGCCAAAGCTAATAAAACCCCTTGGAAGCTGGTGCTCATTTCCTGCTCAGCAGCATTTTTAGCCTCTGTTGGAGGCGCTTATTTACTAACTCAAGTTCCTAATCAATGGTTAAGGGGGGCTTTACCATTTTTCCTGCTGGCCTTATTAATTTTTAATATTCGCTCAACCGCCGGTTTAGTGCATGCTCCTCGTCACCAACATCACAAGCAAACTGGCCTTGCATCCTTGGGGGGTGCGTTAATTGGCTTTTATGATGGCTTTCTAGGGCCTGGTGCTGGAGCCTTCTATAAGCTTTGGTATGCCCGCGTTCTGGGTTTTGATTTTTTACGCTCTGCCGCCCCATCTAAATTTCTAAACGTTGCCTCGAATCTTGGAGCGCTATGCGTTTTTTTATCACTGGGCTATATGAATTTAAAACTCGCTTTTTTAATGGCGATTGCCAATTTAATTGGCGGCCAAATTGGAAGCAAAATGGCCATAAAACACGGTAATGTATTTATTCGTAAAGCCTTTTTTATTACTGTGAGCGCCTTGATACTAAAAACTTTTTACGACGCCTATATCCAATAAGTCATGCTTATTTCAATTGCAACTATCTTCCTGGTGTTGATCTATACGATCATCAAGCATTTGCTGAGCAAGTCTGGCCAGCGCTATCTTATCGATAGTTATGGATTGGACTCCAAAAAATTAGAATCCCTAAGCAAACAAGATATTCGCGCTCTAAGAGCATCCATTAGCCAGCTCCACAAGCAGAATGATGCGTTTGGGCTGGAGGAATTACTCAGGCGCTATCGACCCTAATCAGACTATTTCTTGAGCTTTCCAAAAGCAGCGGCCATCGCATTATTTATTGGCGGCAAACTACGTCTATCGGCATTCGACTGTCCTTGCTCATTATTCCTTGGGGTAGACCTATCAAAGTTTTTTTGTGGTGGCTTCGGTGTGCCAGCTTTGGGTGCCTCATCGCTTAAGCGCATAGTTAATGCAATACGCTTGCGTTTCTCATCAACCTCAAGCACCTTTACTTTCACAACCTGCCCCGCCTTAACTACCGAGTGAGGATCTTTCACAAAAGTATTGGCTAATGCAGAAATATGCACCAATCCATCTTGATGCACGCCAATATCAACAAAGGCACCAAAAGCAGCTACGTTCGTAACCACACCTTCCAAAATCATCTCTGGCTTGAGGTCACTCACTTTCTCGATACCGTCCTTGAAAGTGGCGGTAGTAAATTCTGGACGCGGATCTCTTCCTGGCTTTTCCAATTCTTTGAGGATATCGCTTACCGTTGGAATGCCGAATTTCTCATCAGCGTATTTTTCAGGGGCTAAGTTTTTGAGGATCGAAGCATCCCCAATCACCTCTTTGACACCTTTTTTAATATCACTCAGAATTTTTTCAACTAAAGGATAAGACTCAGGGTGAACAGCGGAGGCATCCAATGGATTGCTACCATTCATAATGCGCAGAAACCCTGCAGCTTGCTCGAAGGTTTTATCGCCTAAGCGTGGAACACTGCGTAAATCAGCCCTACTCTGAAACGCCCCATTGCTGTCTCTGTAGGCCACAATACCCTCGGCCACTGTGGCGCTCAACCCCGAGACTCTTGCGAGCAAAGGTGCGGAAGCAGTATTCACGTCCACACCCACTGCGTTTACACAATCCTCCACTACCGCTACCAATGATTTCGCTAATTGAGTTTGCATCACATCGTGCTGATATTGGCCTACGCCAATTGATTTAGGATCAATCTTCACAAGTTCAGCCAAGGGATCTTGCAAACGACGGGCAATGGATACTGCGCCACGTAGAGAAACATCCATTCCGGGTAACTCTTTAGAGGCATATTCAGAAGCCGAATACACCGATGCCCCCGCTTCCGATACAACAATTTTGGTGAGCCTTAATTCAGGCTTGGCCTTGATTAAGTCTTGCGCCAACTTATCGGTCTCACGCGATGCAGTGCCGTTACCAATCGAGATTAAGGTGGCTTGGTGCTTCTCCGCCAATTTTGCCAGTGTGTGCAGGGAACCCGCCCAATCATTTTTGGGTTGATGTGGGTAAATGACATCTGTATCGACCACCTTGCCAGTGGCATCGACCACAGCCACCTTCACGCCGGTACGCATGCCAGGATCTAAACCAATCGTGACTCGTGGCCCAGCAGGTGCTGCTAGTAGTAAATCTTTTAAGTTACGTGCGAATACATGAATGGCTTCAGTTTCTGAGCGCTCACGCAAAGCACTCATCAGCTCAGACTCAAGATGCAAGGAGCATTTAATCCGCCACGTCCAACGCACTGTATCAGCCAACCATTGATCAGCTGGTCGCCCTTCATTTTTAATCTTAAAGTGATTAGCAATACGAGATTCGCAAGGGTTGTGAGGCGCATCCCATCTTGGCTTTTCTTCTTCGGTATCCAGGCGCAAATTAACCATCAGTATTTGTTCGCGACGCCCTCTAAATAAAGCCAGAGCACGATGCGATGGAATTGCTTTAATAGGTTCAGAATAATCAAAGTAATCCGCAAACTTCTCACCCTCTTGCTCTTTGCCTGCAATCACCTTTGATTCAACCACACCATGGTCTTGTAAGTAAGTACGCAATGACTGCACTAGCGCAGCATCTTCAGCAAAACGCTCCATCAAGATTTGGCGAGCACCCTCAAGCGCTGCTTTGATATCTGGAACACCCGGGTTATCACCTTGGTCAGATTGAAAGGCCTCTTTAATGTATTTTGCTGCCTCAGTATCTAGGGTGAGATTAGGATCTTGCAATAAGTCGTTTGCTAGCGGCTCCAAACCTGCCTCTAAGGCAATTTGTGCCTTAGTACGACGCTTCAATTTATATGGCAGGTATAAATCTTCTAGCCGAGTCTTATCCTCCGCCAACATAATGCTCTTGAGCAACTCAGGGGTCATCTTGCCCTGCTCCTCAATAGCAGCTACGATCGCCTTACGACGCTCTTCCAGCTCCCTCAAATAACTTAAGCGCTCTTCGAGCAAACGCAGTTGCGCATCATCTAATCCGCCAGTAGCTTCTTTACGGTAACGGGCAATAAAAGGCACAGTAGCACCTTCATCCATGAGTGCGATGGCTGCTGCTACTTGAGCAGGTTTAGCGGAGAGTTCTAGGGCAAGTCTTTGTTCGATTGAAGGCAGCATAAATACTTATAAAAAGGTTCTAAACAGGATTGAAGGATAGAGAATAAACTATCGAACATGACCCTTACAGCAAACTCTAAAGCCTCAATTCATATGCCCCGAGGGCTTGTTTTTGTCTTCGCCCTGGCTTGCGGCATTTTGATTGCGAACCTCTACTATGCGCAGCCTTTAATTAGCTTAATTGCCCCAGAAATCGGCCTCTCAGAATCCGCTGCTAGCCTGATAGTTACCCTCACACAGATAGGGTATTGCATCGGCCTAATCTTACTTGTGCCACTGGGTGATCTTGTAGAAAACCGTAAATTGATTTTATTGACAATCTCAGGGGCAATCCTAGCCTTGGTGATGGCCATGCTAGCGCCCAATGCCCTCTGGTTTTTATTTGCCTCCCTTTTAGTAGGCATCGGCTCAGTGGCCGTACAGATGCTAATCCCAATTGCGGCGCACATTTCTCCTGAAGAGCGTCGAGGTCGTACCGTAGGAAACATCATGAGCGGCCTTCTATTGGGTGTGATGTTAGCGCGTCCGATTTCGGGTTTCATTGCTCACCACTTTGGTTGGCGCACCGTATTTGGAATGTCTGCGGTCCTATTAATCATCTTGGCAGTTATTTTGTGGAATTTGCTACCAGAGCGCCAACCTACCCTAAACCACCATTACTTCCGCCTGATTAAGTCCCTATGGTCTTTATTAAGAGATACCCCAATCCTACGCCGCCGAGCGCTCTATCAGGCAGCGCTTTTTGCCTCATTTAGCTTGTTTTGGACTGCGATACCCCTACTGCTATCTGGACCACTATTTAAGCTTTCTCAGCAAGGTATTGCCCTGTTTGCGCTAGCTGGTGCTATGGGCGCCATTGCTGCACCGATCGCTGGGCGAATTGCCGATAAAGGTTATGCCAAACCAGCCACAGGATTTGCCTTGGCAACTGGGGCTTTTGCATTTTTGCTGTCTCTCTTTGGGGGAACATCGGCCTCACTATTTTGCCTAGTGCTCGCTGGCATCTTGCTAGATATGGGCGTGCAATGCAATGTGGTTTTAGGCCAGCGGACAATCTACCTTTTGGGTGCAGAAGTACGCAGTCGCTTGAATGCTTTGTATATGGCCATCTTTTTTATTGGTGGCGCTATCGGCTCTGGCATTGCCAGTGTAGCCTATCTATATGGTGGTTGGACGCTAGTGGCATCTATTGGCTTTGGCTTTCCAGCTGCCGCTTTTCTGTTTTATTTAACGGAATAAAAAAAACCGCCCTACAACATCTCGGGCGGCTTCTTTATTAACGCATGACTTAGTCACGCGATGCTTTCTTGCGCTCATGCTCTTTCAAGTAGCGCTTACGAATACGAATGCTCTTAGGCGTTACTTCTACCAATTCATCATCGTCAATAAATTCAACCGCATACTCCAAGTTCATAGCAATAGGCGTAACCAAGCGAACCGCTTCGTCTGTACCAGAGGCACGAACGTTAGTTAATTGCTTGCCTTTAATAGGGTTCACAACCAAGTCGTTATCACGGCTATGGATACCAATGACCATTCCTTCATATAAAGGATCGCCAGGGCTTACAAACATACGGCCGCGATCCTGTAATTTCCAGAGCGCGTAAGCTACTGCTTCACCATCGTCTTGGCTAATCAGTACGCCGTTATGACGCTCACCCAAAATACCGTCTTTAGCAGGAGCATAAGAATCAAAGGTATGACTCATTAAGCCATTACCGCGAGTCATTGTCATGAAATCACCCTGGAAACCGATCAAGCCACGCGCAGGAATACGGTATTCCAAACGGGTGCGGCCTTTACCATCGCTTACCATGTCGAGCAATTCACCTTTACGCTTACCCAAGTCTTCCATTACGGAGCCTTGAGTTGTATCTTCAACGTCCACGGTTAAGTTCTCATATGGCTCCATCTTCACGCCATCAACTTCGTGGAATACCACGCGAGGACGTGAAACAGCCAACTCATAACCTTCACGACGCATTGTTTCAACCAAAATAGTGAGGTGCAATTCACCACGACCAGACACTTCAAATACAGTATCGTCATCAGTTTCTTTAACACGCAGAGCCATATTGGATTTCAATTCGCGGTCTAAACGCTCACGAATTTGACGGCTAGTCACAAACTTGCCTTCACGTCCAGCCAATGGGCTGGTGTTCACCATAAAGTTCATGGTCAAGGTGGGCTCATCAATCTTGAGCATAGGCAAAGCTTCTGGCACGTCAACTGCGCAAATCGTTGTACCAATCGCGAGGTCTTCAATACCATTTACCAATACGATGTCGCCTGCTTGTGCTTCATCCACTAATTCACGCTCAAGTCCACGGAATTTCAATACCTGATTAATACGACCTTTACGAACAGCGCCGTCAGGACCATCCATAAATACGACATCCATCAAAGGCTTAACTGTTCCGCGGTTAACACGGCCTACACCGATCTTGCCAACGTAGGTGCTGTACTCAATCGAGGTAATTTGTAGCTGCAAAGGACCATCAGGATTGTCATCACGCACCGGCACGTGCTTTAACACTGTGTCGAACAATGGGCGCATATCACCTTCACGCACATCATCAGTCAAGCCAGCATAGCCATTCAAACCAGAGGCATACACCACTGGGAAATCCAACTGTTCTTCAGTGGCACCCAGCTTATCAAACAACTCAAATGTTGCATTAATGACGTAATCCGTACGTGCACCTGGACGATCAACTTTATTGATCACTACGATTGGCTTCAAGCCAAGCGCCAAGGCTTTCTTAGTCACGAAACGGGTTTGTGGCATTGGACCTTCAACTGCATCCACCAATAACAATACCCCATCAACCATAGAAAGCACACGCTCTACCTCGCCACCAAAGTCGGCGTGTCCCGGTGTGTCAACGATATTAATATGAGTGCCGTCATATTCAACCGCACAGTTCTTGGACAAAATAGTAATGCCACGCTCTTTTTCCAAGTCGTTCGAGTCCATGACGCGTTCGGTCATTTTTTCATTGGAACGAAATGTGCCGGATTGGCGCAAGAGTTGATCAACCAAGGTAGTTTTACCGTGGTCAACGTGGGCGATGATAGCGATATTACGAAGTGCGCGTTTAGTCATGTGAAGCTTCTGTAGTTAGAATAAAAGTTGGATAAAGATTAGTGAATAAATAAGTCAGTTCGGTTTAATGGGCTGTGGAAATCAAACGTTTGGGATGTAGCACTCCAGAACGCCAATCCGCAGTGCCAATAAAATTGTGCGAGGCAGCTGTAGCACGATAAATACGCACTAGAGCCTCAATCGAAGGAATATTGAGTGGCACGCGTTGCCCCATTTCTAGGCGCTTAGCTTGTTGCTCATCAACAGTTAAATGCGGCAAGGTTTGCAACAAGGCATCAACCGGAAGGATGTAGGATGAGTGATTTTGCAAACCACTGCGAATCAACTCCAAGTCAAACGATTGTTCTAAGGTGAGATGCCCTACCTCGGTTCGGCGCAAACCAACCAAATGGGCGCCACAAGCTAGCGCATTACCAATATCTTCGGCCAATACCCGAATATAGGTTCCTTTGCTGCATGAAACCTCTAATGTGGCTTCAGGCCAGTTGATAGCAGTCCAACGAATCGAGTGAATCGTAATATTGCGGGGCGTTCGTTCGAGCTCAACACCTGCTCTAGCGTATTCATAAAGGGGTTTGCCATCGCGCTTGAGAGCAGAATACATAGGCGGTGTCTGTGAGATCGCACCAGTAAATTGGGGTAACAAGCTATTCAGTGCAGCCATCAAGGAAGCTTCGTCAGCAAAAGTAGGTAATGGTAATTCTTCAATAACGAGACCTTCAGCATCACCCGTATCGGTCCTTGAACCAAACCTCACTTGAGCGATATAGGTTTTATCTGCGTCCAATAAATCCTGTGAATACTTGGTAGCCTCACCCAAGCAGATAGGCAGTAAACCGGTAGCCATCGGATCTAGGGTGCCCGTATGGCCTGCCTTATCAGCATTGAATGCACGCTTAACGGCCGTAACCGCACCCTGCGAACTCATGCCCACAGGTTTATCAAGCAAGATTACGCCATCAATGCGAACTGACATGACTTTTACTGAGCCTCATCTTTACGATCACTATCAACTGCCTGATCAATTAAGCGCGACATTTCAATGCCGTGCTCAACAGAGCTGTCATAGTGAAAATGCAAAGTAGGAACAGTATGAATATGCAAACGTTTAAATAACAAAGAATGCAAATAACCCGCCTTTTCTTGCAGAGCCTTTGCAGCATGCTCAGGCTCTGCACCCAAGACGGTGAAGAACACCTTGGCATGGGCTAAGTCAGGTGTTAACTCTACACTTTGCAATGTAATCAAACCCAATGTCGGGCTGCGCAATTCACGAGGAATCAACTCAGCCAAGTCTCGCTGAATTTGATCGGCGAGACGTTGGTTACGATGCGGACTGGTTTTATGCATGCAATTGCGGTCGCTTAAAGTGTTCTAGCAACTTCAGTTACTTCATACACTTCGAGTTGATCACCCTCCTTGATGTCGTTATAACCCTTCAATGAGAGGCCGCACTCAACACCGGCGCGCACTTCTTTTGCGTCATCTTTGAAGCGTTTAAGAGAGTCCAACTCGCCAGTCCAGACAACCACGTTATCACGCAGCAGTCGAACGCTTGAAGTTCTCTTCACGACACCATCAGTTACCAAGCAACCAGCAATCGCGCCAACCTTAGAAACCAAGAAGACTTGACGAATCTCCACCATACCGGTGATTTCTTCTTTCTTATCTGGTGTCAACATGCCGCTCAACGCTGCTTTTACTTCATCAACCGCGTCATAAATAATGTTGTGATAACGAATATCAACGCCATTATTTTCTGCAAGCTTACGGGCTGCCGCATCGGCACGGGAGTTAAAGCCAATAATCACCGCCTTAGAAGCAACCGCCAAATTCACATCAGTTTCAGTGATGCCACCAACACCGGCGTGAACGATTTGCACCTTAACCTCTGGTGTGGAAAGTTTTTGCAAGGATTGTGACAAGGCTTCTTGTGAGCCCTGTACGTCTGCCTTGATGATTAATGGCAAGAGCTTAGCTTCGATCGCGCCTTCGCCCATGTTTTCCATCATGGTTTCAAGCTTGACTGCCTGTTGTTTAGCCAACTTCACGTCACGGAACTTACCTTGACGGAAGAGTGCGATTTCACGGGCTTTACGCTCGTCAGGAACCACTTGAACTGCCTCACCAGCAGCAGGAACCTCAGATAGACCTTGAATTTCCACCGGAATAGAAGGACCAGCTTCATTACATGGCTTGCCATTCTCATCAAGCATTGCACGCACGCGACCAAAGGCAGAGCCTGCCAACAACATATCGCCACGCTTCAAAGTGCCTGATTGAACCAATACAGTTGCAACAGGACCACGGCCTTTATCTAAACGTGCCTCGATAACCAGACCTTGTGCTGGAGCATCTTTAGGAGCCTTCAGTTCCAGAATTTCAGCTTGCAATAAAACGTTCTCAAGTAAAGCATCAATACCTAAGCCAGTTTTTGCAGAAACTTCGATGAAGGGAACGTCTCCACCGTATTCTTCTGGAACGACCTGCTCTGCCACCAATTCGGTTTTGACACGCTCTGGATTGGCATCAGGCTTATCAATCTTATTAATAGCAACCACCAGAGGAACGCCAGCTGCCAATGCGTGGTGAATCGCCTCTTTAGTTTGCGGCATCACTCCATCATCAGCCGCAACCACCAAGATCACAATATCAGTCGCCTTAGCACCACGAGCACGCATTGCCGTAAAGGCTTCATGGCCCGGGGTATCCAAGAAGGTAATCATGCCACGCGGTGTTTCAACGTGATAAGCACCAATATGCTGAGTGATGCCGCCGGCTTCGCAAGTAGCCACTTTGGCGGTACGAATCTTATCTAATAAAGAGGTTTTACCGTGGTCAACGTGACCCATGACTGTTACCACCGGAGGACGTGACAATAACTCAGCGTCATGTCCAGCAGTACCTAAGTCCAAATCAGGATCATCCAACTTCGCAGCATGTGCAGTATGACCCATCTCTTCAACAATGATCATTGCAGTATCTTGATCGAGCACCTGGTTAATCGTAACCATCTGCCCCATACCCATCAGCAGCTTAATGACTTCAGCACTCTTGACCGCCATTGCATGCGCTAAATCAGCAACCGTAATGGTTTCAGGTACATGCACATCACGCACTACAGGCTCTGTTGGAACCTGGAAGTTCGTGTCAACGTTTGCCTCTGCAATTTGACGTTGTTTTTTTCTGCCACCGCCAGAACGCCATCCACTTGCACCACCGGAACTATCGCCGCGTGTCTTCAGACCGCCGGGTTTTTTTGCGCCTTCTTCTTGCCAAGTGGAAGATGTTTCAGCCGACTTAATCGTTTTACCGCCAACTTTAGCTGGGGCTTTCTTCTTATCGTCCGCACCCTCTGCCTTAGCAGGTTTATGCAAGGTTCCTTTTTTTGCTTCTTCAGCAGCAACTTCGCTTGGTGCTTTGAGAACACGAGCTGGCGCACTCATCATGTCGCGAATCGCTAAAGCCTCAGCCTCAGCAGCTGCGCGACGCTTGGTAATATCAGCTAATTGCGCTTTATTGGCATCAGCCAAATCTTTGGCTGCTTTATCTGCCTTTACCTTCTTCTCGGCTGCCTCTGCTTCTGCAGCGGCAGCAGCAGGCACCTCATCAACAGCCTTCACTTCTTTTTCTACCGGGGCTGGCACTGCCGCAGCAGCGACTTCTTTGACGCGAGCCTCTTCTGCTGCCTTCATTTCCGCTTCTTGACGAGCCAATAGCTGAGCTTGACGCGTTGCTTCTGCAGCACGTTTCTCAAGCTCTTCTTCTGACAAAATCGATTTGGCAGGTGCTGCTGGTGCAGCAACTTTTGCTGGTGCATCTTCAACTACTGGGGCAGGCGCGGTTTCACCAGCCTTAACCAATACGCGCTTCTTGCGCACCTCTACCTGAACAGTACGAGTTCGGCCAGTGGAATCAGCCTGACGAATCTCGGAGCTTTCGCGCTTGATGAGAGTAATTTTTTTACGATTACCAGTATCGGCGCTACCATGCTCTTTTTGCAAATGTTCAAGCAGGACTGTTTTGTCCTTCTCGGTAATGCTCTCGTCTTCAGAAGCCTTATTAATCCCAGCCGCCTTTAATTGCTCCAAGAGGTCAACCGAGGTTCGTTTAAGTTCTGTAGCGAGTACTTTTACTGTTGTTGCCATGCACTACTTCCTCTCATGAAGTAAACCAATGTTCGCGCGCTTTCATGATGAGCGTTTTCGCAGTTTCTTCGTCAATTTGTGTCGCCTCAACCAGCTCATCAACAGCCAGTTCAGCCAGGTCGTCACGGGTGTGAACTTGATTGTCAGCAAGCTTGGCAATCAATTCGGTTGTCATTCCTTCAAGGGAACGCAAATCTTGCGAAACTTCGCCAACGCGCTCTTCTTTTGCCAACTCCATTGTTAATAATGAGTCGCGTGCACGTGTACGAAGTTCATTGACAGTATCTTCATCGAATGAGTCGATTTCCAACATCTCCGATAAGGGTACATAGGCAACCTCTTCCAATGTATTGAAACCCTCTTCAATCAAAATGTCAGCTACTTCCTGATCCACGTCCAACTTATCCATGAATAGCTGACGTACAGATTGCGCTTCTTTTTCTGTTTTCTCAGCAGACTCTTCAGGAGTCATGATATTGATCTGCCAACCCGTCAAATCACTAGCCAAGCGCACGTTTTGTCCGCTGCGGCCAATAGCAATTGCCAAGTTCTCTTCATCAACCACCACATCCATCGCATGACGCTCTTCATCAACCACAATCGAAGAAACTTGAGCCGGTGCCAAGGCACCAATCACAAATTGCGCTGGGTCTTCTGACCACAACACAATATCAACTGCCTCACCAGCCACTTCATTACGCACTGCAGTAACGCGCGTACCACGGACACCAACGCAAGTTCCGATTGGATCAATACGCTTGTCATAAGTGATAACAGCAATTTTTGCGCGGATACCAGGATCACGAGCGGCGCCCTTGATCTCCAATAATCCTTGCTCCATTTCAGGAACTTCGTTCTCAAATAATTTAATCAAAAACTCTGGACAAGTGCGGGACAACTCAATCTGTGGACCGCGTGCCTCGCGATCAACTTTAAGAATGTATGCACGTACACGATCGCCTGAACGTAAGTTCTCTTTTGGAATCATTTGATCACGGCGCAACAATGCCTCTACACGACCAGATTCAATGATCAAACCATTTTTATCAGCCCGCTTGACAGTACCAGTCATGACTTTTTCGCCACGCTCAAGATAGTCATTCAAGATTTGCTCGCGTTCTGCATCGCGAATACGCTGCAAAATCACTTGCTTAGCTGCTTGAGCTCCAATACGGCCAAATGCTAAAGATTCAATTTGCTCTTCGATGTACTCACCAACTTCCATATCCGGAAATTGCTCAATGGCCTCAAAGTGTAAGATCTCTTTATCAGGCTCTTGCAGTCCAGCCTCGTCAGGGACAACCAACCAACGACGGAATGTCTCGTATTCACCGCTATCGCGATCGATCGACACGCGAATGTCAACATCTTCAGTTGCATAACGCTTCTTGGTCGCAGAGGCTAAGGCCATTTCTAGTGCCTCAAACACGATTGCTTGATCAACGTTTTTTTCACGCGCTAGGGCGTCTGCCAACATGAGAACTTCTCGACTCATGACTTTCTTCCTTTGAAATCAATAACAGGGACCAACCGAGTCTTATCGACCTCGGCTAAAGAAAACTCCAATTGAGACTGCGCACCATCAGTGCCCTCAAACAACAAACCAAATTTCGCATCCGGAGAATCTAATTCACCGCTCAGCAAACCTTGCAACACACCACGAAAATTTTTGCGATTGCCCACGGCAACGCGCAATTTCATATCGACTTCCATGCCAGCAAAACGTTCAAAATCAGCAGCCGACTTCACTGGACGATCCAGGCCTGGCGATGAAATCTCCAAACGCTCGTAAGGGATGTTTTCTACCGGTAAGGTATAACTTAGTTGGTGGCTTACTTTTTCACAGTCAACCACCGTAATCAATCGTTCGTAATCCGGATTTTCAATTGTGACGCGCAGCAAACCACCGGCTTCGCGCTCGATATCTACGAGTACGTAACCTAAGTTTTCCAGCTCTGCAGCAATAACCCGCTGATCTTTCACAACACTCCCTCATGCCGAATTGGCAAAAAAAAATGGGCTTCAAAGCCCATATTCTTAAATTCAGAACAGGCCGACTTACGTTGATCGCAACATCAGTCGGTGACAACCAAAAACAGCAGAATTCTGCTGTAAGACCGAAATTATAGCCGATTTACAAGAAAACCAATACAAATCAGAAGCTTTCACTCGGATTTCTCGGCTTACGTGGACCCTTATTAAAGGGTTTGCGCCCTTTTGGTGCGTTACGTTTGGGGCCATTTCCTGGGGTTTGCGGACTGGCTGTGACAAATGCAGACTGCCCATGATGTACTTTGGCGCCTTTACTGCGGTTTTGACCACCTCTGCCTTGAGCACCTTGACCTGCGCCCTGCCCCCCGCCTTGACCAGGTCTACCGCCTTGGGTGCGCCCCCTGAAAGGACCGCGACCCTCGCCTGATCCGCCGTTACCTTGGCCAGGCTTGCCGCCACGACCTTGGTGAGTCAACCCATGATGGCTGCTAGCCATAGTTAATGCATCTTTAGAACCCCAATAAGAAACCGAAGTTTGCATTGGGTCTGGCTGGAAATCATCCCCACCCACTCCAGATTGACGATCTCGACCATGATGCCCTGTGCCGGGACCGCGCCCTTTGTTATCTTGAGGTTGTGGAACTTTAAGTCCAGCTTGTTTCATCAGACTGGCAACGCCACCAGGCGTAACTTCCTCCCACTTGCCACGACGTAAGCGCGGCGGCAGCAAGAACATGCCATAGCGTGTTCGCAACAAACGGGATACCGTGTGACCAACCGCCTCAAACATGCGGCGCACCTCCCGGTTACGACCTTCAGTCAAAGCAACGTGGTACCAACGGTTTGCTCCGTCACCGCCACCCATTGCCAAACGCAAAAACCGGGCTTGTCCATCATCCAATTGAATACCTGACTTCAACTGGGCGATATTTTCTTGACTGAGCTCACCCAAAATACGCACTGCGTATTCGCGTTCAACACCATAACGAGGGTGCATCAGGCGATTGGCTAATTCCCCAGAGGTGGTGAACAACAAAAGACCTTCGGTATTAAAGTCCAAGCGACCTACAGCAATCCAACGACCCTGGCGCGGCTTTGGCAGGCGATCAAAAACAGTTGGACGACCCTCAGGATCGGACTGACTCACAATCTCGCCCGAGGGCTTGTGATAAAGAATAACGCGTGGTGGTTTTGTCTGAATCTTACGATAGACCTGTTTGCCATTGATGCGAACTTGATCGGTTGGCCCAATACGTTGGCCAATATGCGCTGGCAGGCCATTTACTGAAACACGGCCTTGGATAATCAAGTCCTCCATGTCGCGGCGCGAACCCATACCGACATCAGCCAAGACTTTATGCAGCTTGACGGTATCCTCATCATCAGCATCATCATCCAGGCCATCGAGATCGGACCACACTTCATCGCGCAAGCTTAAAGGCAAATCATCCACATTGGCGAACTGCAAACTACTCATCTCATCTTCACTGGGCACATCTGCATCTTCGTCATGGCGCACGCGTTGTGCGCGGCGCTCAGCGCCAGTCTGATGAGAAATTTCACTCTCATTAGGGCCATCGGGATTGGGTGCATCAATGACTTCAGGTGCATCTAATGCTGCATCAAATTCTCCTGATACAACCGCAGCAAATAAGGCTTCACTCTCAGCGGGATTAGGCGCTAATTTAGAGGCTGTATTTGCTCCGCCTTCACGTGGAGCATGCTCACCACCTTCACGGCGTGGTTTGTCTTTGTTAAACGGACGCTTCTTATTAAATGGGTGCTTACCAGTGCGACGCGGGCGACGCTCGCCACCTTCACGACCTTCCGCCTTGAGGTCTTGCGCCCCTGCAGGGGTAGACTCAGTGGTCGATGGATTTGCTACTGGAGATGATTCGTTTTCGTTAGAGCTTGTCATTAATTATTAATTTTTTTTATTCTGATGACTCATCAGATTCTGGAGTAGATATTTCAATTACTGCTTCACTTATTTCTTCGGTAACTTCAATAGTTACCTCATCCGCATCGCCTTCTGCAAATTCGATAGAAACCTCTTCAGTAGTTTCTTCGACAAGCACCTGCTCATCCAGCGTGACTACAGATTCAACGGTTGCCGTCTCCGGGTCAAATTGAATGACTGCCTGACCAAGTTGCTCAGCAGCCGCCATTGGGGCCGCGTCTTCCAACATCGGCAGGCTTTGTAAATTCGTCAGACTCAAATCATCTAAAAATTGTTTGGTGGTCGCATAGAGCCCGGGACGTCCAACTGTTTCTTTATGTCCAATAACTTCTACCCAACCACGATCTTCTAGTTGCTTCATCACATTGCTGCTTACAGCAACACCGCGAATCTCTTCAATCTCACCGCGTGTGACCGGTTGACGATAAGCAATAATCGCCAAAGTCTCCATGACAGCACGAGAATAACGCGGTGGCTTTTCTGGAGTGAGGCGATCGAGATACTCACGCATTGACAAACGACTCTGAAAACGCCAACCCGTAGCGATATGTACTAACTCCATGCCTTTGTCATCCCACTCGTGCTGGATAACTTGCAACATTTCATCGATGTCATTGGACGTGACATCGTCTGCAAATAATCGAGTCAGATCCGCAACAGTGAGTGGCTCCTGTGCGCACAGGAGTGCAGTTTCAATTACGCGCTTGTTGTGATCGTCCATAAAGTTCGGCTATCAGGCAGTACCTGGGTAGACTTTAAAAAGGTATTCAGTAATGGGTTTGGGGTGCTCTCTAGCCACTGGCAGCATTTGTCTCTGATTTTCAATTTGGAGGGCTGCCGGTGCTAAAACGAAGTTCATTCGTCCACCGCTCCCCCATTATAAGGTAAGGCTCAATACAATAGCTATATGAACTCATTTGATAGCAAAACGCCACTTTCCGAACCAATACCGAATTCTCGACGTCGCTTTCTAGGTATTAGCCTGGGTGTTGGAGCAATCGGCATAGTTCCAGGTTGCACAAGCACACCCACCCGTAAGCCAGTTGTGGCACTGGTATTGGGTGCCGGCGCAGCCAGAGGATTTGCTCATATTGGCGTCATTAAGGTGCTTGAAGCACAAGGAATTAGACCCGATATGGTCGTTGGTAGTAGTGCAGGAAGTGTCATTGCCGCACTGTATGCCTCGGGCGCCTCAGGCAACGAATTGAACCGCCTCGCCCTCAATTTAGATGAGGCTACGATTGCCGATTGGGGCCTGCCATTTGCCGGACGTTTTGGTGGCTTGATAAAGGGCGATGCCCTACAAGCGATGCTCAATCGCGAGGTTCACAACAAGACAATTGAACAAATGAACATCCCTCTGGGGGTGGTTGCAACTGACCTGCAGTCGGGCAAAGGCATCCTATTTCGATCTGGCAATACTGGCCTAGCAGTGCGTGCATCTTGTAGCGTACCTGGCGTTTTTCAACCCGCAGTGATCAGCGGTAAAGAGTACATAGATGGCGGTCTGGTGGCACCCGTACCGGTCAGTTATGCCAGACAAATGGGTGCAACCCTGGTGATTGCGGTGAATATTTCTTCCGAACCGGTGCATCAAGATGCATCAGGCACCCTTGGCATCCTCCAGCAAACGATTTCAATCATGCAAAGAAGTATCAATCAGTACGAATTGAAAGCCGCCGATATTGTGATCACACCACAACTCAAACAAATGAGTAGCGCTGATTTCAAATCCAGGAATGCAGCTGTATTAGCGGGAGAAATCGCTGCCCAAGAACAAATGGCACTGATTAAAGAAAAGCTCAGGGACTAAAGATTGTTAGCGCCGCGTTTAATATTTTTAGCTTCGTTTAGTAATTCTTGCCTGCGAGCATCGTCTAAGCCGTCGCTACCATCTAAACGCCGGGCACCGTCAAATCGCTTATCCCAGTAGAGACTACCTAAATCATCAATCCGCACACTCGTACCCTTGGATGGTGAGTGAATGAATTTGTTATCGCCAACATAAATGCCCACATGAGAAAAAGTGAGGCGCATAGTGTTAAAAAATACTAAGTCTCCTGGCTGCAGTTCTTCTCGGCCAATTGGCTTGCCCACACGACTCATCTCCGTAGACTTGCGTGGCAATAAGAAACCCAATTTATCTTTAAATACGTAACCAACAAAACTGCTGCCATCTAAACCAGTCTGAGGTAATTCAGCATCCCATCGATAACGCACGCCAATCGCCTCCATGGCGCGATTGATCAACTCATCAGGCTTCCCCGCTACAGAATCCATTAGGCGATCGGATACCCGTGCAAAGTAAGACTTACCAGCTTGAAACATACTTTCCTTAGGCGCAGGGGTATCTGCAACGGAATCACTTGGATTATCTAAGGCGTAAGAATTTGAGGCCAGCAGGGCAAGAACGCAAGTAGCCAGAATCGCTCTTAGTGCGCTGAGAGCGGTAGCTGGTAGCAAGTTTTTTAATGACATTCGTGCAGTTTAACAAAGAAGAATGATTTAACCAAGATCTCTTTAATTGCTTAAGTGATTGTTTAAAAAGGAATAATTATTTATTGCTGGTAGATATGCACCAAAATAGCCCTCTTAAGCCATTACATTAAGTAAGCTCAGCTGCGGTAAATAGTTCTTTTGTATATGCCTGACGCGGATGCTTGATCAGGGTCTCGGTATCACCAAACTCAACTACCTTACCCTCCTTCAGAACCATTAACTCATGAGACATAGCTCGAATGACAGCTAAATCGTGACTAATCATCAGATACGCGAGATTGTATTTTTTCTGCAATTCGCTGAGTAAAGCCAAAACTTGCTTTTGAATCGAAACGTCCAAGGCTGAAGTGGGCTCATCAAGCACCAAGATCTGCGGGCGCAAGATCAAGGCTCTGGCAATCGCAATCCGTTGGCGTTGACCACCAGAAAACTCATGGGGATAGCGCTCCAGGACACCCCGCTCCAATCCCACTTCGCGTACGATATCTAAGATGCGGGACTCGCGTTCTGCAGAAGTCAGTTTGGGGAAATGTACATCCAGGCCTTCTGCAATGATTTGTTTAACCGTCATTCGCGGAGATAGAGAACCAAATGGATCCTGAAAGATCACCTGCAAACTCGAACGCATTGCACGCCTTTGCGCGGGCTTCAGATCTTGCCAATCTTCACCCAGCACTTCCACCTCACCCGAAACCTGGGCATTACCATCACCCAGCAATCCCAATACAGCCATGCCAAGAGTGGTCTTGCCGGAACCAGACTCCCCGATTACTCCAATCGTTTGCCCCTGCTTTAATTCAAAGCTGACTTTACGCAGCACTTTATGAGGCGGTGCTTTTTTTAACCATGAGATTGACTCAGAACTCGGATACGCTACTGAAAGGGCATTTGTTTTTAAAAGAACTGGTGCCAAAGGCATTACAGGAGCAATCTCTCGTGCGGGCTCGCTATTGACCAGCATTTCAGTATAAGAATTATCCGGATGATGAAAAATCTGATCCGTGGAACCCACCTCCATCATCTTGCCCTGATTGAGGACAGCAACGCGGTTGGCAAAGTGCTTTACTAAATTGAGATCATGGGTAATTAATAAGATCCCCATCCCACCATCCCCCGTTGCTTCTGCCTGGAGCTCTTTAAGCAAATCTAAAATTTGCATCCGCAAGCTCACATCCAGTGCAGTGGTTGGTTCATCAGCAATTAATAGGCGCGGTTTACAGGCCAAAGCCATGGCAATCATGGCGCGCTGTCTTTGCCCGCCTGATAGTTGATGTGGGTAGGAGTGAAAGCGTCTATCTGGCTCTGGAATACCGGTTTTCTTGAGCAAATTGATTGCCGCAGATACGCACTCTGCTTTAGAAATCAAAGGCTGGTAAATCTGTACGGCCTCTACGATTTGATTGCCCACAGTAAAGAGTGGATTCAAGGCAGTCATCGGCTCCTGAAACACCATGGCAATTTCGCGACCACGAATTTTCCGGATTTGTTCAATCGGCAAAGCCAGTAAATCTACTGGCTGGACGCCCTCTTCCTTGCCACCCCACCAAATACGACCTGATACTTTGGCGCCCTCGGGTTCTAACCTCAAAGGGGCAAGTGCCGTGAGCGTCTTACCAGAGCCAGATTCTCCAACGAGCGCGACCCGCTCCCCGATGCCCACTTCAAGATCTAAATTACTGACAGCCCATTTTTCTCGGCGGCCTGAACCAAACGAAATTGAAAAATTCTCATAACGCAGTAAGGCAGAATTTTGCTTGCTCATCCGCGACCTTTCGATAACAGACCCACCTTACGAGAATCAAATGCATCACGTAATGCCTCACCCATAAAGGTTAATAACAATAAGGTCGCTACTAATACAACAAAGGTGGATAAAGAAATCCACCATGCCTCTAAATTGCCTTTGCCCTGAGCAAGCAACTCACCAAGACTAGGCGTTCCGGGAGGAACACCCAATCCCAAAAAATCCAAGCTGGTTAACGATAGGATGGCAGCACTCATACGAAACGGCAAGAAAGTGATCACCGGTGTCAGACTATTGGGAAGAATGTGCCTGCGCATGATTTGGAAATTAGTCAAACCTAAGGCTTTTGCCGCACGCACATATTCCAAAGCGCGATTGCGAAAAAATTCTGCACGCACATAATCAGATAATCCCATCCAACCAAAAGCTGCTAACAAAATAATTAACAGCGACACACTAGGATTAAATATAGAGGCAAAAATGATCAGCAGATATAGCTCTGGCATTGATGCCCAGATTTCAATAAAACGCTGCGAGATCAAATCAAATTTACCGCCAAAATAACCCATCAAAGAGCCCGTGAGAATGCCAATACTGACACCCACAATTGTTAAGGCGAGCCCAAACAAAATAGAAAGCCTGAAACCATAAATCAAACGCGCCAAGACATCGCGCCCACGATCGTCTGTTCCGAACCAGTTCTCTGCCGAAGGGGGTGCAGGATTGGGTACCTGGGAAAAATAATTTAAGGTTTCGTAGCTATACGGAATAATCGGATAAATCGCCCAATTACCTGCGCTCGTAATATTGTGGCGAATATCAGGATCTAAAAAATCCGTAGGTGTGGCAAAGTCTCCACCAAATACAGTCTCGGGTTGATTTTGCACAATCGGAAAGTAGAGATGCCCCTGATAGCGCACGATCAAAGGCTTGTCATTGGCAATCAATTCAGCGCACATGCTCAGACCAAAAAGGATCATAAAGATCCATAGACTCGCGTAGCCTATGCGACTTTTTTTAAAACGCTGCCAACGACTCATGAACCACCTCCCGCACCAAACTGAATACGAGGATCCACATAGACGTAACAAAGATCAGAAATCAAACGTGTGACCAAACCGATCAAGGTAAATAAATACAGTGTGCCCAAGACTACCGGGTAGTCACGACGCATAACCGATTCAAAGGAGAGTAGTCCCAAACCATCTAAGGAGAATAAAGTTTCAATTAATAAGGAGCCTGTAAAAAATGCCCCAATAAAAGCGGCTGGGAATCCGGTCACTAGTGGTAACAATGCATTACGAAAGACATGCTTCCATAGCACTTGGTTTTCAGTAAGGCCCTTAGCCCTGGCTGTGAGCACATATTGCTTACGAATTTCTTCCAAGAAAGCGTTTTTGGTCAGCATCGTGACTACTGCAAAGCTACCTAAGGCAGAAGCTGTGATTGGGAGAACCAGATGCCATAAGTAATCCATGATCTTGCCCATGACACTAAGATCATTCCAATTATCTGAAGTTAAACCGCGCAAAGGAAATATTTGCAAGAAGCTTCCACCGCCGAAAATCACCAATAAGAGGACACCCAAAACAAACCCCGGAATGGCATAGCCAACCAGGATCATCGTGCTGGTAATAGCGTCAAAACGTGAACCATCGCGCACAGCTTTGGCTATACCTAATGGAATCGAGATGAGATAAGTCAAAAAGAAAGTCCACAAGCCAATACTGATTGAGACGGGTAGCTTGGAGATCACTAAGTGCCACACACTTTCATGCTGGTAATAGCTTTGCCCCAAATCAAAACGAGCAAATCGTCCAAGCATCATGAAATAACGCTCAACTGGCGGCTTATCAAAGCCGTAAAGCGCCTTCACCTCTTCTAAACGCTGCGCATCAACCCCTTGGCGACCGCGATACGTTGCACCAGCACCAGAGGACTCTGAGCCACCAACTGCCCCTGCACCCTTTCCTTTGAGTTCAAGCACCATCTGCTCCACCGGTCCACCAGGAACAAATTGCACCACTGCAAACGTTAAGGTGAGCACCCCTAACAATGTTGGAATCATCAACAGCAAGCGCTTAAGAATATAAGTACGCATTTGTCCCTGCATTATTTAGACTCCTCTTTCCACCAATTTTGCATTACCCATGGCTCGGCTGAGTAATAGAGAGGCGGCTCTGGATAGCGCATCTCTTTACGGAATGCGATCCGATGGGTGGGGTTGTACCACTGCGGGATGACGTAATAACTATTCCATAGTACGCGGTCCAGCGAGCGTGCTGCTGCACGAAGCTCCTCACGGTTTTGCGCCTTAGTAATTTCATTTACCAAGGCATCGACCACCGGAGACTGCACTCCAATGACATTATCAGACCCCTTCTCTTTGGCCGCTGCACTACCAAAACGATCCCACAATTCATTTCCTGGATTTTGTGAATCCGGAAAGCGCACGGTGGTCATATCAAAATCATATTCATCCATCCGCTTCTGATGCAAGGCAAAGTCACTCGTGCGTACATCAACCTGGATACCTAACTTCTCCAGATTGCGGGTATAAGCTGAAATCACCCTCAGAAAGAAAGGTCCATCCTCAACCATTTCAAACCGAAATGGTTCGCCCTGCATATTGCGCAAGGCCCCATCACGATATTGCCAGCCTGCCTGGGCCAATAATTCTCTTGCTTTGCGTAAATTATTTCGCAGACTAGAAGGAGGCGCGGTTGAGGGCGCAGCAGGCATTGGACCAAACACTGCATCAGGTACCCACTTGGGATACTTTTCTTTAAGCGGCTTCAATATCTTCAGTTCGGCTTCAGTCGGCTTACTAGGGCCATTGAAGTTCGCACTCAAATCGCTGTTCGTAAAGTAGCTATTGATGCGACTGTACTGATCAAAAAAGAGTTGGCGATTGAGCCACTCAAAATCTAAGGCATAACCCAAAGCTTCGCGCACCCGTGGGTCTTGAAAAATTGGACGGCGTTGGTTCATTGCAAAACCCTGCATGCCAGCACCATTGTGATTGGTGAAGGCCTTCTTTAATAATGAGCCATCATTAAACTTGGAACCAACATAGCCTTTTGCCCAAATCTTGGCGCGATACTCGACTAAAGCATCAAACTCCCCGGCTTTAAAAGCCTCTAGGCGCACAGCATCATCACTGTATAACTTATAGAGCACTCGATCAAAGTTATAAAACCCCACCCTCACATTGAGGGGTTTACTCAATTGATCTACCCAATAATTCGGATTACGCTTGAAGAGAATCGATTTACCGGCCTTAAAAGATTCAATTAAATAAGGTCCACTACCAATCGGCATTTCAAAGGCCAACTGATCAAATGGAATCATTGAACCATCAGGACGCTTTCCCCAGTTGCGTGAAAAAATGGGGAGTGTGCCCACCATAATTGGTAATTCAGAATTATTATTTTTAAAATCAAATCGCACCTCTCTCGGAGAGAGCACTACCGCTGACTTCACATCAGCAAAAGTAGTCTTATAGCGAGGATGCGCAAGCCCGCTCATCAAGGTATCAAAACTATATTTGACATCCGCAGCGAGTACAGGAGAACCATCCGAGAACTTAGCCTCAGGTCGAATATGAAAAATGACTGACTTATGATCTGCTGCGACTTGAATATCATCAGCCAATAAACCATAAATACTAGAAACCTCGTCTGCACTGCCCTCCGCCAAGGACTCAAACATTAACTCGATACCAGGAGCGGTGACTCCACGCAAAGTAAAGGGGTTGAATTTATCAAAGCTACTTCTCGACCCAGGATTAGGCAAGGTGAGGGTTCCACCACGTGGGGCATTGGGATTGACATAGTCAAAATGACTAAAACCATCAGGGTATTTGGGCTTACCGTACTGGGAAATTCCTTGGGAGGCCTGAGCCGACAGTACTCCTAGCCCAAGCAATAGGCCTAAAAGTACGATCTGGGTAGCGCGGCGAATGGGGGTCAATATCAACATATATGCAACAATTGTAGATAGCAAACCTAATTTGAAGCAAAGGACACATCATGGGCTTTCTCGCTGGCAAAAAAATTCTGATTACCGGCCTCCTCTCCAACCGCTCGATTGCCTATGGCATCGCTAAAGCATGTCACCGTGAAGGCGCTGAATTGGCCTTTACCTACGTGGGCGAGCGTTTTAAAGACAGAATTGTCGATTTCGCTAAAGAATTCAATTCCGAGCTGATTTTTGACTGCGATGTGGGCAGCGACGAGCAAATCAGCGCCCTTTTTAAAGATCTTGCCAAAACCTGGCCACAATTTGATGGTTTTGTTCATGCCATTGGCTTTGCCCCCCGGGAGGCAATAGCTGGTGACTTTTTAGAAGGCCTGAGCCGCGAAGCCTTCCGCATTGCCCACGATATTTCAGCGTACAGCTTTCCAGCAATGGCTAAAGAAGCCCTACCGATGTTGCGTGATAAATCCTCCTTGCTAACCCTTTCTTACTTGGGTTCCCTACGTAATGTCCCGAACTACAACACCATGGGCTTGGCTAAAGCATCCCTAGAGGCATCTGTACGCTACTTAGCAGGTTCAGTCGGACCAAAGGGCATTCGCGTCAATGGCATCTCTGCTGGTCCGATCAAAACTCTGGCAGCTTCGGGTATCAAGGGTTTTGGCAAGATCTTAGACGCAGTAGCTACAACAGCACCACTACGTCGCAATGTCACCATTGATGATGTTGGCAATACCGCCTCTTTCTTGTTATCAGACCTGGCCAATGGCATTACCGCTGAAATCATTTATGTGGATAACGGCTTTAGTCAGGTGGTTGGCGGAATGGAAGAAGCTTGAGCGTTCCATTGGGTGAGGCCCTTAAATTTTGGGCTAAACTAGGTTTTATTAGCTTTGGTGGGCCTGCCGGACAAATCGCCGTCCTTCACCAAGAGCTAGTCGAAAAGCGTCGCTGGATTTCTGAGCGGCGCTTTTTACATGCGCTCAACTATTGCATGCTGTTGCCAGGACCAGAAGCACAGCAACTAGTAACCTATATGGGCTGGTTAATGCATCGCGGTATCGGCGGCGTATTAGCTGGATCGCTTTTTATACTGCCGTCCTTTTTTATCCTCATTGCACTCTCGTGGATTTACCTGAGTTTTGGTCAGATACCCTGGATCGCTGCGATCTTTTTTGGAATTAAACCGGCAGTCACTGCAATCGTCCTTCATGCGGGCGTACGCATTGGCAAACGCACAATCTATAACCAAGCTTTGAAGTGGATTGCACTAGCCTCCTTCTTAGCTATTTTTATCCTCAATTTGGCCTTTCCGCTGATTGTGCTGATTGCCGCTGCAACCGGTATTTGGGGTAGTAAATATCGCCCTGAATATTTTTCTCAAAATAACACCCCCTCTCAAGATCACGCTAGAGATTCTGCTGATGCGCTGATTGATGATGACACCCCGATTCCCGACCATGCCCGCTTTAGCCCAAGAAAAATGGCTGTTCAATCTGCGCTTGCCGCCGGCTTTTTCCTCATCCCAATCATTGGGTTAACTATAGTATTTGGCTGGAAAACCCTTTACCCAGAACTGGCCTGGTTCTTTACCAAAGCCGCCCTCCTCACTTTTGGTGGAGCTTATGCAGTTTTGCCTTATGTCTATCAAGGTGCAGTAGATCACTTTCATTGGTTGAGTGCAGGGCAGATGATGGATGGATTAGCTCTTGGAGAAACTACACCTGGGCCACTCATCATGGTGGTCACTTATGTTGGCTACTTAGCTGGACATATTGGGCATTTGCTTGGATACAGCAATCCATTTTGGTACGGAGTGCTCGGCGCAACCATTGCAACTTGGTTTACCTTTTTACCCTCCTTCTTTTTTATTCTGGTTGGCGGCCCGCTCATCGAGTCAACCCACGGCAAACTCAGCTTTACTGCACCATTGACTGCAATCAGTGCTGCAGTGGTTGGCGTCATCCTCAATCTAGGTTTATTTTTTGCCTATCATGTCTTTTTGCCCCACGGTATTTCGGGGTCAATCTCCTGGCTCTCGCTTGCGATTTGTATCTTGGCTGGATTAGCCCTCTTTAAATTCAAAAGAGATGTCATGAGTGTTTTATTGGCTTGTGCATTCGCGGGTTTACTGAGTTATTTTGCATCAAGCCTAATGGCTGTTTAATCAAACCTTCAAAAAAATATCAATCTTTATGAATCCACTTGATACCAGCATCAGTATTTGCACCAACTTTCTCTTTGTGCCTGGCACACGCCCAGAGCGTTTTACTAAAGCACTCAATAGCGGGGCTGACGCCGTCATTATTGATCTAGAAGATGCAGTAGCTGCACAAGATAAAGATAGCGCCCGCAACGCCATTCGCACCGCCTGGCCAACATTTACCGGTGATGAAAAAAAACGTCTCATTATTCGCACCAATGCTCCTGGCACCCGGTTTTATTCTGCCGACCTCATTCTGGCGCAAGAACTTTCAGTAGTTTGTCTACTCATTCCAAAAACCGAATCACTGGATCAAATCAATGGAGCCGCTCAAATCCTGCCCAATACAGCACTGATTCCAATGATTGAAACAGCGCTTGGATTAGATCGCCTAAAAGAGATTGCGAGCTCCAATCAAGTACTGCGCCTAGCGCTTGGAAATCTAGATTTACAGGCTGACTTAGGCATGGTGTGTGATGCGCAAGAAACAGAATTACAAACCGCCCGCTATCAAATGGTCTTAGCTTCCCGGCTTGCGCGTATTACCCCTCCAATTGATGGAGTCACGCCTTCCACGGATGATCTTGCACAGATTGAGGGAGATTCGCAGCGGGCTAAGCGCATGGGCTTTGGCGGCAAACTGTGCATTCATCCCAAACAAATTCCCGCAGTAAAGGCGGCTTTTATGCCCACTAGCGAGGAAATTGAGTGGGCTCGTAAAGTAATCGCAGCGGATCAAGTCTCTCAGGGTGGTGCAGTGAAGTTGGATGGCCGCATGATTGATCGACCCGTTGTACTGCTTGCACAAAGAACGCTCGCTATTGCTGGTAAATACTGATCTTTTTCATCCTTAAAGCTGGCAAAATTAAGGCTTAGCTCAAGCAATATCTTGGGCTGTCTAATGAAGAATGAAGGCTTTTTGATGGGAATGGGATTATTGCGCAATTTTTTTGCGGTCCTCGGAGCGCTTGTGCTGACAATCTGCCCGCTCGGGGAGAATGCATTCGCTCAAACATACCCCATTAAACCCATTACCTTAGTGGTTCCTTTTTCTGCAAGCGGTCCAACGGATACTGTTGCCCACCTCATTGCAGGCCCTATGGGCAAAGACTTGGGCCAAGAAATTCATATTGAAAATATAGCGGGAGATGGCGGCACCATTGGCACATTACGGGTAGCACGCGCTGCACCAGACGGTTATGTCATTCTGATCAACCACATTGGCATGGCAACTGCACCTGCTCTTTACAAAAAACTCCCTTACGATCCACTGAAGGACTTTGAATACATTGGACAAGCGGTCGATGTGCCGATGGTCTTGCTGGGACGTAAAAACTTACCACCGAATAATCTTAAAGAATTAGAGTCCTACATCAAGTCCAACAAAACGCATGTGACTATCGCCAATGCTGGTCAAGGAGCCGTTTCGCAGTTGTGCGGGCTTTTGTTTATGTCTCGCGAAGGAGTTGAGTTAACTAGCATCCCCTATCATGGAACTGCCCCAGCATTGACGGATCTATTGGGCGGCCAAGTGGACTTGCTATGTGATCAAACCACGCAGGTTGGTCCCTATATTCAAAAGAATTTAGTCAAGGCTTACGGCGTAACAACGCCAGCGCGCTTAAGCTCCCTACCAAACATCCCAACCCTACAAGAACAAGGTCTAAAGGGGTTTGAAATAGAAGCATGGATTGGGTTATACGCACCCAAGGGTACGCCTACTGCAGTGATTGCCAAACTCAATAAGGCACTTAGGTCAGCGCTAAATAATCCCGCTGTCAAAACGCGTTTAGCAGAATCCAATATTGAAATTGCTCCGATGAGTAAGGTCACGCCGGCAAGCTTAAAACAACACCTTGAATCCGAGATTAATAGGTGGGGTCCGATTATTCGTAATGCCGGCGCTTACGCTGAGTAAGCTCTACCCCGCCCTAAACAGAAAACCTGATCTGGCTTTTTCGCGACGCCTCTGATTCCAGGCAAGCAATATAGAAATCATCGACCAAAGCGCTAAAAATGGATCAAGCACGTAGTCCCATAGATTCATTGACTCATGCCAATGCACTGACCAAGCAAGGAGCGCTAGTGCGAAGATCCATGTGCCCTTTACCCAGCCAGCAAGGCCACAAAAAATAGCAAAAATGAGTACTCCTGCCAATAAGGCGATTGAGCTATAACCCCATACATAGGGGTCAGTCATACCAAACCCCAAGGCAAATGGATAGAAAGCGCATGCTGCGATGAGAGCAGTGATTTTAAATCCGAGCGGAATTGGCTTGGATGGTAGAACGCTAGACCATAGCAACAACATCGTCACAACACTCAGATCTCCCGTCATACCACGCACATATCCAGCTAAGGGCAACTCCATCGATAAACCTAAGGGCCAGAAAAATACATTTCCAATCAAGAAAGTCAGGAGGATGCGCACAAAGACAGGAAATTCAGTTTGAAAAACCTTTTGAGCAAGCAGCAAGATGAGGATTCCACATGTAAGGGACATCTCTAGAAGCGCAATCGTTTGTAGATGATTTGTCATTGCTTCAGCCCTTCGGTTTTGTCCTCAAGCAGAGCCGTTTGATGCTGCGCATGCTCAAGCCAAGCGCCACTAAAATAAATATGTCGGATTCTTTTTCGATCCCAGGTATAGACCAAATGCGCATCTCGACCATTTGCCGTCAGCAAATAAGGATATGAAAATTCGCGACGCTGCAAATCAGGCAAGGCTTCATCATCCTCAACAGTTTGAATGATTGACCAATCACTATCTCTGCCATTATTCATCAGCAACACTAAGCGGTAGCGTCCTGTTTCTAAATTATTCAAGGCCATCAGGCGAGTTCCATTGGCTAAGCTGATGACAGCCAATGCTGAATTGGGATTTGCGATTGGAAGATCAGAGCCGATCTGCCAATGACGCCCAGCGTCTTTAGTCACGCTAACCGGAACCTCCTTTGCTTGGTCACTGCTGCGCGTTTGACGGAAATAAGCACTTGCCTGCTCTTGACCATCAATCAAAATAGCTGGTTGAATAGCGCCCCTACCTGAGCTCATTCGTCTTAGATCAATCACCCTGTTATCTTCAATGCGCAGTAATTCACCAAATCGCCCAATCCATTCATGGTAAGCCGGCAATCCAATGCGGCCATCCTCAAATGCAATAGCTGGCGACTTCACTAAGGTGCTTAAGTTCACCAAAGGCGAGGTGATTAATCGCTCAGGCTTGCTCCAAGTGATGCCCTCATCATTGGATATCACACTAGAAATAGAGCTACCTGCCCAGCCTCCAATAGAGACGGTGACGAAAAATAACTGCAATCGCCCATCAGCCATACGAGCAGGTACAGGATTGCCCAATTTAGCAATATAACGAGATAGCCCACGTTCAGCGCGCACTCGATCCATCACTACAGTAGGTGCACTCCATGCACTCTCTTTTGAGTCAAAGACCGAGCTGGCAATCACTACATCGGGAGCCCCCTCTCGACTGCCTGCAAACCAAAATGCACGTATGGTTCCATCATTTAATGCAATTAATGAGGCTGCATGCACCGATGGAGCGCCAGTATCAGGCAACCAGTCAGCTTCAGGGGCAGAAATAGGTAACTTGGTTTTGGTCTGCTCTTCATTTGCAGGTTGCCTTGCGACTTCGAAGGGTGGTTTAAATGAGGACCAAGCGGGTTGACTATCAATACGCAGATAAGCCAGTACCCCTGCGATCAATAAAAAGCACAAGGCGAGAATACGATTCATCGACAGGCATCCTTGTCAGCACTGAGATCGCCCACCCTGACTGGCGAAGAAACTAAATACTCATCCACAAATAGATGTTCGCCAACCTGCCCCATGATCATTGCCCTGATCTCGGAATCAGAATGACGCGCCCGCATTTCCATTCGCTTACCTACTAGAGCACAAGTCTCGCAAATGACTGGCTCTGAGCCCAATGGAACTTGGACGGCTACCAAAGGATAAGTAGCTAGAAGTTCAGACACATTGCTAGCATCTTTAGAGGGGTAGCCATGCAGTTGTGCGCCTGGCAACAATAAGCGGTACTCCTCATCTTTTGCCCGGTAATCACATGGAATCCATACATCTTTTCCAGCAACCGCCTCAATCGTCTCAGCCTTATAACGTCCGAGTGCAGCCTCTAACGGTGCAAGACTGCTGGTGAGTGCACAGTACACCAAAAAGCAGCTCGCCAAAGCAAGCGCCTTACATCTCTTCTGACTCAATAGACCGAGCAAGGCAAGTACAAGACTGATGGCCATCAAAGCCCAATGGTCAAGCGGATAAACCCAAGCTCCAGCATCGCCCAAAAAATGAGACAGCTGCAGATTGTCACCGATCCAGCATAGGGCAACTAAAACAAGCAACTGCAATAAGAGCGCCAACCTGAAGCCCCATAAGGGCAGTCGCTCCCAATACAAGGCAATTAAAGCGGCAAATGCTGGCATCACTGGTAAGAGGTAACGTCCTGATCGCTGGCTTGGAAAACTAAATACCAAGAAGAAAGCAATGATCAACAAGAGCAATAGACTAGCTTCCAGTGGCATGAAGCGGCGTTCACGCCACATCTGCCCTAAGGTTGAAAGCAGCACAAATATAAACAGACCAGCATTTGCCAGAGTGGTAAGCGCCAACATCCAAATACTATCTCCACCACGTAACAAATCGAGTATGTAATTGGAGCTACGGGCCTCGAACTTGCCAGCGTTTTCACCCAGCACAAACTCTCTCCAAATTGCCTCGGGATGAGGGTCGAGCGCAAACCACAGTGAAAACACCACAAGAGCCAATACTGCAATCAGAATCAGCTTGTATAAATCGCGCTTTACTAAATCACCTATTGACCATTCACGCCAGCGCCAGTAATACAAACCCAGGGCAAAAGATGCTGGGACGATATATGCAAAAGATTTGGATAACAGTGCCAGGCCAAAACAGAGGGCAGCAAACAAGGGGAAATACATTTTTGAATTGAATGCAGCCCTACCCCAATAGAGCAGCGCCATAAACGGCAGACTCAACCAAAAAACTTCACCAGGATCGGTGAGAAAAGGTCGGCCATAGCGATAGCTTGAAAAAAAGGAGAGCCACACTAAGGCTGCCAAAACCCCAGTTCGAGAATGAGTACTAAAACGCCGTACTGCCAAGAACAAGAAAAAAGCGGTGAGCGCGGTATAAAGCACACTTGGCCAACGTAAGTTAAAGAGGCTCCAGCTCTCACCCCAATGGGTACTGGCAATCCCCTCCCAGAAAAGCAAAGGTGGCTTGGTATTTTTCAGCCCCTCCATCTCCGATTGCAATGGCAACCATTGCCCCGTTTGCGCCGTCATCCGCACAATATGCATATAGGGATACTCATCCCCATTCTTTGGCGCAAAGCGGCTATCCAAACCATATATATAGGTAAAGATGCTGAGCAATAAAATGAGAATTGCGCTACGGCAAGTGAATGAACGTGTCATCCCACTAGTTTATAGGGCTTGCAATGAATAGCTTAAAAATGGGTATTTTGAGATACTCTAGAGCGATGAGAACACATCAACCCTACAAACATATCAAGCCTTTTGCGCTAATCCTTTGGATTTTTGGTACTTTAAGTACCTGCGCCCACGGTCAATCAAGCTCTCCAACAGCGCTGTACCAACGCAGTCTAGCTGCTACCTGCGCCAATTGCCATGGCACTGATGGCAAGGGAGTGCCAAATGGTGGAATGCCTTTAATTAACCATCTCAGTAAAAAGCAAATGCTCGAGCAATTATTAGCCTATAAAGCAGGAACGAAAGCGGGCACCATCATGCCTCAGCTTTGCAAGGGTTATACCGATGAGCAACTTGCTGCCATTGCACAGGAGTTAGGCAGTCATGAATAAGCGCCGAGAATTTCTAGGTCATGGCATGGGAATGCTTGGCCTCTTGGCTGGTGCTTCTGGGTCGGCACATGCCAACTTGCAGAGCGCAGAGATTGTCGTCATTGGCGGAGGATATGGTGGGGCTACTGCGGCCAAATATTTACGACTTTTCTCAAACAACACGGCACGGGTCACTTTGATAGAACCCAATGCATCTTTTATCTCATGCCCCCTCTCGAACCTGGTAGTAGGTGGCAGTAAAAACTTGGCTGAACTCACCATCTCTTATGCTAATTTAAGCAAACGCCATGGCATCAAGATGATTCAAGATAGCGCGCTGCAGATTGATCCAGAAACAAAACGGATCAAACTCTTCTCGGGTCAAATCGTACCCTATGACAAGTTGGTAATTTCCCCAGGCGTCAGTCTGTTAATGGATTCAATAGAGGGTTTAAGCAACGCCAATCGAGCTGGAGTGACATTGCAAGCCTGGAAGGCGGGTCCCGAAACTATCGCATTGCACAAACAACTGAGTGCAATGCGTGATGGCGGCATCTTTGCTATCAGTGTTCCTGAGGCACCCTATCGCTGCCCACCAGCACCATACGAGCGTGCCTGCCAAGTAGCAAGCTACCTTAAGCAACATAAACCCAAATCCAAAGTACTCATCTTGGACGCTAATCAAGATATCACCTCCAAAGGCGCCCTCTTTAGAAAAGTATGGGCACAGGATTACCCCGGTTTAATTGAATACCGACCCAATCAAAATGTCATTGCGGTAGACGCAAAAACAAAAACGATCAAACTTGAAATCGATGAAGATGTCAAAGCAGATGTGCTTAATCTGTTACCTGCCATGAGTGCTGGCGATATTGCGGTTAAAACTGGTTTAGCAAATTCCAATGGACGCTGGGTCAATGTCAATTTCCTGAACTTCGAATCCACTGCGCAAAAAGACATCCATGTATTAGGCGATGCAATCCAAGTTGCCTATGCCATGCCAAAATCTGGCCATATGGCGAACCAGCATGCTAAGGTAGCCGCCGCTGCCATTGTTGCCGAGCTCAATAACTGGGAAGTGAATCCCGCACCCGTTCTCACTAATGCGTGTTATAGCTTTGTCAGCCCAACCCAAGCAGTTCACGTGGCTAGCGTGCACCAATATAACGCTGCAGAGCAAACCTTTAAGCCCGTTCCAGGCGCTGGGGGACTCTCTTCGGAACCCTCTCTTCTTGAGGGAGAGTATGGTTGGGGTTGGGCTCATAATATCTGGGCAGACACCCTTGCTTAAATTAGCAATATAAATATAAAGGAGCGCAAATGACACCCCGCTTACCAAAAGATGCCTCAAAACTTGAAGACGCGCTTGAGCGCCTGACTGTTCCCATCGGTAATTTATTTGTATCGTTATTTCATCGCATTGCTTTGTTTGGAATTGGCGCTGCAACTGTTTGGTCAGCAGCAGTGGCCTTTATCGGCATGGCCAATAAAGGCTCAGCCTCCATTGAAGATTTACTGCTCTTATTTATCTATCTTGAGATCGGCGCCATGGTTGGGATTTACTTCAAGACCAATCACATGCCAGTGCGTTTTTTGATTTACGTTGCCATTACTGCAGTAACGCGCTTAATTATCGATCTAGTAAACACCAGGCATGAGGCGGATATGGCCATCCTTTTTATGGGTCTCACCATTCTGATTTTGGCTCTCGCAAATGCGATAGTTCGCTATGCCTCATTCAAATACCCAAGTAAGTCTGGGGATAGCGATTAGACTGATGGGTTATTAAATGCCTTAGTCAGATAGGGGTGAACACCTCGATTCAGGCAACTGCGGACGTAATCAATACTTGTACGCAAAGCGTAGTAATCACTCGACATACTCTTGGATAACTCTATATTCAAGACTTGGTATTCCAGTAGATCGAGCTTTTTAAGATAAGCATCTCGATCAATCGGCCCCTCGTCCATAGTTAACTCTTGCTCGTACTGCTTGAGGGTGCCGTACATCCGAATCAGCTTATTTTGCATACGCTTCTTGCGAAAACTGGGTAATGCCATCAGGGCTGGATAGGCAAATACGAATAAAGGCAGCATGATAAATAGCAAGCGGTTAATCATTTCTGCCAACCAAAATGGGAGATAGTTCATGAGCCAAGGTGAGCCATTTTTCTCAAAGTGAACCGCTACCGGACTCTCGGGGAGCGTGGAGTTTTTAAATGCTGGAAACTCACCTCGCTTAGAAAAGAATGTGGCTTTGCCATTGATGCTTTTTGCAGCCTCAATAAATAAGAATTGAATCGCTGGATGCATCCGATCGTCAATCAATAGATTGGTAGTCGTAGATAACAGCTTAATATCTTTATTTGGAAAATTACGGCTTAGACTAAAGGCGCCTTCTGGAACATTCAAAATGGTCAAGTAAGGCAATGCGCGTGCATAAGCCTCTGCCCGGGAAAAATTAGCCAAGTGCAGTTCTGGGTCATTAATCAAGGCTTGCACATTGGGCGCCTCAAATGTATCTGCAATAAAGATGGCATCTATCTCCCCTTTTTTGATTGCTTGTACCCCTTGCTCTTCAGGCAAATATACAAAATGAGGTACCCGGTCCAAACCCGATGCCTTCAGCACCTGCATAGCTTGCGCATGGGAACTGCCACCCTCAACGCCAACAGAAATCACCACATTTTTTTTAAGTTCGCCTAGGGCTTTCATTGCCTGAGAATGAATATCTTTTACTTCGGGGCCGCGATAGAAAAACCAAATCGGGTCATAAGTAATGGATCCCAAAGATTCGATGCCCTCTACTCCGCTGGGGTTATAGACGCCAGCTTGGACAAAAGCTGCCTGCACGGGATCCTTCCGATCAACTAAGAGCGCAATATTTTCTTGGGCACCTTTAGTTGCTTTGAGCTCTAACTTAACACCCTGCTGAGCAAAAAATTCTGCATACTTTTTTCCAAGGATTTCATAAGAGCCTCCAGGTGCTCCGGTTGCCATGACAACATGCCTAGGAGGTGGAGGGTCAGCGTACCACCAGGCAAACATCAGTGCGAGCAAAATAAATAAAAGGATTGGCCAGGTCTCTTTTAAAAAAACGAGAAAATCGGACCAATATTCCTGAACCATCTCATGTAAACCTAAAAAGGTTTCTTTGGTGTTTTTCTTAAAACTTCCCATGGCTTTGCACCCAGCAAATATGTCAAAAGCCAATGATAATGTGCTTATAAACTTATGAACTAATCGATCAGGAGAAATGATGATCCAAATCCGTAAATCTCAAGAGCGCGGCTATGCAGACCACGGCTGGCTCAAAAGCCTCCATTCCTTCTCGTTTGCCGGATACCATGACCCCCGATTCATGGGCTGGGGTAATTTGAGGGTGATTAATGAAGATCGTGTAGCGCCAGGCATGGGCTTTGGTAAGCACGGCCACCGCAATATGGAAATCATTAGCTACGTTCTTTCTGGCGAGTTGGCTCACGAAGACAGCATGGGCAATGTCAAAGGTATACCTCCCGGTGATGTACAGCGCATGAGTGCCGGTACTGGTGTCACACATAGTGAATTCAACTATGCGAAAGACCAAACAACCCACTTTCTACAAATCTGGATTGAACCCAACGCCCTTGAAATTCCGCCGAGCTATGAGCAAAAAACCGTTCCCGTTGAGGATAAGCAAGGCAAACTGCGTTTAGTTGCCTCTCCAGATGGTGCGGATGGCTCAGTAAAAATACATGCAGATGCCAAAATGTATGCGGGTCTATTTAACGGTACGCAAACTGCAGAACTGAAGCTCAATCCCACAAACAAGGCTTACGCCCACCTCATTCGAGGCACTTTAGATATCAATGGCCGGCAGTTGTCAGCAGGTGATGCTCTCCTCATTGAAAATGAGAGCCATATCAGCTTGAGTCATGGTCAAGATGCCGAAGTCCTGGTGTTTGACTTAAGCAATTAAAGCACGACCGAACTAAGGCTAATGGGAGTTAGAATTAAGATCATTGGCTCATTTGGAACTTCGTCAGAATTATGAAATTCAAGGACTATTACGAAACGCTTGGCGTTGCACGTGGCGCCACCGAAGCAGAAATCAAAACGGCTTACCGCAAACTTGCTCGTAAATATCATCCGGACGTGAATAAAGCAGCAGACGCAGAAGAGAAATTTAAAGAACTGGGCGAGGCCTACGCTGTCTTGAAGGATACAGAGAAGCGCGCTGCTTACGATCGCATGGGTGCCAACTGGAAGAACGGTCAAGATTTTCAGGCGCCACCAAACTGGAATGATGGTTTTGAATTCACTGAAGGTGGTGGCTATAACCCAGGTTATGGCGGCGGTCACGAAGGCGATCAGAGCGAATTCTTTGAATCCCTATTTGGCAGAGGCAGGCATCGCGCTGGCGGGAGAGCAAGCCAGGGAAATGCCAGTCAAGGTATGCACTTTAAAGGCCAAGATCACCATGCCAAAATTTCAATTGATATAGCCGATGCCTATAACGGCGCCAAGCGCACGATTGCCTTGTATATGCCTACTCTAGATGCCAGTGGACATGTCAGCACCCAAGAGCGCAAACTAGATGTCAGCATTCCAAAAGGGATTAAGGCCGGCCAAAACCTGCGCTTAAGCGGTCAAGGAGGCCCGGGTTTTGGCGAAGGTGGCGCAGGCGATCTCTATTTAGAAATTGATTTTCTTCCCAATCGTCTTTATCGCGTCGATGGTAAAGATGTCTATCTTGATTTGCCTTTAGCTCCCTGGGAAGCAGCGCTGGGTACAACCGTCAATGTGCCAATTCCATCTGGCTCAACCTTGGAATTGAAAATTCCTGCCGGGACTGTGGCAGGTCGGAAGATGCGCTTAAAGGAAAAAGGTATTCCAAGCAAAGAGCCGGGTGATTTTTATGTTGTGCCAACAATTTCTTTACCCAATGCAGAAACCGATGCTCAAAAAAATGCTTACAAGGCCTTTGAGCAGGCTTTCGACTTCAACCCCAGGGCAAACTTAAAGGGATGACTGTAATGACACAAACTAATATGACATGGATTGAAGGCGCCGTTGTTGAAACGGAGATTCACATGACTATTGTTGAGCTCGCGCACGCCTCAAGAACCCCTGAAGATCTCATCATGGCTTGGGTTTCTGAGGGTGTATTGAGTCCAGTAGGATCATCTCCTCAAGAGTGGCGCTTTGGAGGAGACTCACTCAAGCGCGCAAGAATAGCGGCGCACCTCACTCATGATCTGGATTTAAATACACCCGGAGTAGCCCTCGCCCTAGATCTCCTCGAAGAAATCTCTCAATTGCGCAAGCGTTTGCAGCGTGAGAACCTAGGTTAAAAGGACTTGGATTCCAATCTTCTTAAAAAACCAGCCCAAAATGCTGGGGACATCAGTTTATTTTCCGCCACAGCATTAGGCATTGGCGGCATGATGGGCGCTGGTCTCTACTCTCTTTTGGGATTGGCAAGCGTCCATGCTGGCACCCATGTTCCGCTCGCTTTTTTCATCGGCGCAATTGCTGCCTCCTTTTCGGTTTACTCTTACGCAAAACTAGGCGCTGCATTTCCTAGCAGTGGGGGCGCTGCAACTTTTACGGTCATGAGTTTTGGTCCTGGAGTGATTTCAGGTGGACTCAACCTCTTTCAGTACATCGCTTATTTAATCGCAGCCGCTCTCTATGCGGCAGGCTTTGTGGAGTACACCAACACCCTTTTTGGTGGCGATTTATCCACGGTCACATTGAATCTCATTACTGTTGCCATTATTTTGGTTTGCAGCTTTATTAATTTATTGGGGCCCAGCCTGGTGGGTCGAGCAGAAACGGTAGCGATTGCTTTGGTAGTAATCAGTCTTTTAGTTTTTTCTGCTATGGGCTTTCATCAAGCCGATCTGAAAACATTTTCAATGTCTGGCGGTTCGGCTGAAGGAATCGCAGTAGCGGCGGGAATTTTATATATTAATTTTCAAGGCTTTGGAGTGGTAACCAATTCCTCCTCAGCAATGAAGAAGCCTCAAAAAGAACTGCCGCTTGCCATGTTTTCTGCATTAATTTTGGTAACCATTGCCTACCTCTTGGTGAGTGGCGCAGTAGTCCTGCTGATGCCTCTAGGTTCGATCGAATCACACAATGGCCACGTATTGGCTGATGCCGCTCAAATAGTCGCCGGCAAGCTTGGCTTGGTCATCATTAGCATTTCTGCATTGTTAGCTTGTGCAGCTGCTGTCAATGCCACTATTTTTGCAGCATCCAATATCGCCGCTGACCTAGCCAATAAAACTGAGGCGTCAGCGGTACTGGGAAATCGCATTCTCAAAAATAATGTGCACGCCCTGACTGTTTCTTCTGTAGGTGTCATTATTTTGGCTTTAATTTTCCCACTCGAAGAGGTGGGACAAATGGCAAGTTTGGCTTTCTTGCTAGTCTATGCCGCAATTACTTATGGGCATATTCGCATTCACCTCAAGACTGGGGCTAAACCTCTAATTTTATGGTGCGCCATTGCAATTAACTTAACACTCTTTACCGCGCTCTTTATCAATACTCTGAAAACCTCACCATCAAGCGCCATTGCTCTGATTATTGCCCTAGTGAGTTCTTTTGGAATAGAAACCTTCTTTAGGCTACGCCCCAAAAGGCACTAAGCCTCTGAACGCGCCAATAACCATTCCCAGCGTTGCAACTTTTGGTCTAAGTCTGCTGTGATTTCCGTTAAGCGGGCTTGCATGCTAGCAGCTAATTCAGGTTCATTCTTATAGAGATCGGGGCTGCTCATGCTAATCCCAATTTCTGCCTGCTCTGCTTCCAAACCTTCAATTTCTAAAGGCAGCGCTTCTAACTCTTGACGCTCTTTGCCTTTCAATTTAGACACTGCCGCTTTAGCCGCCAAGGGCTTTTCAGAAACTTTAGCCTCAGACTTTTTCTCGAGCTTTTCAGGGGGCTTTGCTACAGCATGACTAGCGCGAATTTTGTCTGAGCGGGCTTTCTGAATCTTCCAATCCTCATACCCGCCCTCATACTCGCGCCAGAATCCATCACCCTCATTAGCAATGATACTTGTCACTACGTTATCTAAGAAATAGCGATCATGACTCACCAAGAAGACGGTACCCTTGTAATCTTGTAGCAGTTGCTCCAACAAGTCCAAGGTATCAATATCCAAGTCATTTGTTGGCTCATCCAATACCAATACATTGGCTGGTCGTGCAAATAAGCGGGCAAGCAACAAACGATTGCGCTCACCGCCCGACAATGTACTCACCGGTGAATTCGTTCTCTCTGGTGCAAATAAGAAATCGCTCAAATAGCTTTTGACATGCTTACGATTGCCATTAATTTCAACCCATTCACTACCCGGACTAATATAGTCTTCAAGCGAGGCATTGAGATCCAAGCCCTCGCGCATTTGATCAAAATAGGCAACCTCTATGCGGGTACCCATGGTTGCAGTACCAGAGTCTGGCGTAATGCTGCCTAATATCAACTTGAGTAAAGTAGTTTTACCGGCGCCATTAGGGCCAAGTAGGCCGACTTTATCACCACGCAAAATAGTCGCCGTAAAATCAGTAACGATTGGGCGGTCATAAGCCTTGCTGACATTTTGCAAGTCAGCAACGATCTTGCCACTGCGGTCACCAGCCGAGACAGCCAGCTTAACTTGACCAACAGCATCACGACGCTGCGCACGGCTGGCACGCAAATTTTCTAAACGGGCGATACGCGCAACACTACGTGTACGGCGTGCTTCTACCCCCTTACGAATCCACACCTCTTCTTGTGCCAGTAATTTATCGGCACGGGCATTAGCCAAAGACTCAGCATTCAGCTCCTGGTCTTTTAAGACTTCGTATTGGGAAAAATTTCCGGGATAGCTACGGAGAATGCCACGATCTAATTCAACAATCTGTGTGCAGATGTTATCCAAGAATGCGCGATCATGGGTAATGAGTATGACTGAGCCCTTGTACTCTCGCAAAAGCGCTTCTAACCATGAAATAGAATCCAGATCTAAATGGTTGGTAGGCTCATCTAAGAGCAAGACATCAGGCATCTCTACTAAAGCCCGCGCCAAGGCAACCCGTTTTTTGGTGCCGCCCGATAGCGTGCTGATTTTGACATCACCATCCAGATGAAGACGGTCTAGGGTTTCATAAACACGTTGCTCCCAATTCCAACCGCTGAGCGCCTCCAACTGAGACTGAACCTCGTCCATTCTGTGCTGAGATACATCATCCCAATCGCCCACAC
This sequence comes from Polynucleobacter sphagniphilus, assembly GCF_001953355.1. Classification (GTDB taxonomy): domain Bacteria; phylum Pseudomonadota; class Gammaproteobacteria; order Burkholderiales; family Burkholderiaceae; genus Polynucleobacter; species Polynucleobacter sphagniphilus. Next base: position 180,854 of record NZ_MPIY01000007.1, read on the forward strand.
TCAAAGCCTCATACTCCTCACGCAAGGCTTTTACCTGGGATACGCCCTTGGAGACAGCATCAAAAACGGTTTCCTCAGCTGCAAAAATAGGCTCCTGAGGGACATAGGCAATACGTAGGCCCTGCTGGTATTGCAAAAGCCCATCATCCATTTTTTCAATACCAGCCAAAATCTTCAATAGAGAGGATTTGCCGGTGCCATTGCGGCCAATTAAGCCAACACGCTCCCCTGATTCCAGTGAGAAAGCGGTGTTTGCGAGGAGGTCAACGTGGCCAAAAGCCAGTTTTGCATCAGTAAGTACGATTAAAGCCATGGCGACATTATCGTCACTTCGTGTATTAAGGTCAGAATTATTAATTATTTGAAGAAAGATGCGCTCTTTGAGCGGTAGAATTTAAGAAAGCAATAAATCATGACCTGTAAATTAAACCCCTCCAAGCCGCGCCTCATCTTGTTCTGTGGCCATGCGGGCACGGGTAAGTCAACCCTGGCCAAGAAGGCACTTCCCATCATCATCAATAAAACAGGCGAAGACTTTTTCTTCCTGGACAAAGATACTGCCTATGGTGCATTTACAGCCCAAATGATGAAACTGACTACAGGCAACCCAAATGACCGCGATAGCCCCTATTACCTCGAGAACATGCGCGATTGGGAGTATTCCGGCTTGCTTGATATTGCACGAGAAAATTTAGCCCTTGGCGTCAATGTCATTCTTGTGGGTCCATTTTCAAAAGAGATACAAAGCAGAAAAATGTTTGAGGCTGGAGAACTTGGCATTCCAGAGGGCGTCGCCATTCAGGTGGCGTGGATTGATCTGAATGAAGACGAAGCCAAGCGTCGGATGGAGTTACGCGCAGATCCACGTGATGACTGGAAACTAAATCATTGGGATCAGTATGTGCAGCGCAGAATTGAACCACCCTCACATCCATCTTTACAACGTTTCAATAATCTCGAATTTGATGAGATGAAATTTCATCATTTAATTGATTTCCTGATCAAATAAATAAGGCCCGCAAGGGGCCTTATTTTTCAAAATAGGAATACCCTTCTTAGAACTTGTATGTCACACCAACAGCAGGCATCCAAGGATTCAAAGTGAGCTTACCGAGATTGCCACCACCCAAGTTATCAATATTGGTAGCCATCGTAGCGTATTTCACATCAAGATTTACGCCCCAATTTTTATCAAAGAAGTAGTCAGCGCCAATTTGACCCACCACTCCAAAGCTGGATTGATCAACCGTGACACTATTTTCCAAAGCTGGGAAATTTTGACGATTACCGAAGATGGTGTAATTAATACCGGCCCCAACGTATGGCACAAATGATCCAATCTCAGTGAAATGGTATTGAAGCAATAAAGACGGTGGTAGTGCGCTAATTTTTCCAGCCTGACCACCGCCTGCAGTGATATTGACTTGCTGCGGATATGACAACACCAATTCGGTTGCAATATTTTTAGTAAAGAAGTAGGTGACATCAAACTCGGGAATGACTTGGTTCCTTGCATTCACGTTTAGTGTCTGTGCAACACCGGATTGACCGTTATTCCAAAGCAGATCTACCGCGCGTAGACGCACCATCCATGGATTATCATTTTCAGTGGACTGAGCCTTTGAAGTAATTGGAGCTAATGTGGCTAAAACTGCCATTGCCGCTACTAGAGTTTTAATGCGCATGATGGTTTCCCCTTTGTGATCAATGTCGATGGAATGATTTTCGAATTGATCACTAAGAGAGAATTTGATTCAAATCAAATGCAAGTACCCTGCAATTTTTTTATTGGATGAAAAACAACGGTATTTTGTCTATTACTTGATACAGATCAAATTGAAGTTACTAATGCGATAAATAGTCAAGCGCAACCGCTTCGGCTACTTTAATACCATCGACCCCTGCAGACAAAATGCCGCCAGCATAGCCGGCCCCCTCACCTGCTGGATATAAGCCTTTGATATTCAGACTTTGGAAATCAACACCTCTCGTAATGCGTAAAGGTGATGAAGTTCTAGTCTCCACCCCTGTAAGCACAGCATCTTTGAGCGAAAAGCCCTTGATTTGCTTCTCAAATGCCGGAATAGCCTCACGAATTGCCTCGATCGCATAATCGGGCAAGCTGGGTGCTAAGTCGGTTAAATGTACGCCCGGTTTATATGAAGGTACGACCGCACCAAATTGAGTAGAGGCTTTACCCGCCAAGAAGTCGCCGACCAGTTGACCGGGGGCTTCATAGTTCGAGCCACCAAGCTTGTACGCCTTGGATTCAATGGCGCGCTGAAATTCAATACCAGCCAAAGGACCGCCGGGGTAATCTTCTGGAGTGATGCCTACTACTATGCCCGCATTAGCATTGCGTTCATTACGTGAATATTGACTCATGCCGTTCGTAACTACACGATTGGGCTCAGAGGTTGCAGCCACAACAGTACCGCCGGGACACATGCAAAAGCTATACACTGATCGGCCGTTTTTAGCGTGATGCACCAACTTATAGTCGGCCGCTCCGATTAAGGGGTTGCCGGCATGCGGCCCTAGGCGCGCCCTATCAATCAGTGACTGTGGATGCTCAATTCGAAAGCCTACCGAAAAGGGTTTGGCTTCCATAAATACGCCAGCATGATGAAGCGCCTCAAAAGTATCACGCGCACTGTGTCCCAAAGCTAGAACCACATGATTAGCGGGTAAGTCAGCTTGACCTTCAATTTTGACGCCTACGATCTGATTATTGGTGATATCAAAGCCAGTCACTTTGTGTAGAAAACGAATCTCTCCACCTAATGCAATAATTTCTTGTCGCATCTTCTCGACGACACCCACTAGGCGGAAGGTGCCAATATGAGGCTTGGCGACATATAGAATTTCCTCGGGTGCACCTGCGTTTACAAACTCATCAAGCACTTTACGACCGTAAAACTTAGGGTCTTTAATTTGACTGTAGAGCTTTCCATCCGAGAATGTACCCGCCCCACCTTCACCAAATTGCACATTAGATTCTGGATTCAGTACATTTTTTCGCCACAGACCCCAGGTATCCTGAGTGCGCTCACGCACCGGCTTGCCGCGCTCCAGGACGATAGGACGGAAACCCATTTGCGCCAATAACAATGCTGCAAAGATTCCGCAAGGTCCAAATCCGATTACCACGGGGCGCAGAAAGTTTGACAAATTTGTTAGCGCTGGGTCTTTAGCAACAAAGTGGTAGCTAGTATCAGGTGATGGCCTAACATGAATATCGCCATCAAATTTTTCTAGAACTTTCGCCTGATCTTTTACCGAAACGTCTACTGTGTAGATGAAAGCCAATGCAACATTTTTTCTGGCATCGTAACTGCGCTTGAACACATTGAACCGAACCAACTCCTTGGGGTCTATTTTTAGGCGTTCAAGGATGGCCACCTCTAGCGCCTCAGGGGGATGATTAATGGGTAAACGCAGTTCAGTAATACGGATCATGAATTCCAACAATACGGTGCAATGGGGCTATTTTAGAAAATAATACTGCCTCTTGGGAGATTATTAGCTTTAAAGGCGATAATGCCTCATGGCTCTACGCGCAACCATCCACAAAGTCGACCTTCATGTCGCAGATTCTGATCGCCACTATTACGGCAGTCACTCTCTCACCATTGCCAAACATCCCTCTGAAACAGAAGAGCGCATGATGGTACGAGTCATCGCTTTTGCGCTGCAAGCCCACGAAGATTTGGTGTTTACCAAAGGCTTAAGCGATACCGATGAGCCAGATCTATGGATAAAAGATTTAACCGATGCCATCTCACTCTGGATTGAGATTGGGCAGCCAGATGAACGCCGTATTCTAAAAGCATGCGGTAGAGCCGATCAAGTAGTGGTGTATTGCTATGGCGGCCATACTAGCAAGATTTGGTGGGATGCGATCGCCAATAAATTGAATCGTGCCCGCAATCTTCAGATCATTTCCATCCCAGCCGAACAAGCCAATGCATTAAATAGCTTAGTTGAGCGCAGCATGGTGATTCACGTCAACGTGCAAGATGGCGAGGCCTATGTATCATCTGATAAAGGTCAAGTCACCATCACTCCAGAAATGTGGCGTAACAAGCAATAAGCGCAGCATAAGCTCGGCAAATGCAATCTCTGGTTTTAGATACCAATATCCTGCTTGATCTCTTTGTATTTAATGATCCTGCAGTCATTCAGCTGAAAGAGGCCTTAATAGCGTGTCGATTCAAGGCATTTGCAAGCCAAGAGAGCCTTCTTGAACTTGCAGATGTCATTTCACGCCCCCTCTTTTCGCTGGAAGCTGCAAAGCAAAAAGACATCTTAGAGCAGTGGCAAGCTTTGACCTACACAATTGATCGAGCCGATTTGCACCCCGCTCCTTGGAAATGCAAAGACCCCGATGATCAAGTATTTCTAGATACCGCCTTTACAGTCCGCCCAGCAATTTTGATCAGTAAAGACTTGGCTCTCTTAGAGCTTGCGAATAAAGCCTCACAAGAGCATATTTTGATTACAAAAGACTGTAGTCAGCTTCCAGTTTAATTTGATTGCACCTGCGATTGCAGACCCTGAGCAGCCTGTGCAGCAAGCTCAAAAGAATGCAGGCGTGCGCGATGATCAAAAAGTTGGCCTGTAATGATGATTTCATTTGCGCCAGTTCGATCAAGCCAATGTTGCATCCCTTTTTGCACGGTATTCATATTGCCTACAGTTGAGCATTCAAGCATCTGCATCATCCCCGCCTTTTCATGTGGCTCACAGAAGCCATCAATATCATCGATAGGGGGTGGCAACTGACCACGGGTATTACGACGCATGCGCACAAAATGCTGTTGCAAGCTCGTAAAGAGATGCCCAGCTTCGTCATCTGTATCGGCAGCCACCACATTCATTAAGAATGCCGCGTATGGTTTAGCCAATTGCGCTGAGGGTTTAAACAAAGTTCGATATGTATGCATTGCCTCCAGCAATTGGCTAGGTGCGAAATGCGAAGCAAAAGCATATGGCAATCCAAAATGGGCGGCTAATTGAGCGCCATATAAGCTGGATCCCAAAATCCAAATTGGCACATTCGTATCAGCACCAGGAATCGCTTTAACCGCCTGCCCTTCTTGTATGGGGCCAAAGTAATGTTGAAGTTCCCGTACATCTTGCGGAAAGCGGTCATCACCTCCGATCAAATCACGGCGTAAAGCTCTAGCAGTCATTTGGTCAGTACCGGGCGCTCGACCTAAGCCCAAATCAATCCGCCCTGGAAATAAAGAGGCCAAAGTACCGAACTGCTCGGCAATCACCAAAGGGGCATGGTTAGGCAACATAATGCCGCCTGAACCCACCCGAATGTGACTGGTTCCGGCAGCAACATGCCCAATCACCACTGCGGTTGCTGAACTAGCATTACCGGTCATATTATGATGCTCGGCCAACCAATAACGGGTATAACCCCAACGCTCTGCGTGTTGCGCAACATCGAGTGTGTTGCGTAAAGCGTCAGCTGCAGTAAATCCCTGTGGAATGGGAGATATATCTAGAATGGAGTATGGGGTGGAATGAGCCATCCTAAGATCATACTGAGAAAGTACCGTTTTGACATGGGCACACATAAGATGGCAACCCCAGATGGTGGACTCTTTAAACCTGGAAGCACACTGCGACATGTAAAAACAGGCGGCTTCTACAAAGTCGTTTTGTTGGCTAATATCGAGGCAAGCTTAGAGCCAGCCTATGTATATGAATCCATGCAATCTCACGATTTTTGGATTAGACCCCAGCTTGAGATGGAAGATGGTCGCTTCGAAATCATATCGGAATAAAAATGACACAAGAAAACCAAGACCGAATTACAAATCTAGAAATTAAGATTAGTTTTTCAGAAGATCTCATCGAAAAACTCAACCAAACGGTTTACAAGCAACAGCAGCAAATTGAATTCCTCTATCGAGAATTAAAGGCCCTCAAAGAGCAGGCTGGCAGCAGCGGTAGTGGCGCTGCTAGTACTAACCCCCACGATGAAATCCCCCCGCACTATTAATCTACTGATACTATTTAGCTAGATTTACTTCAATCAAAGGGGATCGCATCATGACTAACTTAATGCCATTTTTAATTCAGTGGGGCTTAACATCTCTTTCACTATGGGTAGCTAGCTATATTTTTAGCGGCTTACGTTTTGCTGACGGCAATTCTTTAATCATCGCCGCCCTAGTGCTGGGCTTTGCCAACGCAATTGTCAAACCCCTTCTGATTCTGTTTACCTTGCCCCTGACCGTGTTGACGATGGGTATCTTTTTATTGGTCATTAACGCCCTGGTTTTAATGTTGGTTGCTGCGCTTGTAAGCGGCTTTACCATCTCGAGCTTCTGGACTGCATTCTTTGCCAGCCTCTTTATTTCGATTTTTAGCCTCTTTGTGGGTGGCTTAGTCTTTTAAGGCAGGATTAATTCATTCCTGGATAGATATCGGACCAGGGGTGCAGTGCATCTGCGCATGGCTGCACCTTAGTTGCCATAGACTTTGCATTCTCAGCAACAATCGTAGCGCCGCTAGTCAGAATGCCTAAGCCAATAGAAATCGCACTATTGACTACACTCTCTTTATTAATTGCTGTCTTTGGCTGCATCAGGGTACCCTGAATTTTAACCAGCCCACCCAAATCAAAACCCGTTGTCAGTCCCGATTTTTCATGGGGAGCAATACTAAGATCTACTTGCTCTGTTTTCAAATTGAGCCCCCCCGATAGAACAACATTGAGGCGATCTGTTTGCACCCCCACACTCTTGGCAATGGATATCCGA
>NZ_MPIY01000008.1 GCF_001953355.1 Polynucleobacter sphagniphilus
TAATCCCTTGCTTAAGCAGCTCTAAAAGCACTGCAGCATCCTTGGGGTCGATTTTTATCCCAGGAGTTGAACATCACCTCTCTGTACCGGGCACTAGCTACCGAGGAAATAAAACAGACTTCAAACCCCGCCGCTACCAAGCGATGCCCTAATGCGCGGTGGTAATTGCCGGTTGCCTCAAACCCAATAATGCAAGGCGGCGGTAAGCTCTTTAGAAAAGCAATAAAACGATCATGATCGGCAGCAGAATTAGCCATCCGAAAATGCTGTCGTTTACCTTCTTTAGTCTCGCTTAACACGGTATTAAAGTCCTTGGCAATATCAATTGCAATCCATGCCCCATAGGGTTTATTGTTTAAGTGGTCAGCCATAGCAATACTCCTTATTGATGATCTCGCAATCACCAGCATGGCTTAAATTGCTGCGGCTGACTACCATTCTGCATGTACTATGGCCCGGAACTTGTCAGTGGCAGACTGATGGAGTGGGCAGCAAAGCATCAAATCCACATACAACATATCCAACCAGGTAAACCACAACAAAATGCCTATGTAGAGCGCTTTAATCGCACCGTCAGATACGAATGGTTATCACAGCATTATTGGGAAAGCATTAACGAAGTTCAGGAGTTTGCAACGCAATGGATGTATAAATAGACCGAAGGGAATCCCGCGGGACAATCATCAACGTCCAAATATGGCATTGGGCGGCATTACCCCGAAACAGCGACTGGCCATGGTTGCTTAACTAATCCTACTTTTAGGTTCGGTTAAATAAGGGGGGATTACCAGTCAAGCTCAGCCATTTTCAGCCAACAAAACATCAGTGTTGGCGGCTTTGCTACAGGCTTGGGCTACAAGCAGATGTTTAGCGACTCATTTTATGGTTTTGGCGAGGTGAACTATGCAGCCTTCTCACCTAAATCAGTCACCATAGCCACAGATGCGGGCACTATTAATTCAACCACGAAAGGTACAGGCACTGACTTTATTGTTGGTGTTGGTTACCGCTTCTAATCTAACCGTGCATATGAATAAAGCCGCTCTAGGGGCTTTATTCTTTGCTACTGATGATGAGTACTTTTTAGATACCGCAGCTCAATGTGCCCGGATCATCTTGTTTGATGCCCGCGCCCCCCTTCGCTATAGCCACTTGCATATCTCTTGGCAGCTGAACACTATTTTTTACGGCAAGTATTTCCGCCATGACGCTGACTGCAATTTCAGGGGGTGTTTTGCTGCCAATATAAATTCCAATCGGGCCTCTTAATCCTGAAATAGATTCCTCAGTGTGTCCAAAGTGCTCAATTAAACGTTGCTTACGTGCCTCACTATTTCTGCGAGAACCAATGGCGCCAATATAAAAAGCTTTAGTCTGCAAGGCATCTAGCAGAGCTAAATCATCTAACTTGGGATCATGCGTTAAAGCCACTACGCAACTACGACTATCTAACTTCATGGCAATGACGACATCATCAGGCATCTCGGATGTCAGGGTCACGCCCTCCACTTTCCAGCTGTCTCGATATTCAGCGCGGGGATCACAAACTGTGACATTAAAGCCATTAAATAAGGCCATGATGGCTAGATACTCAGATAACTGCCCAGCCCCGATAATCAACATACGGTATTCAGGGCCAAAGGTATTCCTTAATTCCTGAGAGCTTACTGACAATGCTTCTGGTGCATTGACTTTACTCAGCTGCACTACCCCATCATTCAAACGAGTAATTCGCTGCACCAACAACCCAGAGGAGAGTTGCTGAACTAACTGACTCAACATCTCCACATCAATCTCAAACTCCAGCAATAGCTCCAAAGTACCTCCACAAGGAAGTCCAAAGCGATGAGCCTCGTCTGCCGTGATGCCATACTTTAAAAATTGGGGAGGCCCAGAAGGGAATTCTTTGCTGGCGCCATAGCTACGAATCAAATCATCTTCAATGCAGCCGCCCGAGATACTACCCACAACACTGCCATCTTCACAAAGTGCCATGATCGATCCAATCGGTCTTGGCGAGGAGCCCCAGGTGCGCACTACTGTAGCTAATAAGGCCCTCTTACCAGACCTTCTCCAGTCCAATAAAGTGCGCAGTACAACAAGATCTACATTTTCCATAAAGCCAATCTTAGTTCAATTGGGTAGATTTGGAAGTGTCAACACCATACCCAACTCTTGCCTGAACTTCTGCAAATCGGCAATGGAGTCCACATCCCCTAGAAAGTGGGCATTGCTAGTTTCAAGCAGACTGACCATTTCTGGATGTTGATCCATAAAATTGCGGCATACCATCTCAGGTCCAGATGCCAGTATTTGCTTTAAGGCATTTCTGCCAATCAAAACTGGATTACCCCTTTTGCCATCGACCATGGGCAAAATAATCTCGCCAGACCCTCGATTCATAAATGCCTCTATTAATTGGGCAATGTCTGCGGCATTAATTAAAGGCTGATCACAAAGCAGCATGATCACCCCATCGAGATCTTGATTGATGGCTTCCAACCCCAAGCGCACTGATGAGGGCTGTCCCAAAGCGGGATTGGGATTGCGAACTATCCGGACCGGATGATCTTTAAGGACTGGCTCGATAAATGCATGGTAATAGCCTGTTACAACAAGTATTTCAGCGACAGCAGCCTCTGATAATGCCCGCAACATATGCTCAATGAGTGGGATGCCCTCCATCTGAATGAGGGCTTTGGGGATAGAACCCATTCTGACTCCCTCGCCAGCCGCCAAGACAATGGCGCCTATATTTAACCCAATAGCCTTGCTGGCTGGTTTATCGCCTTGATTGCTTGATTTCATGGTCTGAATGATCTCTTTTTTAGCTTTGAACTCAATTTAGCAGCACTGCAGCCTAGACACATTTTATTTATCCAAAAGAGCGATACTGGCTGTAGGCGCTTTTTTTCTTAATCCAATAAATCGATAACTATTATCAATTCTATTCATTAGACAAATAATTACTTAGCCTAGACAATGTCCAAGTTGTCACTCATTTTTTAAACAAGAAAGGAACACCATGTCCATTATTAACACTCCAGTAATTCCATTTAAAACCCAAGCTTTCCACAATGGTAAGTTTATTACCCTGACTGAAGAGTCACTCAAGGGCCATTGGTCTGTATTGATTTTCATGCCAGCAGCATTCACATTCAACTGCCCAACAGAAATTGAAGATGCAGCAGAGAACTATGCTGAATTCCAAAAAATGGGTGCTGAAGTTTATATCATCACAACTGATACTCACTTCTCACACAAAGTTTGGCATGAGACTTCCCCAGCTGTAGGTAAGGCGAAGTTCCCATTGGTTGGCGATCCAACACACACCCTTACACGTGGTTTTGGCGTACACATCGATGAAGAAGGCTTAGCCTTGCGCGGCACATTCATCATCAATCCAGAAGGCGTTATCAAGACAGCTGAAATCCATTCAAACGAAATCGCTCGTGATGTATCTGAAACTCTGCGCAAGCTCAAAGCTGCACAGTACACAGCCGCTCACCCAGGTGAAGTTTGCCCAGCAAAATGGAAAGAAGGCGCAGCTACATTGACTCCTTCTTTAGATTTAGTAGGCAAGATCTAATAAAGCATTCATCACAATAGACTCTCTTAGAGAGTCTATTGGAGAGAACTCAGATTCTCTCCAATAGACTGCCTAAATACACCAATCAAGGAATTACCATGTTAGATAGCAATATCAAATCCCAGTTAAAGACCTACTTTGAGAGGATTGTTCAACCAATCGTTCTCACCGCATCACTCAATGACAGCCCAGCTGCCGGAGAAATGCTCGAGCTCTTAAATGAGGTTGCTGAGCAATCTGACAAGATTACGATCAAAACGGATGGCAATGCCACTAACAAGCCTAGCTTCACCGTCAGTAAAGCTGGTGAAGCAGCTCGCATTACATTTGCTGGATTACCAATGGGTCATGAGATGACTTCTTTCATCTTGGCTATTTTGCAGGTGAGCGGTTATCCACCCAAGGTAGAAGATGAAGTGATTGCGCAGATTAAAGGCATTACGCAAAAACTGAAATTTCAGACCTTCATTTCCTTGTCGTGTCACAACTGTCCAGATGTAGTGCAGGCCTTAAATTTGATGGCTGCCCTTAACTCCAATATCGAACATGAAATGATCGATGGCGCCCTGTATCAGGAATTGGTTGATGCCCATCAAATTATGGCTGTGCCAACCGTCATTCTGAATGAAGAATCCTTTGGCCAAGGTCGCATGGGTATTGAAGAAATTATTGTTAAATTGAATGCCAATAATCCAGCCGAGGACATGGCCAAGTTCAATGCAAAAGATAAATATGATGTGCTGATCGTTGGTGGTGGTCCAGCTGGTGCAGCTGCTGCTATCTATGCTGCACGCAAAGGAATTCGCACTGGTGTTGTAGCTGAGCGCTTTGGCGGTCAAGTCTTGGATACGATGGCGATTGAAAACTTCATTTCTGTCCAAGAGACTGATGGCCCTAAACTTGCTATGGCACTGGAGCAACACGTCAAGAGCTACGATGTCGATATCATGAATTTGCAACGCGCTAGCGCATTACGTCATTCAGACAATGGTATTGAGCTTGAGTTAGCCAATGGTGCGGTACTCAAAAGTAAATCGGTCATTATCAGCACCGGTGCCCGCTGGAGAGAAATGAATGTCCCAGGCGAAACCGAATACCGCAACAAAGGTGTGGCCTACTGCCCCCATTGCGATGGTCCTCTATTTAAAGGCAAACGCGTTGCAGTCATTGGCGGTGGAAATTCTGGTGTTGAGGCGGCGATTGATTTAGCCGGACTCGTTAGCCACGTTACCCTCATTGAGTTTGATAGCGCACTCCGTGCTGATGCTATTTTGCAGAAAAAACTCTTCAGTCTACCCAATGTCACAGTGATTAAGAGTGCCCTTACTAAAGAAGTATTGGGCGATGGCAGCAAAGTAAGTGCCTTAAAGTATGAAGATCGCACCACCAATGAAATGCATACTATTGAACTAGAGGGCATCTTTGTACAAATTGGCTTGCTGCCAAATACAGAATGGCTCAAAGGCACGATTGATTTATCCCCTCGCGGAGAAATCATGGTTGATCCAAAAGGTGAAACTTCTGTGCCAGGCGTCTTTGCTGCCGGAGATTGCAGCACTGCCCCCTACAAGCAAATCATTATTGCGATGGGTGAAGGCGCCAAAACGGCATTATCTGCTTTTGACTTCTTGATCCGCTCTTAAGATAAACAAGGTAATCTCTCTCTGAGATTACCTTGTTACCCATCAATTAGTTTGAACTCTGCCCTGCAGGGGCAGCTGGGGCATCCCAGGATCCACCAAGTGCCTTAATCAATCCCACGGTAGAGGTAAATTGACTACCCTTTATTTGGGCCTGAACGCGAATACCCGTTAATTGATTTTGCTGAACCAAAGCCAATGCTAAGGCTGTATCTAGCCCTGCCTGATAGCGAATATAGGAGAGCTCATAAGCCCGATTTAGATTAGCCACCGATTTATCTTCATTTGCCCTCGCAAGCTTAAGCTGCTGAACATTGCCTAGCGCATCCTGAACATCCTGAATGCCAGTCAAAACAGTTTGTTTGTAATTAGCCAATGAAAGCGCATAGCCCGCACTTGCATAATCTACGCCTGAGCTAATTCTTCCACCATCAAATAAAGTTTGCGCTGCTTGTAAACCAAAAGACCAAATCATAGAAGGCACTGCAAATAGACTTGGGATGCTATTTGACTGATAACCAACATAGGTTGGAGACAAAGTCAGCATAGGAAAATACGCAGACTTGGCAACGCCAATTTGCGCATTCGCCGCAGCCATCGCCCTTTCAGCTGAAGCAATATCGGGGCGACGCTCCAATAAAGCGCTTGGCACCGTTACAGGGACGACTGGCAAAGTATCGGGCAACTTTCCACCAGGCAAATGAAATCCCGCCGCAGGAATGCCGGCCAAAGTGGCTACTAAATTCTCTAACTCATTACGCTGCGCACGAAGTTGCTCTATTTGCGCCTTTGTCGACTCGGTCAATGCAGCCTGTTGAACCATATCTACTTCGCTCGATGCGCCAAGATCATGTCGCTTGGTAATTAAAGTTAAGACTTTCTCTTGTAAGCCAATCGAATCTTTGAGCGCACGAATTTCTTCATCGGTCTGCCTTAATCTAAAGTAGGCCTGCGCTAATTGACCTGTGAGGATTAACTGGGTATTTTCTTTATCAGCCTGCGCTTGCTGAACGGTATCCTGCGCTGCCTCAACGCTTCGACGAATTTGCCCAATCCAGTCAAACTCATAACTAGCAGATACATAAGGACTGAAGTTATTCTGAATAGTGGTGGCGTTTGGAACTTTGTAATTAGTTAGCGGACGATTTGCTGAAACCCTTTGATTGTCTGCTACTGCCCCAGCCTGTACAGTTGGCATAAATGCAGCAAATTGAATACCATACTGCGCTTTTGCTTGATCCAGTTTTGCTATAGACGCTTGCAAGGTTTGGTTATTTGCTAGGCACTTTGCCTCAAGCTCATTAAGCTCCTTATCACCAAAAATAGTCCACCAATCCTTCTTGGGAATGGCGTCTTTAGGATTGCCGGGCGCCCATACAATCCCATCGGCATCCTTGGTCGTTTTCCAGGTATCAGGCAAATCAACGGTGGGCCTGACATAGTCGGGACCAATAGGAGAGCAAGCCGTTATCACCAGCGAAAGTGCGCAGAGATATAAACGACTGTATTTCATTTCTTATCCTGAGGAGCTGGTTTGGCAGCCTCTGCTGGTTTTGGAGGCGCGGCAATCACTACCTTCTGACCATTTGCAATTGAGTCCATTGGATTGACAATCACCTGATCGGCGGGATCAAGACCCCCAACAATTTGTACAGAGCGGCCATAATCAATTCCAAGCGCTACCGTCTTTCTAAGCACTTGACCATTCTGTACTACCGCAACTTGAGTGCCCTGAGAGCCAAACATGAGGGTGTTGGTTGGCAATATCAGACGACCTTGATTATCTAAGGGCAAGGATGCCTGCACAAAGACGCCGGGCAATAAAAAGGTTTGCCCATCCGGAATCTCAATATCTACCTGTAGAGTCCGGGTAGCGACATCGATTGCGCCAGCAGTTCGGACAATTTTTCCTTCCACCACTTTATCTGGCGCCTCTGGTTTGTAGACCGAAACCTCCTGCCCAATCGTAATCGACTCTGAGCGCGCTTGTGGAACATACACATACAAATGTAAGTTTTTGGTTTGCGATACTCCAAATAAAGCTTGGGGGCTACCACCGTTACCAGGGTTCACCAAGTCACCCACATTGACGTTACGGCGAGAGACAATGCCATCAAATGGAGCGACGATCTTGCCAAACTTCAATAGCTCTTTTGTTCTTTGCAGAGTAGCTCGTGACTGTTTATAGGCTGCACTCTTCTCATCCAATTCCTGTTGAGAAACCGCATCTTCTTTACGCAATAAAGTCCAGCGCTCAAAAGCTACTTTTGCTAGATTAAAAGCGGCGTTAGCTTCATCAACCTGTTTATTTACCTCTGGAGTCTCTAGAATCGCCAAGACATCGCCCTGTTTTACAGGTGCGCCGATATCTTTAAACCATTCTTTTACATAACCTGGAGTGCGGGCGTAAATCAAGGTTTCGTTGTAACTCTCCACCGTACTTGGCAAGGTTAAATGCGCGTCTGCAGTACCACCATTAGCCTGAACGACAATCACATTCATGACATTATTTTGAGCAGCACGCTCTTCCAATGTGCTGTTATTCATCAAACGCAAAATCACAATACGAATGACGCCAAGCAATAAAATAATTGCAATCGCAATCAGAATATTGCGGGCTAAACGCAGTATACGTTTACGCTTAGCGAGATCATGTTCGGGGCCATGAAGATCCGAAGTGGGTAAACCTCGGTTGGCGTGGCGTTCGTCGGTCATGTTGCGGTATTCCTTTCTTCCTTACGCAATGCAATCTGTCGGTGGAGCGATCCAAAGAGCACTGGTACAAATAATACGGTTGAAACTGTTGCGAATAAAAGACCGCCAATAACAGCTCGGCCTAAAGGTGCATTCTGCTCAGAGCCCTCTCCAAAGCCAATGGCCATCGGAATCATACCGATGATCATCGCTAAAGCCGTCATCAATACAGGGCGCAAACGGGTGGAACCCGCTTCCAGGGCTGCAGATAAGGCTGGCAAGCCTTCTTGCATGCGCTGACGTGCAAATGACACCACCAAAATACTATTGGCAGTAGCCACTCCCATCGTCATAATCGCTCCCGTTAAGGCTGGCACACTTAAATTAGTGCCAGTGAGCAGCAGCATCCATGCAATTCCTGCTAGCGCTGCAGGGAGCGCGGTAATGATGATGAAGGGATCCAGCCAAGACTGGAAATTGACTACGATGAGCAGGTAAACCAGAACCATCGCACCCAAAATACCAAAGCCTAAGCCCATATAAGAAGAACGCATGGTGGTAATCTGACCACGCAAAACCACTCTCGTGCCCGGGGGCAAATCTGCTTTAGCCCCATCAATCACATCCTGCACCGCATTGGCCACTGAACCCAAATCTTTACCACGTACGTTTGCATAAATATTAATTACCGGCTGAATATCAAAACGATCCACTACCGCAAATTCAGTGCCTGGTGTGAGATCAACCAAATTTCCCAAAATTTGATTAGGAGCCTTTGCGCCAGTACCGTTCATATTCGCAGGAGAATTAGTAGATCCTCCAATGGGTAGACCCAATAAATCATCTACTGAACTGATCCTGTATTGAGGTGCCTGCACATTAACACTATAAACAATGTCATTGCCAGGGTTCAACCAAAACGCAGGGGCAGTTACTACGTTTCCAGATAGTGGCAACAAGATGTTCTGCGCAACATCTACTGGGTTTAATCCCATACCCTGAATCTTTGCCCGATTCATATTGAGCTTCAGCGTTGGATTATTCAAGCGCTCTTGAATATGCACATCTGCGGCGCCAGGAATACTGGTAATCTGACTCAGTAATGTGCTGGCATATTTTTCACTTGCTTCATAGTTCTTGCCGAGCACCTGCACGTCAATAGAAGCCGGTATGCCGAAATTCAGAATCTGTGTAACTACGTCAGCCGGCTGAACATAAAACTCCACACCTGGAAAGTCCTTACGCAGACGCGGCAACAACTGCTCAACATAATAGTTACTCGGCTTGTGGTCCTCAGTCAAAGAAATGAGAATATCGGCATCGATCGTACCGATGGTTCCCGAATTACTATAGGACAAGTTAATGCCGCTATATGGTAGGCCGATGTTATCAAGAATGGCGCCCATTTGATCTTCTGGGATTACCTCACGAACTACACCCTCGACTTGATTGACTATTTGGGCCGTTGTTTCAATCCGCGTTCCGGTAGGCGCACGTACATGCAACTTAATTTGACCCGTATCAATCTGAGGGAACAGGTCTCGTCCTAAGAATAAGAAAATTCCACAAGAAAGAATACAAAAGGTCAAAAAACCCTGCATAAATTGCTTGCGATGGGTTAATAAAAAGCTCAGGAGCAAGACATAACCAGCCCGAAAGCTTTCAAAATGCTCATTAAAACGACTGTGCACATGATGAATCCATGCAGTCACTTTATTGGTACTTTCCTGATGCCCCATCATCATCAAAGCCAATGTAGGAACCAAAGTGCGCGAAAGGATATAAGAGGCCAGCATGGCAAAAACCACAGCCTCAGCCAAGGGTACAAACAAGTAACGTGCCACACCACCCAAAAAGAACATAGGCACGAACACAATACAAATACACAAGGTAGATACGAATGCAGGAATTGCTATCTCGCCAGCGCCATCCAAAATTGCGTTATAGAGATCGGTACCCATGTGCAGGTGACGCTCAATGTTTTCGATGGTTACCGTTGCATCATCGACCAAGATACCCACCGCAAGAGCTAAACCACCCAGGGTCATGATATTGATGGTTTCCCCAATCGCGTGTAAGGCCAGAATTGAAGAGAAAATCGATAGGGGAATGGAGATGGCAATAATGGTGGTTATCCGCCAGTTACCCAAAAACAATAAGAGCATCAAGGCTGTTAAGAGCGCTGCAATTAAAGCCTCATGGATCACACCATTCACAGCCGCCTTAACAAAGATCGACTGATCACTTAAGAAGTTGGTTTCAATACCCTTGGGTGCAAGAGCCATCACGCCAGGCAACTTCTCTTTGATACCAGCCACAACATCTAAAGTAGATGCGCCGCCGTTTTTAAGTACAGAGAGCAAAACCCCACGTGAGCCATTTTGGTGAACGATATTGGTTTGAGGGTTAAATCCATCGCGCACGTGAGCAACATCTCGCAAGAAGGTAGTGGCTCCATTGCTTGTCTTCACTGGGATGGCATTTAATCCCTCAATAGAATTAGGCGAACCATTGAGGGCTACGGTGTATTCAGTTTCACCAATCTTTGCGGTTCCTGAAGGCAAGATCAAGTTCTGCGCATTGACCGCATTAATGATGTCGGTTGAAGAAAGACCCTTTGCCAACAAAGCGCTTGGATCCAAGTCCACAGAAACTACCCTAATTTTTCCACCATATGGGTAGGGAATGGCGGCCCCCGGAATGGTCACCAATGGTGGCCGAATAATATTGGTAGCACTATCAAACAATTCTTGGTCGGATAGCGTCTTACTAGATAAACCAATCTGAATCACCGGCACGCTGGAAGCGGTATATTTGATAATCAGGGGGGACAAGGTTCCCGGTGGGAAATTCTTCAGCAGAGCCTGGGATACTGCAACGACCTGTGCAATTGCCATCTCAATATTGACGTTCGGCTGAAAATAAATCTTCACAATACCAATACCAGGCAAAGTTTGCGACTCAATCCGCTCAATGTCATTAACAGTGGTTGTTAAGCTTCTTTCATCGGTCTGAATGATCCGAGAAGCCATCTCTTGGGCTGATAGGCCGTTATAGGTCCAAATAACACTAATGACAGGAATATTAATATCTGGCAGCACGTCCACTGGTGTGCGCATGATTGCCAACGGGGTGGCAAAAAGGATAACAATCGCCATCACAATAAAAGTATACGGTCGTGTGAGCGCTAAACGAACAATCCACATTTAAGACGCACTCCTAGTATTAGTATTTTTCATCTCTTTTTTATTCTTTTGCTCAGATTGACTCAGCAGCCTCATACACCTGCTCCAAAAATTTAACAATCAAACTGAGGTCTTTTTTGTTCACTTTTGATAAAAGAGCGGCTCGAAAACGATCCGCCTCAATTTCAATCTTTTTATAGAGAGCGGCGCCACTCTTGGTAAGTAAAACAAATTTCATCCTCTTATCAACAGTAGATGGTTGACGTGATACTAAGCCATGCCGAACCAATCTATCGATCATTGGAACCATGCTAGGAGGCTCAACCCCCACTCGCTTGGCTAATTCAATTTGTGAGAGCGGTTCATCGGAGCGCGCAATAAATGCAATTGTCATCCACCCGGTTTGCCCCACACCCAAATCCTTCAGACGACGATCGAGAGCCTGCTTGTAAGCGCGAGCGGCACTATGAAGCATGACAGAAAATTGCTCTTCTAATGTAGTTATGAGGAAATCGTGCATATTCGTTAGAATTCTATCCAATTGACATATTAATACCTATTCGTTATTTTTGCTTGCAGCTCATTTTTTAATATCCAAATACACTTACGGTCACCACACAGCTTAAAAAGGAATAAAAATGAGTCTGATTGAAAAATTAAAATGGCGTTATGCAACAAAAAAGATGGATCCGAGCAAGCCGGTGCCTGAGGAGAAGGTCGGGCAAATTCTGGAGGCAATCCGCCTTACTGCAAGTTCCAGTGGTTTGCAGCCCTATGTAGTGCTGGTAGTAACCAATCAGGAGGTGAAGGAACAGATAAAACCAATTGCCTGGGGCCAGTCACAAATTACGGATTGCTCCCATTTACTAGTTTTTGCAGCCTGGGATACCTATACAGCTGATCGCATCAATCAGATGTACGATTTTGCTGATGAGGAGCGCAATATCAAGAGCGAAGCGGCCATGGCCTATCGCCAAAACCTCCTCAAGAATTACCCCACCAGGGATCCTGAAATCAATTTCACACATGCCGCTAAACAAGCCTACATTGGCCTAGGTACAGCCCTCATTGCTGCAGCCTACGAGCAAGTCGATTGCACCCCGATGGAAGGCTTTGATCCAGCTGCCCTTGACGTCATTCTCAATCTCAAGGAAAAAGGCCTGCGTAGCGTTCTAATGCTCCCACTAGGTTATAGACAATTAGATGAAGATTGGCTAGTTAACCTGAAGAAAGTCAGACGCCCTACAGAGGATTTTGTCATCAATGTGAAATAAGGCGATAGTTAATACAAAAAAATAC
>NZ_MPIY01000009.1 GCF_001953355.1 Polynucleobacter sphagniphilus
ATCTCTTGAAGGCAATCGAGATCAACCCTGCATGAGACCTCAAGCGATAGCACCTTGGCTTCACGCTGTCTGGGATAGCCTGGATTTCCATTCCTTTCCTAATGCGATGCTGTTGCATGGTCAATCAGGAATGGGCAAGTTTGAATTCGCTATCTCGCTATCAAAAGCGCTTCTATGCGAATCTCCAGATTCTCAGAATAGGCCCTGCAATCAATGTGAGGCCTGTCATTGGTTTGATTCTGGCAATCACCCTGATTTCATTGCGCTTACCCCAGAAACGCATCGTAAATATTTACCTCAAGGTAATTTTGATATCGATTCTGAGCCTTCCAAAAAAACTAAATCAACCCGCGATGATGATGGTGACGCAACAGAAAAAAAGGAAAAGAAGAATATCTCCATTGAAGAGACTCGTAGCGCCATAGAAAGTTTATCCATTGGTTCTCATCGAGGTGGAAATCGTGTCATCCTAATTTATCCACTAGAAATGCTAAGGCCTGATTCTGCAAACACTTTATTGAAGTCACTAGAAGAGCCTCCCGCAAATACTATTTTTATTTTGCTCGCTGATCGACTTGATCGAGTGCTTCCCACCATTCGTTCACGTTGCAGGTTGGTTGCCGCTCCAAGACCCGAGAGGGCTTTGGGTTTGGCTTGGATACGAGAGCAATTATTGCGTATCTCTCAATTTAGAATGAGTGATTCTGATATTGAATCTATTTACGATGAGCAGGGTGGTGCGCCTTATGCAGTATTGGAGTCCCTCATTGCGCGTCACAATAAAGATGAAAAGGATGAGTTAAGCATTTCAATCCAAGCAGCGCGCTACTTGCTGGAATCATTGTCTCAAGGACATAGAATGAACTGGCTTGATGCTGCTGAAAAAATACAGAAGGCGCGATTCGCGGTCCTGCTTGCAACTATGCAACGCTGGGTATCTGATTTGCAAACAGTCACTCAGCAGGCTCAGCCACGCTACTATCCCAACCATGCGACCACCTTGTCTAAATTGGCTCAACAAGCCAGGCCTCTTAAATTGTTTAAATTCTGGAAATCGCTTATACAAATGCGCAGGAATGAAAACCACCCACTCGCCATTCGCATACAACTTGAATCCTTACTTTCCCAATATCAGCAAGTTTTCGAGGATTAAAATAGTCAGTTATGTTCATTGACTCCCATTGCCACCTTGATTTCCCTGAATACCAATCTCGATTGCCAGAGGTTTTGGCCAATATGGTGACCGCTAAAGTCACTCATGCACTCTGTGTCTCTGTAGATTTACCTGACTTTCCTAATGTGTTGAAATTAGCCCAAGAACATCCTCATCTATATGCCTCTGTGGGCGTGCACCCTGATTACGAAGATACGCCAGAACCAACTGTAGATTTTTTAGTTAGCGCTGCCAAAGACCCCAAAATCATTGCAATCGGGGAAACGGGCTTGGACTACTATCGAATGGGTGACAGAAACTATGAATCCATGGAATGGCAGCGAGATCGCTTCCGCACCCATATACGTGCCGCCTTGGCATCCAAGAAGCCCCTCATCATTCACACGCGTTCGGCTTCCGATGACACGCTCAGAATTCTGAAGGAAGAGGGCGCGGATCAAATAGGCGGGGTCATGCATTGTTTCACCGAGAGCCTAGAGGTAGCTCGTGCAGCTATTGATCTAGGTTTCTACATTTCCTTTTCAGGTATCGTGACCTTTAAAAGCGCCAGAGAACTTCAGGAGACCTGTAAGGCCATCCCCTTAGATCGAATGTTGATTGAGACTGATTCCCCGTATTTAGCCCCAATTCCTTATCGCGGTAAGACAAATGAACCAGCCTGGGTATCTAAAGTAGGTGAATTTATTGCCAATCTAAGGGGGGAGTCTCTTGATCTGGTGGGTGCCCAAACTAGTAAGAATTTTTTTGAATGTTTTCAAATAGATAGGTCAATATTGTGAGAACTTACAATAAATATTTAATGGTCTTTTTTACCGCCAGCATTTGTCTTAATGGCGCATCTTATGCACAAACAGCGAGCGAGATTGCTGACTTTACTAAAGCTGCAAAATTTGATGACATATCCGAGGTGAAATCACTGGTGGCCAAGGGTATTAGCCCCAACACCCTGGATCCAAAAGGCAATCCAATGCTAATTGTTGCTATTAACGATAAATCATACAAAGTGATTGATTTCCTTCTGAGCAATAATACAATCGATGTCGATTTACAGAATAAAAATGGGGAAACTCCGCTCATGATTGCCTCTATTAATGGCGATCTTGGGGTGGTTAAAACCCTGATTCTTCAGAAAAAGGCGAATATTAACCCAGTCGGCTGGACACCATTACATTACGCTGCAACCAGAGGCAATCTAGCAGTTGCTCAATTTCTAATTGCTAATGGCGCAGTTGTAAATGCACTAAGTCCTAGCCATACAACGCCATTAATGATGGCAGTTCAATCAGGCAATGAAGTCCTTGTTAAGTTGCTTTTGGATAACGGCGCTGATTTAAAGATTCGTAATACAGCCGGATTTTCCGCAATCGACGTTGCTGACTTATTTGATAAAACAGATATCAAGATTGGTTTAATGTCACGCTGGCAAAAGCTCTATAAGGAGCCATATCCAGGCGGCCCAAAATCATCCAAGTGATAAATATACTTTATATATCTGCGTATAATCATTATTATGTCAAATAAGATATTGAATCTATAAAGCTACGAATAAACATCTATGCAATCAAGCTTCTCGATACTCAATTTCATAAACATCTTTGCTGACCTCCCCAGCTTTACAACTCTTTTCCGTGAAATAAGTGCTGACATGGGAAGTACCGATATCTGGGGAATCGTCATACTTGCTTGCTTAATGTTGACCCTCCATGGTGTTGCCGTACTGGCAATTGCAGCCGCTTTTCATGAGCTTGATCAACGATTAAAAAATAAACGCGTTTATGGGGCTAATTTTTTATCTTATTTTTTTGCCATTTTGCTGATTATTGGAACGCACCTGCTTGAAATCATAGGATGGTCTTATGTCTGTGTTGCACTTAAGGTATTCCCAACCAACCCACAAACCTTTTATTTTGCTGGTGAAATGTATACAACTGTTGGGTATGGTGATTGGAACCTTGCCGAGAAATGGAAAATTTTACCAATCATTATTTCATTCTCTGGGATCTTTGCGGTATCCATGTCTGGCGCTGCAATGTACTCAATGATGGGCGCATTGATCAACCGACCTTCAAGCAAAAATAATCCATCCGCCTAAAATAAATAAGCCCCGAGATAAATCGGGGCTTATTTGAACTGCATTGCGTTATTTCTTTTTAACTGGCGGCAAATCAGTACAGTGACCATGGGCGGCCTCTGCTGCTAAGCCAACAGACTCGCCTAGCGTTGGATGAGGGTGAATGGTTTTACCAATATCAACCGCATCTGCACCCATTTCAATAGCAAGACAAACCTCGCCTATGAGATCGCCAGCATGTGTACCCACAATGCCGCCGCCAATGATGCGATGTGTATTGGCATCAAAAAGCAGCTTAGTAAACCCTTCATCCCTGCCGTTAGCTATTGCTCTACCGCTAGCAGCCCAGGGAAATAGACCCTTCTCATAGGCAATTCCTTGGGCTTTACACTGTTCTTCTGTTAATCCAGCCCATGCAACTTCGGGATCTGTATAGGCAACGGATGGAATTTGTTTGGCATCGAAATAGGATTTATGCCCTGCTGCTGCTTCTGCCGCTACATGGCCCTCATGAACCGCCTTATGCGCCAGCATTGGCTGACCAACAATATCGCCTATGGCATAAATTGTCTCAACGTTTGTTCGCATTTGCTTATCAACAGGAATAAAGCCGCGATCGTCAACTAGAACACCTGCAGCAGTGGCATCTATCTTCTTCCCATTTGGTGTGCGCCCTACTGCCACCAACACTAAATCATAGGTCTGAGCTTCTGCAGGGGCATTTTCACCTTCAAAACTGACTTGAATTCCATCAGACTTAATCTCCGCTTTGGTTGCGCGAGTCTTAAGCATGATTTTCTCAAAACGACCAGCATTAAATTTTTCCCAGACTCGCTCTAAATCCCGATCAGCTCCGGCCATTAGACCATCCATCATTTCAGCAATATCAATCTTTGACCCTAGGGTGCTGTAGACGGTTGCCATCTCAAGGCCAATGATGCCACCACCAATGACTAGCATCCGCTTTGGGATGCTCTTTAGTAACAATGCACCGGTGCTGTCAACAATACGCGGATCATCGGGAAGAAACGGCAACTTCACAGGCTGACTTCCGGCAGCAATGATTGCTTTCTGAAAACGAATCACTTCTTTCTGATCGGTAAGATCTTGGCCATCGCCCGAGGTAAGGTGAACTTCTACATGGTGCGCATCAAGAAAACGACCCAAGCCACGAACAACCTTCACTTTTCGCGCTTTTGCCATACCGGCCAAGCCACCTGTGAGCTTGGCAATCACAGAATTTTTATATCCGCGTAATTGATCAATATCAATAGTAGGTGCACCAAAAGAAATACCATGCTTTTCCATGGTCTTTACTTCATCCATGACTGAGGTGGTGTGCAATAAGGCTTTGGAAGGAATGCAGCCAACATTCAGGCAAACGCCGCCTAAGGTTGCATAGCGTTCAACCAATATGGTATTCACCCCCAAATCAGCACTGCGAAATGCAGCACTGTAACCCCCGGGGCCGGCACCAAGAACGAGCATCTCGCACTCGTGGTCAACTTTACCTTGGTAACTTCCTGCCACTGGTGAAGGGATAGGGGCAACAATGGATTGAGTAACTTGGGTAGCAGGGGTAGGTACTGGAGCGGGCTTAGCTTCAGATGCAATCGCGGAGTTCATTTCTAGCTCGGCTATAGCCATTCCTTTGCTAACCTTATCGCCTACCTTGATAGATATGGCGGTAATGGTTCCAGCAGCATCGGCTGGAACCTCCATGGTTGCCTTATCAGACTCCAGAACAAGCAAAGGCTGTTCTTTTTCAATGGTATCGCCAACTTTTACTAAAACTTCAATAACCGGTACATCTGCATAATCACCAATATCTGGCACAAGGATTATCTGCTTAGACATAAATTCTCCTTACAGACTTGCGCGACGGAAGTCGGACAAGAGTTGTGCAATATAGACATTAAAGCGAGTTGCAAGCGCGCCATCAATCACGCGATGATCAGCTGTTAATGAGAGAGGGCAAATCAAGCGTGGGACAAATTGCTTCCCATCCCATATTGGCTTCATCGCTGCTTTACTCACTCCAAGGATAGCCACTTCAGGCGCGTTAACAATCGGAGCGAAATAAGTGCCCCCTATTCCGCCTAATGAAGAAATCGTAAAGCTAGCGCCTTGCATTTGATCTGGCTTGAGCTTGCCATCACGAGCCAGTGCCGCAAGTTCAGAGGTTTCTTTTACCAGTTCAAAGATTCCCTTTTTATCTACATCACGAATGACTGGAACCACTAGACCACTTGGTGTATCTGCAGCAAAACCGATGTTGAAATACTTTTTAAGCACCAAATCATCGCCATCTAATGAGCTATTGAATTCAGGATATTTCTTTAGAGCAGCTACCGCAGCTTTCATAATGAAGGCGAGCATGGTAATCTTAATGCCCTGCTTTTCATTTTCTTTATTGGTAAGAACGCGAAAGGTTTCTAAATCAGTGATGTCAGCATCTTCATGATAAGTAACGGCGGGAATCATGACCCAGTTACGACCCAAATTGGCAGCAGTCAGTTTTTTAATGCGATTGAGGGGTAGGCGCTCAACTTCACCAAATTTGGTGAAATCAACTTTAGGCCAGGGAATAAGATTTAATCCCCCTAAGCTTCCGCCAGATGCTGCGCCATTAGTAGCGCCGCCAGAACTCATTGCTGTCTTCACAAATGCTTGAACGTCATCTTGTGTAATGCGATTTTTAGGCCCAGTTCCCTTAACTTGTGAAATAGTTACACCAAGCTCTCTTGCAAATTTACGGACAGATGGGCTGGCATGACTAACACCATCATCAACAGGCGGAGGTGTGTTGGTAACTGGGGGTGGTGGAGCCATTTTGATTGGCAGCTCAGCTGGTGGCGTTTGCTTTGGCTCCGGTGCTGGGGCTGGAGCTGATACGGCAGATTGTTTTGAAGATGGTTCTGCACTAGCGGCAACTTCACCCTGTTCCAATAAAATGACTACAGAGCCTTCCGAAAGAGAGTCCCCTACTTTAACTTTGACTTCTTTTACTTTGCCCGAATGACTTGAAGGTACATCCATTGTTGCCTTATCAGACTCCAACACAACAATAGATTGCTCTTTTTCAACTTGGTCACCCGCCTTAACTAATACCTCGATGACGGGCACGTCCTTATAGTCCCCAATGTCAGGAACTTTGATTTCAATTGTTTGGCTCATTATTAGGCTCTCTTATCAAACCGTCATTGGGTTTGGTTTACTTGTATCAATGCCGTACTTTTTAATGGCATCAGCTAACTTCTGACGATCAATTTGCCCTGAATCTACCAACGATCTCAAAGCGGTCAAAACTATCCAATGACGATCTACCTCAAAGAAGTCACGTAACTTCTCGCGCGTATCAGAACGTCCAAAGCCATCGGTACCCAAGACTTCATAGCGACGTCCGAGATGTTGGATTGCTGGGCGAATCTGTTCTGCAAATAAACGTACGTAATCCGTTGCTGCAATGACAGGGCCTGTAGTAGTTCCCAAACACTTTTCTACATGAGACAAACTTGGCTCAGATGTTGGGTTCAAAAGATTATTGCGATGAACCGCATTCCAGTCTCGACCAAGCTCTGTAAAGCTTGGGCAACCCCATAGATCTGAAGAGACTCCCCAGTCTTTATTTAAAATATCAGCAGCTTCAATAACCTCACGGAAGATCGTGCCAGAACCCAAAAGTTGAACTCGGAGTTTTGAATTCGAATCTCCAACTGAGTTCAACTTATACATACCTTTAATAATGTCGTGCTCAGCACCCTTTGGCATTGCTGGATGTGAGTAGTTTTCATTCATTAAAGTAATGTAGTAATAAACGTCTTCTTGCTCCTGTAGCATGCGTCGCATA
Source organism: Polynucleobacter sphagniphilus (assembly GCF_001953355.1). Taxonomy (GTDB): domain Bacteria; phylum Pseudomonadota; class Gammaproteobacteria; order Burkholderiales; family Burkholderiaceae; genus Polynucleobacter; species Polynucleobacter sphagniphilus. Next base: position 7,096 of record NZ_MPIY01000009.1, read on the forward strand.
CCATCTTGAATTACTACAGCAACCTCAAAAGAAAAAGTTGGGTCATAGCTGATGCAATTTGGCACAGCCGAACTCCATACTTGACTGTGTCCGTCTTCGTGTTGAAGTCCTTCACCATTGAGGGTGGTTCTGCCTGCAGTACCGCCTAGCAAAAATCCACGGCTACGCATATCGCCAGCAGCCCAAGCTAAATCACCAATACGTTGGAAACCAAACATTGAATAGAAAATATAAAACGGCAACATAGGAACGCCATGCGTTGAATACGCTGTGGCAGCAGCAATCCAGTCGCACATACCGCCCGCTTCATTAATGCCCTCTTGAAGAATCTGACCGTGCTTATCTTCCTTATAGAACATCAGTTGATCATGATCTTCTGGTGTGTAAAGTTGCCCTAATTGGTTCCATATTCCTAGCTGCCTAAACATACCCTCCATACCAAAGGTACGTGATTCATCGGGCACGATTGGGACCACTCGTTTGCCCAATACTTTGTCACGCACGATAGTGTTGAGCATGCGTACAAAAGCCATCGTTGTGGAAATCTCGCGGCCCTCGGTAGTGGCCTCTAATAGCGGAGCAAACACATCTAATGCAGGAACAGGAAGACTTTCAGCCTTCATGCGGCGCTGTGGAAGATAACCGCCCAGTTCTTGACGACGGGCTTTCATATACTCAAGTTCAGGACTACCCTGAGCAAAGTTAACCAAGGGCATTTCTTCTAACTGATCATCTTTAACCGGGATTTCAAAGCGGTCACGGAAACGTCTGACATCGTCCGCATTCATTTTTTTAGCCTGGTGAGCAATATTCATTGCCTCTCCAGACCCGCCCATGCCATAACCTTTAATAGTGTGCGCCAGGATGACTGAAGGTTGATTTTTGTGGTGTGTAGCAGCGTGGAAAGCAGCGTAGACCTTGTGCGGATCATGGCCACCACGATTTAGTTGCCAGATTTCGTCATCACTCCAGTCACTGACCAAAGCCTTGAGCTCAGGAGTATTGAATACAAGCTCTCGAACGTAGGCACCATTCTTTGCCTTCATGGTTTGGTATTCGCCGTCGACAATTTCGCCGAGGCGTTGCATCAAAATGCCCTTCTTATCGCGAGCAAATAATGCATCCCACTGGCCGCCCCAAACTACCTTAATAACATTCCATCCAGCCCCGCGAAATTCACTCTCGAGCTCTTGAATAATTTTTCCATTGCCGCGTACCGGGCCATCTAGTCTTTGCAAATTACAGTTGATAACAAAAATAAGGTTATCTAGCTTTTCACGACCCGCCATCCCGATCGCGCCAAGTGATTCAGGCTCATCGGTTTCACCATCACCCAAAAAGGCCCAAACTTTGCGATCGCCGGCATTGATAAACCCACGGTCTTCCATATAGCGCATAAAACGAGCTTGATAAATAGCCATGATCGGCCCAAGGCCCATAGAGACTGTGGGGAACTGCCAAAAATCTGGCATTAGCCAAGGATGCGGATAGCTTGAAACCCCTTTACCACCAACTTCTTGACGGAAATTATTTAATTGCTCTTCAGCTAACCGGCCGAGCATAAACGCGCGCGCGTAAACGCCGGGAGCAGAATGGCCTTGAACGAATATAAGATCACCCCCATGATCTGGTGATGGAGCATGCCAAAAATGGTTGAAGCCAACATCGTATAAAGTGGCCGCAGATTGAAACGAGGAAATATGACCACCAACGTTTGTATCTTTGTTCGCGCGAAGAACCATCGCCATTGCATTCCAGCGTGTGTAGGATCGTATGCGATGCTCTACATTTTGATCTCCAGGTAGGCGCGCCTGCTGCTCTACTGGGATGGTGTTGATATAAGGGGTTTCGGCGTGAAATGGCTGATTAACACCATTGATGCGTGCATGCGAGATTTGTTGATCGATTAAATAAGCAGCGCGCTCCACTCCCTCATTGCGAATAACGCCATCCAAGGCTTGTAACCACTCCTGCGTTTCGCCTGGGTCAGAATCTGAACCGTGATTTTTGCCTAAAATTTGCTCTGGAACTGCTGCCATAACTGCCTCCATGGTTTACTTATATGGTTATTCAGTAATTTATATTGATGATTCTATAAAGGTAAATTGGTGTTAACAAGAAATTTTCCACATAATGATAATATTTTTCATTATGTGGAATTATGTTGCGCTGCAATCTGCTATCAGCAGTCGAAATTACATGATTAATGGCTCAATAAGGCAAAATCAATAAATAAAAATGAAATTAATAGCCGTATCAATCAAGAAATTGGGCCCATTTAAGTGGCTCCGAAAAATTCGGGGGTTCAAACTCGTCTACACCCCATTAATCGCAATTATTCTTTTTACTGCCGTGATGGGCATTATTTTGGGGACATTGCAATTACAAGAAAGAAGTCAGCAAGAATCTGCCCTATTTAGAGAATTGTCTTTTGCCAAACAGCGCATTCAACTCCGATTTGCAAACAACACTGAAACTCTGATCTCGATTGCGCGTGAAAGTGCAAAAAATGATGAGTCAGAAAAATTAAAAAAAGAGACCTTTGTTCAAGTTGAAAGTTTTCTAAATTCAAACCATGAAATTATTCAAGTCATTTGGCTGAACGAAAACAAAGTTCGCCAATGGTCTCTGCCGCACTCTAGCGGTAAAAATGAGTTGCTGAACCAACTTGGTAGCGCGCCAACCATTACTCAAGAATTAAATAAGGCAATCGACTTAAGTAAAGCAACAAATCGTCCAGCATATAGTCAATTTATATTTTTGAGCCACCCCATTGATGGGGTGAATTCAAGAGAAAGGAATAATGTATTTTGGCAAGCCATTCCCGCCTCTTTGGCAGGCGAGAGTGCAGGCACCTTGGCTGTACTGTATTCAGCTCAAGGACTGCTTGATGTCATACCTGCTGAACTTAAATCCCTATATCGCTTTACTTTACTTGCCGACAATGAAAAAGTAATTGCTATCTCATCAGATAAAAATACCCCTAAAAGAGCGTTAAGTAATCAGACTAATTTAGATATGGGAGTATTGAGCCCCAATTTAACTTTACGCATTGATACATATCCCCCTCCTACCAATCTGACCTTTAGAATGTTAATTGGGGTTGTGCTTGGGTTGAGCGCTTTTGTCATTTGGAGCTTATGGTCTGTATTGAAACAAATGCAAGTCAGGCAAAAAGTGGAGGCTGATTTACGAAGTGAGACTAATTTTCGCAATGCAATGGAAAATTCAACTCCTGTTGGAATTCGTGCGCACGATATGGAAAAAAATATTACCTATGTCAATCGTGCCTTTTGCGAAATGACTGGTTGGCGACATGAGGAGCTGATTGGTCTAAAACCTCCTTTTCCATTTTGGCCCCAGGATCGCCTTACTCAAATTACGGATAACTGGAACCGTGCGCTGCAATCTAATTTGGGGCTACAGGGGAAAAGAGGCATAGAAGGGATCATTCTTAGAAAAGATGGTGCACAGATTCAAACGCGTACCTTTGTTGCGCCTTTGATTGATGAAAAAGGCATTCAAACAGGTTGGGTAACTTCGTTGATTGATATCTCGGAGCCTAAAAAGATTCGAGAGGAATTGGCCGCATCACAAGATCGTTTCGTTACTGTTTTAGAAGGCCTGGAAGCGGCCGTTTCAGTGGTTTCAATTGATACTGGCGAGCTTCTATTTGCCAATCGCTTTTATCGTGAGCGCTTTGGAGACAATTCAAAGGGACATTTTGATCTAGCTGGTGGTGAGGTTGTACATAACACCATGAGTCAGATAGCAGAAGATTCAAATGATGCCAACCCCGGTATTCCACCCTCCTCTCTTTACCAAGAATCAGAATCTGAAGAGATCCTAATTAGTGAGCCCACAAGAAAATGGTATGAAGTGCGCAGGCGATTTGTTCCCTGGGTTGATGGACATATGGCTCAATTACTCATTGCTACAGACATTACCATTCGCAAAGATGCGGATGAATTATCAAGGCAGCAGGAAGAAAAAATGCAATTCACAAGTCGTCTCACTACTATGGGTGAAATGGCATCTTCTTTGGCGCATGAATTAAATCAACCCCTATCCGCGATCTCCAACTATTGCATGGGAGTTTCCAAACGACTAAAAGGTCAAATTGATCCAGACCTCAATAATGAAATACAGCCCGCTTTGGAGAAAGCTTCTGCGCAAGCACTCAGGGCAGGCACTATTATTCAAAGAATTAGGGGTTTTGTAAAAAGAAGTGAGCCGCAACGCAAATCTTGCAATATTGGAGAAATCATCAACGACGCGGTAGGTTTGGTCGAAATCGAGGCACATCGCCATCGACTCAGCATTGCGTCTTCCATAGAAGACAATCTTCCTGATGTTGACCTGGATCCAGTACTTATTTTGCAGGTGTTGGTAAATCTACTTAAAAATGGTTTGGATAGCATGCGGGAGGCTTACCCATTGTCTTCTCGCTGGTCTGCTCCTCCTGTAAAAATCTCTGCTAATTTAGATACCAGTGCATTTCCAGCCATGATTCGGATTGAGGTAACGGATTCTGGATCGGGGATCGCTGAAGCTGTGGTTGAGAGGATGTTTGAGCCGTTTTTTAGCACCAAATCAGATGGTATGGGTATGGGACTCAATATTTGCCGATCCATTATTGAGTCTCACCAGGGACGCCTCTGGGCCAAAAATATAATGGATCCAGAACATACAAAATTAAGTGGATGTACCTTTACAATACTTCTACCCTTGGAATCTCTTGATATTTCAGGAAGTGCATGATCGATTTATTAAGACTTAACTCGCGAGAATCAATATGACCTTAAGTAGCCCAGCAAAGACCACCCAGGCTGAAGTCGTTTATGTAGTCGATGATGATGAGGCGGTTCGAGATTCCCTCACTTGGTTGTTGGAGAGCAATGGCTACGTTGTGCGTTGCCACGCTAGTGCCGAACGTTTTTTGCAATCTCTTCAAAGTACCGATAAGTCCACGATCTCTTGTGCGATTTTGGATGTGCGCATGCCTGGAATGTCTGGTTTGGAACTTCAGGAGCGCTTGTTGAGCGAGAATTTTCCAATGCCTGTGGCCTTTATTACAGGTCACGGCGATGTTTCTATGGCCGTGTCTACAATGAAACGTGGCGCAGTGGATTTCATTGAAAAACCTTTTAAAGAAAATGATCTATGTGGTCTAGTAGACCGGATGCTAGCCAAGGCACGCGTTGATTACTCGCAAGCAAGCAATCGCAAAATTACCCAGAGCCTATTGAGTAAGTTAACTGGACGTGAGCGTCAAGTTCTAGAGCGTATTGTTGCTGGCCGTTTGAATAAGCAAATAGCCGATGACCTAGGTATTTCCATTAAAACTGTTGAGGCACACCGTGCAAACATTATGGAAAAGTTAAACGTAAATACCGTGGCCGATTTATTGCGACTGGCTCTCTCAGATCCACAGCCAAATTAATACTGGAGTTTTATATGCCAGCACAGTTACTGGATGGGAATGCTCTTTCTAAAAAAATTCGCGCAGAGATCGCTGCTCGTAGTGCAATAGCTACTGCTAAGGGTGTTAGGCCTGGTCTAGCGGTCATTGTGGTTGGCGACAATCCCGCCAGTCAAGTTTACGTGCGCAATAAAGTCAAAGCCTGTGAAGAGGTTGGATTTCATTCGGTTCTTGAAAGCTACTCTGCCGAGTTGGGTGAAGATGAGTTATTAGCAAGGATCGCCACCTTAAATGCAGACCCTTCGATTCATGGAATCTTGGTACAACTCCCCCTGCCAGAACATATTGCCTCAGAACGGGTACTCGAAGCAATTGCTCCATCCAAGGACGTCGATGGCTTTCATGTGGCCAATGCAGGGGCTCTCATGGTTGGACAGCCTGAATTTATACCTTGCACCCCCTATGGATGTATGAAAATTCTGGAAAGTATTGATTATCCAATCAGAGGTGCTAAAGCTGTCGTTGTCGGCGCCTCCAATATTGTTGGTAAACCAATGGCCCTGTTATTACTTCAGGCTGGTGCAACTGTGACGATTTGTAATAGCAAGACTCGCGATCTTGCACATCACACTAAAGAGGCTGATATTCTGGTTGTTGCTACCGGCAAGCCAAAGATGATTACTGGAGATATGGTAAAAACTGGCGCCGTAGTAATCGATGTTGGCATCAATCGCCTGCCAGACGGAAAACTCTGTGGCGACATTGATTTTGATACTGCTAAATACATTGCCGGCTGGATCACTCCAGTCCCTGGTGGTGTTGGGCCAATGACCATCACAATGTTGCTCATGAATACCTTAGAAGCAGCTGAAAAGGCAGCAAAGCATTAGTTAAGCCTCAGTCAAAAATGAGTGCTTTCTTGGCAAAATTATTCGCAGTCCGTTAAGCTAGAGGGATGACTAGAACATTCCCACAAACCCAGCCTTTTGAATTACCTTCCTCGTTGCAAAATAACCCGCTTCTGAGCTTTGGCCGAGGAATCCCAGCCTATTCCAATATCCAGCCAGACCATATCGCACCTGCTATAAAGTATCTTCTTAAACAAGCTCAAGAAGCCGTTGAAGTCGCCACCAATCCAGAAACAGCATCGACTTGGGAGCAATTAGTTGAACCACTAGAGGATGCATCAGAGTATTTAGGGAGATCCTGGGGGGTAATTTCTCACCTCAATAGCGTTGTTGATACACCAGCATTACGTAGTGCCTACGGAGAAATGCTGCCAGAAGTTACCGCATTCTTTTCCAGCCTTGGACAAAACTTAGGGCTCTATGAGAAGTATAAAGATTTACATAAAAGTGCTGATTTTCGAAAACTTAATGTTGCCCAGAAAAGGGTAATTGAGAACTCCCTAAGAGATTTTCGAATGGGTGGTGCCGAGCTTAGCGATTCTGAAAAAACACGCTTTGGACAAATCCAGGATGAGCAAGCCATTCTAGGAAAAGCATTTTCCGATCATGTTCTTGACGCTACAGATGCTTTTGTCCATGCAATAAGCTATCAAAGCGAGCTTGCTGGCTTACCAGAAGATGTCATCGTTGCTGCAGCTGATACCGCAAAACAGAAAGGACTGAATGGCTGGGCCTTTACCCTCCACTTCCCTTCTTACTACCCTGTCATGCAATATTCCGAGAATCGGAAATTACGTCAACTCATGTACGATGCATACGTTACTCGCGCCTCTGAATTAGCCCCACACTACGGCAATGGTAAATTAGACTGGGATAACACCAACAATATATCTGATCAATTACATCTTCGTCATGAAGAAGCCAAAATGCTTGGCTTTGAAAACTATGCTGCTTTAAGCCTAGCGCCAAAAATGGCTAAGAGTGTTGATGAAGTTGATCTTTTCCTATGTGACTTTGCAAAAAAGGCTAAACCCTTTGCAGAAAAGGACTGGCAAGAACTTTGTGAATATGCTAAATCAGAATTGCACTTAATAGATGGGCTTCAGCCTTGGGATATTGCATTTGCCTCGGAAAGATTAAAACAAGCCCGTTATGCATTCTCAGAAAATGAACTTAAGCAATACTTTCCACTACCCAAGGTGTTAGATGGATTGTTTCATGTAATCCAAACACTATTTGATGTAAAGATAGAGTCGACCAACTTACCAACTTGGCATACTGATGTGGAGTCTTTCGCTGTAAAAAATGCCACGAATGATATTGTTGCTTACTTTTATCTTGATCCCTATGCGCGTCCAGGTAAACGTGGCGGCGCCTGGATGGATGATGCTCGTGGGCGTCGGGAATTACCCAATGGAGAAATCCAAGTACCGGTCGCTTACCTAGTCTGTAACTTTGCTCCGCCAGTTAAAGTCGATGGTGTTTTACGTCAACCTACTATCACCCATGATGACGTGATTACCCTCTTCCATGAAAGTGGTCATGGTTTACATCACCTGCTTACACAAGTGGGATCCCTAGGCGTATCTGGCATCAATGGAGTTGAGTGGGATGCAGTGGAGTTACCAAGCCAATTTATGGAAAATTTCTGTTGGGAATGGGAGGTTCTAGAAAAAATCACCGCTCATATCGAGACTGGAAAACCATTACCGAGAGAGCTATTTGAAAAAATGATCTTGGCTCGAAATTTTCAAAATGGCTATATGACTTTGCGCCAGATAGTAATGTCTCTAACAGATTGGCGCTTGCATTCCAGATTGAATGATAAAAATGTGCCTGGTCAGTCTGCTCTAGAACTTTCTCGAATAATTGCGGACGAATATAACGTTGTTCCCCAAGCCGAGATCTCTCGCTGGATAAATACCTTCACTCATATATTTTCTGGTGGCTATGCCGCAGGCTACTATAGCTACAAGTGGGCTGAAGTTCTTTCTGCTGATGCATATTCAGCATTTGAGGAGGCAGCTAAATTAACTGGCACCGTCTTGGATAAAGCCACAGGATTGCGGTATAAAAAAGCAATTTTGGAAGTTGGTGGAAGTCGACCTGCTGCAGAATCATTTATGGCTTTTAGGGGTAGAGAGCCATCTATTGAGCCCCTTTTACGTCATGGGGGTCTTGCTTAACCTAGGCAGTGATTTGAGCAATTACTGGGGCGTGGTCGGATGGCTGCTCCCAGGTGCGCGGCTCTTTATCTACAGTACTTTGGATGCATTTATCCTTTAATACATCACTTAAGAGGATGTGGTCTATTCGCATGCCTGCATTGCGTCTAAAACCCATCATGCGGTAATCCCACCAGCTATAGGTTTTGGGAGGTTGATCAAAGAGTCGAAATGAATCACACAAGCCTAATTTTGTTAGACCAACAAATGCAGCTCGTTCTTGCGGTGATACTAAATTTTGACCCTCCCAAGCTTTTGGATCATGTACATCAGCATCTGTGGGGGCAATATTAAAATCACCCAACAATGCTAGTCTTGGATAGGTAATTAATTCAGCTTCAAGCCAACTTTGTAATTGCTCTAACCAATCGAGTTTATAGGCGAATTTATCGCTATCAGGTGACTGACCATTGGGAAAATAGGCGCTGATAATACGAATGGGTGACATACCTTTAAAGCAAACAGTAGCCGCCAATATTCGTTGTTGCTCATCACTAAAACCAGGAATATTACGTACCGGCTTCAAGAAAGCAGTTTCCAGATCGGATGACATTGATGCTAAGGAGGCCTTGCGTAAGATGATGGCCACCCCGTTGTACGTCTTTTGCCCAGCGGCTAGACTGTAATAACCCGCCTCTTCTAGTGCTTGATGAGGGTATTTGTCATCAGTCAACTTTAATTCCTGCAGGCAAAGCGCATCGATTGGCTTATTTGCTTTTTCTTGCTCTTGTAACCAGCGCAGCACTTGAGGCAGTCTTACCTTAAGCGAATTCACATTCCAAGCAGCAATACGTACCGACGCCTCAGTCATCGATACCCAATTCTTGCAATTTACGTGTAATGGTATTGCGCCCGATACCCAAGCGCTGTGCAGCCTCAACACGTCGTCCGCGGGTTACCTCCAAGGCAGCCTGTAAAACGGCTTTTTCAAAACGAGAACATAAGGCATCATAAACATTGGTTTCACCATCTTCGAGCATTTTGACTGCAAGTCGGCCCAAGCCACCTTCCCAGTCTTGTGTGTTTGGACGGGTTGCAATTGAGCCATTATTTAAAGGGTCTCCTTGAGTAAGGAATGGTTGCGCAGCAGAATCAGAAGCGATATTGCCAGGCAAATCTCCAATACCAATCAGGTTGGATGGAGACATTACCGTTAACCAATGGCACAAATTTTCTAGTTGGCGTACATTGCCAGTAAATGGCATGCCCCTAATTTCTTTCAATACCTCGTCAGAAAGCTTTTTGGGCTCAACACCTAAGGATTTGGCGCAACTCAACATGAAATGTCTTGCCAATACAGGAATATCCTCAGAGCGCTCTCTTAACGGTGGCATACGTAGACGAATTAAATTTAAACGATGCAGTAAATCTTCCCGGAATAAGCCCGCAGCAACACGTGCCTCTAAATTCTGATGTGTGGATGCAATGATCCGAACATTGGCCTTAATGGGGTCCTGGCAACCAATACGATAAAAATGGCCATCAGTTAATGCCCTCAAAAGACGGGTTTGCAGCTCAAAGGGCATATCGCTAATTTCATCTAAAAATAAGGTGCCGCCATCAGCCTTCTCAAAACGCCCTCTTCTTAACGTGAGCGCACCAGGAAATGCACCGCGCTCATGGCCAAATAATTCAGATTCCAACAACTCTTTTGGTACTGCAGCAGTGCTAAAAGAAATAAATGGCCCCTTTGCTCTGGGACTATGCTTGTGAAGCGCCTGAGCAACCAACTCTTTACCAGTACCTGATTCACCGGTAATCAGTACGGTTGCATGTGATTGTGCCAGGCGCCCTATTGCACGGAATATTTCCTGCATCGCTGGTGATTGCCCAATAATCTCAGTAGATTCTTGCCTCCAAGCAGTGAGCTCCTTAGCATTTCCTTGAGCGCTTGAACTAAATTCAACAGCACGTCTAATGAGCTCAATTGCTTTATCAATATCGAATGGCTTGGTAATATATTCAAAGGCCCCACCTTGAAACGACGATACGGCTGAATCTAAATCTGAATAGGCAGTCATGATAATGACTGGAATCTGAGGGTGACTAGCGTTAATGGTTTGCAGCAGATCCAGGCCATTGCCACGAGGCATCCTGATATCGGATATCAATACCTGAGGAACCTCCTTTTCCAAGGCATTCAATACATCGTTTGGACTAGAAAAGCTTCGATGGGGAATATTTTCCCTCTCGAGCGCCTTTTCCAATACCCAACGTATTGACTTATCGTCGTCCACAATCCAAATTGGTTTCATGCTATCTTCTCCACCTTACGATATGGGATTTGTATATGAAAATCGGTACAACCGGGTCTGCTTTCACAGCTAATGAAGCCCTGGTGTTGTTGAATAAAAGTCTGGGCTAGGGTCAGGCCAAGCCCACTGCCACCCTCCCGTCCAGAAACCAGAGGAAAAAAGATTCGCTCTCTGATGTCTTCCGGAATGCCGGGGCCGTTATCGATAATATGCAAATCTATAGCTAGCTTGTAGCGCTGCTTGGAAATTGTTACCGAGCGTGCAACTCGGGTTTTGAATTCAATTCTGGCGATGCCCGTTCTGATTTCTTCTGATAAGGCTTGTGCTGCATTGTGTGCAATATTGAGTACCGCCTGAATCAGTTGCTCCCTATCACCCAAGATGTCCGGAAAACTTGTATCGTAATTACGATCGATCGTCAGGCCTTTGGGAAACTCGGCCAAAACCAAGCTACGCACCCGTTCCAAAGCTTCGTGAATATTGAACATTTGCATTACATGCGCCTTACGATGTGGCGCCAGTAGTCGATCGACTAAGTTTTGCAAACGATCAGATTCTTTAATGATCACTTGAGTGTATTCACGCAAACCCTTTTCTTCCAATTCAAACTCAAGAAGTTGGGCTGCACCACGTATACCACCCAAGGGATTTTTAATCTCATGCGCTAAATTGCGCATTAATTGCTTGTTTGCCTCCACTTGCTGTGTAACGCGTTCATCTCTCTCACTACGCAATTGTTGATCAATTGGGAACCACTCCATCAATATTAAGCTCGGATCATCTAAAGCATTAATAACAACATGTGCCGGTCCAGATTCATGATGAATACTGCCTGGTAACGAATGTAAGGAAATTTCTTGACGCTGCAGTAGCGATGGACTCATCATCACTTCATTGATCATATGATTAAGTACTGCGTTATCTTCAAACACAGTACCTATAGTTTGACCCTCAAGGGATTTGCGTGAAATCTCTAAAGCAGATTCTGCCGCAGGATTAACATAGATCACTTGACGACTTTCGGCCTCGAAAATCAAAACCGCATTGGGCAGCTGATCCAGAAATATCGGAAAAAAAGGAGCAGCCGAAGCTGCTCCCCTGAGCGAACTGCGCAACATGCTCGCGCTCAAATTCACACCCTTGCTTATAGAGAGTAGTACATATCAAATTCAACTGGATGAGTGGTCATACGGAAACGTGTGACATCTTCCATCTTCAATGCAATATACGCATCAATCATTGAATCTGTAAATACACCACCACGGGTCAAGAACTCGCGATCTTTATCCAAGGCCTCTAAAGCTTGATCCAAACTATGGCAAACAGTTGGGATCTTTGCATCTTCTTCTGGTGGTAAGTCATACAAATTCTTATCCGCAGCTTCGCCAGGGTGAATTTTGTTTTGAACACCATCTAAACCAGCCATTAATAGCGCAGCAAAGCACAAGTATGGATTAGCCAATGGATCTGGGAAACGAGTTTCAATACGACGACCCTTGGGGCTAGAAACGTGAGGAATACGAATTGAAGCCGAACGATTGCGTGCGGAGTAAGCTAACTTCACCGGTGCCTCAAAACCTGGAACTAAACGCTTGTAAGAGTTTGTGCCTGGATTGGTGATGGCGTTCAGTGCTTTTGCATGCTTGATGATGCCGCCAATGTAATAGAGAGCAAATTCTGATAGGCCTGCATAGCCGTTACCTGCAAACAAGTTCTCACCGTTCTTCCACACAGATTGGTGAACGTGCATACCGGAGCCGTTATCACCTACGATTGGCTTAGGCATAAATGTCGCGGTTTTGCCATAAGCATGCGCAACGTTCTGGATCACATATTTTTGCCAAATGGTCCAGTCAGCACGCTCAACTAGCGTGCTAAATTTAGTACCCAATTCATTCTGACCTTGACCAGCAACTTCATGGTGATGCACTTCAACTGGAATGCCCAATGATTCAAGAATCAAACACATTTCAGAGCGCATGTCTTGGAATGTATCAACGGGAGCAACTGGGAAATAACCACCCTTTTTACCAGGACGATGACCAGTATTGCCACCTTCAATTTCGGCAGCGGAAGACCATGGAGCCTCTTCGGAATCAACCTTAACAAAGCAACCCTGCATATCAGCACCCCAACGGACGCCATCAAAAATAAAGAATTCAGGCTCTGGACCAAAATAAGCAGCATCACCTAGACCGGTACTTTTGAGATAGTTCTCAGCACGTTTTGCAATAGAACGTGGGTCGCGATCGTAACCCTTACCATCGGATGGCTCGATAACATCACATGTAATTACAAGGGTTGGCTCTTCATAGAATGGGTCGATATAGCAAGCAGTTGGATCAGGCATCAAAAGCATATCGGAGGCTTCAATGCCCTTCCATCCAGCGATAGAAGAACCGTCAAATGCATGACCGCTTTCAAACTTATCTTCGTCAAACGCGGAAATAGGTACTGTAGTGTGTTGCTCTTTACCCTTTGTATCTACAAAGCGAAAATCAACAAAAGTACATTCTTTTTCTTTAACTAACTTCATTACATCAGCGACGGTTTTCGTCATGCACATCTCCTCTGTTAACTAAATTTGGAATTCAAAAGCAAGGTAATCACTCTCGTTTATTCCAGGCATTCAACATGCCAAATCTATGTTACTAATTTACTGAAATAAACCAACTGAAATTCTATTATTGCACTATATAAGTGCTTAATATTTGAATTTTGATAGCTAAAATCAATATAAGCACTAAATTAGTGCAAATTACTATTCAATATCATGAATTTCATAGCCCAAAGCTTGGGTGCCATCCCTAAGGGCATTCCACGCGCTTGGGATCAGGTTTTCTTCACCTTTGATACCGAGTTCAATATGTCGTTGAGCGTATACCCCGTGTTTAGAAGAATCACCGACCGAAGGTAGGCTAAATACCTTAATACCCGGATAATTGGTCTCAATTCGCTCCATGAGGGGCGTAAGGGTTGACTCAATGCCTTCGGGAACAATAAAGCTTTTTTCTACCCAGCTTACTTGATGAAATAAATCCTTGTAATAGGTATCGAGACACCAGGACATCATCGGAGCCGCCATCACAGGGAATCCTGGTAAAAAGTAGTGCTCCCGAATACTAAATCCAGGGATCTGATTGTATGGATTGGGGATGATATCGCTACCCCGGGGGAACTCCCCCATTTTGAATCGATGCTGATTTTCAGGAGTAGAAAGATCCGCTTTTATGGGATCGCCTTCAGCCATAGATTGGATACGCCCTGCAATTAATTCTTGAGCGCTTGGATGCAATTCAGTCTTTGTCCCCAAAGCCAAAGCAGCGCATTGACGTGTGTGATCATCTGGAGTGGCCCCAATGCCACCCGTACTAAAAACCACATCACCACTTAAGAAACTATCCTTAAGTGATTTTGTAATTTGCTCAGGATCATCTGCAAGGTATTTTGCCCAAGATAAATTTAATCCCCGCTCACTTAAAAGTTCGATTAATTTACTGAGATGTTTATCTTGACGACGGCCAGATAAAATTTCATCGCCGATCACAAATAGTCCAAAGCGTCTCGAAGGCTTGACTGCTTTATCGACCATCACTTTTTTAATTCCATCATTCATTATTTTCAAAGCTCCGCATCAATAACTCCAATATTAGCTCTCAAAGAGCGATCCAAGTTTTCATTACGCATTTCTTTGAGGCTATCTAATAGGAAGTGCGCAAACCAAAGCGCAGAAAAAACAAATATCAAAGAGTAAATCCAAAGTGCCATAAAACTAAACACTGGAAACAGGATCAAAGCGAAAGCAGACGTAGCCCAGAAGAATGTGGGAATAGCACTCAACATGCCACTAGCAACCCCAATAAAGAGCAATGGCCAACGGTATTGAAGTAGCAATAAATCTCGTTCATTCTTACTGGCATGGCTTGCGAGAACGTCATAAGACATCAATCGCATAGTGAGCCAGCCCCATAACAATGGAGGCAATACAGCGACCAAGGGTGGCAACCACCACACAGGCAAAGTCACCAAAGTAACAATAATGCAAATGCATGTAGACCAAACGGCATACAAAATACCGTGGATCAGGTTGCCGCCATGAAGATATGCAAGATCACTATATGCTGCTTGGCGCGTAATCATTCGGATAATTGAGGGGGCTGTTGTAAATGCGATAAGGACTAATAAGCTAATCGCTATCAAAGGAATTATGAGCATGACAAAAAATAAAGGGGCTATCCAGGCCCGTGCCTGATCAAATCCCGTCCAAATTAACCCTTCCTGTATCCAACCAGAAAATAGAGAATTGGTGAGAAATGCACTGAGGATCTCTAATGCGGGAGACCAACAAAGCCAGATTAAACACCCCCAAGCAATTGAAACAATAATAAAGGGTCTAAAACTGAGCCAAATTATGCGAGGACTCATCATGCCGATGAGGGCCAAGCCAAAAGATTTGATAAGTCGATTAAAACTTTTCATCACTTAGATATTTCATGATCTTTGCTATAACTAAAGACTGGGGAGTTCTTTAATTTTTGCATGGCATTACAGAGAGTCTGCCATTGCTGGAGCAGAAGATTGTCGGAAAGCTGCAGATCTTCAACCCCAGTAGGGCAAGCCTCTGTAGTAAAAATTGCTGTGCTAAAAATCATATCCCACCAGGGAAATAAAACACCAAAATTACATCCTCCGAGGACTCCCGGTTTACCAGCAGCTTCATATCCATAACCTACAGCATGATGCATTCGATGAAAGATTGGGGAGACGAGGAAATATTTGGCCCATCCCAGATCGACTCGAATATTGGCATGCTGCCAGCTTTGGATAAACTGGCTAAGAACGACCAGAAATATAAACTGACTCGGTGTGACGCCGATTAAAAGCGCAAAGAAAGCAAAAACAAGCGCACGTAAAATATCATCAAGAATGTGATTGCGATTATCTGACCAGGCCGTCATTACCCTTTGACTATGGTGCAATGCATGCAGCTGCCACCACCAATTGAAATGATGTGATGCTCGGTGATAAATATAATCAACAAAATCGAGCAGGATGAGATAGATTAAAAAGCTAATCCAAGGAACGGAGGTGATTCCAGGCCACCATCCCTCAACATTAAGTCTATCAAAGCGGAAATCATGCAAGAAAGAATCTAATTCAAAAAAGAAGCCCGATAGACATATAAATATTAAACCGTGAAATATGCCAAGACGATGAAAAAGTGTGTAGATAACATCGGATATGCTGGCCTTAGAAAATCTCGCCTGGCTTTCTGCTGGTTGTAGACGCTCCCATGTTCTGAGAACCAAAACAATCAATAAAATTTGGATACAGCCAAATAAAAACCAGTCAATGCCGTCATATACATCTTCTGCCCAGCTCATTAAGTCAAGACGATACAAAATAGGTCCAGCGAGATTGGTAAAAATAAACTCCTGAATACTTCCATAGAGTAGACCAAAAAACGAGGAGACTGTATTTAAAGTCATAAATTAGTGGGCTTCAGGGGTGCCAGTCTTTGGTAAAGTGGCAAAACAAAAGCCACGGCTTTTCAGATTCACAATGAGTGGCTCAAGCACTTCAGGAGCCCAAGGGTCCTTTCTTGACCAAATGCCTAAATGAGCCATGGTGATGTCGCCATCTTGTATTTCCCTACTTGCCTTTTCTAACAAGAGCGCATTGGGAT
>NZ_MPIY01000010.1 GCF_001953355.1 Polynucleobacter sphagniphilus
CTCTGAATATGCGCGTACCCCGTATCTTTGAAGAGCTTCGAGTAGCACATGCTGACGGCACCTTCACACGCAAACTCCAATCGATTGCGAAAGTTGATTTACTGATCTTAGATGACTGGGGTTTGCACCCCTTAAACCAAGAAGAGCGCTCCGACCTTCTAGAAATCATGGATGATCGTGTTGGTACCAAGTCCACCATCATTACCAGCCAGCTTCCAGTGGAGCACTGGCATGAGTATTTAAATGATCCCACCTTGGCTGACGCAATCCTTGATCGCATCGTCCATCAAAGCCATAAGATCAAACTCAAGGGTGAATCCATGCGCAAGCAAGAGGTGGAAAACACGGCGGAAACCGTCAAAAAACAGAAGGCATCGTGACCGCTAAACTACAATAACTGAGCCTTCAAATACTAGAGCCTTGACGGTCACGCTGAATCTGAAACAGGCGGTCACGATCGCTGAAATACGCAAGTAGCAAAATCCCCTCAAAAAGCCCTTTAAAACAGGGCTTTTTTGCATTCATAAGCTTGGGTAGCTGAGATTGCGTAAATGCAATACAGCGTGGATTTGAGGTGTTTTAATCGGCGTGTCAAAAACCCACAGTATTTGCATGCAAATACCCCAAATTCTTAGTCGATTTGTTGTCTAGATCTCACACAAAACGGCTAAATATTAAGCGTAGTGTGCACATAAGAAAAAAATGCTTTTCTTTTATGAATGACGCAAGTTGTTGATTCTTGGAAGATCTTGGAAGCCCATGGTTTTACATGAAAACCTAGTGCAAAGATGACAAATCACAAGAACTCAAAAGCACCTCATGGCGAATAGAGGTCGACCTTTGCCACAAAAGAAAACACACTACATACATGCTTTTTATAAACTGCAAAGGAAAAACAAATGGCACAAGCTAAAACATTGACACCCCAAGAGCTAGATAAAGTATTGGCATACGTAAGTACTAAGAAGTATCCAGAACGCGATAGGGCGTTGATTTTAACCAGCTGTTATTCAGGACTTCGTGTTGCCGAGATAGCAAGTTTAAAAATGCGGGACGTAGTGAATGAAGATGGCACGATTCGTAATGAAGTGCGTTTAAGTGCCGCGCAAACTAAAGGTGGCCAGCCAAGAACGGTGTTTTTACCTAAGAAATTACAAGATGAATTAGCGATTTATTTGGCCACTCGCTATGCCAAGTTTCCAGATGTACCGTTCTTTCATACCGCTAAAAGACTAGGATTCTCAGCGAACTCTTTATGCCAATGGTTTTTTTGGGCTTATCGCAATGCCGGAATCGCTGGAGCCTCTAGTCACAGTGGGCGTAGAACCTTCATTACTACGCTAGCAAACAAAGGAATCTCCGTAAGGGTGCTGGCTGGATTGGCGGGGCATAAATCCATTGCGGTTACTCAGAAATATATCGACGTCAATCCGGATCTCATGCGTAATGCAGTAGAGTTGATATGAATATACATGTTTAGGATGCAATCTAATCAGGGCTTTTTTTCAGGAATGCAAAGTCATCATAATGATATTTTGCAACTATGCCTGGCCTGAGCATTTCAGCAATTTGTAAATATCCATCTACATAGTCTTTGGCTTGGACCTCAACAACTCTTGCTCCCAAATCGGTTAGCATGGTTCTAACACATTGTTGCCCGACTGATTTAATTCTATTCGGAAGCTCAATTGAGTAATAATTTATCCCACCAATATCAGATGGATGCTGTGCTTGTAGGCTAGCCTTTTCAGAAATTAACCACCAAAGAACTATTTCAGAGAAATCTAAACCAAGACCGATAATGTGAATCTGGTCTTTAAGAAATACGTCTACCCAGGAGTACAGCTCACAATTTTTCTCAAAGTTAAAGTTTGGTTTTTTGCCCACTAGAGGGGATCGGACGGGCTCATCCATGTGTGCAAACTGGATGCCTTTATATAGATAGTCTTTAACTTGCCCCATGTACTTTGCATACTGGTTATAGCCTAGCAAAATAGAGCCCGGCTTTTGGACATCACCATGTATCTTCCAAAATATTTTGTTGCCATCAGTTTGTGCACGAAAGAGGGAGTGGTATTTTTCTGAAACACGTTCAAATTTCTTTACCATTGGGTGCTTATAGGCAATTAAATTATCAACGGATCGGTTATAGTTCGTTGAAAGTATATTTCTTGCTAATCCACCATAGATATCCGTTAGATGATTTCCCAAGCCACTTATTTGATAATAATTGAGCGACATCTTTTAATAAGATGTTGGGATCTTGCCCATCCCTGATTAGCTGAAGTCTTATTTTTTCAAATACCAAAGGCAATGGTTTCTGGCTTAAGTCATGAACTGGTACAGAAAATTGTGTGGATAATTTTTTTAGAATATCCTCCCAAGACAATCCACCAAAAGTTGGGGCTGCAGAACGCGTGATTCCATTACCAAGTAAAACAGTATTTTTGATCGCCATTTCTTATCCTTAACTGTAATAACACTTATTCAATTGATGGGAACTTCAGTCTTGCCGCGTTGTAAACCAATCTTTCTGCTTGCTCTTTATATCTACTGGCAGCCATTTGCCGTCTTTGCTTCTCTTGCTCTGCGCTATTAGATTCTTGAACTTTTCTACCAAGGTGGATTTCAGCTAGTTTTGCTCTTTGCGCCAGTTGATACAGTTGAATGCCGGGGTTGCGATGCAGGATTTCTGCAACATCCACTAAGATTGGGACGGTTTTGTGTTGTAGCTTAGTAGTTTCGAGTTGCACTAAAGCGGTGCTTTGAGCTCTCACATCCAAGTTTTTGCCATCATGATGCTGATCTAAGAGCTTATTGATTTGCTCAAGAATAGTTACTCGACGCAGATGTAAAGGGATATCGAGGATTAAGAAATCCTTTGCCTCAACTTTCAACTTGCTTAATGCCTCTTCTTGCTCGATTGCGCGAACCTTAGGGTATTGACGCCTCTCACTAAAAATACGTTTGCCGACTTTGATCCACCATTGTGCCCATGAGACGTTTACATCCCCGAATAGTGCATAGGTATCGGCTAAAGGGTGGTTTTTACCGCCATTTGCACAGCAATCAAGATATTCGCTGCTAGCATTGAGACAGCGCCACCATTCGTAGTACAGCGTATCTTTAGCTTTGCGCCAGTCATCTGTAGTGGAGCGTCCTTTTTTGAGCCCACCTGGAATCTCCTTGTAAAGCCCCAATCCTTCTTCTGCCATATAAGCCTTTAGTTGATTGCTGTACTAAATGTAGATATGAAAAGTATAAGCACAATTCTTATCCAAATTGATTAGCGTTTACCCCTCTAAATCCGCTTAACAGAACTGACTTAAATCACTTATTCATCCGAAAAAGACCCCTATTTTTATAGACTTATAAAGCGAACTAACACGCATAACAATGGAGAAATAAGATGAAAAAGAATGGAAAGTTATTAGTAGAGCAAGTGTTATCAGAAGGGGATTTACTGGCACAGCAGCAAGTTGATTTTTACGATAGCTACATTGTGAAAGCAAACGACGTTTTATATGGGCTATTGGCTGAGTTAATGCGATATAGCGATCAGGTTCTGGGGTCTGACTATAAGCTAGAAATACTATCCAAAATGCGCAGTACTTTATCAACCAAGCACCATATCAAGGTTCAAAAAAATACCCCAGATCTGACCATTATTGTGAAATATGTGGTGCGCACTAATCGTAAAAATGCGCACGTTTATGCCAGAGTGCTTGATATGGCTTATAGACAGGATGTAATGGCTGATGAGCTAGAAGATTTCATACGCCAAAACGGAGGAATTGACCGTATTCGCGAAAGTAATGTGAATTTAGAAGGCGTACAAAAGCGCAAAAGTGAAGATGAGGGTAGGGCAAAGCTTGTGAAAGCACTTTTAAATATAAAAGCTGAAACGCCTATGGCTGAGTTTAGGATTCCAGGCGAATGGACCAGTCAAGTACATGATTCGCATGGTGTTGGCTCATTTCTATATCCCATTTGCGCCAAAGTTGATGGAATTTACAAAGTAGTAGGGATTGTTCCTATGGATTATGAGTTTGAGGAGCAAATTCTTAAACGGGTAATAGTGGACATTGGCAGCAAAGGGAGTTATTCAGAAATTGAAAAACAGCAATTTGCAAAAGCAAAAGAGATGATTTCGCCTGCTTATCAACTCAAGATACAAGAGGAGCGCGATAGGGTTGATGAACAACGTCGAGCCAAAAAGCTGACTCTCCAGCCGCTACCAATGGCTGCATGAAACAAGTGTTACTTGCAGTAACGGTGCCACCTTCGGGTGGCATTTTCGTTAAAAGACATCGATTAACAGACTTGATTTGAATTGATTGTTCATCCGAAAAGATGGTCAAAACGCCTATCTTACGTATATGGGTTACCGCACGTGGTGGCTCTTAAAAAAAGGAGAATTAAATGAGTAATAAGTCTTATGTAATTGCAGTCAATATGATTCCTTATGGCATCAAGATGGTAGTTAAATCTACGACAGATTTTGTAGATGCGATTGTTAATGAATTTGAGAGGTTGGTAAATAGTGATCATGAAAAAGCCGATGGTTACCACTTAGTGCTTAAAGCAAAGCTGTTACGTGAAGATGCATTTTTTAATAAACATCCTAAGGCAGCGCACGTTCAGAAAGAAAGATGGGGTAAGTTTTGCGATCTTTGCGTTGATTTTGCCGCTCTTAATACGGTTTTATACAAAGAGCCGATTTATCTAGTGCATCCGGAGCAATTTGATGAGCAGCGTGCTCGCGGCTTATTGGATCTGTCGTCTGCTGGAGGGGTAGATTTGATTCCAGAGGTTCCTGTTATGCGATTAGCGGCTTAGTAATAGATGCCACCTTCGGGTGGCATTTTCTATCGGTTTCGGCAATTAACAGAGTTGATTTGAATTGGTTATTCATCCGAAAAGTAGGTCGAAACGAATATCTTACATATATGGGCTGTCGCTCTTGAGAGCCTTTATTAAATAGGAGAAGTTGAAATGAGTAATGAAAAAATGTTGACTATTAGTCTGGTAAATCTTGATATAGATTGCGCCATCGAGGTTCCAGTAGATATGTTCTTTGAGCTGCTTGAAAACACACCAGATTTAATTGGGCGGTTTGGTTTTGAAAGCTCTATGAGTCAGTGGCTTGAAATGCTGTCTACGGTTAAGGCTGAATATAAGGATGTTAGAAATTTTGACTGGTCCAAAGCTAATGCCGATGAAGAAGTTTTCTTAAGACGCTGTCAAATCGTTGTAGCTCTTGGGGCGCATTTGGAAGATATTCCCTTGATGTTATCCGGAGAAGGTTTGGTAGATTTTATTGAGGATATGGGCGGCATAAACGTCACCGAACAGGTTTTGAATGGCTCTCTACCCATAGATAACTTTGCATAAGTTTTAGTGCCACCTTCGGGTGGCATTTTTGTTTATATCTATTGATTAACAAACTCGATTTGAATTGATTGTTTACCCGAAAAGAGGGTCAAAACGCCTATCTTAGGTATATGGGTTATCGCTCTTGATGACCTTAAGTAAAAAGGAGAAATACATGTGTAATTGCAAACATACGGCAGCAGACTTTAAGTTGGCAAGTGAAGCACCATTTAACTCCACCCTTATAGAGGTGAATTCTGAGTGGATTGAAATTGGATTGCAAGATGTTGAATATATGGAAGAGAATTTCCCAGATACCTTCTCAATTCCAGAGAAAGAGATTCGTGAGTCAATCCCCGTGGGAATGATGGCTAAGGTGATTGTTGATTGGGGAATTGAGGATGTTCCAACTGAGCGATTTTGGTTTGAGGTCACTTCATCGCAAGTGGATGATGTGGGCAACTTGGCGTACTTTGGAGTTTTGCGTAATGACACCATTGTTGCCCCTTGGGGTGCAATGATGGGCCCTATCTACGCCTGGAATATCTGTGATGTTGATGTGGAAGATTTTTTAAATCGACATGCGGTTGGATGTTCATGTGATCGGTGTCAGCAGATCGAATTAGCTGCATAGTGCTCGATAAGTGGTTGCTATAGCAACTACTTATCTTGATTGCATGGCTATTAACAAACTTGATTTAAATCGCTTATTCATTCGAAATTTAAGCTACCAAAACTAATATAGAACCTATGAATTATCGCAGTGATAGTTCGCAACTAAGGAGAATTAAATGAGTACTATTTTTCATTACACAAAAGGTTATAACTTGTTTGATATTTTGATGTCACAAGAAATTAAAACAGAGGCAGTTACTGGGGTAAGGTTGCACCCTTCGGTAACTAATTTTGCTTGGTTTACAGCAGAAGAGCGTTTTCCGAGAACTGCATTGCCTCACGTTCCAAAAATGCCAGAAACAAATCTTCAATTACATTTGGGCACAGAAAAACCTCATGTTGACATGCTAAAGCTAGCAGGCTATGTCGGTGGCATCTGGCGTTTTAAATTTAATAGATCTGAATTTAAATCTATTAAAACTTGGATTGGTAGCTACCATCGTCAGAAGTTACTTAAGTCACCTATTGGTAAAATCAATGAGATGGTTGCTAAAAAAGCAGGAGATAAGCAAGAGTTATGGTTTATTTCATCTAAAGCTGTTTCCATCGCTGGCATGACTTTACAACAACTAACACCGCAAGGTTGGGTGGATAGAGCTGATTTTAAGAATCAGGGTGGGATTGTTGTTGTGGCTGATGCTGGAAAAGCTGATATTTCTAAGATCGTGACTGATAGTTATCTTCAGCGAATCAAGATGGGAATGCCAGTCCTTGAATTCCCTATTGCAGCTTAATTGTCATCACACCGACACTGATCACCCGCAGACCCTCTGTTTATAAGGCTCTATCATGGGCTTCTGCTCTCATAACCAGAGAACCTAAACTCAACTTAAAACTCACAAAAAGCTAGCATTTGAGGCTAAAGGTTAGGTTTGGTCATTTGAGCGTTACTTTAAGTAACGCTGGGCATGCTAGAAAGTGTGCAGGCAAATATTGCACAGTTTTAGTTGAATTTTGATGTGAAGATTGGCCGGCCATCCCAGGCCCTGGTCGATTTAGCCCCGGGCCACCAAAAAAACATCAAAACCACCTTCGGGTGGTTTTTTCGTTTGTGCGGTTATCTCTTTCAAAACGATATAACTATAGAATAAAATATGAATTAACCTTCTTTAGGCTCTTAATTAACCCAATATTTATGAAGACTATAGAAATTAAAAGCGCTTGGAACGGTAATAGCAATTGCGAGGCGTGCTCTATTAGGAGTTCTGCGTTATTTGCCGAGCTGAATGAGGAAGATTTTTCTAAGATTCATAGCCCTATAGATGATTTGAGCTTTGAAGCTTATGCAAATATATATACTCAAGGCGATTCATCACAGTCTCTGTATACCTTGCGTGAGGGGTACATTAAATTACTTCATATCAATCCCAACGGCTCAAGTCGAATTGTGAGAGTGGTATTGCCCGGAAACTTATTCGGAATGGAGGCTCTGTTGGGTGAGCATTACGAGCATTCAGCTGTTGCTCTCACAAATGTACGGTTATGCAGAATTCCTAAAGTCATCATTTCTTCATTAGGCGAGGAATCTCCTAGACTTCATCGGCAAATAGTTAAGAAATGGGGTGAGGCATTATCCCAATCAGAGTCATGGTTCTCGGAGATTAATACTGGAAGAATTGAAGTGCGACTTGCTCACTTTCTTTTAAAGTTAGCTAAAGAGTTAGGATCCTCTGCTATTGCTCCGCTGTTCAGGCGCGAAGATATGGGATTAATGATGGATGTCAAGTTTGAGACGATTAGTCGTGCATTAGCTTCAATGGCTGAACAAGGTTTACTCACTAATATCACCCGTCTTTCAGTACAAATTCCCAGCATTGAAGCATTGCGTAGGTTCTCTGAGAGGGGAATTTGAGCTCTAATTAGATCCATGATCTAGATCAAAGATCATTTTATTTCAGGCCTTAAAATAGCTTGATGCCAAATTTCCTTTTTAATAGGCCTTAAATGGACTTTACTGCTTCTCTTTTACTTGCCACTTTTATCCTCTCTTTATTTGCCCTTTTTCTTTATATTTGGTCAATGTCCAAAGGAATGTTTGGGGATAGTGTCAATGCTGCAGTAACCATATTCAGCAAAAATGAAGTGGGTTTTGTTGACGATCCTGCGGCTACGCTTGCTCAATTAAAAGAATTGCAGGCAACAGTTACTGGTACAACACCGCTAAGCGATGATTTAATTCAGGAGGACTTAAGGGCTAGGGCAGAGGCTGATAAATCTAGCTCATTAGTGGTAGGTATTTGCCTTACTTTGGCTGTGATTTGGCTGTTAATCGCTTCAGTCGCAGGTTTAGTTTCCTCTGTTAAGTTGCATTCCCCTGACTGGCTGGCTCAATATAGTTGGCTCACTTTTGGACGCATTCGGCCTATACACCTTAATTTAGTTGCTTATGGTTGGTGCTCCCTGGCTGGAATTGGGGTCTCGCTTTGGCTCGTTCCGAGATTGCTTAAGACACATTTAGTTGGCTCAAAGTATGCAATTGCAGGAGGAGCTCTTTGGACCGTAGGAGTTTTTTTAGGGGCACTTTCTATCGCCCTAGGCTACTCTGATGGTCTCGAGTGGCTTGAATTTCCATGGCAAATTGACATCTTATTGGTGGTGGGTGGCGGACTGGTTGGGTTGCCGCTTTGGATGACACTTTTAAGGCGTAAGGTTGATCATCTTTATGTATCTGTTTGGTATGTTGCTGCAGGACTTTTATGGTTTCCAGTACTGTTTCTAATTGCCAATGTCCCGTACTTGCATTTTGGTGTTGAGCAAGCAACGATGAATTGGTGGTTCGGCCATAATGTACTAGGGCTTTGGTTTACGCCCATTGGTTTGGCATCGGCCTACTACTTGATACCCAAGATCCTTGGTAAGCCAATTTACTCTTATAACCTCTCACTTTTAGGTTTCTGGAGCCTTGCATTTTTTTACAGCCAGGTTGGGGGACACCATCTAATAGGCGGCCCTGTTCCCACTTGGCTAATCACTATGTCAATTGTCCAAAGCGTGATGATGATTATTCCTGTGTTTGCAGTAACAGTAAATTTACATATGACTGTTTTAGGGAATTTCAAGGCACTTGTTTATTCGCCTACACTAAGATTTATTGTGCTAGGAACAATTCTTTATACGGCCGCTTCTGTGCAGGGATCATTGGAGGCCTTGCGTTCTGTTAATACTGTTACGCACTTTACTCACTTTACAGTAGCACATGCTCATCTTGGGCTCTACGGATTCTTTTCAATGGTGATGTTTGGAGCAATTTATTACATCATGCCCAGGGTCATGAATTGGGAGTGGCCTTATCCCAAGCTGATTTCCCTGCATTTCTGGCTTGTATTGATTGGTTTTTTAATCTACTTTATTTGGCTCTCAATCGGCGGGTGGTTACAAGGATTGGCGATGCTCAACCCAGACATGCCATTCATGCAAAGTGTTGCGGTGACTCTTCCTTATCTTGAGGCTCGATCTATCGGGGGCGCACTAATGACACTTGGCCACTTTGTATTCGCATTTCACTTTTTTGCTATGGGATGGAAGTTTGGTCCAAAGCGCCTTGGCGCCAGCCTGATAGGTGGTTCAATGACTAATAAAATTTGGTCTTACTTTGAGGGTAAAAATGTTTAAAAGCAAAAATCCTTGGGAAATGGACGAAGTTCGAATCGTTGTTGGCGCCATGGTGATACTTGCATTCGCAACAGCTCTACTTGTAGTTATTCCATATTTTTTATTGGATGACATTAAAGCGCCTGAAGGTCTAAAACCCTACACTAGAGAGCAGCTAGATGGACGTCAAGTTTACATAGCCAATGGATGTGTTTATTGCCATTCACAGCAACCTAGGGACTCTGCTCAAGGGCCAGATTCAAAACGTGGTTGGGGAAGGGCCTCTGTTGCTGGGGACTACAAATACGATACACCTCATTTATTAGGCACAATGAGGACTGGTCCTGATCTGTTTAACATTGGCGCAAGACAGCCAAGTAAGGATTGGCATCTTGGGCATCTTTATCAACCTAGAGCTTATACCCCTGGTTCAATCATGCCCGCGTACCCATTTTTATTTGAAGTTAGAAACGGGTCTGCAAAAGATGGGGAAGAGGTTGTGAATCTTCCGCCTGGCTACGTCAAAGAGGGGCAAGTTGTTATAGCCAAACCTGAGGCGATAGCTTTGGTTCAGTATTTGCAGTCTTTAAATCATACTTACCCAGCCTTAAATTCAGATGTTAAAGAAACACGGGACAGCAATTAATTAATAGATACAAGATGATAGATAAAGAATCTCAATCGAAATATAGCGATCAAATTCAGCGAGAAAAGATCGATCCAGGCGAAGGTATGCGACCCTTACCATGGATTGTGACCTTGCTTTTGGGGGCCATGTTGATGTGGGGTGCTTTTTATATCGTTGTTAGCCCCACCGGTGGCGAATCAAGTTTTGGCGATCAAAGGACACTTGCATCATTGGATCCAAAATCCTCTTCAAGTGGAGCAAGTCAAATTGATGGAAAGCAGATCTACATCGGGAAATGTGCAGCCTGTCACCAGGCTACTGGACTAGGCTTACCGGGTGTTTTCCCGCCCTTGGCAGATTCAGAATGGGTTAAGGGTGATCAAGATGTTCTCTCCAAGATACTTTTGCATGGAATTCAAGGGCAGATCGAAGTTAAAGGCGCAGCGTACAACGGAGTAATGCCCGCTTGGCATACCCTTTCTGACGGAGAAATCGCTGCTGTAATAACATATATCAGGTCTGACTGGGGCAATAAGGAGTCAGCTGTTGCTGAAGATGTGGTCAAAAAACAAAGAGACTTAACTAAAGCAAGGCAAGAGCCGTATAAAAATGCCGAAGAAATCAGATCTGGAACTTAACTATCTTCCGCTAACTTTTATCTGTGCAACAGCAGTATTACTAATTGGATTTTTCATATTAGGTTTTGCTACCGACTTTGGAAGATCCTTTACAACTGAGAGTTATAGGCGCCACCAGATAGCTCGGCAGCCTGCCGAGATACCCAACTTAATGCTTCTAAATATGCAGGGTGGGCAAGAGCGTCTGAGCGATTCTATTCGTAAAGATGGGCGATTTGTGCTGTTGGACTTTTTTTATACTTCTTGTAAAACAATTTGTATTGCACAAGCAAGTATCTTTGATAGCATTCAAGAAAAAATCAAACTAAAACATCTAGAAAATAAAGTTAGATTGATTTCTATCAGTTTTGACCCTGAGCATGACGATGTTGAGGCGATAAAAAAATATTCACAAAAGATAGCTGCTGACAAGTCAGTTTGGAATATCTACACACTACAAAATCTAAATGACCTAGATTTATTACTTGATAACTTTGGGATATACGTAATTAAAATCCCGCCATTTAATGATTTAGATCACAACGCATCACTCCACCTTATTGATCCTCAGGGAAGATTAATTCAAATTAGCAATCTTGAAGATATGGATGAATTATTTTCTATAGTTAGCAAGAGGCATTGAAGTGATGCGTATTCAGAAAAACTCTCTCTCTGGGTTGTGCTTTCTGTCCGCCATTACTTTGTCAATAAATCCTTTTCGGGTACTCATCATAAATGACATGATGTGGCATATGAATATTCAAATGCCGCTTCTAATTCTTTCGGGGGTTTTCATTACATTCCCAGAGAAATTTAATTTTGATAAGTTAAGCAGATTAAACTTATACGGGCTTACTAGCTTTATTCTGTCACAACTCATATTGGCATATTGGATGCTACCTATATCAATAGATAGGGCTATCATCAATTGGAAGTACGATATTGCAAAAATTATTTCACTGGTTTTGTGCGGAATTCTTATCAGACTTTCGTTGAGTAAATCAACCTTGGTAATGGAAATATTTTTTATAGGCTACTTTCTGTCAATGATGATTTGGGCGGGTAATTTTTACTTTCAAAGTAATGAAAGGCTTTGTAATGTTTATTCACAAGATTCACAGCAGTTTGCAGGTGCAGGGCTAATGCTGATTGGAGCAATGCTAACTTTAATTTGGATATCGTCTAAATTAAAAAGTCAAAAATGGAGTTGATAAACATCTATTTATGCGACGCTCAGTGTTTCCTGGCTGTCAAAAAAGGGCTTCATAAAGCTACACCATCTCAATCCAGGCGGTTCGTCTAGCATTGTTCAAATTGTGACTCCCGTTGATTTATTTGGAATGGGGGCTTTATTAGGCGATTGTTATTCTCATTCTGTAGCTGCCCCTAGAAACATTCCACTTCGTAAAATTTCTAAAACATTATTTCCACCCTTGGTGAAGAGCCTCTAAGCTTTCATCGCTAAATAGTAAAAAATCGAGCCAAGCTTTATTTTAGGCGGAGTCATAGTTTTCTGAGATTAATGCTGGCATGATCGACGTAGGATCGTATTATTTTTCTAAAGCTATTAAAGCCTCCCAGCTGCCCTGCAATAGCTCCTTTGTTCAAATGCGAAGACATGGATTGATGCTGCACTTTAAAGTTTAGGCGATTAGAGGGGCCTTAGCATCCATGTCAGAGTAATTGCTGGTATTGAATGTCAGTGGGCTTACTGCCCAAATATCAAACAATGATACGTTACGTGCTTTTTCGGAGCGCGGTCTTTAATTTCTTCAAAAGAAAGGCTGCCGAAGCAGCCTTCTAATGGCATTAATGCGAATGCAGCAATTAACCCTTTTTAGCGTAAGCAGAGCACCAGCCTTTAGCCGCTACTTGTTTGCCAGCAAACAATGGACAACCACCGGATGCTGAACCAGCAGCACCTTGGTAGAGGGCGCAGTTAGAACACGCTTGTGGAGCAGCATATTTAGCGTACTTAGCTTTATCGACTTTGGAAGCATCGGCTTTGTAGCCTAATGCCACCGCTTGTGGGTCAGTATCCGCAACCATGGCTTGAGCTTGAACTTTACTGTTCATAGCCAAAGTACAAGCACCAGCAGCAGACAAAATCATAAATTGGCGACGACTATTTTTCATATTGGCTCCCTTCGGTTGGTAATAAGCAGAATTGTGCATGAGATTGATGCATAAGAGTTTTAATTTCACGGCAATTTCCCCGGTTTTGAAAATTTATTGATCTATGTCATGCTGCTTATTCGAGTTACTCCCATACTTAGTTAATTGCATTACGGTCACTTATCTCTTTTCATGTAATGGTTTTATATCGGAGTTAAATGAATCCGCTTTTTAAATTAATCGTATTGGTATTCATGCTTACCTTAGGCTCAACCGCTCTAGCAGCAGGGCTCCCGGCGCCTTCTGGTGAGCTCATTAAGCGCGGTCAGTACCTCTCCCATCTAGGCGACTGCGTGGCTTGCCATACGGATAAGGGCGGCAAACCGATGGCTGGAGGATTGGAGCTTAAAACCCCTTTTGGTGCACTGTACTCAACCAACATTACTCCTGATAAGGCAACGGGTATAGGGGGTTATTCCTTTGAGCAGTTTGATAGAGCAATGAGAAAGGGTATAGCTGCAGATGGACATAATCTCTATCCAGCAATGCCTTACCCCTCTTACTCAAAAATGTCACCAGAAGATATGCAGGCGCTATATCAATATTTAATTTTTGGGGTAGCGCCGGTGGAGATGGAAAATCTTCAAAGTCAAATGAAGTGGCCATACAACATTCGTTGGGGTTTGAGCTTCTGGAATATTCTCTTTGGCGGGGGCAAACCATTTAGTGCTGATGCTACTCAGACGAACGAGTGGAACCGTGGCGCTTATATTGTTCAGGGTTTAGGCCATTGCGGCTCTTGCCATACCCCTCGAGGCATTTTGTTCGAAGAAAAGGCCATGAGTCAAGAAGGCAGTAGCGGAAGGTATTTTCTTGCGGGCTCGACAGTGGATAGCTGGCATGCTGTTAATCTGCGCAATTTATGGTCAGCATCTGAAATTGTTGCGTTCTTAAAAACAGGTCGAAATCAGCATGCAACAGCCTACGGGGCAATGACGGAGGTCATTGGGCTCAGTACGCAGCACTTTACTGATCAAGACTTAACGGCAATGGCTGTCTATCTCAAATCTCTCAGTAACGAGGGTGAAAAGCCAAGTCAACCTATTGTTCCGATTGAGAAAACCCAGCTCTACAAGACGGTTGATGGGCTTGCTTATGTGCAGTTTTGCTCAACCTGTCATCGTGATGATGGCAAAGGCGTTTCTAAACTCTTTCCCCCTCTTGCAGGTAATAAGTCAATTTTGTCTGAAGATCCAACCTCCGTTATTCATGTGGTTTTAAGCGGCTGGAGATCTGCCGAGACAAAGACGCACACGAGAGCAGTGGGAATGCCTGAATATGGCTCCCTAAGCGATCAAGAGTTGGCAGGGATTATTACTTTTATCCGCTCGTCTTGGGGTAATGCCTCTTCAGCGGTGACTGCTGATCAGGTCGCGACTGCTCGCGGACAGATTCATTTAGAGGCGCAGTCATCAACAAAGTTTGTTACCCCCCGTTTTTCCAAGATGTTAGATAAAAGCAATTCTGGCCAATTGGTTTATGGAATGCGCTTAATGTCGGAGACTGGGGTTCTCCTTCCGGGGAATGTGGGCAATAGCTTGAATTGCAGCAGTTGCCACACGAATGCAGGAACCGTCGCACAAGCTTCCCCATTTGTTGGTGTAGCGGCACAATTTCCTGCATATGCGCCTCGCGCAGGAAAAATGATTGACCTAGAGGACAGAATTAATGGTTGTTTTAAGCGATCAATGAATGGAAAAGCCTTGGCTAAGGATTCTGTCGAAATGAAAGCAATGGTTGCTTACATGAAGTGGGTTAACGGCTCCTATAAGAAGGATGAGTTGATTCCAGGTCGAGGCGTTGGAAAAATAGATAAAACGTTAATTCCCGAAACCGCAAATGGAAAAGTCATTTATCAAGCGCAGTGCACCGTATGCCATGGCGCGAATGGTGAGGGTGTTAAACAGTCTGATGGTCGCTATGTATTTCCGATGGTGTGGGGTGATGAGTCCTTCAATCTTGGTGCGGGAATGGCGCGTACCTATACTGCCGCAGCATTTATTAAACAAAATATGCCGATGGGTCACAGCACCAAGTTTCCCTTGGGACAAGGTGGTAGTCTAAGCGATCAAGAGGCTGTTGATGTGGCGGAATATTTCACCCATATGGGGCGCCCTGATTTTTCAGACAAGACAAAGGATTGGCCTGAAGGGGGTAAGCCCAAGGATGCAAGATACTAAGACGCTATTCTTTTAGAGGGATAAGCGGTTTACTGACCAAAAAATAATCCGGCGCACATCAATAGCGCATAAAGATGTGCGCCCAATATATTGCATGGAACAATGACTGTCAGCTCCGCCGTATCGATGGGGGTTTTTCTCAGCCTCATTGCGCAGTAAATAAACAGGGGTAATACCAGAATAGTGACCAAGGTCAGGCAGGGTGTTTGCCCATAGAGCACTGCTGCAAGTTGACATGCGTAAGCACTGATCAGAAATATTGCATACCATTTCCAAAGATGGTTCGGTTCAGACCTTACGGCTAAAGTAATTTTATTGGCGCCTTGGTCTGCAGTGATATCGGGAACTTGGTTTAAAAATAGAATATTGGCAACAATGAATCCGTAGGCCGCTCCAAGAGGGATAGATTGGTAGACAATGAAGTCGGTTTGCAAAAGGGCAAACCCAATAACCACCATTGACCAGGCGGCTCCAATGGCGAGCTCACCAAAGATTCCTCGTGACATCAATTGGAAGGGTGGTGCCGAATAGGCCCAGGCAATGAGCATTCCAGCGATACCGATTGGAATGAGCTTCCAGGTACTCAGATAGCTCAGGCAGATACCGAGAAGCACAACGACTGCCAATAAGGCGTAGCCCAAGCCGTAAACTTGGGAGGGCTTCATGATGTTATTTTGAATATAGCGACTGCCACCCGTAAAGGGGGCGATTCTTTCGACGTTAGCTAGGTCACTGCCATTGAGGTAGTCAAAATAATCATTGAGGACATTGGCAGACGCATGTGCCAAAAGCACGCCGATGACAGCAAGTGCATTGATTGGCCATGGTTGTTTATTGGTGTTGTAGGCGGTCAGAAAGCCAATGAAACATCCCAGCAAGGTAATGACAAGAAATCGGGGTCTAGTGGCTAAGAAGCTAATGCGTAAGCTACTCACTTCTTAATGAATGACTTTAGAGATGAGGCTGAGGGCAACGATAAAAGCAAGGATCGAAAAGGCTTGCTGCAGGCGTGCCCCATGGACTTTTTTGGTGTAGTGATTGCCAACGAATAACCCAAGGATGGCGCCTGCTATAAATGGTGATGCTACGGTCCAGTTCATTGAGCTAGATGCAGTTGCCATGATGGCGCTACCGGCTGACACTATTGTTAAGACCCCAAGGGAAGTTGCCACAATGGATTTCATGGGCAAGTCGGTAAATTTCTTTAACGCGGGAACAATGATAAAGCCACCCCCAACACCCAGTAACCCCGAAAGAAATCCCGCTACTGCGCCCGATAGCATTAAAGATCTTGCGCAGGGTACGGTCCAGATGAGCTTCCCAATCGATTGATGCAATTGACAATGTGGAGGTCTACGGGTGTGCTTCACCTTGCCTTTTAATTCCAACGACGCATTCATAAATGTGCGCAAAGCCACTATGCATAAGATCAGAATAAATAGCATGATTAATGGCTTATTGGGAACGTGATGTGAAAGCCATAGACCTAAAGGCGATAGGGCTAAGCCGAATGACCCCATCAAAACTGCTGCTTTATAGCGCAGAATTTTTTGTTTTAGCCCAAACACCGCACCAATACCGGCGGATATGGCAACTGCCGTTAAAGCAATGGGGGCGGCATCCTTCACCTCTAGCCCTAGAAAAAATATCAGCAATGGTGCTGAGATGATTCCGCCGCCGGCACCCGTTAGCCCCATGACCAGCCCAACAATCATTCCGAGAGAGGGGGCGATAATTGCGTGGAGATCCATTGCATCATTATATATAAAAATGTAATATAATTATCAAAATAATTAAATTAAATGGACATCTCAAGTGAAGACAATTGTTAGGGGATTTTTCGATAAAGATACATGGACCGTGACTTATGTTGTCTATGAATCCGTTGGGTCACCAGCTATTGTTATTGACTCAGTATTGAATTTTGATCAAAAGTCAGGCCGAACAAGCACGCAATCCGCTGACCAGCTCATTGAATTTATTGGCGAGAATCAATTAAAAATTGAGTGGATATTAGAAACACACGCACATGCCGATCACCTTACTGCTGCTCCATATTTGCAATCCAAAGTCGGGGGCAAGATTGCTATCGGCAATCATATACAGGAAGTGCAACAGGTTTTTAAGAATATATTCAATCTAGAGAGTGCATTTAAAGTGGATGGATCGCAGTTTGACTATCTGATCAATGATGCAGAAGAAATCCCTTTTGGAAATCTAAAATTTAAGGCAATTTCTGTACCGGGCCATACCCCAGCCTGTCTGGCTTATGAAGTAGTGGATGCAGTATTTGTTGGCGATACTATTTTTATGCCTGATGTCGGTACGGCGCGTTGCGATTTTCCGGGTGGAAATGCATCCACCTTATTTCATTCGATTAAAAAGTTATTAAGTAAGCCCGATGAGACTAGGCTATTCCTATGCCATGACTATCCCCCTACAGATAGACCGATCGCGTTTCAAACTACGGTAGCTGCACAAAGAGCTCAAAACATCCATATTCATGATGGCGTTAATGAAGCGCAGTTTGTAGAGATGAGAACCTCAAGAGATCGCGGCCTAGAAATGCCAACATTGCTTCTGCCTTCGATCCAGGTAAATATCAGAGCTGGGCACCTACCGCCAAATGAAGATAATGGGGTTTCCTATTTAAAAATCCCACTAAATGCATTGTAAAAAATGAAAGAGATAGTGATTAACCCCCGCAAAATGGAGAAATCCTTAGAAAAGGCTTACAACCTAACCAAAGCCATTGCCAACAAGAATCGGATGACCTTGCTATGTCAGTTAAGTTCAGGCGAGAAGAATGTAGGCGAGTTAGAGAGTTTGACAGGAATACGGCAGCCTACCTTATCGCAGCAGATTGGCGTATTAAGAGAGGAAAAAGTAATTTCCTCTAGGCGTGAGGGAAAGAATATCTATTACTCCATTAGCAATCCCGTCGCTTTGCAAATCATCGAGTTGTTATACGAACATTACTGCAAACAGAGGGCCTAAACGTGACAAGTGAACTTTGCGTAAATAAACCATGAAAACTATCGAGATCAAGGGTGCATGGCAAGGAAACAGCGACTGCGAGTCTTGTGCCATTCGTAGCTCCGTATTATTTGCAGAATTAAATGAAGAAGATTTTTCTAAAATACATGCCCCTATAGATGATTTTAGCTTTGAGGCAAACGCTGAGCTGTATGCCCAGGGGGATAGTGCGGAGTATGTTTATACCTTGCGCGAAGGGTATATCAAACTGCTTCATTTCAATCCCGATGGAACGGCGCGCATTGTGCGTCTTGTAAGGCCCGGGGATTTATTTGGAATGGAATCCTTGCTTGATGATCTGTATAAGCATTCAGCAATCGCATTGACGAATATTCATGTGTGCAAAATACCCAAGAAGATTATTTCCAGTCTAGGGGATGAGTCTCCCAGAATGCATCGTCAAATAGTAAAAAAATGGGGCGAAGCCCTTTCTCAAGCAGAGGCTTGGTTCTCTGAAATTAATACCGGAAGAATTGAAATTCGGTTAGCAAGATTTTTCCTGCAATTGTCCAGGCAGTCTGGTGAAAATAGCGTTGCTCCACTTTTTAAGCGTGAAGACATGGGGTTGATGATGGACGTTAAATTTGAAACCATTAGCCGTGCCTTGGCATCCATGGCAGAACAAGGGCTCATTGCCAATGTCAGTAAGTTGTCCGTACAAATCCCAGATTTAGCACGCCTGAAGGCCTTTGCTAAGCGCGGAATGGATTAAAGGGGTTGTTGCGTATTACGGTGAAAAGTACCACCTATTGAAACTTTAAAGGGCGATGTCACTCATATTCGCCGTCTTCTTCTTATCCTATTGCAGACACTAAAAGACGCTATTTTCAGGGATTTGACCGGCAGAGTCCGGCCAGAAGCAGTCATTTGAAGCATTGAAAAATATTTGATTTAAAACAAAGTGGGGTGCTTCAATTGCGATTAGAGTGATTTGTTATGAATACACTATTAAATATCCTTCCAGGATTTCAAGTTAGCCCGCCGGGAGTTGAACGTAAAATTCTTCGCAATGTACCCTCTTTGCTTGCGCTGGGTAGCCTTCTGATTTTTTCCCCATCCCTGCTAGTAAGAATGCCTTTTTTTTTATGACTATTATCAAATTTCAGCGCCATCTATCAAGTTAATAGACATCTTGGGATTGGGTACTTTGATTGTTTATTGGCTGGCAATTTTTACAGTCACAATTGGTGCATTTCTAGTGAAGCTGATGAAGGGGCCTGCTTATGTGGCAGATCCATACCCAATGGAAGATGTTGAGTTGGTTGGTTCCAAGGTTGCTCAGGATTAATCAACTTACAATATATAATAATATATAATGAAAGACATCATCAATAAAGGATATCAATGAAGACGGCGCATGATCTAGTTGCTGCAGCTAAGGCTGCGATCAATGAAGTCAGCTTGGTGGATGCCCCGGTAGCCATTCAGAATTCTGATGTATTACTGGATGTTAGGGAAGCAGACGAATATGTAAATGGCCATATTCCTGGGGCTATTCACATTTCAAGAGGGTTGCTGGAATTTAGGTTAAGCAACGATCCTGAGTTGAGTGCGCGCAGTTTAAAAATAGTTCTATATTGTAAAAATAGTGGGAGAGCTGCATTAGCTTCTAAAGCTTTACATGAGATGGGTTATTTGCATGTCCAGTCAATCGCGGGTGGATTCGATGCGTGGGCTGAGGCAGGTAATCCTGTGGCCAAACCAGAGCCTATTAAATTTGAATAGTTCAAGCAGCGTTTTTCCCCTTGGGTTTAGTTTAGCCACTGTAAATCTAGAAAAATATTTTTCTTTGGTACAGAGCAAAAAATTTCATAGAGACCTTACACGGGTGACGTGTAATTAAATTCTCAAGTAACCCTTACATAGATAGGGATTTATGCGTATGACATAGATCATCCTTGGTTAGCAAAATAGAGAGCAAACTACGATTACCAAAAAATCAATGGCGAATGACTGGCTTTGGCTGCTGGTCTACAGGAGAGAATATTTGACCAATTTATGCATACAACCAGTGATACTAAAAGATGTTGTCGATGTTGCGCCTTTGGGTTTGGACTCAGAGTTGCCGCATAGAAAAATTATTAGAAGCTGGCTTGAGCCTATGACGCAGAGTCAGACGACTAGAGCAGTTGCGCTCTTGATATTTGATGCAATGTTGTGGGTCGGCTTGATTGCTTCAACAGTTATTGTTGGGAATGTATTCTTCAAAATCATACTTGGAATGATTGCGGGATTCGTTACAGGCCGAATCTTCATCCTTGGCCATGATGCATGCCATCATAGCTTTACCCCTCACCGTGGATTAAATAAGATTTTAGGAAGAATTGCGTTTCTGCCATCACTCACTCCATTTAGCCTTTGGGATGTTGGCCATAACGTGGTTCATCATGGTCAAACTAACTTAAAAGGTTTTGATTTTGTATGGGAACCCCTCTCCAAGGAGGAATACGAAGCTTTATCACCAGCTAGAAAACTGCTTGAAAAAATTTATAGAAGTGGTTTTGGGCCGGGCATCTACTATTTCATTGAAATTTGGTGGAAAAGAGAATTTTTCCCGAACTCTAAAAATATGCCGGCAAAGCGTCCTATATTTTTAAAAGACAATTTACTGGTTAGCGGATTCGCAATTATTTGGATTGGCCTGTTGGTTATTGCAGCAGTTGCTACGCAGCAGTCAATTATTGTTTCGATTGTTGCGGGATTTTTGGTTCCATTTTTATTTTGGAATTTCATGATTGGATTTGTTGTGTATGTTCACCATACTCATACAAAAGTAGCTTGGTACGACAAAAAGTCGGAGTGGCTCCGAGCCCAGCCCTTTGTATCCA
Source organism: Polynucleobacter sphagniphilus (assembly GCF_001953355.1). Taxonomy (GTDB): domain Bacteria; phylum Pseudomonadota; class Gammaproteobacteria; order Burkholderiales; family Burkholderiaceae; genus Polynucleobacter; species Polynucleobacter sphagniphilus. The sequence continues at coordinate 21,104 of NZ_MPIY01000010.1, forward strand.
CCACTGTACATCTAACATTTCCGCTTGGTTGGGGGCATTTAATGCATCAAATAATGGAGCATACTGCGCACCATGTAGATGCCAGTATTCCCTTGTATACGTTAAAGTCTGCCCAAAATAAATTAGAAGAGATTTTGCCGGGCAGAATTATTTCTCAAAGATTTACATTCAAGTGGTATATCGAAACAGCCAAGCGTTGCAAGCTCTACGACTTTGAGAATAAGGCATGGCTTGATTTTAATGGTTATGAGACTGCAAAGTCTGCGGTGGTACAGCTTAAGAGTATTCAGGAATCGAAACCAATCTTAGGCACAATTCAGGCAAATGCTTAAATCTCTTGGAGGGAGAAAAAATAAACCCTCCTTTTTTTTAAAGTGCATTAGCTATGCCAACCGTAAAAATTTACGGTCTGAAGTTATGCTTATTCTTTTGATAAAAATTATCATATTGCTAGCGATATGGTGGATCTTCTTTAGGAATCAGTCTGTTCCCATCGATTCCCAGGTCATACAAAATCAAATTCTATTGAAAACAATTAACCCCATTTAATGGAGGGTTCCGTGATTAGTGAGCAACTTGTTGATTTATCGCGCTTACAGTTCGCTGTAACTGCGCTTTATCACTTTCTTTTCGTTCCTTTGACTATTGGCATGGTATGGCTATTAGTCATTATGGAGGCGGCCTATGTGATGACTGGAAAAGTTATTTATAAAGACATGACTCGTTTTTGGGGGAAGTTATTTGGAATAAATTTCGCCCTTGGAGTAACAACCGGTATTACGATGGAGTTCCAATTCGGAACAAATTGGGCGTACTACTCCCACTATGTTGGCGATGTCTTTGGTGCGCCTCTAGCCATCGAGGGTTTAATGGCATTTTTCCTTGAGTCAACCTTTATCGGCCTTTTCTTTTTTGGATGGGATAGGCTATCTAAGCAACAGCATCTCATGGTGACAATTTTGATGTCTGTTGGCACCAATCTATCAGCATTATGGATATTGATAGCAAATGGCTGGATGCAAAATCCAGTAGGGGCTGAATTTAGTTTTATTACCATGCGGATGGAAATGACAGATTTCTGGGACGTTATATTTAATCCCGATGCTCAAGCAAAATTTGTTCATACAGTCTCAGCGGGATATGTGACTGGCTCAATCTTTGTAATGGCTATTTCTTCATGGTATCTACTTAAAAAGCAAAATATTGCCTTTGCTACTCGTAGTTTTCGTATTGCCGCTACATTCGGCCTAGCCTCCATTTGTTCTGTCATTGTTCTTGGTGATGAATCAGGCTATACAGTAGGCGAAGCTCAAAAAACGAAAATGGCTGCAATTGAGGCAATGTGGGATACACAACCAGCCCCAGCAGGGTTTAATTTAATAGCTATTCCAAACCAAGCTGAAATGAAGAATGATTTTGAAATTGAAATACCTTGGGTAATGGGAATTATTGGCACTAGGTCACTCAATAAAGTGATACCAGGGATCAAGGAGATTAGAGAGCAAAACCGAATAAGAATCTTGTCTGGAATGAAAGCCTTGGCCGCATTGGATACTTTGCGAAATGCTCCAAAAGACTTAAGCCCTCAAGTGGAGTTTGATCTACATAAAAAAGATCTCGGGTTTGGATTGTTGCTTAAAAAATATGTGACAAGCTTAGATCAGGTAACGCCTGAAATTATTCAAAAAGCAGTAAATGACACTATTCCCCGTGTTGCCCCAATATTTTGGTCTTTCAGGATTATGGTGGCATTAGGATTTTTAATGCTATTCCTCTTTTCTGCAGCAGCTTGGTACGCAAGCAGGGGGCCAGTCATTGATAAGACCTGGGTGTTAAAGCTTGCATTTTGGTGTTTGCCGGCACCTTGGATATCTGCAGAATTAGGCTGGTTCATTGCTGAGTATGGGCGTCAACCATGGACTATATATGGAGTCCTGCCGACCCACTTATCAGTTTCCACGCTAAGTGTCGGTAATCTTTATGGCTCTTTGGCGGGGTTTGTGGGTTTTTATACGGTACTGCTTGTTGTTGAAATGTACCTAATGATTAAATTTGCAAAGCAAGGGCCTGGTAGCTTAGGGACTGGCCGCTATGAAAATGAAGTGAAGCACTCTTAAAAAACGGATAAATAATGTTTGATTACGCAACTTTAAAAGTTATTTGGTGGCTTCTTATAGGTGTCTTGTTGGTTGGATTCGCCATTATGGATGGCCATGATATGGGCGTTGGATTACTTCTTCCATTTGTTGGGAGGACTGATTTAGAGCGCCGAGTCATTATCAACACAGTTGGCCCGCATTGGGACGGCAATCAAGTTTGGTTTATTACAGGAGGCGGAGCCATTTTTGCAGCATGGCCATTAGTGTACGCAACGGCGTTTTCTGGTTTTTACTGGGCAATGTTGGCTGTACTTTGGGCTCTCTTTTTTCGACCCGTTGGATTTGATTATCGAAGCAAAATCAATAATCCTACATGGCGCAGCACTTGGGACTGGGGGTTGTTTATTGGTGGATTTGTCCCCCCAATTATTTTTGGTGTTGCTTTTGGCAATTTGATGCTCGGAGTTCCTTTTAGTTTTGATGTTTATCTCAACTCGACTTACAGTGGATCTTTTTGGGCGTTACTCAGCCCATTTGCTCTTTTATCAGGTGTTGTTTCTTTGGCAATGATTGCTTTTCATGGTGCAAATTACCTCGCACACCGCACCGATGGGGTCATTGCAAAACGGGCAATTAAGGCCTCTTATATCTTTGGCATCTTGCTCTTGATTACATTTAGCTTGGCTGGTATTTGGGTATGGAAGGCAATTCCTGGTTACGTGATTGATTCTGTTATATCAACTGGAGGGCTTCCCAATCCGTTGGGTAAATTAGTCTCCCGAGTTCCGGGTGGATGGTTATCAAATTATCAACGTTATCCATTAACGATGATTCTTCCAGTCCTGACCTATTTGGCTACGATTGTTGGGCTGATATGCATTGTAAAAGGTAAGACATTGCTAGCATTCATTGGTTCTTCCTTTGCAATTATTGGTGTTATTGGCACTGCTGGCATCTCTCTTTTCCCATTTGTAATGCCATCTTCAACAGACTTAAGCTCAAGTTTAACGGTATGGGACAGCACATCTAGCAGGCTCACTTTATCAATCATGTTTTGGGCAACTATTATTTTTATGCCTTTAATTATTTTGTATACAAGCTGGGCATATAAGGTCATGTCTGGAAAAGTTACCGCTGCATATATTAAAGAAAATGAACACGCCGCCTATTAGGAGAATGAAATGTGGTATTTCACATGGGTATTAGGAATTGGATTTGCCGTTTTTTTGGCGCTTTTAAATGCTCTATGGAGCGAGAATAAAGAGACGATGGAAAATATAAAAAATATTAAAGAATAAAGCGAGATTTTATGTCGATAGTTTCGGTGAATAAAGCGTGCATGAGTGGAGAAAAAAATTCAGATTGGCTTTTGTTGATAATCGCTTTATCAATTATGTTGTTGATCGTGGCATACCCACCAGTTTTTATTAACGCGCTTGGTCGTGTTCAGTACGCGCCCTTATTACTATTGCTTTGGGCTATGTCTGCAGGTTTTGTCAGGGGGATTGGATTTATTCCCCGTCAATTATTAGTACGTCTTGTACTTTCTAGAATGGCCTGTTATTTCACATTAGCCACCTTTATTGAAATCTTTTTCATCCATCGACTTGCCAATTATTAAACAAGACATGGATCAGGTAATGACGGTAGAGACCTCCTTTGAGCAAATTGGCGGCATTAAGTGCATTCGTGAGCTAGTTGATCATTTCTATGATTTGATGGAGTTAGAAGAGGGGTATGCTCATTTACGAAGTATCCATTCCCAAGATCTATCTAATTCAAGAGAAAGATTGTATTTATTTTTAGTTGGCTGGCTCGGTGGCCCAGATCTGTATTCCCCAGTACATGGCCATCCAAGACTTAGAGCTCGCCATCTTCCCTTTGCAATCGGAATAAAAGAGCGGGATCAGTGGTTAGCTTGTATGTTTCAGGCTTTGAATGACTTGGGGGTTGAGGGTGAGTTAGCCACTAAACTTCATGAAGCTTTTTTTAAAACTGGTGATTGGATGAGAAATCAACAAGGTTAATGAAACTCCCCCGAGTAAATGTCGAGTGGCTCAATTGTGGGGGCAATAAATATACCTTTGGCTAGGATTCAAATTGCGTAGATTCAAACACGAAGTGCAACACGGTTTAAGGACTGCATAAATACTTCATTGGGGGTTTTAAATCCTAATCGTTTTCTAGGTCGGTTGTTTAAACGATCTTGGATCATTCTAAGCTCCTTATCGGTCACAGTAGATAGCGGTCTCTTTTTGGGGATGTATTGCCGCAATAGACCATTGAAGTTTTCATTTGATCCACGTTGCCAACTAGCAAACCGATCCGCAAAGTACGTCGTTGATTGAAGAGCTGTATCAATCCTGGCGTGCTCGGCAAATTCCTTGCCGTTGTCAAAAGTCAGGGTTTTAACGAGTGGGGTCACGGCGTTTAATTTAGTGATGATGGCGCTACTGACTAAATCCGACGTCTTGTTCTTGACCTTAGCCAAAACGGCATAGCCACTCTTGCGCTCAACCAAGGTCACAACAGCTTGCTTGTGGGCCGCTCCAATTACAGTATCGCCTTCCCAGTGGCCGACTTGGGATCTTGTCTCAATGTGCGCTGGGCGCTCACTGATCGGCCGCCTACCTACTATTTGGCCTCTGCGATCACGGCCGCTGGCATAGCGTTTCTTGCGCTTTTTTTGGCAACGCAGCTGCTGGTAAAGATTGCCGCCAGCGGCTTTATCGGCGTAGACATGGCGGTAGATGGTCTCATGACTAATGCCAACCTGATTGGCAATTTGGACGGGGCTCCACTGAGCTAAGAGGCAATCCACTGTCTGATTCCATTGATCGGCTGTTATTTGGGCGGCATTACGGCAGCCTAATGAGCGTTCTTCTGCCAACGGGCAGGCTTGCTTGGGACGGTAACCTTTGAGCCCCGTATTGCGAGCAAGCTCTCGGCTAATGGTCGACTTATGCCGATCCATCAGTTGGGCTATTTGAGTTTGGGTTTTTCCGTCTTTCATGAGGATATAAATCTGATATCGTTCAGTTTGGCTAAGGTGTTGATAGGTCATGGCTACTTTGACTTGCAGGTCTAGAAGCTTTGGATACTAAAACATCCTTAGCCTCCTTAACTAGTTGTTCAAAGTTGCACTTCGTAGTTGAATCCACCCACTCCTTTAAGGTGAAGATTATCAAAAATCCTCTCTTCTGGAGTGGTACTAAAAATCAGGTCAGTTCACTACTAAACGCAATAAATGAAATAAGTGAAACATCTTTAAAATAATTCATACCGGAAATAGTGGGTTACACAAGGATAGGCCCATAAGTTAACTACTCGCAATAACTTGCTCAAGCGCAACAGACGCTTTAGTTTTAAAACGCTCTTTATGTCTGAGCAAGAAAAAAGCACGTTGGGGTAATGCAATATTGACTTTACTTAGCAATCCCGCACTCAGATAAGACATTACAACCATTTCTGACAATACGCTAGCGTAGGGTCCAGCCAATACTGCCGACCTAACCGCCTCATTAGATGGGAGCGTGATCTCAATATCCAATGCTTTTGAATCAATGTTATTTTCATTGAGCATAGCGAAAAAAGCCGCTCTAGTTCCGGAGCCAGATTCGCGCAATACCCATCGACCACTCAGAAGATCTTTGGGATTGATACGTCTTTTTTTTGCCCATGGATGATTGGATGCAACTACCGCGACAATGTTATCTTGAGCAATCTTTCTAATATCTAGACTCGAGTCTTCAATACCTCCCTCAACGAATCCAATATCTACCAAACCATTTAAAACCGACCTTGCTACTTGCTCTGTATTACCAATCCCAAGGTGAATATCAATAGAGGGGTATTTCTGCTTAAATTTAATTAAGAGGGGCGGCAACCAGTAACTAGCGATAGTTTGACTTGCCTGAACGCTTAGGCTTCCACGTATTTCACCGCCAAGCTCTAAAAGCGTTAATTCAGCAGCCCAGGCTTGAGCGAGCACCGCCCGAGCTTCAATCAAAAATATTCGACCATTTGGATTGAGCTCTATACCCCTTCCCACTCGATCAAATAACTGGGTTCCATATCGATCCTCCAGTACGCGAATTGCCGCACTCACCGCAGAAGGTGTGAGCGCAAGAATATTTGCTGCCTGTGTTAGATGCCCACGCTCTGCTACCTCTACAAATATGCGCAATTGTTCAAGCGTCATATTTTTCCTTCATTTATGTATGTCAATTTAATTACTACTTATATTATTCGTTTTTAATAAACATTACATCAATTATTTATAGATATATTTAATGATTAATTACGGAGATACTTGCTCATCAATGCAAAACCGAGAGCAAAATGAGAAAAGCGATAAATCAATTAACACCAGGGCTTTCACTTTGCGGGCTGATTACCCTCTCCTCTTATTATTTGGAATACCTTGAAATTTATCTATTCGAGCGCGCGTGGCTAGAAACGCTGGTCATGGCAATATTGCTAGGCAGTGCAGTGCGTACCTTTTACCGCCCCAATTCTCGTTTCGATACAGGAATCCATTTTGGAGCTAAGACATTACTTGAAATAGCAGTCGTTTTACTTGGTGCATCAGTTAGCGCTTCTGCAATCATGGCGCAAGGTGCCAGTCTTATTGGAGGTATTGCGCTAGTAGTTGTAATTGCGATTATTGCAAGCTACAGCATTGGCAGACTTGCTAGGCTCCCCAAAAAAATGGCAATTCTAATTGCTTGCGGTAACTCCATTTGTGGCAATTCAGCGATTGCAGCAGTTGCACCCATCATTGATGCAGATGGAAATGATGTAGCCTCTTCCATCGCCTTTACTGCCGTCCTGGGGATCGCGGTTGTTTTAATTCTGCCAATCATGATTCCTCTATTAAATTTGACCGTATTGCAATATGGCGTATTTGCTGGCCTTACTGTATATGCAGTACCACAAGTATTAGCAGCCACCACTTCTGTCTCTTTAATAAGCGCCCATATCGGCACACTGGTCAAATTGGTACGTGTACTGATGTTAGGCCCAGTGGTTTTAACACTTTCGATGCTAAATAGTAGAAATAGTGGGAAGCGTCTCACCCTTTCGCATATGGCGCCCTGGTTTATCGTTGGATTTTTATCATTAATAACAATGCGCTCTTTTAACCTTATTCCACAATTTTTCATAGAGCCCGCTCATATTTTTAGTAATCTTCTAACCGTAATGTCAATGGCAGCTTTGGGTCTAGGTGTTGATGTTCGATCTGTAGCACGCGCAGGATATAGGGTTACAGCCGTAGTGGTCTTATCGCTCGTGACTCTATTTGTAATCAGCTTTGTGTTAATAAAATTACTTGGACTTAATTAATTAGCTTGATTTCATTGACCTGTCCTGGGATTTTCAGACCAAACCCATAGGGGTGAATGTCAATTCTTTAAATGAGTTATTGATTCACTCTAAAAAACCGATCATTGTTGATTTTTGGACACCATGGTATGGTCCATGCCGGATATTTGACCCTACTCTTAAGGCAAGCGCTCGGCAACACCTAAATTAAGTCATTCACGTTAAAGTAGGTACTGAAGCAAACCCTATTGCAGGGCAGCAATTCAATATTCGCTCGATACCGACCTTGGTAGGCTTTAGAGGTGAAATTAAACTTAAACGAGTAAGCGGCGCACTACCTGCCAATCAATTAACTCAGTTTATATCTGCCCTAATGATCAAATAAAAATTCAAACTTTACAAAAGTGCTTTGCCAGCAACTCCATGACTGCAGCAGCGATCTCACTTGAGAGTGTGTAATAAATTTGTCTACCTTCTCTGCGGGTTTTTACTAACTTATTCTCCCGCAGAACTGTCAGCTGCTGGGATAAAGTAGGTTGATAAATTTCTAGAATTTCTTCTAGCTCATAAACACAACGCTCACCTTGACTAATCTCACAAAGCAAAAGCATGCGGTCTTTATTGGATAGTACTTTCATTAATTTGCAAGCCACATCTGCAGAAGAGGCCATCTTTTTAAGACTTATTTTTGTTTTGCTAATCGATTTGGTATTCATGTTTACCTGAATTCCATATTATATAAATTTATGAAATATTATACCAAGCCCTAATTTGAAATAGCTGTATCTAGTAAAAAATTAAATTTACCTTACCTAAGTGAATTACCTCTCATAACGAATTATAATTCGATATAATATAAATTAATTAATTTTAGAGTTGAACTCATGAGCATGAAACTTGGCATATCTGGCCGTATCGCATCGTACTTTCAGGGTGCGCAAATTACGCCATTATTAGCAATCGCTATATTGCTATTGGGCCTTTTTGCGATCTTGATTACTCCAAGAGAGGAAGAACCTCAGATTAATGTGACGATGGCTAATGTGCTCATCCCCTTCCCAGGAGCTGCAGTAAAAAATGTAGAGCAGATGGTTTCTATCCCGGCAGAGCAGGTTCTCTCACAGATTGCAGGGATTGAGCATGTGATGTCGGTTTCACAAGCGGGCTTATCGGTAATTACCGTTCAATTTAAAGTCGGTATACCAAGAACAGAAGCCCTAGTAAGACTGCATGATACCGTTGCAGCAAACTCAGATTGGCTGCCTAAGGGAATGGGTGTTCTAGAGCCGATCATTAAACCTAAGGGTATTGACGATGTTCCCATCTTGGCTCTCACGCTCTACTCTAATAATCTCGCTATAAGTGCATTTGAACTCGAAAAGGTTGCAAATCGTATTGAGTCTGATTTAAAAAGAGTTAAGGGTACCCGTGAAGTCAACACCATTGGTGGACCAAGACGAGCTATCAATGTCGAAATTGATCCCAATAAAATGGCTAACCGTGGTGTCACGCTGGGAGATGTGCGTGCCGCCTTGAGCTCTGCTAACTTAGGCATGCCAGTTGGTAACTTACTTAATGCCAACTCCACAATTGCTATTGAGTCAGGCCCCTATTTAAAAGATGCAAATGATGTTGGCAGCATTGTATTGGGTGTTCGCACTGGAAACCCCGTCTTTTTGAAAGATATTGCCCAGCTTACGGATGGCCCTCTGCAAACACAGCGCTTGGTCTATAACTCAATACAAAATGAGAAGACCGGCAAGTTTGAAGAGCATCCTTCGGTAACGATTGCCATTACTAAAAAACCTGGTGAAAATGCCATCGATGTGGCTGACCAAGTCAAAGAACAAGTTGAACTTCTTAAGGGGGCGATTATCCCGAAAGATGTAGAGGTATTAGTCTCACGAAATTATGGTGAAACAGCAAATGACAAGGCGACTAAATTAATTCAAAAACTATTATTTGCAACACTCTCGGTAGTAGTTTTAGTTATGATCGCGCTGGGGCGTAGGGAGGCAGCGATTGTTGGGTCTGCCGTAGTTCTAACACTCGCCGGCACCCTATTTGCATCATGGGCCTGGGGATTCACAATCAATCGGGTATCTCTTTTTGCGCTGATCTTTTCAATTGGTATTTTGGTAGATGACGCTATTGTTGTCGTAGAAAACATTCATCGACACCGAGTGATGTTCCCAGAAAAGTCGCTAAAAGAGATTATTCCTGGCGCCGTAGATGAAGTAGGAAGCCCCACGATTCTGGCTACTTTTACTGTTATCGCAGCATTACTTCCAATGGCATTTGTGAGTGGCCTAATGGGTCCTTATATGAGTCCTATTCCAATCAATGCCAGTATGGGTATGCTGCTATCACTTGCGATTGCCTTTGCTATTACACCGTGGATGTCAAGAATTTGGCTGCCAAGAGAAAATGTTCATACCCATTCCGGATTTAACTTCTCAAAGTGGCTTACTCCCAAGTTTCAGATAATTTTCACGCCGCTCTTAAGTGAGCAAAATGGAAAACGCAATCGACGTCGTTTAGGCATGGGTGTTTTAGGAGCAATTATCATTTCTATTGCACTGCCATTGACCGGTTTAGTTGTTCTCAAAATGCTACCTTTTGATAATAAATCTGAATTCCAGGTCATCTTAGATATGCCGGCCGATAGCCGCGTAGAACAGACTGCCGTGGTTTTAAAAGAAATGGGCACTGCAATAGCAAAAATGCCCGAAGTTAGCAGCTATCAAATCTACGCTGGCACAGCAGCTCCAATCAACTTTAATGGTCTAGTTAGACAGTACTATTTTCGGCAAGATCCTAGTAAAGGCGATATCCAGGTGAACTTGGTAGATAAGCACCATCGCTCTGATAAGAGCCATGTAATTGCCGCCAGAATTCGCCCTACCCTAGATACCATTGCAAAGAAATATGGCGCCAATACTAAAGTTGTAGAAGTTCCTCCAGGACCACCCGTACTCGCCCCGATCGTCGCTGAAGTTTATGGCCCTAGCGAAGAAGCCAGATTGACTGTGGCTAAAGGTGTGCGAAATATATTCGAACATACACCAGGATTGGTAGATGTCGATGACAGCAGCATCAGCAGTGCACCAAAGGAATTACTGCTAGTTGATCGCCAAAAAGCCAATCTAATGGGTGTATCTCAGATCGATATTATCGCTACCCTTCGGGCTGGCTTATCCGGAGAAAATGTCACCTACCTTCAGGATAAAAGTAAGTACCCAGCATCCATCACCATTCGCTTGCCCGAGGTCAAGCAAGGCGATATCAACAATCTACTAAAGCTAACAGTACGTAATGCAAATCGCGAACTCGTTCCATTAAGTAAGCTATTAATAGTAGTAGATACTCAGCGCGAACAGCCCATTTTTCATAAGGATCTGTTAGCTCTCAATTACGTGATTGCTGATACATCGGGTTCAATTGATAGCCCTTTATATGGCTTATTTAAAACCAGGGCTGAGGTAGATGAATTAAAAGATGCAAGCGGTAATTCTATTAAGGAATTCTTCATCTCGCAACCAAAAGATCCATATCGCAACGTATCCATCAAATGGGATGGAGAATCTCAAATTACCTATGAAACTTTTAGGGACATGGGATTGGCGTATGCAGTTGGATTAATTCTCATTTATCTATTGGTAGTGGCGCAATTTGGATCCTACTTGACTCCATTAATCATCATGGCGCCCATACCACTAACTATTATTGGTGTTATGCCTGGACACGCACTATTAGGGGCGCAATTCACGGCGACCTCCATGATTGGTATGATCGCCCTCGCAGGAATTATTGTGCGCAACTCCATTTTGCTGGTGGATTTCATTAATTTGCAAGTACGCAGTGGTATTGAGTTCAAGCAAGCGGTAGTAAACTCTGCAATTACTCGTGCACAACCAATTGTGTTAACTGGATTGGCTGCAATGTTAGGCGCCTTCTTTATTTTAGATGACCCAATCTTTAATGGTTTAGCAATTTCGTTAATTTTTGGAATACTCGTTTCTACAGTACTCACACTAGTGGTCATTCCATTGCTCTACTATTCAGCCTACGCCAATAAGCTATATAAAATTTTTCACACAAATAACTAGGAGTAAGAAATGACTACATGGAGCACAGTACGGGTAATTGCAGGGGCTTTTATTTTGTTATCCCTTCTCTTTGGCTTTTCAGGAAGCCCTTTTTTTGTTAGCGAATGGTTTCTGGCATTTACCGCTTTTGTTGGTCTAAATTTATTACAAAGCGGATTGACCGGCTGGTGTTTTATGGAGCGCATTTTACGTAAAGTAGGCCTCAAATCATCGAATACTTGTCACTAAGTCTGATATGAAATCAATCTTTACCCCAAAAAAATTAGCACTCGCAAGCCTCATTAGCGCTCAATTTTTTAGTCCATTAGCTCATGCAGTAGATCTCATCGATGTCTGGAATTCAGCTTTAGAACGAGACCCAGCATATATTTCCAGCAAATATGAACAGCTCGCCGCCGAAAAACACCGGGAGCAAGGCACCGCCCTCTGGCTTCCTAATGTCAATTTGAGTGCCACAACAGCAAGCATTAGTAATAACAGTAGCACGACAGGAGCACAATTCTATGCTCCAGGTATGGGTACATTTAATGGGGCAAACTTCAATACTTCAATCAATAACGGATTTGGCAATCAATACGCCCTATCTATTGTTCAGCCGATCTTTAATAAAGAAAAGTTATCACAAAGTAGACAACTCAAAATGAGTGCCGATGTTGCTGACTTGGGTTGGGCTAATGCCCAACAAAATCTCATTCTACTTGTTGCCGAACGTTATTTTGATGTGTTAAATGCTGAAGAAACCTTGCGATTAATGGGTAAAGAGCAATCAGCGATTCAAGAGATGCGCAATGAGATGGAAAGACGCGCTAGACTTGGAAACGCAACGCAAACTGATCTTGAGGAAGCCAATCAAAATTTAAACTCAATTAAGTTGCAAATTATGAATCTCAAAAATGATTTAGAACTTAAAAAATTATCTCTGAATGATTTATTCCCCTCCAAAGAAAGTATCAAAAAACTAAGCGGTAACCTGAATTTTTCTCAATTAAAACTTGATCCCCTAGCCTCGTATGTTGAAAAATTAAAAGCGCAGAATATTCAACTCAGAATGATGTCAGTACAAGAGTCTATCGCCAAGGAAGAAGTAGCGAAGTACGGTATCAGTGCCTCACCAACATTGAATGCAATCGCCCAATCTTCGCGTAATGTTTTGACTGGTTCTGGCGACTTCGGCACAGCAAGCAATACCAATACAAATAATATGATTGGATTGCAGCTCAATATCCCCCTCTATACCGGTGGCTACAGAAGTTCAAAACAAGAGGAATCGCTCTTGCTACTAGAAAAAACGCGCTCCGACATCAATCAGGCCACCTTAAATCTCGAGAAAACGCTACGCAATTTATGGTATAGCCTCCAATCCTCTAAAGATAAATTGACGGTTCTTAAAAATACCCAAAAATCAAGCCAGGATCGCTTAGAGAGTACAAAAAAGAGTTATGAGGTTGGATCTAGAACCAGTTTAGAGTTATTGGCTGCCGAGAATGAACTTATTCAGAATCAGCAAGTGCTTTACCAAGAGCAAGTGAATAACTTATTAAATCGCTTGCGTTTAGCCAGCTTACTGGGTGAACTCGGCGAGCAAGACCTCAAACTAGTTAACGCTTACCTAAAGTAGAGCTGAAAACTGTAATTTTTGAGTTTTCTAATTCAGATATTAGGGTAAACATTATATTTTTTTATATCGCGATTATTTACACTATGAAGAGCACTTGCTAAGGTAATAAAGAAATGATATCAACAACACACAAACTGGTGGAAATATGGCAAAAATAGTTATTTTGGGTGCCGGAATTGCAGGGCATACCGTCGCCAGGCACCTTAATAAGTGGGTAGGCAAGCATCACGAAATTACTGTGATTTCACCAAATGCCAAGTGGAATTGGATCCCTTCCAATATCTGGGTTGGTGTTGGTCAAATGCAAGAGAAAGATGTCACGTTTGATCTTGCAAAAATTTATAAAAAGACTTCAGTGAAGTTTAAGCAAGCAAAAGCCTTATCAATCCACCCAGAAGGTGATTACTCAGAGGAAAAAGGCTTTGTCTCAATCGAATACACCCTTCCAGAAAAAGCAGGTGAGCAGGAAAAAATCTCCTATGATTACCTTGTCAATGCAACCGGTCCTAAATTAAATTTTGGCGCCACTCCTGGGCTAGGACCTGATGGAGGTCACACCGTCTCTGTTTGTACAGCTAGCCATGCAGTAGAGGCAAATAATAAACTACAAGATATTATTAAGAAACTCAGGGGTGGCGATAAAGCTACTTTAGTCATCGGCACTGGTCATGGCACATGTACATGTCAAGGCGCTGCATTTGAGTATATTTATAACGTCGATCAGGAGCTACGCAATGCGAATGTTCGCGATAAGGCAGACCTTGTTTGGCTTAGCAATGAATATGAATTGGGTGATTTTGGTATGGGCGGCATTCATATTGAACGAGGTGGTTATATTACTAACGGCAAAACCTTTGCCGAATCATTAATGGCTGAACGCGATATTCGCTGGATCACTAGAGCTGCTGTTACTAAAGTGGAGCCTGGAATAATCCACTACGAAACTATCAATGGCCAATTCTATGAGCAGAAATTTGATTTTTCAATGCTGATTCCGCCCTTCTCTGGCGTAGGTATGAAAGCGTTTAACAAATCGGGTGGAGACATCACGAGTGAAGTATTTGCGCCTAATGGGTTCATGAAAGTCGATGCTGATTACACTCCTAGGCCGTATGCGGAGTGGAGTGCAAAAGATTGGCCTCATACCTACCAGAATCCAAACTATGGCAATATGTTTGCGGTAGGTATTGCATTTGCTCCTCCCCATATGATTAGTAAACCAATGCAAAGCCCAAATGGTACGGCAATCAATCCTACCGCTCCACGCACAGGTATGCCATCTGCTGCGATGGCAATGGCAGTTGCCTTAAGTATTCGAGATATGATTAATGGAGCTCCGAAACCAACCCAAAAAGCCTCAATGGCAGAGATGGGTGCCGCTTGTGTTGCATCAACTGGCTCTGGCTTATTAACTGGTACCGCCGCAAGCATGACCGTGTTCCCAGTAGTTCCGAATTTTGAAAAATATCCAGAATATGGCCGTGATATGAATCTAACCTTTGGAGAAATTGGGCTTGCAGGCCACTGGTTGAAGTATCTACTACATCTTTTATTCATATACCAGGCTAAGCTGAAACCGGGCTGGTCCATCATCCCAGATTGACATTTGAAGAGAGAATGCTATGTCTAAAATAAAAAATCCTGAACCATACCAGCAGGCTTATTATCCGCCTACTCCAACAGCTTTTACAAAGTTTATGAGGACTTTTATCCCCTGGCAATTTGTACGGTTTTTAATTATTACCGGTAAGATGTTAAAGATGATGGTAAAAACAAAACATTAAGTAAGCACTACTGATTGCATGATAAATATGCAGTCAGTACATTACCCTAATTCTGGATGTGAAATCTTCGCAATTGGATTGCCTGCAGCAGCCCAAGCATCAAAGCCCCCCCGCTTTAGCCTGAACGCTCAAATAGCCCATTTCGACTAAGGTCTTGGCGGCCAGTGAAGATCGACCCCCGTTTTTACAGTACACCAGTATTTTCAAATCCCTTGCTGATAAGGCCTCTGAAGCATTCATTTTAAACTCTAGGAGCCCCCTAGGGATATGGGCAGCCCCTTGTAAATGGCCCATCACAAATTCATCCGGCTCACGTACATCAATCAGTATGTCCGTGGCAGTCAACTCCGACTGGGCAAGTTCAATATCCACTTACGAGACTTGTGATTTCGCCAACAAAACCAAATCTTGGTCACTTTTAATAGGTCTTGTCTACTTTACTTATTAATTAAATAATTCGTTTTCCGAGTCGCATTGCAAGCGAGCTAATACCGCCGCCATTGATTACTTGCTCGTAACCAAGGGATAGCAAGGCTTTTCTGGCCATGCCGGAGCGCATTCCGGATGCACAAAAAACCACTATAGGCTTACTTTTTTCAGAGGGTAATTTTTTAGCTTTGCCACTAATTTCAGCTAAAGGAATATTAATTGCACCTTCCATCGCGCCACTGGCAACCTCACCTTGAGAGCGAACGTCAATAAAGATTGCATTTTTTGGAATCTCTGCTTGTCCAGAACCTGAAAGTGCATTCATGATGCTTCCAAAGAATCCCATGATATTACCCCCCCATTTATCATTTAATATACCAAATTATATATCATCATCTTATTAAAATTCTGGTTACTTTTAATTCAAAAGTGAAGTCTAGTTACAGAATTCTCTTAATTTATCGAGGTTTGGTATAGAAACAGAATGTCTTGATGGGGAGCCTATCACTTCAATCTCTGGTTTTGAATATCTTCAACTGCATATTTCGCACTTGTGAAGTGATAAACCCTCATATTCATTCCCCTTTTTTATATCATCGACCTAAATGATTTTATTCTCCTGCATTCTTGGATTATGATCAAAAAAATACCAACCCGAAGGTTGGTATTTTGTACGACTCGACACATAGTTAACACTTTATACCGGACACATACTTTACAGTTTTTGGCATAGGAGGGACCTTACTATGCCGTGGAATGAAAGTACGAAGATGGATGAAAAGCTCAAGTTTGTATCTCGTTACCTTGATGGCGAGAAGATTGCTACCCTTTGCCAGGAGTTTGGAATCTCCAGAGTCACTGGCCATAAAATCATTGATCGCTATAAAGACAGTGGTTTAGAAGCCTTTACGGATCGATCAAGAAGGCCCTTTAGGCAAGCCAATCGGCTGCCCTTCCAGGTCGAGCAACTGATCGTGAACCTCAAAAAGGAGTTCCCGACCTGGGGCGCTCCTAAATTGCGCGACAGATTGCACACCCACTACCCGGAGTTAGCATTGCCCGCCAAAAGCACGGTGCATGCCGTTCTCGATCGCC
>NZ_MPIY01000011.1 GCF_001953355.1 Polynucleobacter sphagniphilus
ATACTTTACAGTTTTTGGCATAGGAGGGACCTTACTATGCCGTGGAATGAAAGTACGAAGATGGATGAAAAGCTCAAGTTTGTATCTCGTTACCTTGATGGCGAGAAGATTGCTACCCTTTGCCAGGAGTTTGGAATCTCCAGAGTCACTGGCCATAAAATCATTGATCGCTATAAAGACAGTGGTTTAGAAGCCTTTACGGATCGATCAAGAAGGCCCTTTAGGCAAGCCAATCGGCTGCCCTTCCAGGTCGAGCAACTGATCGTGAACCTCAAAAAGGAGTTCCCGACCTGGGGCGCTCCTAAATTGCGCGACAGATTGCACACCCACTACCCGGAGTTAGCATTGCCCGCCAAAAGCACGGTGCATGCCGTTCTCGATCGCCATGGCTTAGTCAAAAAGAAACGCAGACGCCACCACCCCAAGCTCACGGGGACCAACTTATCGGATCTCAAAGAACCGAATGCTCTATGGTGCGTGGACTACAAAGGGGAGTTTATGCTGGGTAATAAGCAGTACTGTTACCCCTTAACCGTGACGGACTATGCCTCTCGCTTCCTCATTTGCTGTGAAGGCCTAGAGAGTACTCGCGAAGCGCAGGCTTTTACGGTCTTTGAGCAACTCTTCAAAGAGTATGGGCTGCCAGGCTCCATCCGCTCAGACAACGGTGTGCCGTTTGCCTGCGCTAATGCGCTCTATGGTTTAAGTAGTCTATCGGTGTGGTGGCTTCGTTTAGGCATTGGTATTGAGCGCATTAAGCCCGGCAATCCTCAGCAAAATGGTCGGCATGAACGCATGCATTTAACGCTCAAGCAAGCGACGACTAAACCCCCTGCCAAAACACTTTTGCAACAGCAAGATAAGTTCGAAGACTTTATCTATGAGTACAACTATGAGCGGCCCCATCAAGCCCTGGAGATGAAAAAACCGGCACAGCTCTATACCCCCTCGACCCGAAAATACGAAGGGCTACCCGATGTGAGTTATCCCTTCCACGATAAGACAGTGACCGTGACTAACTGCGGACGCATCTGCCTTGATGGTAAGAAGATTCACTTTAGTACGGTGTTCGCTGGTCATGACGTAGGCTTACGGCAGGTCGAAGACGACGTGTGGTTAGTGAGCTTTATGGATTACGATATGGCTTACTTTGATATGGAGTCTTCTCGGGTACAAGCCTTAGAAAACCCATTTGGTCCCAAAGTATTGGGGATGTGATTGGTAAAGGTGTAAACCATGTGGTCGGTACCGGACGTAAAGCATGTGTCCGGTACGTACCTTTGCTTTTCTGGTGGGCCCACCCGGACTTGAACCTGGGACCAAAGGATTATGAGGACAGAAGGCTAGGATAGAACTCCACAGAATGCGGCTTACGTATAGTCAGTAAGGTTGGCGATTAATAGTGCAGGGAGCAACCACCTCAATTTCCCTTGCACAATCCCACTCTAGCTGAATTAGCTTGCCACTCCTTAAAGCAATCGCCTTGCATATCTAAAGTTAAAGGGGTAGCAAGATCATAGCGCCTTCCAACCACTAAACTCTGCTGATTAATCCAGAATGTATTATTAGCATGCGTAGTAAACATGACCTGATGAGCTGTTTCTTTATTGGGCGCAATGTTTGGAGGATAGTAACCCTCCTCTGGTACTAATGAGTAGACAGCACTTCGTACAAACTCTTTATCCGAATCCTGTCGATAATTAGCCACCAAGGTATAGGCTTGAGAATACTTGGCCATATCAAACCAAATGTTCATGCCGCGATTACTGGCATCAGGCACCAAACCTTTAGGAATATTCACCGGACTGCCATACTGTTTTCCATCATATGCTGTTGGCACCAGAATCAAGTCTGCCCGATTTAATGCATACACCTCGGTCAACTCAGGAATTCGTACTTCATCGTCTAACACAACGGCAACCCTTCCTAACTCATTGGTAGCAAATACTGGAAGATTATTGCCGGCAGTTGCCCAAGACTGCTCTGCATCATTTAAATGGGTCTTACGATAGACGCCAGCCTGTTTTCCATTGAAATCAAACAGAATGGCGGTCTCGTAATATTTTCCATCGCTCACTTCAGGCATGGAGAACAAGAGATAAGTCTTATATTTTTTTGCCATGTCAGAAGCCAGGGCATAGCTTTTGCCATTCAACGGTTCTGCATATTGTTGAATATTAGTTTTATTCAACTTTACATTTCCCAAGAAGGAATTAAAAGGCAATACAGCTAGATTAAATACGTTTTGGTTCTTCTCAATTAATGAATCTACTTTCTTGGCATTTGCTTCAACATTACCATTACTAGGGTCATACTGAACTAAGAGTGCTGAAATCTGATTTTGAGTATTGTTAGCAGCTGGATCGACAGGCGCTTTATAGAGGTTATAGACTTGATATAACTCAGGACGACGATGCTTTAGCCAAAATGCTTTTTGTTCACTCTTTTTATCTGCATCAATCGTTGCATAAATCGTTTCGGGTGGCAGGGGCTTGGTCCATGTGGATACCTTTGATTGGCTAAGTTGCTTGCCATTGTTGTCCCAAATCGTAGAACCCCCAGTGAACTGATCCACTAAACCCATGGCAGGAAAGCTAATCAAACCTGTTTGATTGCTAGCAACCACATTCATTCCTGTCCAACCTGCCAAAACAGCAATATTGGAAATAGTCGAATGATTGCCATTACTCATTTTTTCGAATTTAGGCATCATATCTGACCCAATCGGCATAGCCAATATGTCAGCTCCGCGCAGACTAGGAATGAGTAATGATTGCAGTCGGCTATCATCAAAACAGATGAGGATGGCTATCTTGCCAATATCAGTATTGAATACTGGAAAGCCGAGATTTCCTGGTGCAGCAGTGTCATAGTCACCTTCGGGTAGCTGATTTTTTCGATACTTTCCAACAAGTCCTTTGGGTCCCACCAAAGCAGCTGAGTTATGAATAACTCCGGTTATCGTATCGCGCTCATACATTCCAACCACCACATAGTTGTTGTATTTGCGTGTCACCCTCTCAAGTGCTGCAGTAGCTCTTCCAGGAATCGTATCTAAATCATTTGGGTTAGTAGGCGAAAATCCAAATCCCGTGACTGAGAATTCCGGCAACACCATTAGTTTTGCGCCATTGACCGAAGCATCAGTAACCGCCTTTACTATCTTCTGAACATTGCCATCCACATCTTTTGGAGTTGGGTTAAATTCAACAGCAGCAACCTTAATTTCTGCTGCATAAATCACGCTTGAAGAAACGACTAAAAATGCGATGAGAAATGCTGTGGTTTTTTTCATGAGCTCTATGTTTGATTGGCTTCAAAAACTATAACAGATGCCAATGAAATTAATTTGGAAATATCACAAAGGCTAAAAAAATACCAACCCGAAGGCTGGTATTTTCATTTCTGGTGGGCCCACCAGGACTTGAACCTGGGACCAAAGGATTCCGGTTTGTGTAATTTTCATTACTCCCTGGACTATGCCTTCACCGTATTCATTTCTGAACTTAGGTGGGTGCCGTCTAGTCTCTACACGTTCAAAGTAATTTCTTACTAAGCTTCGCTCGGCGTTAGCTTAGATATTTCTACCTTTAGCTTTCTCCGAATTTGACACCATCCCTTATGCAGTTTCCACGCATAAGGCACAACTTTCGCTATGAGTCCTCTGCTCTAACCAACTGAGCTATGGGCCCTAAAACTTTACTTTTACTACACACCTTACTGCTGGTGTTTACTACTTCAAAACCACACTAAAACCGCATTTACTACACACCTCGGTTTTTGCTCCGGTGTGTAAGCGGTGTGTAAGCAATTTTAACTACCTAATCAACCACTAACCTCTTGAATCTATTGAGGTCTTTGTTACAAGACCCCTAGGGCTTCTTTCTTATGAGAGCAGACACCCAAGGTAGACCCTTATAAACAGTGAGTCTGTGGGTGGTCAGTGTCGGTGTGTAAGCAAATGTGTAAGTAAATTCATGGATTTAAAGGAAGTGATCTATCTGTCTTTGGTTTTCAAAACCAAAGGATTTTTGGAGCAACCATTTAACACCTCGTTGCTCCAAAGTTCTTTTTTTGAAGATTGATAAGCGTTACTTAAAGTAACACTCGCTTTTCTGGACGGTGGCTAACGACCCATATTAGACACCCAAAGAAAAAACACCCGAAGGTGGTTTTATGGGGTAGCTTATTTTAAGAACTCTGTCGTCACATCATTTTGTGGGTATGGTAATTTATCAATCTGCCAAGTCTTTGATTTCCCGGACTTAAATACTTCATTCAAATTAATCTCGATAAAGTTCGTACGATTTGCGTAGTTAGCAATTTTCATGCGATTATTTTTTAAATCTTTAATATTTACCCACTGCGTGTAATCAGAAACAACCTGCTTTCCATCCGTTGAACGAGCAACTCCAACAGGAATATCAACGTTATTCAATATATGATAAGCAGCTTGCATAGCATCAGCACTATTAGCTGGCTGATAGGCAAACTGCTTCAAATAAGTAGCTCTGACAAAACGTGATGGTGGAGTGTAATCCGCTGGTAAACCCAGTAAACCACCACCCTGACCCAGCTCAGTCACATTGACATTGCCTACAGTTACAGATGATGTTGCAGTCGATGTAAGCGATAGATAGTTGCGTACATTATTAAGATGCCAGTCATACGTAGGGGCATTAGTTAACACTCCCGCAACGTTGTTATGGATCATCATTTGACCCTTAACAAACTCGATCACAATACTGTCGCCACCACGATCAGTTAATACGAGGTGTAACCAAGGTGGTGTTGGTAAGCCCTTGACTTCGCTTGGGTCAAACCACACCTTATATTTAGGAAGCTCGCTTCGTAACTCCTTAACCGAGCCAAACATTCCTAAAATAAAGCCTCCTAAGTTAAGGATAGAAACATAATTTTTATCCTGCGGGGTTACGGTTTGATATTCAGTAAAGCCAGGTAAAAAATTTCCGCTAATACCAAGGCCAGCCTCATTTTGACCCTCTAAATATGCAGGAGGCCCTGCTAATACTCCAGGCGCAATTGCGACAAAAGCATACTTACTCGATAGGCTTGTTGCAGGCAGCTTTAGTGATGCTGGTGCGCTGAGAGAAATAGGCGTGCCTTTGGGGTTTGCCGTGAGCTGCCACTTCATATCAAAAGCCCATTCCATGGTTCTACCCGCAACTACCGATCCATCTTTTGCAACTATATTTACAGCAGTACATGCATTGCTCGTAAATGGGGCAAATGCCAAAGTAGCGGAAACCGAAGCAGCCACTATTTTTCTCATCATTATTTGCTTCACGAAAACTCCTTAGCACAGGTCAAATTGAATATCAAAAGGATAACATCGTTAAGTCAAACCAAGACTTCCTTTTAAGTACTCTTTTAATTTTGCGGCGGTGCATTATAAAAATAAGAACCAATTCTCATGCTCAGAGCGTATAGTTATTTTTAAGGGGCATAGATGAAGCGGATTGTAGATATCTACCGAAAAGAGCAAAGGGACCAAGTTCTCTGGACTTATATCGTCTCATTAGGCGGAGATGGTTCTCACCCTGGTCTTGAAGACTTTAAAAAAGAAGCTTTACGATTTGCCGTTATGGATAAACGTGGCTCACTTGCAAACTTAGATGCTTATGTCCATCTTGAAATCATCAAATAACCATGGGTAACAGCACATTACACGCAATCGCTATTGACGAGCTTCGCCACTCCAATCCAAACTTTTATAATGAGTATGAACTGTTAATTGAGGGTATCAGCGCACAAATTCGAGAGTTAGCGAAAAATCAAGCTGATCGTTTAGATTACAGTAGCTTTACCGAAAGCTATGACCGAGCTAGCCATGAGCCGGTATTGCAAGTGGTCATTGGAATCCAAAAGACAGAGTTGTATATTCATATCTATATCCACAAAGACAATTACTTTGTTATCGGCAAATCTGGAAGTGGCACGATGGCCAGAAATGCGGAAGAAGCGCTAGCACTTGTAGCGCAAAAGATAAAAGCGACTAAAAAATGAATCGGCAGCGAACAATGCTCAATCAACCCAACCCCTCCCCTCCGGGAAAAGGCGGTGTGGTGTATGTCATTGATGATGATGAAGCGATTCGAGATTCCCTGGCTCTACTACTTAATGCCTATGGTTTTAGGGTCAGCCCTCATGAAAGTGCCGAGAGATTCTTGCAATCACTAGCCGCTAGTGATCAACAATCTTTGGGCTGTGCTTTAGTAGATATTCACCTTGGAGGCATGTCTGGAATCGAACTTCAAGAAACGCTTCTGAATATGGGCCTTAATATTCCCATCGCGTTTATTACTGGCCATGGGGAGATCACCACTGCGGTAAATGGGTAATCCCCCCTTATTTAACCGAGCCTAAAAGTAGGATTAGTTAAGCAACCATGGCCAGTCGCTGTTTCGGGGTAATGCCGCCCAATGCCATATTTGGACGTTGATGATTGTCCCGCGGGATTCCCTTCGGTCTATTTATACATCCATTGCGTTGCAAACTCCTGAACTTCGTTAATGCTTTCCCAATAATGCTGAGATAGCCACTCATATCTGACGGTACGATTAAAGCGTTCCACATAGGCATTTTGCTGTGGTTTACCTGGCTGGATATGTTGTATGTGGATTTGATGCTTTGCTGCCCATTCCATGAGTCTGCCACTGACGAGTTCGGGCCCATAGTACATGCAGAATGGTAGTCAGCCGCAGCAATTTAAGCCATGCTGGTGATTGCGAGATCATCAATAAGGAGTATTGCTATGGCTGACCACTTAAA
>NZ_MPIY01000012.1 GCF_001953355.1 Polynucleobacter sphagniphilus
GCCGCAAGACCCGCCTTTGCAGTGGCAGCATCCTCGGTCGATTTAACGCCGGAAACGCCGACTGCGCCGATGGTAAAACCATTTACCTCGATATTGACTCCACCCTCTAACATCCCAGAAATATGTGGGGCTGATAAGAAGGCAGTACGTCCGTTATTAATAATTTCCTCATAAACACGAGTCTCACGCTTGCCCATCGCAGCAGCGCGTGCTTTTTCTTGAGCAATATAAGCAGACACAGGAGCACAACCATCACGACGAGTTAAACCAAGTACATGGCCACCATCATCACAAACGGCAATGGTTACTGCCAAGTTATGTTCAGCTGCGTATTTATCTGCAGCAGCCAAGATTTTTTGGGCATCAGCTTGAGTTAAGTATGGTTTGGTAGCGAACATAATTTGCCTGTCTTTCCGTCTCGAATGTTTTATGAAACCGCCCTAATTACTAGCGAATATGTACATTTTCCCATATTCAAGGGGGTTACTTGCAATTTACAGCCAAGACCTCTCATAAGAGGTCTATTTAGCACTCAATTAGAGCATTAAGCCGTAGGAGACCATCAGAAGAGTGCCTGTCAATAAGGCGGGCACTAATCTGCGGGTAGGCTTAGAGAGCATGACGGCAATACTCAATGCGCAAATAGCAATCCGGATCCATGCAGGAACCGTTGCTAGCAACCCGATCGGCAAAAAAATGAGGCGCACCGTTAGCGCGGCTACCATCGCGTAGGTTACAGCTGCTAGCCAACGAAATATTTCGCTATCTTGGTTGATGCGGCTGGAAAGCGACACCCCCACGGCGCGGCATAGATAAGTTCCCACACAGGCGCCCAATAAGGCAAGCCATAAGCTCCATCCAGTCAGTGCTTGATGCATCATCCAATCAACCCCGGCCGCTTACGCAATATTTTGCGATCAACGTAATAGGCAATTGTGCCAGCAACCAAGCCTGTCACCAACAAACTAGAGTCTTTATTGAGCAAGTAGAAAAAAGGGCCAAAAATACAACCTAGGCAAATACCAATGCGGTTGATCCACGGCTTAACCTCGGTAAATGTCAGCAAGAAAAATAAGGGGTTAATAAAAATTAGCCCCAGCGTTACTGGTGTTGGCACCATACCCGCCAGGTAATAACCCAAAATTGTCCCTGGAATGGAGATCATCCAACATAACAAACCCAAGCCAATGAAGTAACTCTTGCGATGCTCACTCTCAATCCGAGGAAACTCACGCATAGAGATTGCCCATGCAGTCATCGCCAATAAATGAACCAAGGTATATAGGCTGCGGTTACGATGCTTGCTATGAAGTTGCGGAAACAAAGTGACGGTCATCGTAATAAAACGAGTAGCCGTCAAGGTCACTGCAAGCGCAATAGCGATTGCTGCAGAACCTGTAATCACCATCTCCAGCAAAACAACTTGCCCGGGCAGGGCAAACATAAAGAAACTAGTGAAGGTGGTAAACCAAATATCTAAGCCATTGGTTTTTCCCATAGCACCAAAGCCAACCATGCCGGCAAATAAAACCGTGGCTGGAGCGGCAGCGCCTTCTCGAACACCACCCCAAAAGGCATCCCGCTGATTTTTAAAGCGATGCTCTAGAGAATTACTGGTTGATGTCATTAGGCTATTGTAAGAGCTTAGATCAATTCATGTGCGCCCTAGAGCTGCTCAAGAGCCCACTCAATATGCTCAGCCACCAAAGCATCCACATTCGGCAACCGCACCCTCAATTCATGCCGCATTTTTTCCTTTTCAGAAAATGCCACTTCTTTGGAGGCTAAGGCATTGCCAATGGCAACTGCGAGGTTGCGCAGCCATCTAGCATAGCCAATACGTCTAATTGCACTGCCCTCATGGCGCTTCTCAAACTCCTCTTTGGTCCAAGACCACAACTGCAAAAGAGTGGCTGAACCAAGACCATGGCGCTCGGCAAAATCAGGTAATTCGGTTCGCTTAGAAAACTTGTTCCACGGGCAAATCAATTGGCAATCATCACACCCATACACGCGATTACCCATGGCTCTACGAAACTCAATTGGAATGGCTGCGGGATTTTCAATGGTCAGGTATGAGATACAACGCCTTGCATCTAATTGATATGGCGCAGTAATGGCCTGAGTTGGGCAGATATCCATACACGAGGTACAGGTTCCACAATGTTCTACCTGCTCATCGTCTAGTGGCAAGGGAACATCAACTAAGATCTCCCCCAAGAAAAAGCTAGAGCCTGATTCGCGATTGAGCAACAGGGTATGTTTCCCGCGCCATCCTAGGCCCGCCTTACGAGCAAGTTCTACCTCCATCAAGGGCGCTGAATCTGTAAAAACACGATATCCCAAGCACCCGATTTTCTCCTCAATGACTTGAGCAAAATCTTGCATACGCTGTCGCAGGACCTTGTGATAATCACGCCCCCGGGCGTACATTGAAACTACCGCTTGAGATGGATCATTTAAGCGCTCCCACTCCCCTTCAAAATGGACTGACGGGGAGAGATAGCTCATCGATAAGCAAATCACCCTTACCGTACCTGGTAAGAGTAACTCTGGGTTGGCGCGCAATTGGGCTTGGCGACTCATGTATTCCATTGCGCCATGACGCCCTTGTGCCAGCCATTCCTGCAAACGTTCTTTTGCTACCCCCAAATGGGTATCCGTGATACGCAGACCATCAAACCCAAAAACACCAGCCTTCTCACGCAACCAATCCCGCAGGGCGTGAGCATCAATAGAGGAGGAATTGACTGAAGAATCCATGAGGAATACTGAATGTAGCGTAATAATTGAATAAACTAAGCAAATGACAGAAACAATTACTCTGCATTGTAGGCAAGAGACCGCAACGGCCCAACTGGCAAAGCTGCTTTCTCAGCAATTGAGTCAGTTTCTAGTGGCCATGCCACACGCCCACCTCAATATCGCCCTGAAGGGGGATTTGGGAGCAGGTAAAACGACTTTTGCACGCTATTTGATTCAAAACATGGGCCATGTTGGACGGGTTAAAAGCCCAACTTATACCCTGTGCGAGCCTTATTCCATCACTTTAGATGGCAAGGATGGGTTCACCGTACACCATTTTGATCTCTATCGGATGCGTGATCCCCTTGAATGGCAGGAGGCCGGATTTGCAGAGCACTTTGATGCACCCGGCTTTTGCTTAATCGAATGGCCAGAAAAAGCACAAGGCACATTGCCTGCGTTTGATATCGAAATTGAACTGCAAGCTGGTCAAGATGAGATGGAGCGAACTATCACCCTGCGCGCTCTTAATGCCCCTGGCAAAAGCATTCTTGACCATTTGCCTCAGAATGTTCAATGAGCAATACACCTCGCAACAAACCAACAAACTTAGTGCGCCGGGAGCAGCTCAAGCTGTCCGCAAAATTACTGAGCTTTGCATTGCTACTTACAGAAATAGACATCGCCTGGGGCGCAAAAATTCTGGGGGTGCGTATCTGGCCTTCGGAGGATTACACCCGCATCACTCTAGAGTCCGATACTCCCCTACCCATCTCTCAACAGGTACTCAGCAATCCAGATCGCTTGGTAGTTGATGTACAAGGTCTTCAACTTAATGCGACCCTCAAAGATTTAGTCGCTAAGGTAAAACCAAATGATCCTTACGTATCGCAAATTCGTGTGGGTCAGTATCAACCAACGGTTGTCCGCCTTGTATTTGATTTAAAAGAGCCCATTACGCCCCAGCTCTTTACTCTTAACCCAATTGGTGAGTATCAGTACCGCATGGTCTTTGACCTCTACCCGACTGCACCCCCCGATCCCCTAATGGAGCTAGTCAAGAGCAGCGCACGCAAAGAGAGCGCGCTAGTGAAGGCCAATGAAGAAGTTGATCAGATTGCACAATTTGCCACGAAGAAAGAAGCTCCTAGCGCGCCTGTTATGCAGGCAATACCCGAAGTAAAGCCAGCGCCCAAGACTGCCAAATACCAACGGTTAATCACGATTGCGATTGATGCGGGACATGGTGGTGAGGATCCAGGCGCAATTGGTTCAATGGGCTCCAAAGAAAAACATGTTGTGCTATCCGTAGCCAAGCGCCTCAGAGAAAAGATCGATGGCGAATCGTATATGCGCTCATTTTTAACTAGGGATGGGGATTACTTTGTGCCACTACATGTGCGTGTACAAAAAGCGCGGAGTGTACAAGCCGATTTATTTGTATCGATCCATGCTGATGCATTTATAGAAACGAATGCCAAAGGGGCTTCCGTATTTGCACTTTCACAAATGGGGGCGAGCAGCACCACTGCCCGCTGGATGGCCAATAAGGAGAATGCCTCCGATTTAATCGGCGGCATCAATATCAAAACCCAAGATCGCCAAGTGGCTAATCTCTTGCTAGATATGTCCACCTCAGCACAAATCAAAGACTCACTTCAAGTGGGCAACTCTGTACTGCGGCAAATCGGCGGTTTTGCACCCCTTCACAAGGGCAATGTTGAGCAAGCGAGCTTTGCCGTACTAAAGGCACCAGATATTCCATCCATCCTGGTCGAGACGGCCTTTATCAGCAATCCTCAGGAAGAGGTAAAACTCAATGATGAGGCCTACCAAGATCGAATCGCAGATGCGATTTTGAGGGGAATTAAGGACTATTTTTCAAAAAATCCACCCGTTGCCAAAAGAGGCAATGCCTAAGACACTTGTAAACACAAGGGCTTGAGGGCGGACAGTAGAAAACTAAGAAAGACCTTCAAACTTCTTGCTATAATTTCTGACTTTACTGGGTCGGTAGCTCAGTCGGTAGAGCAGCGGACTTTTAATCCGTTGGTCGCGAGTTCGAATCTCGCCCGACCCACCAGTATCACGAAACCCTCACTAGCAATAGTGGGGGTTTTGTCTTTATAGGTTAGTGAAATAGCGGGAACTGTTGGTAGCAATAGACGATCTATTAGGTCGTTGCTGGTCAGGATGTGAGGCGCTGCGTAACCGTGAGCGTCTCGAAACGCGACGGCTGCCGGGTTAACCGACAAACTGGGCAACGCCCCCATTTCGAGTCACTCAAAGCAACATCAATCTATCTTAAGCAGATATTCAAGAGTGATGAGGTTCTGGAAAGACTTAACTTGCTAACAAACCTTTTTTCTCAATAAACTCAATAATTCCTTTAAGCCCATCGCCTGACTTTATGCTACCCATGATAAATGGTCGATCACCACGCATCTTTTTGGCGTCTGACTCCATTATGGGTAAGGAGGCTCCAACATAAGGTGCAAGATCGGTCTTATTGATTACCAATAAATCAGAGCGTGTAATTCCAGGCCCGCCTTTACGAGGAATCTTTTCCCCTCCAGCTACATCAATCACATAAATCGTCAGGTCAGAAAGCTCTGGGCTGAAAGTTGCCGCCAAATTATCACCACCAGACTCAATAAAAATAATATCTACATCTGGATACTGATTCTGCATACGGTCAACGGCTTCTAAATTGATAGAGGCATCCTCTCTAATGGCGGTATGAGGGCAACCACCTGTCTCAACCCCCATGATTCGCTCTGGATCTAAAGCGCCTGCAACAGTAAGTAAACGCTGATCTTCTTTAGTGTATATATCGTTGGTAATCACTACCAAGTCATACTGATCACGCATTGCTTTACAAAGCATCTCGAGCAAAGTTGTCTTGCCTGAACCTACAGGGCCACCAATACCAACTCTTAAAGGGGGATTTTTTTTAGTTCTCATTATTTCTTATTTCTATGAACGGAATAATCGGGAATACTGAGTCTCGTGCCTGGAAGAAAGGATAGCCAACATTGGCGAAAAATTGTCAACCATCGATAAACCAGATTTGGCTCTTTGTTCAGCCTGCTCAACCATTTCAGGAACAAGCAAGCGAAGCTTTGTTAGGGCATGCTGCCCTGCTACTTGACCCAGCGGTATAGCTTTTAAAGAAGCTGCTACTTGGTTTTCTATCCATGAGAATGCATAAGCTGCAAGCCCATTCTTTGACTGTATATTTAGATGAAAACAGGCATAGCTATGGGCCGTCAATAATGACAAAGGTTTGATTGCGGATAATTTAGTAAGGTATTCGCTACCCCAACCCAAAGACTGAGCAATTTGCAATAAAGACCAACCCATCTGCTCAGTTTCTGATCTGAGCTCTGAGGTTTCGCGACTGGCTAAGAAATAGTCGTTCAGACTTTGGGCGGAATCAATATCATTTTTTGCCCATGCCTCATAACTGAGAAGCCAAAGTGGGGCTTCAGATCTGACAAAGACGCCTAAAAATACATCTTTTATCCATGCTTCTGCAGTAAGAGCATCGTTTACCAAGCCAGAATCAATGGCAGCTTCTAAGCCCTGAGAATAGCTATATCCACCGATTGGCAATGCTGGTGATGCCAACTGCATCAATGCAGTGATTTCGTTTAGATCAATGCTCATGTGAATGATCATGATCGCCGTGATGATGGTGAGAGCATCCAGGCCCATGAACATGTGGCTTCTCATGTTCGGCATACACTTTTTGAGCTAAGGCATAGTCACTATCAAATGTCTCAGCATGACTATGGCGATGTCCACCTCCATACGCACCTGTTTCAGGCTCAAACGGGGCAAATTCATGCTTAGACTCCAACCCCAATTGATGAATCATGCCCTCTAACACTGAGTCAGGCTCAATCCTCAAGAATCCCAAGCCCACCTGAACAGGAATATGTCGATTACCTAAGTGGTAAGCAGCCCTCATCAGCTGATGTGCGTCGGTAGAGGCAATTGTTATTACCTCTTGATCCGCCGCGGAGATTCGAATCATGGATCCATCATCTGCAATCAAAATATCATCACTTGCCAGCACATTACCTCTTGGCAGAAAAAAGTGTGCCTCGCGACCATCGGAAAGTATTTCTGAAAAACGGCTTTTATTGCGTACCTCAAATGGCAACTTTAGTTCGAGCGCTCTAGCAATAACTGCTTTGGCTAAGCCCTGTCCTTTGGGGATGATTTTTTCAACACGAATTGGTTCTGACATAATTTTTCCTAGAACAAGAAATATCGTTGAGCCATTGGTAATACTTTTGCTGGCTCACAAGTTAATAGTTCGCCATTTGCTATCACTTGGTAGGTTTCTGGATCTACGGAGATATTTGGCTGCCAATCGTTGTGGACCATATCTGCCTTGGTGATAGATCGACAATTCTTTACCACCTCAACTTGCTTCTCTAATCCATAAGCATCGCGAATATTGGCATTCATAGCCGATTGAGAAATGAAAGTTAACGAGCTATGACCTATCCCTTGGCCAATACCCGCAAACATATTTCGGTAATGAACGGGCTGCGGCGTTGGAATAGATGCGTTTGGATCGCCCATAGCCGCTGCCGCAATAGACCCACCCTTTAATATTAATGAAGGCTTTACGCCGAAAAAGGCAGGCTTCCAAAATACTAAATCCGCATACTTACCCACCTCAATAGACCCAACAACATGAGAAATGCCATGGGTAATGGCAGGATTAATGGTGTACTTAGAGATGTAACGCTTGACTCGGAAGTTATCGTGACGATTTGCATCACCCGGAAGCAAACCACGCTGTACTTTCATCTTGTCAGCAGTTTGCCAGGTACGAATAATTACCTCACCCACACGACCCATCGCTTGAGAATCTGATGAAAGCATCGAGAATGCGCCTAAGTCATGCAAGATATCCTCAGCAGCGATTGTTTCACGACGAATGCGCGATTCTGCAAAGGCAATATCTTCAGCGATAGATGCATCAAGATGATGGCACACCATCAGCATATCCAAATGCTCATCTAATGTATTAACCGTAAATGGTCTGGTGGGGTTAGTTGAGGATGGCAATACATTTGACTCGCCACACGCACGAATAATGTCGGGGGCATGACCGCCGCCAGCGCCCTCGGTGTGATAAGTGTGAATAGTGCGCCCCTTAAATGCAGCTAAGGTAGTTTCAACAAATCCAGACTCATTTAAAGTGTCGGTATGAATTGCCACCTGAGTATCAGTTTCATCAGCAACACCCAAACAACAATCAATCGCTGCTGGCGTAGTCCCCCAGTCTTCATGCAACTTCAATCCAATTGCGCCTGCATCAACTTGCTCTAGTAATCCAGCTGGCAAGCTAGCATTGCCTTTACCCAATAGGCCAATATTCATAGGATATGCATCAATCGATTGCAACATTCTTTGAATATGCCAAGGACCAGGCGTGCAAGTAGTTGCAAAAGTACCGGTTGCTGGGCCCGTACCGCCACCAATCATGGTGGTTACCCCAGACATTAAAGCCTCTTCAATTTGCTGCGGACAAATAAAGTGGATATGAGTATCAATACCACCCGCCGTCACCATCATTCCTTCGCCAGCAATAATTTCGGTACCAGGGCCAATGACAGAAGTAATCCCCGGTTGAATATCTGGGTTACCAGCCTTACCAATATTAGATATTCTGCCATTTTTAATAGAGATATCAGCTTTGATAATGCCCCAGTGATCAATGATTACCGCATTGGTAATAACAGTATCGGCACAGTCCTTTGACTCGCGTTGACTTTGGCCCATACCATCACGAATGACTTTACCACCGCCAAATTTGACTTCTTCGCCATAAATAGTGAGGTCCTTTTCAACCTCAATCATGAGGCCGGTATCCGCTAGTCTTAAACGATCACCTACAGTAGGACCAAACATTTCAGCATAGGCTTGACGACCAATCTTAGCCATTAGAGACTCCCCATAACGCGGCCAGCAAAGCCATAAATCTTCTTCTCACCAGCCACCTCCACAAGCTCAATAGTGCGCTTTTGGCCTGGCTCAAAACGCACAGCAGTACCTGCAACAATATTTAATCGCATACCCTTTGTTTTATCGCGATCAAATAACAGGGCATCATTTACTTCAAAGAAGTGAAAATGGGAACCGATTTGAATAGGACGATCGCCGCTATTAGAGACTTCAATTGAAAGTGTTTTTCGGCCAACATTCAATTCAATATCCCCAGGCTCTACAAACATCTGCCCCGGAATAAAGCGTTGGCTATTTGCACTTGATGGTGTACTCATGTCGAAGCTCCACCAAGCAGCGCAAAGGAAAGTTGACTGATTAATACCCAGCCATATATCACACTAGCAAACCCAGTCACTCTTGCAAAGATCGCTGTCTTGTCCCTAAGGAGCCTGACCAATAGAGCGCCTGATAAATGCAAGATCCCTGTCGCCAAAATCAAGCCGGCCATATCTTGTGCTACCAAGGAGGCTCCAAGGGATCCATTTGAAAATAATGCAGCGTGGGCAAACCCATGAAATATTCCAAAACAACCAATTAAGGCAAGGATTGCATTATTGGAGTACTGGCGCTGTACAAGCAACAATAATCCCATTGCAATTACAGAAGCAGCGATTCCAAATTCAAAGATATGAAGAGGTAAATTACTTAGGCCAGCAAATACCCCAAGACACATGCCTAATATAAAAACACAAGGCCCAAGCCAGATTTTTTTCAGCATGAAAGCACTCCAAAATCCGACGAGCACAATGACTAAAAAATGATCAAAGCCACTAAATGGATGCATCAGACCCGATAGAAAACTAACCGAAGTTTCATGTCCTGGGTGGGCATAAACCAAATTTGAAGATAGAACTCCGATCAATCCAACAAAAGCTAAAAATATTTTTTTTATATGAAGACTCATTTGTATTGCTCCTAAACAATCGGGTTATGAACTGTGACTAATTTTGTTCCATCAGGGAATGTTGCCTCAATCTGAATATCTGGAATCATTTCTGGAACCCCTTCCATGACATCTTCGCGACCTAGTATCGCTTGCCCTTCGTGCATCAGTTGTGCGACCGTTTTGCCATCACGCGCACCCTCCATAATCGCAGCGCTAATTAAAGCGACTGATTCCGGATAGTTCAACTTGAGGCCTCGAGCCTTTCTGCGCTCCGCTAAGAGTGCCGCTGTGAATATTAGTAATTTATCTTTTTCGCGTGGAGTTAATTCCATATCTCACCTATAACAATCCTAAGAAGCCCAAAGCCGTAATGGCTGAGCTGGCACACCATGAACTATCGGTCTTAATTTAGACCATACATCAATCATAAAATTTCTAGCTATCTCCATATCACTAGAGACTGCCCTCACCAAAAAGACGCCTTGTGGCATCAACGTCACCCCAGCCCGTAATGAATCAGTCCAAGGCATCATCTCAGCAAAGGTTTCAACTAAATTAGCTGAGCACCTTGGTCCTACGGCCCATAGAGTTGCACAAACAGGCCAAGACCCTAGTTGAGGTAAAGATCTGGAGTATTGATCTTCGGCATCTATATGCCCGTTCTCGATCCAAATTAACTTTCCATCACGCCTTATTTCATTGAGCATATGAATGTGGCCACTAGACCATTCCTCGCCAGAGGCATGGCGTCCTAACATCAGGGCGTCCCAACCAATAAATGAAGCATTCGATGAAAGGCTCATCCTGGTAATAACGTTAGAGTTTGCGCCTTTAAAAAAAAGATTCTCTTGAGGTAGCCAATCTAATTTTGCATTCTCACCCAGCTCAAATTGAATATTTTGAGTAGCAGGATTTTTAAATGATTTGTACCATTTAGTGGCACTTGGAGTAGATAGAACCACATGACTACCCTTGCCAACAGCAACCTGGATATCTAAGGTATCTCCGCCTGCGATACCTGCTGGCGGGTGAATAATGACAGTGTGGCAAATATCATCACCTTCGGGATATAAAGCTTTTTGAACTCGCAGTGGCCCCTCATGCAAACTTTTCTTTAGTACAGTGCCAATTACAGTGCGCTCATAAGATAGGCTCAGTTTGGCTAGCCAACTAGGACTTAGAGACCTAAATAGCTGTTTTACTGCGTTATCTGGAGCCAAAAACATTTGGGTAAACCATTTCAGTGAATTCAGCATCCACTTTAAACCGAAATCATCTCCTGAACACCATTGAGATCCATATCAGCACCTTTGCCTTGCGCGACGACTTCACCGCGGCGCATCACGATATAGTTATCTGAGAGCTCTTTTGCAAAGTCGTAATACTGCTCTACTAATAAAACAGTGATGCCCATCTCATCGACTAATTTACGAAGACAGCGCCCAATGTCCTGAATGATAGATGGCTGGATACCCTCGGTAGGCTCATCCAAAATGATCAACTCTGGCTGAGACATCAATGCACGCCCAATTGCTAACTGCTGTTGTTGGCCACCTGACAAATCACCGCCCCGACGCGCCTTCATATCCGACAGAATTGGAAATAGCTCGTAGATATATCCAGGGATATTTTTTGGGCTTGAGAATTTTGCCGCTCCAATGAGCAAGTTTTCTTCTACCGTGAGCCTTGGGAAAATTTCTCGACCTTGAGGAACATAGGCAAATCCACCGTCCACCCGAGACCACGGGGGTAGATTGGCCAATTCTTTTCCATCCCAAGCAATCGAGCCAGTCTTTACTTTTACTACACCCATGAGAGATTTGAGCAAAGTAGTTTTACCAACACCATTTCGCCCAAGCAAACTAGTTAGTTGACCCTTGGGGACTTCAAAATTCACATTTCGTAAAATATGGCTTCCGCCATAATATTGATTGAGATCTTTGACGATTAGCATGATTAACGCCCTAAATACGATTCAATTACGCGTTCATCACGCTTCACTTCATCCAAAGTGCCTTCAGCTAGAACTGAACCTTCAGCCAATACAGTCACCTTACCTTTTGGGCCAGCTAAAGCAGCAACAAATTCCATATCATGCTCAACTACCATCATCGAGCACTGACCACGTAATGAATTTAAAAGCTCAGCCAAGCGCATCGTTTCCTCATCTGTCATCCCTGCAACGGGTTCATCAAGCAATAACAGCTTGGGCTGCTGCATTAAAAGCATGCCAATCTCTAAGCGCTGCTTTTGACCATGCGATAGAAGGCCGGCTTGACGATAAGCCTCTGATTCAAGCTGAGTCAGGGCCAGCACAGCCTCCATTAGTTGGCGTCCTTTAATATCCACTTTAGCAATCAAGGAGTGATGCCATGATTTATTTCCAGCCATCGCCAATTCGAGATTTTCCCAAACAGGGTGATGCTCAAATACCGTGGGCTTTTGAAATTTACGGCCAACGCCAATTTGGGCAATTTGTGGCTCGTTCATGGTCATAAGATCAATGGTCGAACCTAAATAAACGGAGCCATCAATATCGGCAATGTTAGAGCGAGTTTTACCAGTAATGACATCCATTAAGGTTGTCTTACCAGCGCCATTGGGCCCAATCACACAGCGCAGTTCGCCTACATCAATCGTCAATGACAATTTATTAATGGCCTGAAAACCGTCAAAATTGACCGATAGATCTTCCACATAGAGGATTCCAGTATGAGAAGTATCGATCCCCTTCTCAAGAAAGTGAGCGCTCATTTTGACCCACCCTTCTTAACAACGAATTTGTGATAGATACCCAGCAATCCATTCGGCAGAAACAAGGTCACCAATACAAACATCATTCCTAAGAAAAACAGCCAATATTCTGCAAAGTTAGTGGTAAAAAAACTCTTAGCCCCGCTCACCGCAAATGCGCCAATAATTGGACCTAGCAAGGTGCCGCGGCCACCTACTGCTACCCAGATCGCCATCTCAATCGAGTTTGTTGGAGACATCTCTCCAGGATTAATGATGCCCACCTGCGGAACGAATAAAGCTCCAGCAATGGCGCATAGGATGGCAGATAGAACCCAAATAAAGAGTTTGTAACCTAAGGGGTTGTAGCCACAAAACATCAAACGAGATTCTGCATCCCGTACCGCTGTAATCACCCTTCCCATTTTTGAGGTCACCAGGGCTCGGCAAAGAATAAAACTGCCTAACAGGACTAAGAAGGTAACAATGAAAAGTGTGACGCGAGTACTTGGCGCGCTGATGGAGTAACCCAATATCCGCTTAAAGTCCGTGAAACCATTGTTGCCACCAAAGCCCGTTTCATTCCTAAAGAAAAGAAGCATAGCGGCATATGTTAAGGCTTGGGTAATGATGGAGAAGTAAACCCCTTTAATTCTGGAGCGAAAAGCAAAGTATCCAAACACCCAAGA
This sequence comes from Polynucleobacter sphagniphilus, assembly GCF_001953355.1. Lineage (GTDB taxonomy): Bacteria > Pseudomonadota > Gammaproteobacteria > Burkholderiales > Burkholderiaceae > Polynucleobacter > Polynucleobacter sphagniphilus. Next base: position 13,084 of record NZ_MPIY01000012.1, read on the forward strand.
AATCGCTCCAGGAACCAGAATCAACATCAAAAGCATCCACCAGAAATGATCGCTCCCTTTCCAAAACCAAGGTAACTCTTTCCAGTCTAAGAAAACCATGAAGTCAGGTAATTCGCTTTTGTATACACCTTCAGTTCCTATCTGGCGCATGAGATACATGCCCATGATGTAACCGCCAATAGCAAAGAACAATCCATGCCCCAAACTCAATATTCCGCAATAACCCCAAACCAAATCAAGCGCTAAGGCCGCAATTGCAAAGCACATAATCTTGCCAATTAAACTAAGCGCATAAGCAGACATGTAGAACATACTAGTCTCGGGAACCAGCAAAGAAAATATTGGCACACCAATTAATACGCACAGTGTCAATGCTGCTAAGGCAATATAGGCACGCTTGCTGAGTATGGATTCACGCTCAGGAATTGCCAAACTAAAGCTAGATGAAGGAGCAAGCTTTCTAATATCCATATTAATCAACGCTCCTGCCTTTCAGTGCGAAGAGGCCTTGAGGACGTCTTTGGATAAAAATAATAATGAACACTAAGATAGCAATCTTGGCCAATACGGCACCAATAAATGGCTCTAATAATTTGCTGGTGATACCAAGTCCAAATGCACCATAAATAGTGCCTGCAAGCTGACCTACTCCACCGAGTACCACCACCATGAAGGAATCAACAATATAGCTTTGACCAAGATCGGGACCTACGTTACCAATCTGTGAGAGGGCTACACCACCAAGACCGGCAATGCCTGCGCCAAATGCAAAGGCATACATATCCACGCGCACTGTTTTGACACCCACGCATGCAGCCATATTCCGGTTTTGAGTAACCGCCCTGACGAAAAGCCCTAGACGAGTTTTGTTTAATACTAGCCAAGTCACGATTACTACCGCAATCGCAAAAGCAAAAATAATGATCCGGTTATAGGGCACAACCAAGTTAGGTAGTACCTGCATGGCACCAGACATCCACGTTGGATTAGCCACCTCGACATTTTGAGCGCCAAAAATAGTTCTGGTCATCTGAATCATCAGCAAACTGACGCCAAAGGTGGCTAATAAGGTTTCTAGCGGACGACCATATAAAAATTTAATGACCGTTCTTTCGATCAAAATACCCACTAAGGCGGCGGCAATAAAAGCAACCGGCAAAGCGAATAACAAATACCAATCTAAATAGCCAGGAGCATATTGCCTGAAAAATCCCTGCACAACATAAGTTGCATAAGCACCAACCATCAGGAACTCGCCATGCGCCATATTGATGACGCCAATCAAGCCATAAGTAATCGCCAAGCCCAAAGCGCAAAGTAACAAAATACTTCCATAACTAAACCCAGCGATCACATTACCCAGGATTTCGCCGCTAAACTCAGACTTCTTAATTTTGGCTAAAGCCTTTTCAGCCGCCTCTTGCACTGGGCCACCCTCTTTTGCCAAAGGCGCCAGCAATGCAGCAACTTGTGGATCACCACTATCGCCTAAGAGTTCAATTGCCTTTAGTTTTGATTCTTGATTGTCAGATTGCAAAGCAAGGAGCGCCCAGAGCTTCTGTACTTTTGGCTTGAGCGCAGGATCCTTTTCGGTAGCCAGTAAGTTTTCAACCAATGGGAAGGTGTCTGGCTCGGGATCCTTGATTAAAGAGTCGACTGCCTTAGCGCGAATCTGTGGATCTGCAGAAGCTAGCTGTAAACCTAGCAAGGCATTATCAACTTTACCGCGCAGTTGATTATTCAGAATAACGTCTTGCAGTTCATCCGGCTTGACTGAAACACTTAGTCCGGTTAAGGGATCTAAATATTGATCGCCCTTTTGAACTACAACACCTTGGGGCGACAAGAAAAGGCTTTCTGCACTGAGAGCCTGAAGAATTTCTAAGGCTTCGGGACTACCTTCTTTAGATAAATTTTGGACCACTTTAACTTTGGCATCAAAGTTATCACTAAACAGGGGCTTTAAATCTGCAACATTAATTTTTGCAAAAGTAATCCCACATGCCAATACACAAGCAGCAGAAAGGATTAGTTTTGAAAAGATTAGAAATTTCATGGTGATTGTGAAAACCCTCCCCCAATTGAGGGAGGGTATTTCTATTGAAAATTACTGTACTGAATCAGGCTTGCCTGCATTACCGTCGATATACTGACTCCATGGTTTGGCTGGAATAGCTGTTGGAGTTTTGTAGATTACGTTGAATTGCCCGTCTGCCTTGATTTCACCAATCATGACTGGCTTAGACAAATGGTGATTAGCCCCCATCACCTCAAGATAACCACTTGGAGTGTTAAGTTTTTGACCAATCATTGCTTTACGAACAGCATCAACATCGGTTGTGCCCGCTTTTTCAACAGCCGCTTTCCACATCAAGATGCCGGTACGGCTAGCTTCCATTGGGTCATCTGTCAAAGGCTTGCTAGCCCCTGGCAACTTTTTCTCTACAGAGTAAGCAGCCCACTGTTTTTTCCACTCGTCATTGACTGGGTTCTTAACTGACATGAAGTAATTCCATGCAGCCAATTGACCTACCAACGGCTTGGTATCAACGCCACGCAATTCCTCTTCACCAACAGAGAATGCCACTACTGGAACATCTTTCGCTTTCAAGCCTGCATTACCCAATTCTTTATAGAAAGGAACGTTTGAGTCGCCGTTAATAGTAGAAACAACTGCTGTCTTGCCGCCTTGAGAGAACTTCTTGATATTGGCAACAATAGTTTGATAGTCTGAGTGGCCAAATGGTGTATATGTTTCTTGAATATCATCATCTTTAACGCCTTTAGATTTCAAGAATGCACGCAAGATCTTATTGGTTGTGCGTGGATATACATAGTCAGTACCCAAAAGCACCCAACGCTTAGCCCCGCCACCTTCTTTACTCATCAAGTACTCAACCGCTGGAATAGCCTGTTGATTTGGCGCTGCGCCAGTGTAGAAAACGTTACGAGACATTTCTTCGCCTTCGTACTGCACGGGGTAAAAGAGTAAGCCATTGAGCTCTTCAAAAACTGGCAGTACAGATTTACGTGATACGGAAGTCCAGCAGCCAAAAACAACCGAAACCTTATCTTTAGTTAAAAGCTGTCGAGCCTTTTCAGCAAATAATGGCCAATTGGAAGCTGGATCAACTACTACTGGCTCTAATTTACGACCCAATACGCCGCCGCTTTTATTAATCTGGTCAATCACCATCAAATCCATATCTTTAAGTGATGTTTCAGAGATTGCCATTGTTCCGGATAGTGAATGCAAAATACCAACCTTAATTGGCTCCTTGCTTTGAGCCATCGCCAAATGACTTAAACCTGTAAAACTCAAAGCCGCAGCCAAAGCTGACAACTTCAAAATTGATCTACGCTTCATGTCTCACCTCTTGAGTAAATTAATCAGTTGGGCACATATAACCACTGCCTGCATTGATTACAGGATGTTTCATGTTGGTGCAAATTCAAATAATCACCAAAACAGAGCGCTTGCACCAAAATAAAGCGTCATCAAATTAAGAATTGCACTAAGAATAGGAATTTATGCCATTACAAAGGGGATGTCCTATTTTCCACTTTGTTACTTGTGCTGGAACCATGGGAACTTGAACTAGGACAACTTTTTGTCGTTTAACCCGACAAACCTACTGTCTAGAAAAGTCACACCCCTATGTATCCCAATTAAATCTATTTAGGCCCGTTGGTCGCGAGTTCGAATCTCGCCCGACCCACCAGCAATACTAAGGTACGTACCGGACACATGCTTTACGTCCGGTACCGACCACATGGTTTACACCTTTACCAATCACATCCCCAATACTTTGGGACCAAATGGGTTTTCTAAGGCTTGTACCCGAGAAGACTCCATATCAAAGTAAGCCATATCGTAATCCATAAAGCTCACTAACCACACGTCGTCTTCGACCTGCCGTAAGCCTACGTCATGACCAGCGAACACCGTACTAAAGTGAATCTTCTTACCATCAAGGCAGATGCGTCCGCAGTTAGTCACGGTCACCGTTTTGTCGTGGAAGGGGTAACTCACATCGGGCAGTCCTTCGTATTTTCGGGTCGAGGGGGTATAGAGCTGTGCCGGTTTTTTCATCTCCAGGGCTTGATGGGGCCGCTCATAGTTGTACTCATAGATAAAGTCTTCAAACTTATCTTGCTGTTGCAAAAGTGTTTTGGCAGGGGGTTTAGTCGTCGCTTGCTTGAGCGTTAAATGCATGCGTTCATGCCGACCATTTTGCTGAGGATTGCCGGGCTTAATGCGCTCAATACCAATGCCTAAACGAAGCCACCACACCGATAGACTACTTAAACCATAGAGCGCATTAGCGCAGGCAAACGGCACACCGTTGTCTGAGCGGATGGAGCCTGGCAGCCCATACTCTTTGAAGAGTTGCTCAAAGACCGTAAAAGCCTGCGCTTCGCGAGTACTCTCTAGGCCTTCACAGCAAATGAGGAAGCGAGAGGCATAGTCCGTCACGGTTAAGGGGTAACAGTACTGCTTATTACCCAGCATAAACTCCCCTTTGTAGTCCACGCACCATAGAGCATTCGGTTCTTTGAGATCCGATAAGTTGGTCCCCGTGAGCTTGGGGTGGTGGCGTCTGCGTTTTCTTTTTGACTAAGCCATGGCGATCGAGAACGGC
>NZ_MPIY01000013.1 GCF_001953355.1 Polynucleobacter sphagniphilus
TCCAGAGGAGTTGCCTGTCTCTGGTCAGCGTCAAATCATTCAAGATGCGCTTACAAACCATCAAGTGGTAATCATTTGCGGTGAAACTGGTTCAGGCAAAACGACTCAATTACCTAAAATTTGTCTAGATTTAGGCAGGGGTACTGTAAATGGTGGGAAGTTAATAGGCCATACCCAACCTCGCCGCATAGCCGCAACCACTACAGCAAAAAGGATTGCTCAAGAGCTTGGAAGCCCTATTGGGGTGGATGTTGGTTATCAGGTTCGATTTTCAGATAAAACCAGTCAGAGCGCATCGATAAAGTTGATGACCGATGGCATCTTGCTTGCGGAAACGCAAAGAGACTCCTATCTGCGCTCCTATGACACCCTAATCATTGATGAGGCACATGAACGAAGTTTAAATATTGATTTCTTATTGGGTTATCTAAGTCAGTTATTACCAAAGAGGCCTGATCTTAAATTAATCATCACTTCAGCAACAATAGATGCTAAGAGATTTTCTGAGCATTTTTCAGTAAATGGCAAGCTTGCGCCAGTAATCGAAGTCAGTGGACGGCTATTTCCCGTTGAGCAACGCTATGAACCTTTGGAGCCCGACTCTAAGCTGGAGGATAAAAAATTTGCCAAAGAGGCTAAAGAAATACCGGAGTGTGTCACTAATGCAATCGCAAAAATTTGGGGTGAAGGAGCCAGCGGCTCTGGCGATGTTTTAGTCTTTTTGCCTGGAGAGCGTGAGATAAGGGATTGTGCCGAAGCATTACGTAAAGATCATGTTTTGCAACAACGCTTTCATCCAGAAATATTAAGTCTTTTTGCCCGTCAGTCGGTTGCTGAGCAAGAGCGTGTTTTTACCCCAGGAAATGGTCGTCGCATCATATTGACAACCAATGTTGCAGAAAC
>NZ_MPIY01000014.1 GCF_001953355.1 Polynucleobacter sphagniphilus
GATGGCTAAAGCGACGTAGATCCCCGCCTTCCGCCAGAATCGTTAGGGCATTAATCGGGCCAATCCCCGGCACACTTTGCAAGATGGCAGAATCCGGGTTATCGGCCAATACTGCTTGAGCTGTCTCTTCTAATTGCTTGCGACAAGCATTGATCTCTTGATAGCGTCTCAGTTGTATTTGAAAGGTTTTGCAAGCCAAGGAATCTGCCTCAACAGGTAGTCCAATGCTATGCAAGGCGGTCTCATAGAGCTCAATAAGCTTAGCCGCTTTATTAACCTTGCGGCCAATGACAGGGCTGGCAATCTGGCAAAACGCTTCTTGAGAGTGCTTCGTTACTGCGCTAGGGATGGGGAAGTGCAAAAGATAATTAATCCACCAGTCTGCGCGAGTACTGTTCCACCATTTACCCATCTCCGGAAAATATAGTGGCAGGTAATGAGTGAGGATGGAATGCTGTAAGCGCGTGCGACTCAAGGTCACTTGATAGTAGGTTTTAGATAACTCTTGGAGATCATGATGCCCTGCAATTAATGGGTCAACATAACGTTGAATAATCCCTTGCTTAAGCAGCTCTAAAAGCACTGCAGCATCCTTGGGGTCATTTTTATCCCAGGAGTTGAACATCACCTCTCTGTACCGGGCACTAGCTACCGAGGAAATAAAACAGACTTCAAACCCCGCCGCTACCAAGCGATGCCCTAATACGCGGTGGTAATTGCCGGTTGCCTCAAACCCAATAATGCAAGGCGGCGGTAAGCCCTTTAGAAAAGCAATAAAACGATCATGATCGGCAGCAGAATTAGCCATCCGAAAATGCTGCCTTTTACCCGCCTTGGTCTCGCTTAACACGGCATTAAAGTCCTTGGCAATATCGATTGCAATCCATGCCCCAAAGGGTTTATTGTTTAAGTGGTCAGCCATAGCAATACTCCTTATTGATGATCTCGCAATCACCAGCATGGCTTAAATTGCTGCGGCTGACTACCATTCTGCATGTACTATGGGCCCGAACTCGTCAGTGGCAGACTCATGGAATGGGCAGCAAAGCATCAAATCCACATACAACATATCC
>NZ_MPIY01000015.1 GCF_001953355.1 Polynucleobacter sphagniphilus
AGTAGGATTAGTTAAGCAACCATGGCCAGTCGCTGTTTCGGGGTAATGCCGCCCAATGCCATATTTGGACGTTGATGATTGTCCCGCGGGATTCCCTTCGGTCTATTTATACATCCATTGCGTTGCAAACTCCTGAACTTCGTTAATGCTTTCCCAATAATGCTGAGATAGCCACTCATATCTGACGGTACGATTAAAGCGTTCCACATAGGCATTTTGCTGTGGTTTACCTGGCTGGATATGTTGTATGTGGATTTGATGCTTTGCTGCCCATTCCATGAGTCTGCCACTGACGAGTTCGGGCCCATAGTACATGCAGAATGGTAGTCAGCCGCAGCAATTTAAGCCATGCTGGTGATTGCGAGATCATCAATAAGGAGTATTGCTATGGCTGACCACTTAAACAATAAACCCTTTGGGGCATGGATTGCAATCGATATTGCCAAGGACTTTAATGCCGTGTTAAGCGAGACCAAGGCGGGTAAAAGGCAGCATTTTCGGATGGCTAATTCTGCTGCCGATCATGATCGTTTTATTGCTTTTCTAAAGGGCTTACCGCCGCCTTGCATTATTGGGTTTGAGGCAACCGGCAATTACCACCGCGTATTAGGGCATCGCTTGGTAGCGGCGGGGTTTGAAGTCTGTTTTATTTCCTCGGTAGCTAGTGCCCGGTACAGAGAGGTGATGTTCAACTCCTGGGATAAAAATGACCCCAAGGATGCTGCAGTGCTTTTAGAGCTGCTTAAGCAAGGGATTATTCAACGTTATGTTGACCCATTAATTGCAGGGCATCATGATCTCCAAGAGTTATCTAAAACCTACTATCAAGTGACCTTGAGTCGCACGCGCTTACAGCATTCCCTCCTTACCCATTACCTGCCACTATATTTTCCGGAGATGGGTAAATGGTGGAACAGTACTCGCGCAGACTGGTGGATTAATTATCTTTTGCACTTCCCCATCCCTAGCGCAGTAACGAAGCACTCTCAAGAAGCGTTTTGCCAGATTGCCAGCCCTGTCATTGGCCGCAAGGTTAATAAAGCGGCTAAGCTTATTGAGCTCTATGAGACCGCCTTGCATAGCATTGGACTACCTGTTGAGGCAGATTCCTTGGCTTGCAAAACCTTTCAAATACAACTGAGACGCTATCAAGAGATCAATGCTTGTCGCAAGCAATTAGAAGAGACAGCTCAAGCAGTATTGGCCGATAACCCGGATTCTGCCATCTTGCAAAGTGTGCCGGGGATTGGCCCGATTAATGCCCTAACGATTCTGGCGGAAGGCGGGGATCTACGTCGCTTTAGCCATCATCGTCAGTTCTTGAAGTATTGCGGGTTTGATCTAGCCAAAAATCAATCAGGCAACTACCGTGGTCAAGAACAAATCTCTAAACGAGGTAATGCGCGTTTACGTTTGGCGTTATGGATGGCAGTGAACACTGCTATCGCTCAACCAGAAAATTGTTTTCAGCAAAAATATAGCCGCTATATTAAAGGCGCACCGCAGGATAAGGATTTACAACGTAAAGCAAGGACTGCGGTGGCAGCGAAGATGGCGCGTGTAGTGTATGGATTAGTGAAGTCAAAACAGATGTATCAAGGTTACTATGAAAAAGCTTTACCCAGTGGATCGATCCCTCTCTGTAGGGCCGTAGAGGCCGCAAGGACCTCGTAGATAATGTTTGGACCTTCCACTGGGACCTCAGATTGTTTTAAGTAGGGTAAAGACCAAAACGTGAAGTGGCGGATCTTGTGTTAATTATGGTTAATCGGGACCCCTGATTTATTTGTGGAAGTGACCGTTTGGGTATAGACAAGTAGTAAGTTTGATTTTTTTAACTGCAAATTGCAGTTACGGTATGGCTTTGCCTATCGCTGGAAAAAGTTCTTGCATTTAGTACGTTGTCCGCCCGTATAACTGCCGGCTTACCTCGCCAAGCAATGATCTGATCTAAGCTACGAACTACTCGCTCTGCCGGCAATGAGAAGTCCACTTCAATACCTAAGGCTTCACGATTAAAGTCATCAATCACATTAAACAGACGGATACTTCTGCCATCTTGCAACTGGTCATGCATAAAGTGACCGAAGGGAATCCCGCGGGACGATTGACCAGACTTGGTTAATACTCAGCGGCACGACCAATGCATCTGGCTTATCTCGCACCAAACGCTTACGGGGTTTGATGCGCAGGTTGAGCTCAAGCTCGCGGTAAATCCGGTAGATGCGTTTGTGGTTCCATGTGTAGTTCTTGACATTGCGTAGATACAAATAACAAAG
>NZ_MPIY01000016.1 GCF_001953355.1 Polynucleobacter sphagniphilus
AGAACCATATCTTTTTTACGGTCGACAATCTTAGTTAGGCCGTCGGGATTCATGATGCCGATATCGCCTGATTTAAAGAAGCCATCGGGCGTCATAACATTCTTGGTTTCCTCGGGCTTGTTCCAGTAACCGGCCATTACCTGAGGCCCCCGAATACAAATCTCACCAGGAGTACCAAAAGGTACTTCGATGCCGTCATCGCCTAAGATCACTACTTCGGTACTTGGTACCGGGAAGCCAATATAGCCAGTAAAGCTCTCAATCAAAGCAGAGTTGACGCAGGCAACTGGTGATGTTTCTGAAAGGCCATAGCCTTCGGCAATGGGAGCGCCAGTCATTTCTTGCCAGTGATCTGCAACTATCTTTTGCACTTCCCCATCCCTAGCGCAGTAACGAAGCACTCTCAAGAAGCGTTTTGCCAGATTGCCAGCCCTGTCATTGGCCGCAAGGTTAATAAAGCGGCTAAGCTTATTGAGCTCTATGAGACCGCCTTGCATAGCATTGGACTACCTGTTGAGGCAGATTCCTTGGCTTGCAAAACCTTTCAAATACAACTGAGACGCTATCAAGAGATCAATGCTTGTCGCAAGCAATTAGAAGAGACAGCTCAAGCAGTATTGGCCGATAACCCGGATTCTGCCATCTTGCAAAGTGTGCCGGGGATTGGCCCGATTAATGCCCTAACGATTCTGGCGGAAGGCGGGGATCTACGTCGCTTTAGCCATCATCGTCAGTTCTTGAAGTATTGCGGGTTTGATCTAGCCAAAAATCAATCAGGCAACTACCGTGGTCAAGAACAAATCTCTAAACGAGGTAATGCGCGTTTACGTTTGGCGTTATGGATGGCAGTGAACACTGCTATCGCTCAACCAGAAAATAGTTTTCAGCAAAAATATAGCCGCTATATTAAAGGCGCACCGCAGGATAAGGATTTACAACGTAAAGCAAGGACTGCGGTGGCAGCGAAGATGGCGCGTGTAGTGTATGGATTAGTGAAGTCAAAACAGATGTATCAAGGTTACTATGAAAAAGCTTTACCCAGTGGATCGATCCCTCTCTGTAGGGCCGTAGAGGCCGCAAGGACCTCGTAGATAATGTTTGGACCTTCCACTGGGACCTCAGATTGTTTTAAGTAGGGTAAAGACCAAAACGTGAAGTGGCGGATCTTGTGTTAATTATGGTTAATCGGGACCCCTGATTTATTTGTGGAAGTGACCGTTTGGGTATAGACAAGTAGTAAGTTTGTATTTTTTTAACTGCAAATTGCAGTTACGGTATGGCTTTGCCTATCGCTGGAAAAAGTTC
>NZ_MPIY01000017.1 GCF_001953355.1 Polynucleobacter sphagniphilus
CCAACCGCTCAGCAACTCTTTTTTCAGAATCAGTTAAAGGCATTGCTACACCCTTACCACCAGCGGCTAAGTTGCCACGAATTTCACTACCTTGCGGAATGCGCGCCAATGCGAATGGCACAACCTCCCCATCAATTAAAAGTACGCGCTTGTCGCCCTGGGAGATTTCTGGCAAGAAACGTTGAACCATTAAGGTTCTTGCACCATTCTCGCCTAGCGTTTCAACAATGCTCGCCAGATTAAGGCCGTCAGGCCCTACCCGGAAAATACCCATGCCGCCCATTCCATCTAAAGGCTTCACAACAATATCGGCATGCTGTTGATGAAAGGCTTGTACTGCCTCAAGCTCACGCGTCACCAAAGTTGGTGGAATCAGCTCCGGGAACTCAGTAATCGATAATTTTTCAGAGTGATCACGAATTGCTGCAGGATTATTCATGACCACAGCCCCCTGCCGGACAGCGGCGGATAACATCCAAGTGGTATTGAGATATTCAATATCAAAAGGTGGGTCGGTGCGCATCAGCACGGCAGAAAAACTATTTAATTTACGCTGCTCTATTTCACCTAACTCATACCAAGAAGTTCCACTTGGCTTAATTGCCACAGTCTGGCAATCGGCTACGACAAAATTATCTTTCCATAGAATTTGGCAACTTTGACAAAACCAGAGGCGATGACCTGCCCCTTGCGCAGCGCGCATCATTGCCAAAGTAGTGTCTTTATAGATCTTGAAAGACTCTAGGGGGTCGGCAATAAATAAAAAATCCATTTTTTATTTATTTAGCTATTAAGAAAATTCAGCATTGGGATCGGTGCGCTCTAGCTCTAAGGAGGCAGCCAACAGGGCTAGACGTGCAACTACACCATACAAATAAAAGCGATTTGGCGCAGCACTACCGGGCTTAGCAGATAAATCAGGCATGGAGTTTTGCTCAAAGGCCAAAGGCACAAAATGCATACCGGGTGCATTTAAATTCTCATTCGGGCCGCGATCTGTATGCACGCGGTAGAAGCCGCCAATGACATAACGATCAATCATGTAAACCACCGGCTCTGCCACGGCCTCATTTACTTTTTCAAATGAATAGACGCCCTCTTGAATGAGCACATCACTTACTTCAAGACCCTCTTTGACCACACTCATTTTATTACGGTCTTTGCGATTCAAACCTTTGAGCTGGGCTGGATCTTGAACAACCATCACACCCATGCCATATGTGCCAGCATCTGCCTTGACTACGACATACGGTTTTTCTTTAATGCCGTACTCACGATATTTTTTGGCAGTCTTTTTTAGAATCTGTTCGACGGCTGTTTGTAACTCATCTTCACCCTTACGCTCATGAAAATTCACATTCGAGCAACTCGTAAAGTAAGGATTAATCATCCAAGGATCAATGTTGACCACCTTGGCAAACTTCTTGGCCACTTCTTCATATGCGGCAAAGTGCGCCGACTTACGACGCACATGCCAGCCGGCGTGCAGGCCGGGCAATAAATATTGTTCGTGAATATTTTCTAGAACAGGGGGAATCCCAGCCGATAAATCATTATTCAATAAGATGGAGCAAGGATCAAAATCCTTTAATCCCAAGCGCTGCTTTTTCAGTCCAGTGCGCGCCAAAGGCTCCATTAATAAACGATTGCCATCGGGCAAATCAATCCAAGTGGGTTTTTTGATTTCATCAGACAAGCTACCGAGGCGAACATTCAAACCCGCTTGACGCAAGATCGATGAAAGCCGTGCGATATTTTGCAAATAGAAGGTATTACGCGTATGACGCTCAGGAATCAATAATAAATTTTTGGCTTCTGGGCAGATCTTCTCGATCGCAGCCATTGCTGCCTGAACCGCCAATGGGAGCATTTGTGGCGATAGGTTATTAAATCCACCTGGAAATAGATTGGTATCTACTGGAGCAAGCTTAAATCCAGAATTACGCAGATCAACCGAGCAGTAAAACGGTGGGGTGTGCTCTTGCCACTCCAGCCTAAACCAGCGCTCAATTGTTGGGGTTGCTTCTAATACCTTTGTCTCGAGTTCAAGCAAAGGGCCGCTCAGGGCAGTGATGAGATGTGGGACCATTTCATCATTGTAAGATTTTTAAAAGAAAGACGCGGGATACTGAGATCCCGCGCTTAAAAACTAGGCAGCCAAGCAAGCCTGCCCAATCAGGGTAAGTATGGATTAACTCTCGTAAGCGGTCTCGCCGTGGGAGCTGATATCCAAGCCTTCGCGCTCTTCGTCCTCTTTCACACGCAAACCAATCACGATATCGATCAATTTGAAGGCGATGAAGGATACAAGTGCTGACCAAATGACTGTGGTAATCACACCCTGAGCCTGAACCCAAAGCTGACTAGGAATGGAATAGTCTGGGCTAACAGCATTAGCAACATAATCCCAGATACCTGTACCGCCCAGAGCTGGATCAGCGAAGATGCCAGTCAACAAGGCGCCCAAGATACCGCCAACGCCGTGTACACCGAACACATCCAAACTGTCATCAGAGCCAAGCATACGCTTGAGGCCAGTAACACCCCACAAGCACACCACACCAGCAGCAGCACCGATTGCTAGAGCGCCCATTGGGCCTACAAAACCAGCAGCAGGGGTAATTGCAACCAAGCCTGCTACGCAACCAGAAGCTGCGCCCAATACTGAAGGCTTACCTTTGTGAACCCACTCACCCAATGACCAGCTCAATACTGCAGCTGCAGTAGCCAAATAAGTATTCACGAATGCCAATGCTGCACTGCCGTTTGCCTCTAAAGCAGAACCCGCATTAAAACCAAACCAACCGAACCACAAGAGAGCGGCACCAGTCATTACATAGACTAAGTTATGTGGCTTCATGGCTTCTTTACCGTAACCAATACGCTTACCGATAACGAATGAACCAACCAAACCAGCAATCGCCGCATTGATATGAACCACTGTACCGCCAGCAAAATCAAGTACGCCTTTTTGGAACAACCAACCAGCACGCGCAGTTACCGCTTCCAGTGAAGCAGCATCTTTGATGTCATCAGGACCAGGCCAGAACCAAACCATGTGTGCGATTGGCAAATAGCTAAATGTGAACCAAATCACCATGAATACTAAAATTGCAGAAAACTTAGCGCGCTCTGCAAAAGAACCAATGATCAAGCAGCAGGTAATGGTGGCAAATACTGCCTGGAATGCCATAAATACATACTCAGGAATAACAACACCCTTAGAGAAAGTAGCGGCTACAGAATCAGGAGTAATACCAGATAAGAACAAGCGATCTAATCCACCCAAGAATGGTCCACCTTCAGTAAACGCGATGCTATAGCCATAAAGGGACCATAAGACCGTAATTACCGAGAAAATGACCATACATTGCATGCAGATCGATAGAATATTTTTGCTACGTGTCAAACCGCCGTAGAACAAAGCCAAGCCCGGCAAAGTCATCAACAAAACCAAGGCAGTAGAAACCAACATCCAAGCTGTATCGCCTTTATTAGGTACGGCTGTAGGTGCAGTTGCGGCTGCGGCTGTACCAGCAGCTGGAGCTACTACTGCAGGCTTTTTAGCTTCATCTGCATGTGCTGGTGCAGTCACCATTACACCGGCTACGCCAAGACTTAAGGCAATCGCGCCGCCAGCGACAAGTTGTTTTATCCAAGTGAACATTTTTTACCTCTCTTATTAAAGGGCTGCCACACCGGTTTCACCGGTGCGAATACGAATGACATGCTCAATCGGAGAAACAAAAATCTTGCCATCCCCAATCTTGCCTGTACGAGCAGATTTTTCAATGGCTTCAAGCGCACGCTCGAGAATGCCATCTTCAACAGCCGCTTCAATTTTTACCTTAGGCAAAAAATCCACTACATACTCAGCACCGCGATATAGCTCAGTGTGGCCCTTTTGGCGACCAAAGCCTTTTACTTCAGTTACGGTAATGCCGGAAACGCCGACTTCCGATAAGGCTTCACGTACTTCATCAAGCTTGAAGGGCTTTATGATGGTAGTAATTAATTTCATACATTTCTCCGTTCAGGAAAAGAATTAAATAATCTTATTAAGGCGGAAAGAATCCACCTTCCACGCTAAAATAATGACTTAAGATACCTTGAATTGAATTAATAAATTCACGTTATCAATGCAAATGCACCAAAATAGTTCATTTAATTGCACCAAAATAAAGCACCACGGCTACCTATGAAAAAAACTGGCGAGATTCTTGAGCAAATTCAGCAAATTGCCTCTGGCATGCAAGCAAAAGTGGGGGATGCCATTCGCAACTCACCAGCGCAAGAGATTGAAAAGAACGTCAAAGCGCTCATGAATCAGGGTTTCCAAAAAATGGACTTAGTGACCCGCGAAGAATTCGAACTGCAATCTAAAGTTCTAGCCAAGACTAGAGAAAAGCTTGAGGCCCTTGAAAAGAAAGTGGCGGCGCTAGAGCAAGTCGGCAATTAAGCTCAAGCAGCAACTCACCCACCAATCCTCTAAAGAGGATGGAACTCTTCAAAAAAAGTAGCGTACTGCTCTTGAGAGAGCATTTGTTCCACAGTGCCACTTTTCACATTCTGTAGCAATACAGAAACCTGATAAATAAAAACTTCTCCCGCAGGAGTGCGTCTCACGATCCACCTTGATCGCATGAACTGCGAATGGTTTGGCATCTTCACTTCAAAATAATAATCTTTGACTGCAAAGCGCTGGTGATCGGCCGTTTGATAACTTGCTTCCTTAATGAGAGACGCATCTTTCACTAAATCAGCTTGTTGACTCAGTGCATTTTTCGAGCTTTCCAGGATGCCATCTTCAAGGCTAGCTTGATCTTTTTTGAGTTCAATAGTGCTAATTGAAAAAATGGCATCATCTATTTTTACAGCGTCTAGAACCTGCAAAATATCCTGATCTTGATATACCAGATGACGCTCAAGGTGTTCTGGCTTTGCCGGAAATAAAGCCGAGTACTGCGCTTGAGTAGATGTGACTGTGCGCCAATCTAATTGAGGGCTACAAGCGCAAAGCATAAAAGTCAGTAAGCCAATAAAGGCAAAGACTACAAAGGAACGTTTGAACAATTGATTTGGGAAAAAATTAATTACACTCACCCAAGCTACCTGGCTTGCATACGCGATCGCCCGTAACCCAAGTAGCGCCACCTAATTTGGCATATTCAAAGTTAGCATCATCAATATTAGCTCCCGTTAAGTCCGCATTAGACAAGTCAGCCGCAGTCAGATCGGCAGAGCTTAAATTTGCGCCCTTGAGATTTGCTTGTCGCAAATACACACCATACAGCCGAGCATGACTCAGATTGGCGCTTGAGAGATTTGCGCCAGTCAGGTTAGCGTAAGTGAGATTGGACTCCTTAAACGAAGTCTTCACCAACGTGGCATTCGTCAGGTTAGCCTCTTGCATAAGAGTCTCATTTAGATTGGCATTGCTCAAATTGGCATCAACCAAAATGGTTTGACTTAAATTGGCGTTCTCTAAATTCAAACCACTAGAGAGATTAGCCTTGGTGTAATCACAACCAGCCCAGGTGGTGCCTTTGAGCGCACCTGGTGCTGCAGATGCAATCGCTTGAGCCGACGGACAGTCAGCTGCAGCAGCAGTCAATGACAGCATAGCAAAACAAAGAGTGGTAGCAATAGAAATGAACTTAAGCATAGAAACTCCAAACTCTCTGATTAAAAGTGCCAAATAATATCGCCAGCCAAAACCGTTTGATTATTCCGATTGGGAGCAATCCCTAAATTAGAATTTCCATTAAAGGCGGCAGTATTTGCCTTCATGTAGCCAATCTCAGGACGCACTTCAATTTGTGGTGAGAACCAATGTTGCCAACCTACCGCAATATTACGGTAGGTGGTTGCCGTACCAGTACGTTGACCCTGATAGTCCCAATAAATTTCTGGACGTAATGAGAAATTATTCATTGGATCAGGAGAGTAATTGAGATAGCCAGTTAAGCCAGTTGATGAGGATGTACAAGTCAAGACGCTGGCATTTGCACACTGCGCCAAACTAGGGGCGTTGTATGGCATAAATTGAGATGCAAATGGCGAACCGTTATTGGCATAGATGGTTTGCACTGTGGAATTGAGGGCATTTGGCGCATTATTCTGATGCTCGTTGTACAGCTCTGCATCAAGATGCCAGTGCTCATCAATCTGGTGATACACGGTAATACCGTACCACTGTAAATTGTTGTAGCCGTAATTACCGCGATTGATATCATTGGCGCAAAAATTCACATCATCCTTGCCATCATCGGAGTTCCAACGACCGCAAAGGGTAAAGTTTGGATTGGCTCCTGGATCAACGCGAAAAGTGGTGCCTGGATAGAGCGGGTTAATCTGTCCAGCAGCAGGATTATTCGGGTAAGGATTTGTTTGCTTCTGATACATATGTGGAATCGTTGCTTCCGTACCATCGGCAACACCAAACTGGACAATCCAATTTTTATTGACTGCCAACGAGGCCATAATGCCGGTGTTGGTGTAGTTGTCATATGTATACGTCATTGAGTGCGTATACATATAGTTATTTGGTGCCAATTGGGCTTCAATATCTGGCAAAGAAATATAGCGACCCACCCGAATATTTAAGCCTTCCATTACAAATGGGGTATACCAGTCTGCATAAATCATTGGCGTATCCCAACCATTGGCCAGATTCTTGGTGATCAATTGATTACTGCCCAGGCCATAAGAGGTTGTGTAGCGATAGTCGGAACCATAAATTCCTGAGAGACGGAAACCCCAGTCATTGTGTTCTTTTTGAACCATATCTGGAAAGCGATCGATGTATAAAACAATTTGATTCAAATCCAAAGCATTTGGGTTGTAGTCATACGCTGCTGGTGAGTTACCACCGTGGCTCACTTTACTGGTACTGACATTTCCGCCGACGTCCACCCAGCCGTAAGCCTGGATATGATTTTCAAACATCCACTTACCAATATCGGTATCCCCAATAGCTGCCATCAATGGACTATCAACTGAGTTCGGAATGGTTGCGCCCAATGGATTGGTTCCGCCATAAGGCCACTCAGTAAAAGGCATTGGCGGAATAGTCTGGGCTTCTGGTGGGAAATCATCCCGACGCGACAAAGGACCATCAGGATCAACAGGTGGAGTAGCCTGCCCCATCTCTAACTTGTAATAATTTTTTAAGCGCTGCCAAAAACCTGTACCCAAATAATCATCAAGACAGGTGTACTCCTCATAAGGGTTGCAATCTGTGGCGCCAGGAGCTGGAATCACCGCAACCGTTGCCGATTCATCGGCGTAGGCCAACTGAAAAGCGAGGGAAAAAGTAATCCCTAACCCGCATAAGACAGTTTTTAGACCAAGGGATGACTTGGAGAATGCTCTTTTCATTAAATCATTACCGTTAGAAAGATATATATTGCAAATTTTAGTGTGGGGTAATCACTCAGTTTTGAATTGTGCACTTTGCTAGTGCAGAACTGGAAAGCGCTTGCACCAATTTGGTGGCGCCACAATATTTGATGGATTTTAGAGAATAAGTATCCTTATACTAATATCAAGTACTTAATTAAGCCGTATCCGTTTATTCAGGGTGTTTTATGACTAAGTTATTGAAGTTATTCTCTATTTTTGCAGTACTACTGGGGCTTTCTTTAGCCTACTCTGCATTTGGAGCCGGTGGATCACACTCTACGCCAACAGGAAATTACCAAATTACCAAAGGTGAGCCCTTGGTAAAGCGTCTCTTATTGCTCATGGATGCTGACAACGATGGCATGGTCTCTAAAACCGAGTTTATGAACTACATGTCAGCTGAGTTTGATAATTTGGATGTCAACAAGGCAGGCAAATTGGACATTACAGAACTCAAAAAACTCAATATCACTCAACCTCACACTGGTGGCGGTAGTAAATAAGCAGCAAGCTCTGCCTTGATCATCAAGACCTCAAAGATATGAACATGGGGTATTCACTGAATAATCCCCTATCAATTTTGAGGCATTATCTTCATTCATTGCATGATCCAACACAATTAATGCTCAAGCATTAGGGGAGACAAGTATGGCCATTTTTACAATCAAAGTGAGCGGCAATAAATCCTACGGAACCACGAAGTCTATTTCCAAGGTTATTTTGGATATGAACCTGCAATACCTCCGTGGCAGAAAAGACTACACCGTAGTGATGGTCGAGTACATACCGCTAGATCTTTGGGTCATTGGTGGAGTGCCATTAAGTGAACAGCAAAAAAATTGCATGATCATGAATGTCACTATTTCCGATTTAATCAATGACGAAGAGAAGGCAAACTTTATTCGTGAAACATTTGTAGCGCTCAATGAGGTGCTTGGCGACTTGCATCAAGATTCTTACATCTCTATTCACCAGTTTGATCAGAACTCATTTAGCTACAACCGACCTTTCTAATTGGCGTCGGCGCTATTTAAAGAGCCCTGTTGATGATTCACAGGGCTTTTTTATTAGTCTAATAACTTTTGCAAAGGCGATTGATTGGCCTGACTAGGCGTCTCCTTTGCTTTCTGTGCAGCTTGAGCCTGCTCAGGAGAAACCCAACCGCCACCCAATGATTGATACAGTGCAGCCGTATCGCCCAAGTAAACAGCAAATGCTTGCACGCGATTAATCTTAGATTGCAGATATTGTTGCTGCGCCATCAACATGCCAGGCTCAGATGCATAACCTAATTTCAGTTGAGATTGGGTCATTTCATAAACAGTCTTATTGGCCTGCTCACTGTCTTTTGCTAGCGCATATAACTTGCCATCATTATCAAGGGCATACAAAGTATCCGCTACGTTCTGAAATGCAGTCAGTACAGTTGCTTTGTATTGTGCAACGGATGCATCTAAGCCAGCTTCAGCTGCTTTTTGGCGAGCCGCTAAGGTACCGCCAGCAAAGATCGGCGCTGTGACACCACCGGTAAGACCCCAGATTGAATCATTGCCAAAGAGATTAGAAAATGCTGGGCCCGTCACGCCACCAACCAGCCCGGTGATGGAGAATTGTGGAATGCGGTTAGCAATGGCTACGCCAATTTGCGCATTACTTGCGCGCACCAATTCTTCGGCTGCACGTACGTCAGGACGTTGCGTAACCAAGCTAGAAGGCAAGGCATTTGGCAAGTTTTCAGGTATGTGCAAAGACTCCAAATTCGGCAATAGCAATTGTTCATTTGGAAACTTACCGCAATACACTGCCAACAAATCTAAGGCTTGCTCATGCATCTTTCTCAAAGTAGGTACTTGAGCTGCGGCAGCCGCATAAGCGGATTGCGCATTAGCTAAATCCATGCCACCCAAATAGCCTAAGCGCACCATATGACCCGTGTGCTCTAGCTGAAGACGCTGTGCCTCTACCGATTGAATGGCTGATTGCAGCTCTTCTCGGTAAACCGCTTCTTGTGCAGCTGTAGCAATAACGTTTGTGATGATAGTGATGCGCAAAGCATCTAATTGATATTGTTGTGAATTCGCTTGACCAACTAAGGACTCCACCGCTCTACGATTTCCACCAAAAATATCAGGCGTAAATCCAACGCTTAATTGCGCAGTTTGGAAGGTATAAATAGATGGCGGCGTTACGTTAATCGCAGGCTGAAGGTTGTTGCCAGTGCTCTGTCTTGAAACCGCATAGCCAGCATTGACCTGTGGAAAAAAGAAGCCCTGCTGCGCGATCACGTTTTGCTGCGCTACTCTCAAGTTAGCAGAAGCCGCTTCAATGTTCGGATTATTTTTAAGGGCCAACTCAACCAAATCATTTAACTGTGGAGAGCCGTAAGCTTTCCACCAATCTTGATCAATAGTAGAAGGTTTAGCCGTCTCAACGGCATTAGCATCACGCGTAAAGGATGATGTGCTTGCAGGTACGACATCCGGTCTTTTGTAGTCAGGGCCAACTGCGCAAGAAATTAAACCAGAGCCAACCAAGGCACCCAAGCTTGCAACTAGAATTCGTTTTTTGAAATTATGCATAGTAAGTATTAAGTTCTTTCACTGGCCGAAGTCTTGATTATTTGCCCACAAGACCAAAACAGAGCAATCAAAATAAATGGCGCATGCCCTAAAAAAGTAGATAGCACCGGCATCTTCAATGCCAGACTAATATGAATTGCTAGGGGAGCGATCACAATCGTTTGAAGCGTCACCAAGATCAAAAATGAAATCGGCGCCAACACCAAATCCATTAAAGATTTACTCAAAATAGAGAGGGGGTCTTCCAAGCTCACGGTATAGCGCGCTGAACTAGCTCCAATAAACAATAAACAAATAGCTTCAGACAGCGTATATGGAAGCAACGCCACCATCTCGTTTGGCAGCACTCCAACAGGGAGCGAAATACGTTGAATGAGATCGGCAATCACGCGGAACATCAGCAAGCCTAGCGCACCATAAAGAAACAAAGAGAAGGCGACAGATAACTGACTTTTAAGAGCAAGAATGCGCTTACCCAATAGCTTTGGCGCTAAACGCCAAGACGGCTTTTGAGTATTCAGAATATCTACGCAAGCGAAGACTAAGTACGGCCAAGTAAACCAAGCAAAAAACGGAATAAATAATGCACAGATCTGAATGAGAGCCGCAAACAATAGCAAACTCACAACAAACGAAGTATTTCCTGTCTGCAATTCTTGTAAATGCGAAACCCGCCCTGCAAGATCAAAACGAAACAGGCCTTTAACCCAGGCCATTTTGGCTAGAGTTGGTTTTCGCATTTCGAGGGCTTGAGTAGAGTGATTCATGGCGAGGGTTGATTATTTCTTCACCGGTTTTGCATCAGGCACATTCGGTGTTCCAGGAGCTGGACCACCTGTTGGTCCAGGCGTCTTCTTGGTCTGAGCTGGCGGACCGGCTGGAATCATAGGAGCAGCCGCCTTAGCCCCACCCACTTGTGCAGCTAAGGCTAAAGAAGAACTCGCTAAAACCAACAGGAAGCAGAGAGCCCTTGAGAACAAGAAGTGTCTTTTCATATTAGTGATGTGCATCTTCAGAAATATGACTTGGACCTTTGAGCTCGCCTTCCTCTTTGATCATCAGCAAGCAAAGTGCTGGAACCACGATCAATAGCATGATTGGGCCAATCAACAAGCCGCCCACAACTACCGTTGCCAGTGGTTTCTGAACTTGACTACCAATACCTGTTGCAATCGCTGCAGGGAAAAGACCGATACATGCTGACCATGCGGTCATCAGCATAGGTCGCATACGGTGTGTCGCAGCATGGTACATCGCATCGATACTATTCATCTTGCCGGTTTTATAGGTTTCATTGAAGTATGTAGTCATCAAAATACCGTTCATCACACTAATACCAAACAAGGAGATGAAACCAATTGCCGCAGAAATACTGAAATCAAGACCCGAAATCCACAGGCCTAAGATGCCTCCGCCAATCGCAAACGGCAAACCAGAGAGTACAAATACCACGTCGCGGACATTATTAAACAAGCAGTACAAGAGAATGATGATCACGATCAAAGTAATTGGAACAATCACCATCAAGCGAGCAGATGCTTTTTGCAAACTCTCGAACTCACCCGCCCACTCAATACGATAACCCCGAGCCAACGGTACAGCCTTAGCAATTCTCTGCTGCGCTTCGGAAACCGTACTACCCAAGTCACGACCACGCACGCTAAATTTAATTGGAATGTAACGCACAGTCGATTCGTGATAAATGAATGACGCCCCAGTATCTAGGCTGATATCAGCCACATCTTTAAGTGGAACGTAAGAGGTGCCACCGTTATTATTTTGGTAACCCACCCGCAACTCTTTGATCTTATCGATATCGTTTCGATACGATTTATCCAAGCGCACAGAAAGATTGAATTGGCGTGGCCCCTCCAACACAGTAGTAGCAACTTGATCAGAAAGGGCGGCCTGGATATAGGCATTGACATCACCCGTATTCAAGTTATAGCGCGCAGCTTTTTCACGGTTAATCTTAATATTTAAGTTGGGTTGACCGAGCACGTTAAAAATACCGAGATCATCAACACCTTTGATCTTAGCCATTACATCCTTAACTTGCACAGCATACTTCTCTAATTCTTTTAAATCAGGGCCAATAATTTTGACTGAGTTTGCACCCTTCACACCGGAGAGCGCCTCCTCAACGTTATCTTGAATATATTGAGAGAAGTTAAAGACAACGCCAGGTAATTCATCATTAAATTCTTTTTGAATCTTAGCCACCAACTGCTCTTTATCTTCACCCTTAGGCCATTCATCCATTGGCTTTAGCGGTACAAACAGCTCTACGTTTGAGAATGGCGAAGCATCGCTTCCGTTATCAGGACGACCGTGTTGCGAAACCACTGTAACCACCTCTGGATGACGTAGCAAGATTTCGCGCATCTTACGTGTTGGCTCAGTACCTGCGTTCAGACCCATGGTCATGGGCATCGCCGCACGAATCCACAAGTTTCCTTCTTCTAGGGCTGGTAGAAACTCAGAGCCTAAGCGTGAACCTGCAATTCCGCAGACCACCAAAAAGAGAACACCGTACATCACAGACTTCTTGCCATTGTTTAATGACCACTTGAGCAATGGCTCATAGCGCTCACGCAACCAACGCACAATGAATGTCTCTACTTCTTCAATATGCTCTGGCAACATATAGGAGCATAAGACCGGAGTAATTGTGAAGGTTGCAAGCAAACCACCGGTCAATGCATAAGCATAGGTTTTTGCCATTGGTCCAAAAATTTGACCTTCCACACCTTGCATCGTGAAGAGCGGAATAAATGCGGCTACTGTAATGACAACCGAGAACAAAACTGAGGTATCAATCTGACAGGCACTGATATAAATCATTTTTAAGCGGTCAGACCAAGGCTTGGATGCAGATCCCTCGCCACCACCATCAGCAACCTTAGGATCAATACCTAAACGACCCGAAGATAAATCACGCAACATACCCACTCGTTGGGCAGGCGTTGATTGAAAGTTTCTGAAAATATTCTCAACAAGAATTACCGCCGAGTCAACAATAATTCCGAAGTCCACCGCACCGATAGATAAGAGGTTGGCGTCCTCATCGCGCAACACCAAAATAATGATACTAAATAGCAATGCGAATGGAATGTTGATACCCACAATGATTGCGCTTCGTAGATCACCCAAGAAAATCCACTGGATAAAGAATACGAATAAACAACCTAAGACTAAGTTTTCTAATACGGTATGCGTAGTAACGCCAACCAAGCCAGAACGGTCATAGTAAGAAACAACCTTGACACCTGCCGGCAAGCTACCGTCAGTGTTCATCTTCTCAACCATCTCCTTGACTTTAGGAATCATGTCATTGGTATGTTGATTGCGACCCATCGCCACAATCGATGCAACTATGTCATCGTTATGGTCTTTACCAGCAATACCTAAGCGAGGGACAAAACCAACCTCAACGGTACCAATATCTTTCACACGAATCGGCACGCCATTCGTTTGAGAAAGAACGACGTTTTCAATATCTTTGGTGTGGTAACCATCAACAATGTTGTACTCACCACCATCATCAATCAAACCAACGCCACGGATGTTGATTGACTGCTGACCGTACTCAATCTCACGACCACCAACGTTAATATTCGAGCTCCCCAGATTAGTGAGCACTTGATTCAGAGTCATGCCATAAGCTTGTAGCTTGGCCATATCCACATGAACCTGGAATTCTTTAGTAGTACCACCCCAGCTATTGATCATCACAATTCCGGGAATGGTGGCGAGACGACGGGCAACAATCCAATCTTGAACTGTACGCAAATTGCTCAAACCAAATCCGGGAGGACCTACTACTTCGTAACGATAAATTTCACCCGTTAAGCTTGATTGCTGAATGGTGGGCACCAAATTGCCTGGCAAATTAATGTTTTGCTGAATTGCAACTGCAGCTTGTGAATAGGCAAAATAGAAATCAATACCGTATCTAAAAGTAACCCGCACAAATGACAGGCCATAGAAAGAAGTTGAGCGAATATTGGTAATGCCCGGAGTTGAATACAAACCAATTTCCATTGGAATGGTGTAGTACTTCTCCATCTCCTCGGCAGACAAACCGGGGGCCTGAGCAGTAATCTCCAGAATCACCGGCGCTGGATTTGGATAAGCCTCGATATTGAGTTTGCTAAAAGCAAACAAACCCGCCCCCAAGAAGACGAAGAGGGTTAATAAAATAATTGGGCGTCGTGAAAGGCCAAAAGCAATGAGCGACTTAATCACAAGAAATCTTTCTTAAATTTTTTCAATAGCAGTAATGGTTACTAAGCTCTTATTCGCCAACAACTAATAAGTTGCTGAGGAAAATAGCATTCGCGGTTGCAATCACTTCACCCTCTTGCAGACCTTCAGTAACTTGTACCAAGCCATTACTCCGAATTCCCAATTTCACAGAACGCACATTCATGTGTTTTCCGCCATCAGTGGTCACCCAAACTGTATTGGAGCCATCGCCTTCGCGTACAACTGCTTCAATTGGAACGGCAATTCCTTTGATTGGCGCATCGGCATGGACCACATAGTTGGCATACATACCACCACGCATCATGTTTTTAGGGTCGGCTACATCGGCACGCACATTAACCGTTCTAGTAACTGGATCAACGATGGAACCGACAATCTTCACCTTAGCTGTGAATTTCTCGTTGGGCAAAGCAGGCACAGTCACATCCAATTCTTGACCCTGTGCCAAGCGTGTACTTTCAGATTCAGGCGCATTGATCACCAACCATTTCATTGTTGGATCTGCCACAATAAATGGAGCAGGTGTATTGCCTGGCTGGACTAATAAACCAGGCTGAACATTACGCGCTACTACCTGACCATCCAATGGGCTTAACACTGCCAAAGTGGAATCCATCTTGCGCTTGGTTTCGATCTGCTGAATATCACTAGCTGACTTACCAAACATACGAACGGTATCGCGCGCCGCTTTTAAAGATGCATCTGCAGCAGTTTGATCGGCAACGTTTTGTTGATACTGCTGCAAAGAAATGGACTTTAATTCATATAACTGTTTTGCTCTGTTGAGCACAGCAGTAGTGTTGTCATAAACGCCCTTAGCGCTTAACAATGCGGACTCGGCACTAGCCAAATCTGGACTATCTACAGTAAAGAGTACATCTCCTTTTTTAACGGCATCACCTACATCAAAGTTCGCCTTAATGACTCTACCTTGATAGTTGGTAAATACTTGAACGGCTGAGTTTTGATTGAAATCAATGCTGCCGTATGCTGGAAATTCAGCGGTAAATTCAGCACTTCCAACTGCCTTGAGTGCGATAGTGGAAACCTGCTTTTCATTGAGAACAACGAAGGTTTTAGGTCCAGTCTCCACTTTCTCTTCTTCGGCATGCTTTAAGAATGGCAAGCCAAAGTACAAAATCAACACAATCACCACGCCGATGACAATCAGTGTGCGCTGCTTTTTAGTGAGCTTCGTATTCCAAGCAACGATTGCTTCATCAACGCTAGGCTTCACTTTGGTCGCATACCAAGCTTGGACACGTTGCTTTAGTTCATTTAGATTTTTTGGTGTATTCATTTTTTAATCAAATTAAGAATCGTTGCCGCTCAATGAAAAATTGTGCATTTGCACATAATAAAAACAATGCAAAAGCCTGTCTGCTGTCATAAATCGCAGTAAAAAAAGTGTAAAAATTAACTAATCCAGGTTTTGGGCATCAATTTTTTGCCCACACTATCTACCCGCTCATTCTAGTTATGCCAGATGGCTGAAATATTACTTATGCACCTTATTAGTGCACAAGTAACCCACCCTGGTTCACTAACCACAAAAACTAAGAACATCTACTCAGAACAAAATAACTCAGTAGTGGCAATTGGGGTTTGCTCATTGTCTGCAAAATAGATTTGTCCTTTACCAGTGCCCGTATTAATGTCAACAATGATGTAGATCTGTTTACCATTAATCTTCTGAGATTCACGGCTTTTTAAGGCAAATGCATTATTTTTGCGTACCAAAACATTAAATTCGATTTTGTGAGGATCGTCGATCGACTTTGTCATCTCTGCGATATTGTCGATCACCGCAAAATGAAATATGTCTTTCTCATCTTTCGTGGCCTTGCAGATGAATTTGACATCGCCACGGTCGTCTAATTTAGGCATTTTGGGATAGCGTTTTCGACAAATCTTTTCAATGTAACCCTCGGTAGTGCCTTCACCATATTTTGATTTCAAACTCTTATAGCAATCATCATAAGAGTAGTCGCCAAATATCCCCGCCCACGATGGACTGGACAAAGTTAATAAAACGATTGCGGTCAAACTAGCGCATAAGGTCACTATATTTGTTTTATTCGACATAAATGACTTCCTTAATCTTGAAATGACTTCAAGTGTAGTGCGAAACATCCTAATAAAAAAACAGCATGGGTTTAAATCCATGCTGTTTCTATTGATACAGATATTACTTAACTTCTACTTCAAACATACTTACCAGTGCCAGATAATGTCACCAGACCAAACTGTTTGATAGCGTGTTTGACCGTTGTTAAACACTGGGTTGGAAGCTGAGTACCATGCCACTTCAGGACGTACTTCGATCTGCGGGGAGAACCAGTGTTGCCAACCGAATGCATAGTTACGATAAATAGCACCCGCTGTAGAACCACCTAGAGCTGATTGATAGTTTGAAGCGCCAGTACGCTGACCTTGCGCATCCCAGTAAAACTCTGGACGGAATGACAGGTTGTTCAGAGGATCAATCTGATAGTTAATGTAAGTGACTGAACCATTGGCCATTGCTCTACAAGTCAAAGCATTAACGTTACCGCAAGCTGCTAAGTTCGGTGCATTGTAGGCAAACTGTGAAAATGGAGCCTGTGATCCTACACCAGCACCCGGGGATCCAGAATAGATACTCTGAACTTGTGCGTTTTGAATGTTAGGAACATTCTTCTGGAATTCGTTATAGAACTCAGTAGAAATATGCCAGTGTTCATCAAACTGGTGGTAGAAAGTAGCACCGTGCCATTGCAAGTTGTTGTAACCCCACTGACCACTATTGATGCCGTTTACAACACCCTGAACACTAGTCTTACCATCATCCGAGTTCCAACGAATTGCACCGGTAAAGGATGGCTTAGCACCTGGGTCTTGCAACATACCTTGAGTCTGAGAGCTCAATGCACCATTAGCAAGGTTGTAATTAGCCCCTTTACATGGATAAAGAACCGAACAGTTAATAGTGTTGGTAGTCCACATATGTTGCACGGTTGTGTCAGTACCAGCAGTTACACCAGCTTGCACTTGCCAGTTCTTGTCCAATGCCAATGTGCCTAAGATGCCTTCGTTCGTATAGTTGTCATAACCATACGTAATCGAGTGTGAGTACATATAGTTGTTTGGAGCCAACTGCGCTTCAATATCCGGAATCGCAATGTAACGACCAATACGAATATTCAAACCTTGTGCAACAGATGGCGTGAACCAATCGAAATAAGCCATCACAGCATCAAAGCCATACTGGAAGTTTTTGTTCATCAACTGGCCACTGAAGACACCGTATGAAGTGGTGTAACGATAGTCTTCACCGTAAATCATGTTCAGACGGAAGCCCCAATCGTTGTGCTCTTTTTGCACTGTATCTGGCAGACGCTCAACGTACTCAACGATTTGGTTCAATACAGGAACGTTCGGGTTGTAGTCATACGCTGCAGGAGCGTTACCACCGTGGGTGTTATTTGTACTGAAGTTAAAACCCGCGTTAGCCCAACCGTATGCTTGAATGTGGTTATCAATCATCCACTGACCAACAGTAGTGTTGGCAATCGCGTTCATGAACGGACTGTCAACCATGTTTGGCGTAGTGACCCCAATTCCAGGATTACCACCGTTTGGCCATTCAGTAAATGGCATTGGAGGCGTAGTTTGGGCCGCAGGTGGGAAATCTTCACTACGTGAGGGAGGTGCATTTGGATCGGCAGGAGCCGCATCTTTACCCATCTCTAATTTGTAGTAATTTGTTAAACGGTTCCAGAAACCATCACCCAAATACGAATCTAAACAGTCGTATTTGGCGTAGGGGTCACAAGGAACGGATTTCGCCGTTACCTGGGCTTCTGCGCTGGCGTTCTGCGCTACCCCAAATGCAGCGGCAGTAATAGCAACTGCCATTACCCCCTTGACTGCGTTACTTCGCCATTTGTTAGACATATCGTCCTACCTTTCATTTAAAACGCTAAAATTCCAAAAATCCGGAACAGCTGATTTGCATTGCATTCTTCATAGGAAATTCGGTGACACTTTTGTTACTCATTTATCCCATGTAGCTATGCTAAGAAAGTAAAGTAAAAAAATAATTATTAAATGGCTAAAAACGTAAAATAATTAATTAACGTCTTTCTGAGCCTTATAAATAAAGGCTCAAATTGATTTAATTTAATTAAAAAATAATTAAATTCAGATTCAAATAAGTAAAATAAAAATTAAAATAAAATGGGGGCATTGCTGATAAACCCAATAAAACCAAGGGTTTATAGGTGTTTCCCCTTATTTTTGAGCATGATCACTCAGGAGCGCCAATGTGGCAGCAGGCGCTAAAAATGAAAATAAAGACTTGAAGTCAGTTTTGTTGCAGATGCACAACAATCTGGCATCCCAATCAAGGCTGGTCGGTTGGAACGACTAAATGCTTTCATCCATAAACCGATAGCCCAAACCCTTATCCGAAACAATCCACTGGGGATTGCTTGCCGAGTCGCCGATTCTTTTGCGGATTTTGCCGATATAAAGAACTACATAGTGACTATTAAAGGGCTTATCGACCCCCCAAACATGGGAAAAAATTTGCTGCTGAGTCAGCAGTACACCTTTGTTTTTCTCAAAATATTTGAGGAGCCGATACTCGATGGGCGATAAGTTGCTAGTCTCGCCATTCAAGGAAATCGTGTGCTTTGTAAAGTCAATGACACAGTCGCCAAGTTGCATGATTTCCGAAGCCGGCGCCTTCTCAAACCCATATCTGCGTATCAATGCCTTCATTTTGGCTAGCATTTCACGGGGGGTCTCATTGGGACTGAGGCACTCATTCAAGCCTGTATTAATCAATGCCACTTTCTCATGACCCTCTAAAGCAATGCCATAAGTGGCAACTGGCAGCGTATCTTGAGCACGCAAGAGTTTGAGTTCCGCAAACAATCGATCCATGATGGCTTGATCTGCTCTGCCAAGCACAAACAGAATGATGTCCAAATGATGGACAGATTCGCTATTGATCTCAGTGAGAACTTGCAGATGCTCATCTGGAATCTCTGCGGCAAACGAGATGCTCATGAGATCGACAGGAGCGCCCAAAAAAATGCATCCAATCTTGCCAACCCAAGGCTGATTCTTAATAAATGCAGGCACTATCTATTTTTCCGAGGATGGTTGCATGATCATATGTAAACAGTATGAGCCCAAGGCCTTGCAAATGTTAGAATTTTTTCAAAGCTGGGGCCCAATAGCCCTCGCAATATATCATTGCTCCGAGATGATCACAATTTTAGTAATCGAAGACGAGAACTCGCTTCAACTTTTGTTGAAAAGACTATTTGGTCGAGAAGGCTTTAAAACCTTTGCCGCAAAAAATGGTAGCGAAGGCATGCAGTTGGCCAAGTCAAGACGTCCAGACTTAATCATCTTGGATCTTGGGCTTCCTGACGTCAATGGCCAGTATGTGATTTCTGAAATCCGTAAATGGTCTAAGGTGCCGATCATTGCTGTATCCGCCTTTAATGATGAAAACACCATCGTCAATATCCTAGAGCTGGGGGCAGACGCCTTTCTAGAAAAGCCTTTTTCCCTAGATGAGCTCAATGCGCGCATTCGCCTATTTCTGCGCAAGAAGATGATCGACAATTCCTCTGATTTATCACTGCAATTAGGTGATCTAAAAATTAGCAATTTAGACAGAAAGCTGCAGGGGCCCAAAGGCAGTATCAGCCTAAGCGTATTCGAATATCGCGTGCTCTCTCTTTTGCTCACTCAACCGGGGAAAATTTTCTCCCACGAAGAGCTGATCAATGAAATCTGGGGGCCATCCTACAAGCATGCCATTGGCTCACTACGAGTCAGCATTTGGGGAATTAAGAACAAGATAGCGGAAGCTGGAGAAACGCGCGAATTGATTTCTTCAATTCCTAAAGTGGGCTACTCCATCAACCCACTAGTCCTTACTTAAATCAAGCGATTTGATTTTCCATTAGGCCGGCATGATGGGCCTGCTGGTCAGCGTGATAGCTCGAACGCACCATAGCACCGACTGCCGCATGCGAAAAGCCCATGGCATAAGCCTCTTTTTCAAAATGCTTAAAGACATCTGGATGAACATAACGCTGCACTGGGAGATGATGTCCAGAAGGCGCTAGGTATTGGCCAATCGTGAGCATGTCAATATTGTGCTCGCGCATGTCGCGCATCACTTTCAAGATTTCTTCATCGGTTTCGCCCAGACCCACCATTAAGCCACTCTTGGTTGGGATATGCGGGAAGCGCTCTTTAAATTCTTTCAACAACTTCAATGAATGCGCATAATCAGCGCCGGGACGAGCCTGCTTGTACAGACGTGGCACGGTTTCTAAATTGTGATTCATCACATCAGGCAAACCTTGTGGCGCATGCTCAGAAAAAATATCGAGAGCCTTGTCAAGACGACCCCGAAAATCTGGCACCAATACTTCAATACGTGTCTTTGGCGAAAGCGCTCTTGATTGGGAGATGCAATCAACATAGTGCATGGCACCGCCATCACGCAAGTCATCACGATCAACACTTGTAATCACGACGTAATTGAGCTTTAAAGCAGCAATTGTTCTTGCTAAATTGCCTGGCTCTTTTTCATCCAGTGGATCTGGTCTACCATGCCCCACATCGCAAAATGGACAACGTCGTGTGCATTTGTCGCCCATGATCATGAAAGTAGCCGTGCCCTTACCAAAGCACTCACCAATATTGGGGCAACTGGCTTCTTCACATACTGTAACCAATTCATTCTCACGCAAGATCTTTTTGATTTCAGAAAAACGTGAATTGCCTGAGGCTGCCTTTACCCTAATCCAATCCGGTTTTTTCAATACCTCTGCCAACGGAACAATCTTGATTGGAATGCGCGCAGTCTTCTCGCTCGACTTTTGCTTACGCGTTGCATCGTAAGCCAAGTCTTGGCGTACTTCTTTATCGGAATTGATACTTGTTTTGTCAGTGGTCATGATTTGATCAATTGCTGTTGCAAATGCCCTAAGAGCGTTTGGCTAATAAGATCTATATTGTCCCCGATCCCAAGGGTTTGCATATCAACCGTCTTCAAACCCTCATAGCCGCAAGGATGAATACGGGCAAAAGCCCCTAAATCAGTGGCCACATTGAGGGCTAAACCATGATACGAGCACCCTTTTGAGACCTTTAAGCCCAGTGCAGCGATCTTAGCGCCCACCCAAGACTGGGATATTTCATCTTGTTCTGCCACATAAATGCCCGGTGCTCCAGCATGCCTCTCCGCCTTCAATCCATATTCAGCGAGCGTATCGATGAGGGCTTGCTCAATCCGCAAAACCAATTCTTTTACAAAGATACCTAATCGACGTAGATCCAAGAGCAGGTAAATCACAATCTGCCCTGGTCCATGATAGGTAATCTCACCCCCACGATCAACCTGCACCAATGGAATTTGATTGCTCGGTGAATGCAAATTACCCGCATCTCCAGCCAATCCCAAAGTAAATACCGGTGGGTGCTCTAAGACCCAAATCTCATCAGGAGTATCGCTATCGCGCTCTTGTGTAAATGAACGCATCGCTTCATAAGTCGATGAATAATCCACCAAACCCAAATGCTTGACTAGGATGGTCATGAAGACTGCAACTAGAGAACGATGCTCACGAGCGGATGAGTAGAGAGGGTGCGATACAACTCATCCAACTGCTCGCGACTGGTTGCAGTAATTGGCAAAGTCAGGCCTAAATAGTTACCATCTTTTGATGGCCGCTGCTCCACCTTGCTTTCATCAAAAGTCGGATCAAATTGTTTTGCAATGTGCACAATGGCCGGCAAATATTCTGGGCTAGCTTTGCCCATCACCTTAATCGGAAATTCTGATGGGTATTCAATTAAAGATTTTTCTTCAGTCATAGCGCTCTCACTTAATGCGATGATCAGGCATGCCTAACCAAGCGCCTGTAATAATGTTTCGGATGCAATGCAGTCTGCGATGAAAGAAGTGGTCTGCACCAGGCACCACCTGCACGGTTAACTCCTGTGGTCGCGCCCAATCCAGTACCGCACCCAAGGTAATGGTTTCGTCCACCTCACCATGAATCAATATCGTATCTGCTGGTACTGGCACCAACTCCCATTTGCCGGCAGCACTACCCACCATCACTAAACGCTCTGCCGGTCTCCCCAATTCAGCTAGGCGTTGCACAAGATGCGTGCCCACGTAACTTCCAAATGAAAAGCCAGAGACCACTAAAGGCAATGTATTGGCTGCACTCACCCATGCTTGATGCTCAATCGCAGGTAAATGCGCCCAACTCGATGGGGTGCGCATCCAATCAGTGACATGTAACAAGTCTTCTAGCTCGCCAACGCCATCATCATGAATTCCGCCGGTATCACCCACGCCACGAAAATTAGGCCGAACACTGACATAACCCAACTGATTAAAAGCGCGTGCCATCGTCTGCGCTACTTTGTTATCCATGGTTCCACCCATGAGCGGGTGAGGATGCGCTACTAAGGCTAGGCCACGCACTGCAAAGTGAGGGTCATTCTTGAGCTCATCTGGCAAATCAATTGACATCTGAATGGGGCCAACCAAGCCATCAATATGAATAATTTGTGTACGGCTGTTCATTTTGCAAACTTTCTAAACTAATTGCAAACGCTCTACAGGATTTCCTGCAATCAAATGAGACTGAATAATTTCTTCCACGTCTTCCGTATCAACCAATGTATACCAAACTCCAGACGGATAAACTACCAATACTGGGCCGTCAGCACATCGATCAAGGCAACCCGCCTTGTTGATGCGGATTTTGCCGGGCCCCGATAGACCAAGTTCTTTGATGCGATTTTTTGCGTACTCAAATAAAGCAAAGGCATTGTGTCGCTCACAACAATCCTCACCATTTGCGCGCTGGTTTAAACAGAAAAAAACATGGTGCTTAAAGCTCATACAAATTTCATTCAGAGTAAGTTTTAAAAGGCAGCGCATTTCGTACTGCCCAAATCAATGCCATTGGTAACCATACCACCGAAACCCATTGCATGAGCTCATTAAAATGCAATAGAGGCCCTTGATACCAATGGCGCATGGTTAAAACGAAATATGGATTATCAGGCAGTAAGTTGACTGCAATCGTTGCCGCAAGCAAGCAGAGAAAAGCAAGCCAAAATTTCATTGCATTGGAAAAGCGCAAAGCCCACCTGAGGGCCAGACTGGCTAAGGCCATTCCCCAAGCAGCCCCAGCGGTTAACCAGAGCAAGCTTAATTCAATCCCAAATTGCAGAGCAGTAAAAAAAATCTTGACTACGAGTGTTACACACAGCAGCTCATTGAGAATGCGCCATTGCGGCGCTTTGACCCTCATGCCCAAGGAAAGCAATAAAGCCGTCCCGAACCAGCAAACCGCGGTAATCACCGTTTCTTGGGCAACCTGATTGATGACGGTAGTGCCCCAATCAATCGAACCAAAAATGGCATGACCCCAAACACCCATCCCTAACCATGAACTTTGTGGATAAATCTGTGACCACGGAAATAAGATAAATAAGGCGCAAGCGCCCCAATTTGCCCCAAACCAAAGATCAAAGCGCCGCCGAATCGCACTGCCTGAAAGCCATTGAGGACCCAAAGGAATGGCGAGCAGGCCGCCCAAGAGACCTCCCAACATATTGGTCCACCAGTCGATTTGACTGGGTATACGCGTTGGCAACCAGGTTTGTAAAGATTCGACACTAAATGCCAAAATAGCCGTCAAGGTCAGCGTCATACCCAAGGCCACAAAGTTTTGCCAACGTGGATAAGCAGCAAATACCAACAAAAACCCCAAGGGAATATATGCCAAGATATTCACAGATACATCAAAAACCGTTATGAAACGCGGCAATGGCGCATCTAGCCAAGCCCATCCGGCAACCCCATTTTGAAAGTCAAAATCAAAGGGGTTTAAGCTCACGTAAATAATGAGCAAAGCATAAGCAATACTGATGACTCTGGCCAGAGGCATGGCCTGGAGCGGCCAAATAAACTTGCGGGGACGTATTTCTTCCGGATGCATTCCCCAATTCTAGGTCAGACCTTTCTACAATGGACAAAATGAGCACAAATTGCATCCTTGAACGCGTAGAAGAGACCCGGTCGACCAATGACGATCTGCTAGGGCGCTGGCGCGCTGGCGAGCTAAGCTGCCCAGTAGCCCGCATTGCCTATCGGCAAACCGCTGGTAAAGGCAGGGCTGGACGATCCTGGTTAGCAAACCCAGAAGACTCCCTTTGCTTTTCCTTAGCCTACCCCTTCAAAAAAAATATTGCTCAGCTGAGCGGCCTGAGTTTGGTGGCAGGGCTAGCAGTGATTACCGGCATCAGCACCGCCCTCAACTTGGACCTGACTACCCTACATCGACAAGGCTTACGACTGAAATGGCCCAATGATCTCTTAATCCATCAGGCTAAATTAGGTGGCATCTTGATTGAGGGTGGCCAAACAAAGCCTACAGAATCGACATGGATGGTGATTGGAGTAGGAATAAACCTAGGCCATGCCATGAAAATCCAGACTCAACTTCAATCTATCGGAGCTCAAAAGGTCGCCGCCTTAGATGAGTTGATGGGCTCTGAAAATGATGCGCTACCAGAAGTTGATTTCCTCTGGCTCAAGATCATTGAATCACTCGAACACTATTTAACCCAATTTGAAGAAGGCGGTTTTTCCCAGTTTCGCGACCAGTGGATGAAATGGGATGCCTATCAAGATCAAGCCGTTAGCATCTTAGGTGGGGGCAAGCAGCCGATTGAAGGGCTCGCTAAAGGTGTGGATGAGACTGGGGCCTTACTTCTCGAGCAGGCAGGTAAGATCATCACCATCCATGCCGGCGATGTTTCTTTGCGAGTTCAACCATGAGTCTGTATTTAGTATTTGATGTTGGCAATACACGCCTGAAATGGGCCGCCGTTGAATCCACCCAAAATCCCGCCGATCGACAAAAAAAGGGGTGGGCTTACTCTGGGTCTATTAGCACCAAGCTGCTTGCATCTGCAGATCACCGCACAGAACTGGCTGACTATATTGCCAAGACGATTCCCAAACCGGATGCCATTGGCTTTTGCTGTGTTGCTGGCAGCGAGGCTATTGCCAATCTTCAATCCCTCTTTCCCCAATGGAACGATGTCTCGTGGAAACAGCTACAAGGGGATAGCATCTATCCAGGCATTCGCACCTTGTATGCAGATCCTGTGAAATTAGGGGCTGACCGTTGGGCTGCCGTTATTGGAGCCCGCGCACTCGCGACTAGCAACACCCTAGTCATTAGCGCAGGCACGGCCACTACGATTGATTTATTAGGCAGTAACGGTGTTCATTATGGCGGCTGGATCATGCCTGGCTTGGCCTTGATGCAAGAAAGCTTGCATACCAATACCGCCCAACTGCCCCTAGTCGAAAGCGACCCTCGGCAAGCACAATCAGGGGGCTTTGGGCTTTCCACTACAGAAGCGATTGGCTTTGGCTGCGAAGCTGCTCAGTTTGGCGCCATTACACGCGCCGTGCAATTAGCCAAAGAAATCAATCACCCAATTGAGCGTATTTGGATTGATGGCGGAAATGCCCCAATTTTGGCAAAACAACTTGATCTCTTAGCTAAGCAATGTGGCCTATTAATAGAACCAATTGAAGGTTTAGTACTGCGTGGAATTTGGGCGTGGTTACTAAAGGCGTCTTAAGACCGAATACGCCCTAATAATTTTGTTGTAGAACGCTCATATAAAAACGGAATGGCAACCGCTGTTCCACCCCAGCTTTTTACCAGACGAGTTTCTTCCAAGGCATCAATCTCATAATCCCCGCCCTTCACATAAATATCAGGGCGAATTTGCGCAATCAGATTTACGGGGGTTTGCTCCCTAAACAGCACTGTCATATCAACACTAGCCAAGGCAGCCAGCAGGGCCTGGCGATCTTCTTCAGAATTAATAGGCCGGTCGTCGCCTTTGCCAAGCATCTTTACCGATGCATCCGAATTCACCCCCACCACTAAGCTAGCCCCCAAATCACGTGCTTGGGCCAAATAACTAGCATGCCCACGATGCAGAATATCAAACACCCCATTCGTGAAGACTAAAGGTCTAGGCAATTGGGCAATGCGAGCCTGCAAATCCCCTGGAGGACATACTTTTGACTCAAATGAAGGCGGTAGTAAGGTGCTCATGTCTCAATATTAATAGCATTGACTAAATCCCAGCGATATTGTCCAGAATGTCTTAGACTGGGCGCTATCCATTACAACGCCAAAGACCATGATCAAGCGCCTGCTCAGTACTAGCTTAATTGCCTTTTTTCTTCTCACTTCTATGATCGGAATGGTTCACGCTGCGCCGGCTACATGCAGTCCTCTACTTTCCCATACCTTCCCCCGCTTGCAAGATGAGACCCCTCAAAACCTATGTCAGTACCAGGGCAAGGTCATTCTGGTGGTCAATACAGCCAGTTATTGTGGCTTTACCAGTCAATACGACGGCCTTGAAAAACTGTATGCCAAATACAAAGATCAGGGGCTGGTTGTTCTGGGCTTTCCATCAAATGATTTTGGACAACAAGAGCCTGGCAGCAATAAGGAAATTGCTGACTTTTGCAAAAATACCTATGACGTCAAGTTTCCCATGTTTGCTAAATCATCAGTCAGCGGGTCTTCTGCCAACCCATTATTTAAGATGCTCATTGCAAAAACGGGCACCACACCGAAATGGAATTTTTATAAATACCTAATAGATCGCAATGGCAATGTGATCGATTCCTATAACAGCATGACTAAACCCACCAGCGAAAGCATTGTGAATGCAATTGAAAAATTGCTACAGGAAAAAATATAGTGAGCAAGAAAAAAGTTGCCATTATTGGCGCAGGAATATCCGGTCTTGGATGTGCCTACGCACTAAGAAATGATCCAAATATAGAAGTCACGATTTTCGAGGGTGGCTCGCATATTGGCGGCCATAGTAATACCGTTGATATGACCCTGCAGACACCAGCAGGACCCATCACCCATGGGATTGATACAGGATTTTTGGTTTTCAATCGCAAAACGTATCCCCGCCTTGTCAGACTCTTTGAAGAAATTGCCGTGCCAATTAGCGCATCAGAAATGTCATTTTCTGTTTCGATTGACCAAGGACGCTCCTCCTTCTTTCACAAAAAGATCGAGTGGGCGGGCAATGATCTCAATTCCTTTTTTGGCCAAAGAGTAAATTTGTTATCGCCGTCTTTTTGGAGAATGGCTTATGACATCCTCCGTTTTAATCGCTTGGCAACAAAGCTCGCTCATCAGCACATTGCAAATGAAACCGATTACCTAGAACCACAAGAGTCAATTGATCAATTTCTAAATCGTTACCGCTTTAGTTCTAGTTTTCGGGAAAATTATTTCCTGCCAATGATTGGTGCAATCTGGTCTTGCTCCGTAGAACAAATGCTGGAGTTTCCGATTCAAACCATGGTGCGCTTTTGCCATAACCATGGCTTACTCCAGATTCAAAATCGACCCCAATGGCTTACTGTCAAAGGTGGCTCACGTGAATATGTGAAACGACTTGTAGCGGTATTAGAAAGTCACCAGGTAAAAATAATCCGCGAAAGCGTTCATCAAATCAATGCGGCCTCTGAGGCTCAGCCCATGGTTGAAGTAATGAGCCAAGTTGGGTCTAGCTGGTTTGATGAGGTAGTCATGGCCTGTCATAGCGATCAATCACTTGGGCTGGTACATGGAATTACCCAAGAAGCTAAGCATATTTTGGCCTCGATTCCGTATCAACAAAATCGCGCCATCCTGCATACCGATCGGCATTTTTTACCGCAAGCAGAACGTTGTTGGGCTGCCTGGAACTACACCGCAAAATCCGGTGTTGCAAGCACTTCAACAAAACATGTCAGCGTGCATTACCTCATCAATCGCCTGCAACCCTTACCTCAGGCAATTGAACAAGTGCCTATCATTGTGAGCCTAAATCCTTTAACCAATCCTGATGAAAAACTCGTCCATGCGGAAATTGAATACGCCCATCCGGTTTTTGATATGCGCGCAATTCAGGCTCAAAAAGAATTGCCCCTCATACAGGGATTGAACTCCATTTGGTATTGTGGTGCGTGGACTGGATTTGGCTTTCATGAAGATGGCTTGCGCTCAGGTGAATTGGTAGCCAAGGATTTGCTGGAGAGCATCCACTCCCCGTCGCGATTCAACCCAAGCTCAAGCACTCAGTAAATGCATCAGGCAACTATTAATTTTGGCTTGGTAAAGCATCGCCGTTTTCGGCCTGCATCCAATGCATTTGGATATGGTGTTTTTACCTTATCCATACCCATGCGCTCACGAAAAAAAGAGTCTGACTTATTAAGTAAATGCGGTCTTGGGGATAATCAAAATAAATTATTGTCTTTCTTTGACAAAGATCATGGTGAAGGCGGCTCTGACAGCTTGCAATGGATTGAAAACATTCTTCAAGAAAATCAAATACCCCATGTTGATGGTGAAATTTGGTTGCAAACCTTTCCAAGGGTACTTGCTTACGTCTTTAATCCTGTCAGTTTTTGGATCTGCACTCGCGCTGACGGGCAAGTACAAGCAGTCTTAGCTGAAGTCAATAACACCTTTGGCGAGCGTCATTGCTATTTACTTTATAAGGAATCTGGTGAGGCCTTACGATCTGGTGAGACTCTCAAAAGTAAAAAGGTGTTTCATGTTTCTCCTTTTTGTGATGTCACGGGGGAATATCATTTCCGCTTCTTATTTCCCCAGGATAGTCAGAGCAAAAGGAATAGTGTTTGCAGAATCGAATTACACCGAGATGGTATGCCCTTGATTAATACCAGCATCAGCGGAATGAGCTCACCCCTTTCAAAGCGCGCCCTATATAGTGCTTTCTTGCGCTACCCACTAATGAGCTTAGGTGTGGTTATGCGCATTCACTGGCAAGCATTGAAATTATTTGTAAAAGGTGTACCCTTTCATTCAAAGCCAACACCCCCTGAATTTGAGGTTAGTAGATGAATCGCCCAGGCCAAACTTTACTCTCACGCCTATATTTTTCCAAGGCCGAGAAACCAAATACCCTGATACCCCGAAACCGCTGGAGCACCAAAACAGTCTTAAGCCTGTTAGTGCAATTGCGCGCTGGGCATCTGCGTCTGACACTCCCAGATGGTCAGATAAAAGAATTTGGCAAGCCGAACGATGAACTGCATGCCGATATAGACATTCTAGACTGGGCTGTATTTAAAGAGCTTCTCTCTCATGGTGATATTGGCTTTGCGGAATGCTACATTCGCGGCCAATGGAGCACATCGAACCTGAAAAGTCTTCTCGAGCTAGCTATTCGCAATCGCACAGTTTTAGAAAAAGCGATTTACGGGCACTGGCTTGGCTCCCTGTTTTATCGCTTGAAGCATTGGCTCAGGGATAACAGTAAAGAAGGCAGCCGCAAAAATATTCACGCGCACTATGACTTAGGCAATGCCTTTTACACCCTTTGGCTAGACCCAACGATGAGTTACTCGAGCGCATGGTTCTCTGGTGCCGATAAAGAATCGCTAGCAGAAGCACAAAAAGCAAAGATTGCCCGCATTCTGGACTCATTAAATACAAAACCCGGAGATCGCATCTTAGAAATTGGTTGCGGATGGGGCGGCGTGATGGAAGAGGCTTTGCGTAAACAGACCAGCATTACCGGCCTGACTTTATCTACCGAGCAGCAGGCCTTTGCACAGCATCGCTTAGAGGGGGTGCAAAAAGAACTTACAAGACCGCCTGGGTTTGAAGTGCGTCTGCAAGACTATCGTGACTGCAATGAGCAATTCGATGGGATTGCCTCAGTTGAAATGTTTGAAGCCGTTGGTGAAAAGCATTGGCCAGAATTTTTTCAGACTGTTGCAAAAAATCTCAAGGCAGGCGGTAAAGCATGCATACAAACTATCGTTATTGCAGAAGAATTTTTCGAGCGGTATCGTGCTGGCACTGACTTTATTCAGCAGTATGTATTCCCCGGGGGTATGCTGCCATCGATTGAGAGGTTTAGATCCAGCGCCGCCAAGGCCGGTCTAAAAGTAGAGGGTGAATTTGCCTTCGGACAGGACTACGCCAAGACCTTATGCATATGGCGAGATCAGTTCAATGCCAAACTACAAGAAGTCAAACAACTTGGATTTGATGAGGCATTTATTCGCTTGTGGAATTTTTATTTAATGTATTGTGCTGCTGGGTTTTCAGAGCGCAGTATTGATGTTGTGCAATTTACACTAAGCCATGAAACAAAACGGCATTGATACCTTTTTTGGTAAACGCATCTGGATTATTGGAGCCTCTAGCGGCATAGGCGAGGCATGCGCCAATGCGCTCATGGCTTCAGGAGCTAAGGTAGCCTTGTCAGCCAGACGAGTTGAACGCCTCAATATCATGGCAGCCAAAGCAAAAGACAATCACTGGGGGTCAGCATTGATTGTGCCACTTGATGTCACAGAGCAATCTCAGGTTGAGGAAGGCTATCAAACCATTCTCAATCTTTGGGGTGGTCTTGATATCCTACTGTTTGTATCTGGCGTATACGTTCCTCTGCGCGCCGATAACTTTGAATATGAAGCCGCGAAAAAAACCATTGATGCCAATCTTATAGGCCCAATGGGGGCTGTAGCTACAGTACTCCCCCATATGCTTCGAGCGCACTGCGGTCATATTGCAATTGTTGGTAGCGTTGCAGGCTATAGTGGGCTACCAAAAGCGCTTGCTTATGGCCCTAGCAAGGCAGGCATTATTAATTTTTGCGAAACCCTCTATTACGACTTATTGCCAACCGGGGTCAGCGTACACATGATTTCCCCGGGATTTGTTGCCACGGAGGCAACGGCGCAAAATGATTTTTATATGCCAGCACTCATTAGCGCAGATCAGGCAGCACAAGCAATTTTGCAAGGCATCAAGAAGGGGAAGTTTGATATTCACTTCCCCAAGCGTTTTTCGGGCTTTCTGAAATTTCTCAGAATTTTGCCCTACCCCATTTACTTCTGGTTTGTACGCCGCTTTTTAGCGATCTAAACGTTTACTTATATTTGTCTTTGCGGACCTTTTCGACCAAGTAATCCATCACCAAGAGCGCCTTCGCCTTAGTTCCAGCTATTGATGGTGAAGTGACATACTTTCCTTGAATCACCACGGTTGGTACGCCATCAATCCGATAGGCTTCAGCAAGCTGCTTGGCTGCACGCACTTTAGATACCACCGCAAAGGAATGGTAAGTAGTTAAAAAGGTATTGCGGTCTAAACCTTGAGCAACTGCCCAATCTGCGATTTCAGACTCCGTCAAAAGATGATTGTTGCTATGGTGAATCGTATCCATCACCTTAATATCTAAATTACTCTTACCCATTACTTGTAGGGTGTAGAACAACTGACTGTGTGGCAAAAAGTCATCACGAAATGCCACGGGCACTCTGCGGAATACAACATCTTTGGGTTGACGCTTTACCCAGGACATCAGATCTGGATCAAAGTCATAGCAATGAGGGCAGCCATACCAAAAGAACTCAATCACCTCGACCTTGCCCTTAGCTTCGACTGGTTGCGCAACTGGTAGGACGCGGTAGTCCAAGCCCTCTTCATATTTTTGAGCCTGGGCAACAGCAATACCACTTAAAGAAATCAGTGCAAGAAAAGTAATGAGTCTTCGATTAAAGGAAATCATGATTTATTCGATTTAATAATGGTTGATTTAACGCCCATGCCACTTAACTTATCGCGCACGGGATTGCTTTCTTCTGGGGTAGTAAATGGGCCAACACGCACACGCCATACAGTATTGCCATCGCTAGTCACTTCGCTCAATTGCGAAGAAATACCTTGAATCGCTAAATTCGCTTTCTGCGCATCAGCGTCTGCGCGTTGAGCATAAGCGCCCACTTGCAAGAAATAAATCGACTCCGCCTTAGGCGTAGCCACAGGGGCTGGGGCATCCGTTGATTTTTTGCCATTAACCAAATCACCAATTGGATCCGAACCATTAGAGGTCGGGACTGGCATGGATTTGCCCTTCAAGCCCTTATTCAAATCTAATGGTTCAGCTGGGGCTGGTGTCTCACCCTCTGCAGTCGCTGGGGCGGATTTAATCGTGAGCGGTAAATTGGGAGCGCGTACCCCAGGTCTTTCTTGTGGAGTATTTTTAGACATGTAAAAGGCGATAAAAAATGCGATGCCCAGACCCACGCCCAGACCCACAATAAAGCCTAAAATCGTGCCGCCGTACTCTGCACTATTGCTGCTCTCACGATGTATGAAGCCAGTTTGTTGATTCGATCTTTTCATCACATCCCCATCTTCTATGTTCACTTCATTGCCTGCAATTTACATCTTAGCCGGAGCGGATACACCTAGTAGTTTTAAACCATTTTCCAATACTTGGCGAGTGGCCGAGAGAAGTGCTAAGCGAGCCAGCTTAAGTGCCTGATCATCTATTAAAACTCGGTCTGCGTTATAGAATGTGTGGAAATCACCTGCTAGATCTCGCAGATAAAAGGCTAAAGCATGTGGCGCCAAATCGGCAGCGGCATCCGCAAGCACTTCAGGGTACTCAGCCAAACGGCGCAACAAGTGATCTGAAGCTTTACTATCGAGCAAGGATAAATCGGCTGCCACTAAGTCAGCAGCTTGTCCGCCCCACTGGGCCAGGATGGAGCAAATACGTGCATGTGCATACTGCACATAAAACACGGGATTCTCATCATTTTGCTGCAAAGCCAAGTCAATATCGAAAACAAATTCAGTATCTGCTTTGCGCGAAATCAAAAAGAAACGTACTGCATCACGCCCACGCTGCAGTGCAAGCTCACGCTCAGCAGAAGTCATTTCAGGCGTAACCCCGCCAGACCATTCGACTAAATCACGCACGGTGACATAGGAACCAGCACGTTTAGAGATTTTGACTTCCTCTCCATTGCGCATCACTGTAACCATTTTATGCAAAACATAGTCTG
Organism: Polynucleobacter sphagniphilus; assembly: GCF_001953355.1. Taxonomy (GTDB): domain Bacteria; phylum Pseudomonadota; class Gammaproteobacteria; order Burkholderiales; family Burkholderiaceae; genus Polynucleobacter; species Polynucleobacter sphagniphilus. The sequence goes on from NZ_MPIY01000017.1 coordinate 33,241, forward strand.
GGTAAGATTTTGGAATATCCCAGCCACGTTTTAAAGCAACGCCCTGCAAGCCAGAGCGAACACGGGCAATAGTTCCATGGTGATCGCTACCTTGAACATTAATGACCTTCTCAAAGCCACGCTTCCACTTACTAGTATGGTACGCAACGTCTGGTACAAAGTAGGTAAAGCTACCATCCGACTTACGCATGACGCGATCTTTATCATCACCATCATCAGTGGTTTTTAACCACAGCGCACCCTCGGCTTCGTAAGTCTTGCCAATAGTTTGTAAGTCATCCACAATTTGCGCAACACTACCGTCGGTATACAAAGACGACTCTAGGTAATAGCAATCAAATTGCACGCCAAAGGTTTTTAAATCAATATCTTGTTCATTACGTAAATAGGCAACTGCAAATTGACGAATAGCCTCGAGGTCTTCACGATACTCTGGAGATGCTTTGAAGGCTGTAGCAATTTCAGCAATATATTCACCGTTGTAGGCTTGTTCAGGCCAATTCGCATCGCCTGGCTTTAAGCCCTGCAAACGAGCTTGCACTGAGAGCGCCAGATTGGCAATCTGCACGCCAGCATCGTTGTAATAAAACTCGCGGTGTACAGCAATTCCTTGGGTGCCCAATAGATTGGCCAGGGCATCACCGAGTGCCGCCTGGCGGCCATGCCCAACATGAAGTGGTCCTGTTGGGTTTGCGGATACAAACTCAATCATGGCGCTTGGAACTACGCCGCTGCCTTGCGGCAACACGCCAAACTGGGATTTTGCGCCAAGTATTTCTGCAATGACTTTGGTTTTAGCAGCCTTAGTGAGGCGAAAGTTGATAAATCCGGGGCCAGCTATCTCACAAGAGGCAATCAAATCACCGAATCCAGATTGCTGCTGTAAGCGCTCAACTAAGTCCTGCGCCAAATCCCTTGGATTGAGCTTCCAGGCCTTTGAGAGTTGCAGCGCAATGTTGCATGCCACATCGCCATGATCAACTGCCTTAGGGCGCTCTAAACGGGGCTGCGGCACATCCCCAAAGCCACGATCCTGAGCAAGCCCCTGCAAGGCAGCGCTCAGCATGGAAATTAATTGGTTTTTATTATTTGACAACATAGAACAGTGAGTTTATCAGGTGGTAAGCTATACAAATGATCTATCAATTTCGCTCCAAAGCGGGTCCAGACGTCATTATGTTGGCTGATCTATCCCAACGAATATTTGATATCTTGGGTCGCCCGCTTGAATCTCGGGGAATCCTGACTACAGAACAATTGCCTAGTTTGATTCATATGCTAGAGACCGCCATTCTGAAGGATTTAGAGGATCGCGCCCAAATTAATACAGCAGAAGAGCCTGGAAGCACAAAACCGAAGCTCGCCGATCGATTGGGTCAGCGAGCTTACCCTTTTTTGGAGTTGATGAAGCAAGCCAATTCCATGGGCGAACCCGTCATGTGGGGCGTTTAATCTAAAGAGCTGGAAAGCTGACGGCGTACATTCTCAACAGAATCACCGCGCCGCTGGGCTAAATCCTCGAGCTGATCAGGGGAGATTTTGCCCACATTGAAGTAACGGGCATCCGGGTGTGCCAAATAGAAACCACTCACGCTAGAAGCAGGATTCATAGCCATTGATTCTGTCAATGTCATACCAATATCCTCAGAACCTATGACACGCAATAAATCCTCCTTAACCTCATGTGCCGGGCAAGCTGGATAGCCAGGCGCCGGACGAATACCACGGTACTCTTCATTGATCATTTGATCGTTGGTCAACATCTCATCCGTGGCATATCCCCACAAATCAGTGCGCACACGATGGTGCATGAGCTCAGCGAACGCTTCAGCCAAGCGATCAGCCAAGGCTTTCAACATAATTGCACTGTAGTCATCATGCTTGGCTTGAAACTCAGCGACTTTTTTCTCAACACCATGACCAGTAGTCACAGCAAAGCAACCTAAGTAGTCGGCCACACCAGAATCCTTTGGTGCAACGTAATCCGCTAGGCAGCGATTGGGTCGACGTAAGCCATCTACCACAGGGCGCTCAGCCTGTTGACGCAGGTTATGCCACACGAAAAGAGGGTGTTCACGCGACTCATCGCTATATAAAACAATATCGTCACCTACTGCATTAGCAGGATAGAAAGCGACTACAGCATCAGCTTGCAGCCATTGACCTTTAATCAATTTGTCGAGCAAGACTTGCGCATCTTCAAATACTTTGCGAGCTTCAACTCCAACTACTTCGTCATTTAAGATAGCTGGGAATTTCCCCGCTAAATCCCAAGTCTGGAAAAAAGGGGTCCAGTCGATGTATTTTGCGATATCACTTAAGGCAAAGTTCTTAAATAAGCGACGACCAATAAATTTTGGCTTCGCGGGTACATAAGATGCCCAATCAATTAGCTCACGATTTTTGCGAGCCGCCTCCAATGAGATAGTTGGCGCCGCCTTTTTATTCGCATGCTGCTCACGAATGCGTACATAGTCATCACGCAGCTCTTGAATAAACTTCTTAGCACTCTCATCCGAAAGCAAGCTAGAGGCTACCGATACCGAACGTGAGGCATCAGGCACGTAAACCACTGGTCCATCATAGTGCGGAGCAATTTTTACAGCGGTATGCACACGTGAAGTCGTTGCGCCACCAATCATTAATGGAATCTGACGCTCACGGAAATAATCATCACGCTGCATCTCTTGCGCAACATAAGTCATCTCTTCTAAAGATGGAGTGATTAAACCGGAGAGACCGACAATATCCGCCTTCTCTTCTTTGGCACGCTTGAGAATTTCTGCGCAAGGCACCATCACACCCATATTAGCCACTTCAAAGTTATTACATTGCAGTACAACAGTCACAATATTTTTACCAATATCATGGACGTCGCCCTTCACAGTCGCCATCACAATTTTGCCCTTGGCTTTTGCCTCACCACCGGCTGCAATGTGTAGGCGCTTTTCTTCTTCAATGTAAGGAATGAGTAAGGCTACTGCCTGCTTCATCACGCGCGCACTCTTAACTACTTGAGGCAAGAACATTTTTCCAGCGCCAAATAAGTCGCCGACGACATTCATGCCATCCATGAGTGGGCCTTCGATTACCTCAATTGGTCGACCGCCCGCACCCATGATTTGGGCACGCAACTCCTCGGTATCTTCTTCAATAAAGCTTGTAATGCCGTGAACGAGTGCGTGGGTTAAACGTTCACGCACAGGCGCTTCGCGCCAAACCAAATTCTCCACTTGCTTTGCACCACCACCTTTAAATTGATCAGCAATTTCAAGCAGACGCTCAGTAGGGGTTTTACCTTCTTTTTCTTTAAAGCGATTGAGAACGACGTCTTCTACGCGCTCACGTAGCTCTGGATCAAGATCAGCATACACACCCAACTGGCCAGCATTCACAATACCCATATCCATGCCTGCTTGGATAGCGTGGTACAGGAATACGGTGTGTATTGCTTCGCGCACGCGATCATTGCCGCGGAATGAGAAACTCACATTCGATACGCCGCCACTGACCTTTGCACCGGGGAGATTTTCTTTAATCCAACGCGTTGCATTAATAAAATCTACTGCGTAGTTATCGTGCTCTTCAATGCCTGTAGCAATCGCAAAAATATTCGGATCAAAAATAATATCTTCGGCCGGAAAACCAATCTCATTCACCAGCACTTTGTAACAACGCTGACAGATTTCTGTTTTACGCTCAAAGGTATCGGCTTGACCCTGCTCATCAAAAGCCATCACTACTGAAGCAGCGCCGTAACGACGGATCAAGCGTGCTTGTTTTCTGAAGGGTTCTTCACCCTCTTTCAGAGAAATCGAATTAACAATGGGTTTGCCTTGAATGCATTTAAGACCTGCTTCAATGACGCTCCATTTAGAAGAGTCAATCATGATGGGCACACGCGCAATATCTGGCTCAGAGGCAATGAGATTTAAGAAGCGAACCATCGCCGCCTCTGAATCTAACATGGCTTCATCCATATTGATGTCAATTACCTGCGCACCATTTTCAACTTGCTGGCGAGCAACAGCCAATGCCTCGTCAAATTGATTATTGAGAATCATGCGCGCAAACGCTTTAGAACCAGTGACATTGGTACGCTCACCAATATTCACAAAGCCTACGTCTGCTGTCACATTAAATGGCTCTAAGCCCGACAACTTCATTGCAGGCATTACTTTTTTATCGCTCATACTGCAGTCTCAGTAGCTTCGCGGTAAAAAGCGCGTGGCTTTCGTTTTGCAACAGCATTGGCTATTGCGCGAATGTGATCCGGGGTTGTACCGCAGCAGCCACCCACCAAGTTAACCAAGCCATCCTTAGCAAATCCATCAACTAAGCCTGAAGTAATGTCCGGTGTTTCATCAAAGCCGGTATCACTCATGGGGTTAGGCAGGCCAGCATTGGGGTAGCAGGAAACGGCTGCATCGCATATACGCGCTAACTCGGCAATGTAAGGGCGCATGAGAGCAGCGCCCAAAGCACAGTTCAAACCAAATGTCAGGGGCTTAATATGACGCAAGCTATTCCAAAACGCCTCTACAGTTTGCCCCGAAAGAATGCGTCCCGAAGCATCGGTCACCGTTCCAGAAATCATGACAGGCAAACGCTCGCCAGTTTCCTCAAAGAATTCATCCAAAGCAAATAGAGCGGCCTTGGCATTCAAAGTATCAAAAATTGTTTCCACTAAAAACAGGTCAACGCCACCTGCAAATAAACCTTCAATTTGTTCGCGGTAAGATGCTCGCAGCGCATCGAATGTGATGTTGCGTGCGCCTGGGTCGTTCACGTCCGGAGAAATGCTGGCGGTCTTCGGCGTTGGCCCAATAGCGCCAGCCGCAAAACGAGGCTTATCAGGCGTACTATATTTATCGCAGGCAGCGCGCGCCAATTTAGCAGAAACTTCATTCATCTCGCGCGCTAAACCAGCCATCTTGTAATCTTCTTGCGCTACTGAGGTCGCACCAAAAGTATTGGTTTCAATGATGTCTGCGCCAGCATCCAAGTACTGCTCATGAATGGTGCTAATAATCTGTGGCTGAGTTAATACCAATAACTCATTGTTTCCTTTGATATCGCCCGGGTGATCACTAAAACGTGTCTTAGCAGGCTGGCCACGATAATCTGCCTCTGTTAGCTTGTATTGCTGAATCATGGTCCCCATTGCCCCGTCCAATATGAGGATACGTTGCTTTAAAAGCTCGGGAAGCGCCTGACCGCGCGTATAGCGCTGGGATAAACCATTAGATTGCATTTTTTACCGGGATAACTCTCTAGAATCCCTTATTCTATTGGTAAATGCCACTCTTTATCTAACCGGAGTCTATATGTTTGGAACCATTCCAGAATTCAATCAAAGCATGGACATGCTAAAGACCATGTGGGGGCAAACGGCCGCAGGCCAAATGCCCGGGCAATTTCCCTTCACTACCGATGCCTCTAAGGCGGCAGGTGGGTTTGGAGCCGCTTTTCCTGGATTAGACGTAGACGAGCTCGAAAAGCGCATTAAAGACCTGAAAAGCGTCGAAAACTGGCTGAGCATGAACCTGAACATTCTCAAGTCAACCATTCAGGGGCTAGAAGTTCAGCATGCCACCATGATGGCGCTTAAATCATTTGGGGAAGCTGTATCTGCTGCAGGAGCTGCTGCTACGGGAACTTCTGAGGGTGCAAGCACCAAGGCGAAGAAGCCTACCGCACGCAAAACCGCAACACGCCGTCGTCGCAAAGCTGGCGATCCAACTTTCCTCGACGAAGTAGGTAATTCAGATGAGCAATAGCCTCGCCCATGGCAAAGGTCATTTGGTGAATATCTAATTCCCGCTTAAATAAAACCGGCACTATCTCACGAGCAGTTGCCGGTTTTTTGCAGGCGCTCATAGTATCGGCCAAGCGTTCATCGTGGTGCGTCTTTAGCTGAGCAATACGAGGCTTCATCCCGATAAATGGCTTGCCATGAGAAGGTAGGACTAAAGTGTCGTCAGGCAGGGGTAAATAGCGCTCCAAGGAATCGAGATATAAGCCGAGGGGATCACCATCCGGATCGGCGTCATACACGCTCACATTCGTTGATATTCGCGGCAACAACATGTCCCCAGAAATCAATACCCCGAGAGCCTGGCAATACAAGCTGGCGTGCTCAGGAGCATGACCATAACCCATGATGACTTGCCAAGCATGACCGCCGATAGCAATCATTTCACCATCCATGATGCGGCGGTATTGCCGTGGCACCCCAGGGACCATCTTGCTATAGTAATTTGCCCGCCCACGTATTTTTTCTAAGTCTTCTGGGGCATTTAATCCATGACGCTGAAAATGATCAGCCGAGCCGCCACTTCCGGCTCGAGCGCCTATGGCGGCGCCACCTTCTTTATGACTCAACCATTGCGCCGTTAAATAATCGGTCATGGAGATCCACAATGGGGCCTTCAACCGCTCACAGAGCCACTGAGCTAGGCCAATATGATCTGGGTGCATATGCGTCACAAGGACACGTAGCACCGGCAAACCTTCTAATTGGCTAGCAAATACAGTCTCCCAAGCCAACTGCGTTTCTTCGTTTGCAATACCGCAATCGACTATCGTCCAGCCAGATACACCATCGATAGAGTCACGCAAAAGCCATAAATTAATATGATCTAAGGCAAAAGGAAGTCGCATTCTCAGCCAACGCACTCCAGGAGCGACCTCAACCGTTGACCCCAATTCAGGTAATACATCACCTAAGGGATAATGAATAGCACTTTGAGAATCTGACTGATTTTTTGTATTCATATTTTTGATCTTAGGCTTGTCTTGATAACAGTTCCATCACCTTGCATTAATTGGTGCGACATCGACCCTTTAAATGGGTATTGTCGTGGATGCTATCGTACCCTGAATGAAATCGCCGCTTGGTCTGAGCTCACTAATGAAGACAAGCTCAAAGTTTGGGAGCAACTTCATGCTCGCAAACCTGAGCAAGCTTCTTAGAAGCCTATTGATTTACATCTACAATCACGCGCCCACGCACATTGCCCGCCATTAATTGGTCGGCATAAGTAATCGCATCTTGCAACGAAATTTCTTTAGAGATTTCATCTAAGGTATTGAGATCAACCAATTGACTTAATTGCTCATAAGCAGCAATGCGTTTTGCACGTGGCACCGTCACGCTATTGATGCCATACAGCGTTACACCACGCAAAATAAAAGGCGCGACCGATGATGGGAAATCCATGCCTTGCGCTAAACCACATGCGGCTACGGCACCATCGCTCTTGGTTTGGGCACAGGCATTTGCCAAGGTATGACTTCCTACGCTATCAACTACCGCTGCCCAGCGCTCTTTAGCGAGGGGCTTGCCTGGTGCGGACAGGGAAGCACGATCAATGATTTCATTGGCGCCTAATTTTTTCAAATAGTCTGCCTCATCAAGGCGTCCAGTGCTAGCCACAACAGTAAAACCAAGTTTGCTCAAAAGACTGACCGCAAAGCTGCCAACGCCACCGGCTGCGCCAGTAACCAATACTTCACCATCACTAGGCTTAGTTCCGTGTTTTTGTAGAGCCATAATGCACAGCATGGCGGTATAGCCTGCAGTACCAATGGCTAAGGCTTGTTTAGCAGTAAAACCCTTTGGAAGCGGAATGAGCCAATCAGCCCTCACGCTGGCACGCTGCGCCAAACCACCCCAATGGCCTTCGCCCACACCCCAGCCGTTTAACAAGACCAGATCCCCGACCTTAAAGTCAGGACTGGCGCTTTCAGTGACGCAGCCCGCGAAATCAATGCCTGGCACCATTGGAAAGCTACGCACTACTGGACCTTTGCCAGTAATGGCCAAACCGTCTTTGTAGTTCAAGGTCGAATAGAGAACATCTACCTTCACCTCACCTGCAGGGAGAGCAGCCTCTTCAAGCTGTTGGAGCTGTGCACGATAGCCCTGCTCATCTTTATTAATTACGATTGCTTTAAACATGTCACTTCCTTTTGTAAGCGTGTGTAGCCTCACAACAAATACTTAATAGGTTTATTCTAAGGAGCATTGTTGCCTAAAGAGGTTTCTGTGAAAAAAATTCTACTATTAACCGCAATTTCTGGCTTGGGTTTCGCCTTTTCCCACGCAGAATGCACTACAAGCCCACTCATCAAATAATGACGCCTTTTACATCGCAAGAATTACGCAAGGGATTTGCCTCTTTCGCAACCGGAGTGACGGTCATTACCTGCTTAGATGCGCAGGATCAATCGCACGGAATCACCATTAGCTCCTTTAATACAGTCTCACTCGAGCCGCCTCTCATTTTGTGGAGCCTAAAGAAGCACTCGCGCTTAATGCCTTTTTTTGAAGTTGGGCATAAGCAGTTGATTCATGTGCTTGAGCGCTCACAAGAAGCGCTGGCAATGCATTTTGCAACCGTGAAAGAAAATCAGTTCGTCAATATCGCCCACCAACGCGCAGCAAGCGGCTTAAATCAAATTGATGGTTGTGTGGCTTATTACGAATGTGAGACCGTCTCCGTCCATTTGGGCGGTGATCACAACATCATTGTGGCAAAGGTCTTGAATTTAAAAAATGATCCGGAGAAAGAACCCCTTATATTTGCGCGCAGCAAATTTGTGGGACTCAATCCAATGGATCTTAAAACCGCTTAAAAAGGAAATTCAAATGCGCTTATGGGGTAGAAAAAATTCTATTAATGTCCAAAAGATTCTGTGGACTCTTTTGGAGCTAGGCTTTGAAGAAGGTAAGGATTTCGAGCGCATCGACGCAGGCCTACAGTTTGGAAAAAATAACAGCCCTGAATTTCTAAAGCTCAATCCCAATGGTCTAGTACCCGTATTGGAAGATGAGGGCATCGCCCTGTGGGAGTCCAATACCATCATGCGCTATTTGGCGCGAACACATGATAAGCAAGGCCGTTTCCCAACTGACATTAACAGTCAGTATCAATCTGAAAAATGGATGGATTGGCAATTAAATGCGATGTGGCCAGACTTGAGACAGTCATTTTTGGGGCTGACACGCACTGCGCAAGCCGATAGAAACTACCCAGCAATACGTCAACAATTCCAAAATTCAAACAAACACTTTAGTGTGCTCGATCAGGCACTAGAAACTCAACAGTACTGCGCGGGTGAACGCTTTCATCTAGGTGATATTGTCCTTGCCCTATGCGTGCACCGCTGGATTTTATTAAATGAAACCTTCCCCGAAGAAACTGGTCCACGCACTCCATTAAAAAATATTGATGCCTGGATGGAGCGCATGAATAACAATACTCACTTTAATGAGTTTGCTGACAAGCAACTCAATATCGTCACGAAATAGTTTCTTACTCTTGCGTAAATTTCCTAGCGTGGTGATCGGCGCCAATAAATAGATACATTGCAGGCACCACGAATAAAGTAAATAGAGTACCAATAGATAAACCGGTAAAGATCACGATACCCATTGACTGACGCCCTGCTGCACCCGCCCCAGAGGCGACGACCAAGGGCAATACGCCCAATACCATTGCAGCAGTTGTCATTAGGATGGGTCTGAGACGAACACTGCTTGCCTCAATAATTGCATCTAACTTACTGCGCCCTGCGAGTTGTAATTCATTTGCAAATTCGACAATCAAAATTCCGTGCTTACTAATTAAACCCATTAACGTGACCAGACCTACCTGCGTATACACGTTTAAGGTGGTGAATCCCAGATTGATAAAGATCAGAGCACCAAACAATGCCAGTGGTACTGATACCAAAATCACAATCGGATCACGGAAACTTTCAAATTGAGCTGCGAGTACCAAGAACACGATCAGAATCGCAAAGAACATGGTTACTAAAAATCCGCCTGACTCTGCCATGAACTGGCGGGAAGGTCCTGCATAGTCCATGGTGTAACCGCTTGGCGCAACTTCTTTTAAGGTCTGGCGCATAAACTCCAACAAATCCGCCTGCGAAATAAATGGCGTACTCACCCCAGAAATCGTTGCTGAATTCAATTGCTGAAAGTGATTAATCGACTCTGGAACTACTTTTTGCTTAATCGTGGCAAAAGTGCGCGCCTGAATCATCACACCACTCGGCGTACGAATGTAATAGTCCAAGATTTGATCGGGATTTAATCGATCCACCTGTTTTACTTGTGGAATCACGCGATAAGACCTACCTGCAACGGCAAAATAATTAACGTAGCCACCACCCAATGCATTGGTAAGTGCGGCACCCACTTGTTGCTGGGTCATACCGAGCGCTGCAACTTTGTCACGATCAATTACCAAGACATCTTGCGGTTTATCAATCTTTAAATCTGAATCGACAAAAAAGAAATTGCCGCTGCGGCGCGCTTTATCCAATACCTGCTGCGCTACTTCATTGAGTAATTCATAAGACTCCGTACTATTAATAACCACTTGCACTGGTAAGCCTTGTGCGCCAGGTAAAGCAGGAAATTGAAATGCCGCCACCCTAGCGCCAGCAATCGAATTCCACTTATTCTGCATATCCTGCTGGAACGAAGTGGCGCCACGCTTACGCTCACCCCAGTCCTTGAGAATCACACCGCCGAAGCTGGTAGTAGGGCTGGTGATTTGGAAAATTTGCTGATACTCAGGTTCAGCAGCCGCAATTTGATAAATCTGATCGGCATACATTTGCATCTGGTTGACGGTACTATTCGGTGGCCCAGAAGCTTGCATCAACACAATGCCTTGATCTTCTGTTGGAGCAAGTTCAGCGCGCGCAGTTGCATAGAGATAAGCAACACCGCCCAAAAGCAATACACCCATCACAATAATGACTTGCCAGGTGCTCAATAGGTTACGTAAAGTGGCCTGATAACTATGATGGACTCTGTCAAAGATGTGATCAATCTTTTGTACAAAAGGAGACGCCTCTTGAGCTTCAGTAAAAATACGGGAGCACATCATTGGGGAGAGCGTTAGCGCAATTAAGCCTGAAACAGCAACAGCACTGGCTAATGTAAAAGCAAACTCAGTAAACAAAGCGCCTGTTAAGCCGCCCTGGAAACCAATAGGTATGTACACCGCAATAAGCACTACCGTCATCGCTAAGATTGGGCCGCCTAATTCACGAGCGGCAATCAAAGAGGCTTCTAGGGGTGACTTCCCCTCTTTCATATGGCGGTCAACGTTCTCCACCACAATAATGGCATCGTCTACGACTAATCCAATGGCAAGCACCAAAGCCAACAGGGTCAGCAAATTAATCGAGTAGCCCAGCATCTGCATTAAAAAGAAAGTGCCAATCAATGAGAGGGGCATAGCAATGACAGGCACTGCAACTGCACGATAGCTACCCAAGAAAAGGTAAATCACCACCGTCACAATCAATAGTGCTTCGAGTAGGGTATGAATGACTTCACTAATCGAGCTAGTGATAAATTGAGTGGAGTCATAAACCACTTTGCCAGTCATGCCAACTGGGAGTTGCCTCTGAATATCTGGTATCACCTTGCGGACTCGCTCAGCAACATCTAATAAGTTAGCCTGCGGCGCTACCTTAATACCTATAAAAACAGATTGCTTGCCACTAAAAGCGACATTGGTGTTGTAGTCCTCTGAACCCAGACTCACACTAGCGACTTGCTCCAAATGAACAATGTTGATGCCATCTTGCTTCACAATGAGCTTACGGAATTCTTCTAATGTGTGTAGATCGGTACCCGCAACCAAGTCGACGGCAACCATGTCTCCTTTGGTACTTCCAACGGCAGAAATGTAGTTGTTAGCAGCCATTGCGTTATATACATCATCAGCCGCAATGCCTAATCCAGCCATCTTTTCACGATCTAGCCAAGCTCGTAAAGCAAATTTTCTGCCGCCAATAATTTCAGCATTCTGCACGCCCTCAACTGAATCAAGCTTAGGCTTTACAACACGGAGTAAGTAATCGGTAATTGCATTACTGGGCAAGTTCTCACTATCAAAGCCCATGTACATGGCATCAGTAGACTGACCCATTTGTACCGTCAAGATTGGCTGTTGGGCTTGCACTGGAAGTTGATTCTTGACAGCACTAATTTGTGTCTGAATTTGCGTTAAGGCCGCATTTGAATCGTAGTTCAACTTGAGCGTTGCAACAATAGTTGAGACGCCACTCACGCTTGTAGAAGAAAGGTAATCAATCCCCTGCGCTTGAGAAACTGAAGCCTCCAGTGGTTGAGTAATAAAGCCTGCAATCGTTTCTGGATCAGCGCCGTAATAGGCGGTTGTTATCGTCACTACTGCGTTCTGAGTTTGCGGATATTGATTGATTGGCAAGGAGCCAATCGCCTTCAAGCCAAACACCAATACCAGCGCGCTCACAACCAGTGATAACACTGGCTTACGAATAAATAGGTCGGTCCATTTCATTGGGGACTTATTCCTGTGGCTTTGGATTAGGAGAGTTAGCGGGCAATACGGTATTGTTAATAATTAAAGGGGTACCATTTTTTAATTTAAGCTGTCCACTGGTCACTACCGTGTCGCCCTCTTGCAAGCCCTTCAAAATAGCAACCTGATCACCCCGGGTAGAACCAGTGGTTACAAATACTTGTTGAGCTTCTAATACAGGCTTACCTTCTTTATCTTTCTTATCCGTTGCTTTCGCAATAAATACCGTAGAGCCATATGGGTTATAGGTCACCGCTGTCTGGGGGAGAGTCAATAACTTGGTTTCTTGGCCGACTTTGATATTTACGTTTGCAAACATCCCGGGCAAAATTTTCTTATCCGGATTGGCCAATTGGGCTTCAATCTGAATATTACGAGTATTGGTATCCACCTTTGGACTAACTGCTGTGATCTTGCCAGTGAAGGTAGCATCCTTAAATGCATCGGTCGTCACGATAATGTCTTGCCCAACTGCAATTTGCTCGGCATTGCTTTGTGGCAGTGTGAAATCTAGAAAAATAGGATCTAGTGTTTGCAGGGTCATCAACTTATCGCCAGGATTGACATATTGACCTGGATTGATAGTCACAATACCAACGCGCCCACTAAAAGGCGCCTTTAAAGTCTTTTTAGCGACTAAGGCAGCTTGCTGTTCCACTTGTGCTTGCTTAGACTGGGCATCTGCTTTGCTGGTGTCATAGACATTCTTGCTAATCGCTTGAATTGCTAATTGCTGACGATCTCGCTCATTAATCACTTTCGCTAAATCAGCCAAAGCCCTTAAAGAATGTAGCTGGGCAACATCAGACGCATCATTTAATTTAATCAAGAGGTCTCCTTCTTGCACATCTTGACCTGATTTCACCGCCACTGTTTGCACCAAACCACCAAGCTCAGTACTTAATTCAACCCCCCTGAAAGCGCGTACATTTGCCACGCTAGTTAAATTAGGCTGCCATAGGGTAGAAGTAATATCCATCGTCGACACAGTTGCTGGAGGTAAGCCGGCCCCCGAGATAAATTTCTTAATCATGTAGCTCTTAAACTGGTTGAAACCAAAAATAAGGCCAAGCAACAAACAGACACAGCAGAGCATGATGATCATGCGACGACGCAGGGGATTCATCTCCTGTAATTTTGCATAGGCCCGAGTTGTTTTAAACCATGCACGTAAACGCATCTTCTGTCCAAGATAGCCAAAAACTGCTTTTATCTTTAGCCACACCGCAACCAGGGTGGAATTAATTTTCTCGAGGAGTGTCATTTGAGTTCTTACTTAATCCGTTAGTGAGATCGGCATTACTTAAAGAATTACTTTCGCTATGCGCTTGGAACGCTGGAGCTTCACGATTCCACCAACCACCTCCCAATGCGGCAAAGAGAGCCGCTGTATCTGAGAAGCGGGTTGCTTGTGCTTGAATCGATTTAATTTTGGCTTGCTGGTACTGGCTTTGGTAATACAAAACTGCTAGGTAGCTTTGGGTCCCCAACTTATATTGCTGCTGCACCAAGTCCAATGTTTCATAGGCATAACGCTCTGCATTGGAGGCGGCCTTCAATGACCTTGCGCCCGTATCTAAGGCACGCAAAGCATCAGCCACTTCTTTAAACGCATTTAATACTGTGGCCTGGTATTGATATACCGCCTGATCATAATTAGCCATTGCACCGCGACGTTGTGCCTGCAGTTGGCCGCCCTGGAACAGGGGTTGGAAGAGCCCGCCACCAACACTCCACAGCGCTGCACCCGGGCCAAAAAGTGCGCCCGTTGTCAAAGCCTCAGAACCCATGGCAGCTGTTAAATTCACCTGCGGTAATAAATTAGCAGTCGCCACACCCACTAGTGCATTAGTGGATTTAAGCTGGGCTTCAGCAGCCCGAATGTCAGGTCGCTGACGCACTAAATTCGATGGCAAAGAGAGTGGCAGCTTACTCGGTAAATTGAGGGTGCTTAGATTGAATGCCGCAATGTCTGCATTACCAGGAAGCTCCCCGGTATAAATTGCCAATTGATTGCGCGTAATTGATAGATTTTTCTCGTAGCCAATTAAATCACCTTGCGTGTTAGCTACTAATGCTTGTTGCGAAGTGACGTCAACCTTAGACACGGTTCCTATTTGCAATTGCTGCTCAGTAAGCTCAGCCAAGTTTTCTTGAGCCTTCAAAATTTCATCTGTAGCCTTCAATTGCGCCTCAAGCGCTGCCTCACGAATGGCTGAGGCAACTATATTCGAGGTGAGAGATAAGTACGCCGCTTCTAACTGAAATTGTTGGTACTCAGCTTGAGCTCGAGCGCTCTCAACTGTGCGGCGTGCACCACCAAACACGTCTAACTTATAGCTCACGTTAACCGTAGTGTTATATAAGTTATAAATATTGCTCCCATTCCCGGGCAGGCCAAAAGCAGCATTGGGTGTTTGTTGGCGACTACCGTTTGCCCTCAATCCTACGGCAGGAAAGTATTGACCGCCAATTTGTGCATTGACGTTTTCTTGAGCAGAGCGCAGTGCAGCATCAGCAGCACCTAGGGTTGGATTCTGCTGCAGAGCTTTTTTAATGAGGGCATTTAATTGGGGTGACTTGTAAAGCTCCCACCACTGCGCCGAAATATCAGCGTCCTTCACAAACTCTTGCGGTGTGCCTCCAGGGACATCTGGCACGGTAGCTAATTTTTCAGAAACGGGTGTTTTAGTAAATCCCACCACTTTAGGCACATCTGGCTGTTTAAAGTCTGGGCCAACTGCGCACGCACTCAATGCCGCCGCCATTAAGGGCAGAAGCAAATGCAATCTAGGGAAGCTCTTTAAAAAAAACATGAAGTGTTTCAATACCCTCTTTCTACAGCAGATATTTGAACACAGTTTTGCGACTTCGTTTTGTAAGGTCCTGATTTATCTAATTAAATTTGTTTACACACTGAGATGGAAGTCAAACTACAAATTAACCCTACTCGACGGTGACACTTTTTGCCAAGTTTCTTGGCTTGTCGACATCGGTACCTAAAGCACAGGCAGTGTGGTACGCGAGTAATTGCAGCGGCACGACATGCAATATGGGGGATAGATTCCCATAGTGCTCAGGCAAGCGAATGACTTGAATGCCTTCACTGCTAGTGATTTCAGTATCTTGATCTGCAAATACATACAACTTGCCACCACGTGCTTTTACTTCCTGCATATTGGATTTGAGCTTCTCGAGCAATTCATCCTTGGGGGCAACCGTGACAACGGGCATCTTATCCGTAACCAATGCCAATGGTCCGTGCTTGAGCTCCCCAGCAGGGTAAGCCTCAGCATGAATATAAGAGATTTCTTTTAGTTTGAGGGCACCCTCGAGCGCAATCGGATAGTGCATACCGCGACCAAGAAATAAGGCATTCTCACATTGAGAGAATGCTGCACTCCATGCAATGATTTGAGGCTCCAGCGCTAAGACGGCGTGCAAGGCTTTTGGCAAGTGGCGTAACTCAGCCAACAATTGCTTTTCTTTTTCTGGAGAAATTTTTCCCGCACGTTTAGCAAGTGACACCGCTAAAAGATAAAGGGCCACTAACTGAGTGGTAAAAGCCTTGGTAGAGGCAACCCCAATCTCGGCTCCTGCTTTTGTTAAAAATTGCCATTTGGTTTCACGCACCATTGCACTGCTAGCAACATTACATACTGCCAAAGTAAATTGATGGCCCAAGCTTTGTGCATGCCGTAATGCAGCCAAAGTATCCGCCGTCTCACCCGATTGCGAAACCACCACAACCAAGGTTTTCGGATTGGGCACAGTAGTGCGATAACGATACTCACTTGCAATTTCGACTTGCGTAGGAATGCCAGCAAGATCTTCAATCCAATACTTGGCTACGCAAGCAGAGTAATAACTAGTCCCGCAAGCAAGAATCAATATCTGCTCAAATTTTTTCCACTCTTCTGGATCCGCATGAAAAAGCTCGGGGCCAAATCCTGCAATATTAGCCAAGGTATCACCAATCGCCCTGGGTTGCTCAAAGATTTCTTTTTGCATGTAATGCTGATAGGGACCCAAATCAACGGAGTCGGCCTGTGCTGGCATCGGCTTATGCTGACGCTGTACAGCATTACCTGCTGCATCAATGATCTGTATACCTTCAGCCTGAAGAGCAGCAACATCACCCTCCTCTAGATAAAGCATGGAGTGGGCTCTACCTGCTAATGCAAGTGCATCCGAAGCCAGGAAATTCTCGCCCTCTCCAAGCGCCACAACGAGCGGCGAACCCACTCTAGCACCCACCAAAATATCTGGACAGTCCTGTGCAATCACACCAATAGCGTAAGCACCATGCAACCGAGGCAATACCGCTCTAACCGATGCGAAAAGATCTTTTTTACCTTGTGCTACATATTCTTGATGAATCAAATGCGCAATCACTTCTGTATCTGTCTCGGAAGTAAATAGATACCCCACAGACTTCAATTGTGTGCGTAACACTTCGTAATTTTCAATGATGCCGTTATGCACTACCGCAATCAATTCATTTGAGATGTGAGGGTGGGCATTTTCAGTATCGGGTTTACCGTGCGTAGCCCAGCGGGTATGGGCAATTCCCAGGGTGCCATGAAAATCTTTACCCTGCTCAGCCAATTCAGAAACACGCGCGGTCGTACGCGCACGTTTAATAGGGTGCTTGTTATCATCACCATTGATTACTGCAAATCCACAAGAATCGTAACCGCGATATTCAAGGCGACGTAGTCCTTCAATCAGGACGTCCACAATATTCTGACGTGATACACCTCCAACAATACCGCACATTATTTTTTACCCTTTGTGGATTTTGAGGCACTTTTTTTTGCCGCTGGTTTTTTGCTAACGGATTTTTTCTCTTGCTTCACAGGGCGTTGCCACTGTAAAGAAATTTGTTTTGCTCTAGAAACAGTCAGTTGATTCGGCGGGGCGTCTTTAGTCAGTGTTGTGCCTGCCCCTAAAGTTGCACCGCGTCCAACACGTACCGGTGCAACCAACTGAGTATCCGACCCAATAAATACATCGTCTTCAATAATGGTTTGATGTTTATTAACACCATCGTAATTACAAGTGATTGTCCCGGCCCCAATATTTACTCTAGAGCCCACAATGGAATCACCTACATAGGCTAAGTGATTAGCCTTGCTATTGGCAGCAATCTTGCTATTTTTTACTTCAACAAAGTTTCCGATGTGCACATCATTTGCTAAATCTGCACCGGGACGCAAGCGTGCATAGGGACCAATAATTGAGTGACTGCCCACTCGAGCACCATCTAAATGACTAAATGCATGTATCTGCACATTTTCTGCAAGTGTGCTGTTACGAATAATGCAATATGGACCGATCTGAGTACCAGCCGCTAAACTGACATCACCCTCAAAGACGCAACCTACGTCAATAAAGACATCAGTGCCACATACCAAGCTGCCACGAATATCAATACGCGCAGGATCAGCCAGCGATACGCCAGCATCTAACAGGTGATTGGCTAAACTTTGTTGGTGGACTCGCTCAAGGGAAGCGAGTTGATCACGACTATTCACGCCTACAGTTTCATATTCAAAATCTGCCTGTGCTGTTCGAATAGGAACACCATCTTTCACTGCCATGGCAATCACATCAGTTAAATAGTACTCACCTTGGGCATTACTGGCACGCAAGGACTTTAACCATTTCTTCAACGAGCCAGTTGGCAACACCATAATGCCGGTATTGATTTCAGCAATCGCTTTTTGCGCTGGCGTGGCATCTTTTTCTTCCACAATTTGCACAACGGA
This sequence comes from Polynucleobacter sphagniphilus, assembly GCF_001953355.1. Classification (GTDB taxonomy): domain Bacteria; phylum Pseudomonadota; class Gammaproteobacteria; order Burkholderiales; family Burkholderiaceae; genus Polynucleobacter; species Polynucleobacter sphagniphilus. The sequence continues at coordinate 51,389 of NZ_MPIY01000017.1, forward strand.
TCCATCCGCATCACGCACAATACGACCATAGCCTGTTGGGTTATTCAAATTTTGTGTTAACAATGCGAGAGCAGATTCTTGACCACGCACACCATCAGCCAACTGCACTAGTTTTGACAAAGTTTTTTTAGTGGTTAGCGGCACATCGCCATAAAGCACTAAAGTAGGCTCTTGCACATCTAACTTGGAGAGTGCCTGCAATAGCGCATGGCCGGTACCCTTTTGTTCCGCCTGCAATACCGTGCTGACCTTAGAGACACTAGCATCAGCTTGGGCTGCTTTAGTTAAAAAGGTTTTAACATCTGCTGAGCCATGTCCTACAACCACAATCGGGCCTCTTGCAGCCTGCTTCCCTTGAAGCGCTAAAGCCGTGCCCAATACATGTGCAAGCAAAGGCTTACCAGCAAGTGTTTGAAGTACTTTAGGCAGCGCGGATTTCATCCGCTTGCCTTGCCCTGCCGCCAAAATGACAATATTCATAAAGATTGATTATAAATCCCAGGGATAACCGTGCCGCAAGCCAATTCATCGAGCTCGGTCTCATCAATTGCCTTATCTCCGCCGGATCGGGCAGCAATACCGCCCAATTGGGTTGCGACCTCTAAATTCTTAAAATCAAATGCTTCGCCGTCCATCAAATGGGATGGCACGATGTGGTGCATTGAGCGAAAAAGATTTTCAACGCGCCCCGGAAATTGCCTCTCCCAGTCCCGCAGCATTTGCTTCATAGCGCCACGCTGTAAGTTTGGCTGACTGCCGCATAAATTACACGGAATGATAGGGAAATTCATATCAACTGCATAACGCTCTAATAGCTTTTCTGGCACATAAGCCAAAGGTCGAATCACAATATGCTTGCCATCATCAGAGCGTAACTTAGGAGGCATGCCCTTTAACTTCCCTGCATAAAACATATTGAGCATGAGTGTTTCTAAGATGTCATCGCGATGATGTCCCAAAGCAATCTTAGTAGCACCCAGCTCATCGGCAACGCGATACAAAATTCCACGGCGCAAGCGGGAACATAAACCACAAGTCGTTTTTCCCTCAGGAATAACGCGTTTCACAATACTGTAAGTATCTTGCTCTTCAATATGAAAATCTACGCCTAAACTTTTTAAATAGTTTGGCAAAATTTCTTCTGGGAAATCCGGCTGCTTTTGATCCAAGTTAACAGCAACGATTTCAAAATGAATCGGCGCACGCTCCCGCAGCTTGAGCAAGATATCAAGCATGGCATAACTATCTTTCCCTCCCGACAGACAGACCATGACTTTATCGCCGTCTTCGATCATGCCAAAATCACCAATGGCTTGACCCACCAGACGGCATAACTTTTTTTCTAGCTTGTTTTCTTCGAAAACAACTTTACGAATATCACCCATCAGCTCAATATATTCTTTTGTTTAATTTTGTTTCATCCGAAATACTTCAACACCAACAGAATGGCAGTCGGGGTACACATCTGGTTTTGCAGTACTCACGCGGGCTGCCAATACTTTTGGGTGCATCAACATTGCCGCAACAATCTCATCACAGAAGGTTTCTTGTAAATGAATATGGCCCTGCATAGCCCGTGCCTTAATAGTTTCGCGCATGAAGTCATAATCAACTACTTCGTCCAATAAATCTTGTGTGGGTGTATTTTCTTTTAAGGGTATATATAAATCGACATTCAAAATGACGCGCTGTTCAGCCTTTTTTTCGAAGTCATGAACGCCAATGTTGATATAGATTTCATAATCGCGCAAAAATAAGCGGCGGCAATCCACTAAAGCGGGATGAGAAAGAATGGCATGCATAAATAGTGGCCTAAATAATTATTTGTAAATCAATTCGTTTTAAACATGACATCACGGTCAGATGGCAGCAAGTGCTGCCCACCATCAACATATAAGGTGGTTCCAGTGATGGCATTCGATTCTGCTAAAAAAACTGCTGCTCTAGCAATATCATTTGGGGTAGAGGACTTTCCAAGTGGCGTCATCTGATGCGCACTCGTAAATCCTGACTGCGTTTGATCGCCCGATGGCAAAGAAATCCCTGGGGCTAAACCAACAACACGTAGCCATGGTGCGAAATCCATTGCCAATAACTCCACAGAAGCAAGCAGCGCACTTTTTGATAAGGTATAGGATAAATAATCAGGATTTGGATTAATCAATTTTTGATCTAACAGCTGAATGACTGCAGGCAGTACGCTTTGAGCTGATTCTGTGCCAGCTTGCTTTGCCTTGATTGTCTTTTGCAATGCAAACATGAGCTGAGATAAAAGAATCGGAGCAGTCACATTAACCTGCATGTGCTCTTGTAGGCTTGCACCACTTAATGGCACTTCAGAGTTAGCGCGATCAAATTCAAAAATAGAAGCGTTATTCACCAAACAAGACAGATTAGTAAATTCATGGCTCACCGCTATAAATAGGGCCCGAACATCTTCTTCCTGGGATAACTCAGCCCGAAATGCTTTGGCCCTTCTGCCCAGGGCTTGTATTTCAGTTACTGTGGCCATAGCCTCAGACTCAGAACGCCCATAATGAACCGCAACGTCCCATCCTTGACGAGCAAACTCAAGGGCAATGGCCTTACCTAAACGCTTAGCAGCGCCGGTCACCAATACCGCTTTATTTTGCTGTGAAGGGGATATTGAACTCAAGTTCACCAAAATTCTCTTAGACTAACGAGCTATGGATATTACCTTGAGCAGCCTCGAAACGGAGCATACCGCCCTTCTATATCAAAAAATGGCGACTGAAATAGCCTCTGGAAGTGGGCAAATGCCCTTTTCTCGCTATATGGAGATGGCACTTTACGAGCCTGGAATGGGTTATTACAGCGCTGGTGCTCATAAATTAGGCATTGGAGGTGATTTCACTACCGCCCCTGAATTAAGCCCACTATTTGGCGCAGCCATCGTCTCAACCTTATTGCCCGTTTTGGAGGCCCTCAAAGCCAAAGGCTTACCCGCCCAGATTCTGGAGTTTGGTGCAGGCACTGGTAAGTTAGCCCAATCTATTCTGAAGCGCTTGCACGATCTGGGCTTTGCTTTGGATCGCTACCAAATTATTGAGATTTCACCGGACTTAACGCAAAGACAACAAAAAAGGCTGGGGAGTATCTCAGCAGAATTAGGCCTAACAACCGAATGTCAGTGGCTCAGCGCTTTACCCGAGCAATTTAAGGGCGTCATGATTGCTAATGAGGTGATCGATGCTATTCCTTGCGATGCTATTGTTTATCAAGATGGATTTTGGCATTGGCAGAACGTTTGCCTTCATGAAGGTCAACTTACCTGGCAAACCGGTGCGCCAGTCCCTCAAGATCTTTTACCCGAGCCACTACGAGTTGATAGCTATTCAGAAGGCTATGTCAGCGAGCTGCATCTTCAAGCAAATAGTTGGCTTCGTCAGATTGCAAAGCAACTGGATATGGGCTTATTTCTGACATTTGATTATGGCTTTCCGGAGAGCGAGTATTACCACCCACAACGCATTGAGGGCACACTAATGGCGCACCATCGCCATCATGCGATTCAAGATCCGTTTTATCTTCCTGGCCTATGCGACATCACGACACACGTCGAGTGGTCTCAAATTGCCCGCAATGCATTGGATGAAAATGCAGATGACGTGTACCTCACTAACCAAGCAGCATATTTACTTGATGCTGGTATCGGTGAAATTGCCCTAGAGAGTGCAGACCCGAGCAACCCTGAAGTCTTTCTACCTATCTCTAATGCCTTACAAAAACTACTATCGGAAGCCGAGATGGGTGAACTATTTAAGGCGTTTGCCTTCTCAAAGAATCTGCATACGTTACTACCGGGATATTCTCTTGAGGATCTACCTGGACTTCGCGGCAGAAATAGGCTGTAAACCAGCCTGGTTTTAATTATTTAGATTCAGCGCAGAGGTGATGGTGGCTAAGCGTGCCGCCTCAACTGCACTCCGAATGCGCTCACCATTCAGTTTGTCTTCAAGGGGAATGGTGGCAATAATTTCAGGTGCATTAAGCAGTTGTGCTTGTTGCATAGCAAGAATCAAGCTGTCCACCTTAAAACCAAGTTTGCGAGCTAGCTGCAATAACTTGTTGCCACGCTCAGGCTTACGCCAAACATCAGCGCGATTGAACCAAGCAAGCACATCGATTGCTTGAAATACACCACCTAAGCTCATCTTCAGAAATTGAATTAATTCACTAAAGATTTCACTAAAGTCGCGCACCTCTATTGGCATTCGAATGCACTCCGCCCAAGACCGTATTTCAGTAGCGGGCAAGTTCATCAAAGCCACTGCACAACGCTGCTCTAATACTGCCGCACTTGCATGTAAATGCGCACCCATGATTTCTCTCGCGGGCTCTTGTACTAATTGAGCTACCAAGCTTGCGGGCAAAATAGTTTGCGCAGCAGCCGTATCCAACAAGACTTGAAACATTCGCATCGGCTTATCCGCAATCAAGCCTCTGGCCAATTCTTGCCAGATTCGCTCAGGAGACAATGAATTGAGTTCACCCGATTGAACAATCGCCTTGAGTGCTTCGAGCGTTTCAGGGGCTACCGTAAATTGCGGAAAACGCGCTGCAAAACGAGCAATTCGCAGTAGGCGTAAAGGGTCTTCTGCAAAAGCATCTGATACATGCCGAAATACTTTCGCCACCAAATCTCTTTGGCCATTAAAAGGGTCAATAATTGGACCTACCAATGCACCACTCTCTGACACTTCTTGAGCCATAGCATTCATCGTCAAATCACGCCGCTCTAAATCTTGCTCTAGTGTCACCGAGGGATCGGCATGAAAGAGAAAACCTTTATAGCCTAAGCCTGTTTTGCGCTCCGTACGGGCCAAAGCATATTCAGCTTGTGTTTGGGGGTGCAAAAATACCGGGAAATCTTTTCCGACCGGTCGAAAACCTTTCGCCAACATCTCCTCTACGCTGGAGCCAACCACCACATAATCAATGTCATGCATCGGTAAACCCATTTGGGTATCGCGAATGGCTCCGCCTACCGCGTAGATTTTCATTACACCAAATCCTCGATAGCTCGACGACTGATGCCAAATACATCCATCAGTGCATCTTGGCCGCCTGGAGGCAAAATATTGGGTGTTTGCATAGATGCAATATTGTCACGGGACATGAGCGTCTTGATTGGCAAATACTCAAAAGCCAGGGCTTGTAAATAACCCACTAAATCAGGCGCCGGAATAACAATACAAGAGGATTTAGATTTACGCGCCGCCAATTGAACAATTTCTTTCATCGTCAGCACTGTCGCTCCAACCAGATCATAAGATTGGTGAGTAGCTCTTGGCATTTTCAATGATGCAGTAAATGCGCCCGCAACATCATCGACACTGACGGGCTGAAACTGTGCATCACTATGCGCTAAAGGTAAGGCTGGAAATAATTTGGTTAACTTAGCAAACAGATTAATGAATTCATCTTGCTCGCCAAAAATAACGGATGGGCGAAAAATAGTCCAATCTAAATTACTAGCCTTCACTGCAGCCTCACCGTCGCCTTTACTGCGCTGATACATCGATAAGCCCTGACTATCGGCACCCAGAGCACTCATATGCAAATAACGCTTTAAGCCATGCAACTGCATTGCAGTAATAATATTTTTTGGCAAATCAACATGCGCAGCCTTAAACACTTTGCCATAGGGTGTCGCAGGTTTATCGTGTAACACGCCGACTAAATTAATTACAGCACCAGTAGGCTTGATGCAAGCACAAAGGCTTTGCAATTCATCAAAGTCATTTACATCGGCATCTTCAATATGCACTGCAGGAAGAATACGGAAGTCACGTGCACTAGCAGGGTGACGGGTCGGAATTAAAACAGAATAACCCTCCCTTTGCAGGCGCGCTGCAAGTGTTCGCCCTACAAACCCATTGCCACCAATTAAAAGAATGTCGTATCTCATAAAACCCCAATGTCTTAAGGTAAATCAGAAGAATTAGCAGCTTTAGGGCTAATTACTCCCAGCCGTTGTTTTAGTGAAGGTGTTTGCCCCTGAATGACTGTCGTGTAGTAAGTTGAGTTTGCCAAGACATTCTTGACATAGGTACGCGTCTCATTAAATGGAATCGTTTCAGCAAAGATGGCGCCTTCTGTTGGCGTTGTTAATTTCTCACGCCATTGTTTAGAGCGTCCAGGACCTGCGTTGTATGCTGCTGAAGCCAAAACCCAGGATCCATCCAAATCCATCAATACCATATTCAAGTAATTACTACCTAAGGTGAGGTTGGTATTGGTGTTGCTCAACTGGTCATTGGTATAGGAGGTCATCCCAATTTTCTTGGCTACATATTTTGCAGTGTTGGGCATCACCTGCATCAAACCAGAAGCACCAACGGAAGATGCGGCATTCATAATGAAGCGCGATTCTTGACGTATTAATCCATAAGCCCAAGCCAAATTCAAATCAATTTGCCTGGCAATCGGAGAAAGCTCATCACGATAAGGGGTGGGATAGCGCAAACTAAAGTCATGCTCTTGCTTGGTACGATCGGCTGTATTGACAACACGGTCATATAAGTTGATTCGCTTGGCATATTCTGCGGCAGCCAATAATTGTTTGTCGCTCATATTACGCAACTCCCAATTCCACTCCCGATTGCCCTCAAAGCGCAAATTCATTGCGTATAAACGCTCGGCTCTAATAAAACCCTTGCGATTAGTCATTGCTTCTATTTCTGGCTCGGATACTTTAGTACGTGGAGGCGCATGATTTGGCCTACCCAATTCTTCACGCGCTAATTGGCCGTAGAAATTAAATTGGTCAGAAATTAATTCATAGTTTTCTCGCGCCTTGGCATCTTGACCATCCGCCTTTAATGCGCGCGCATACCAATACACCCAGGCTGGATCGCGATTGCGTACAGCTGGGTTCATACCCTCAATTGCACTCTTTACCAAGCTCCAATCTTTGGCGCGCAGTCCAGCGCGCACTTTCCACTCCTGCGTTTCAGCGGAGAGTAGTTCGTTATAGCCTAATTCTTGTTGCATGCGGTAAGCATCGGCTGCGTTTGAGTCGAGTTTTTTTCCTAAAAACTGCCCAATAACACCCCAAGCAACTGCTTGATTCTCTTTACTGTAACGAGAAGCCACCTGAGCAAAGTCTTTATACGCTTTTGCAGGATCGGTTTTGGCTGCCTTAACAATATCTGCGATTGGATCATCGCCACCTAAGCGGCGGGACATCGTATCAAAACCCATTTCATTAGCAGCGCGCCCAATTGCCTTTGCTTCACTTGCACTCATGCCACCAAACCCTACTAAGGCTGGTACTAACTCTTGACAGGCCTGCCCGAAATAGCGGGGATCAATTAAAACTGCACGCACATCAAGCCCTACTTTTGCAGGATTTTCACCTTGCGCCAATCTGGATTGCAAGGCGTAGCACTTCACTTGGGTGTCATCATCTAATACAAATTTGGCATATTGAGCATCAAAATTAGCCCAATCTTTTCGTTTGCCCAAAACCAATAGCCAATCATTACGCATCCGATCAGCTAAAGCACTGCCTTGATATTGAGTGAGAAATGCATTCACCTGAGAATCTGCAGAACTATCAGCACGCGCGCCACCAGCGCTATCAAACAACTGGGGCTTAATGCGAAAGTAAGCCACATAATCATCGTAGGGGTAATTGGTCAGACTTGCCGCCAATTGCTGCGTTTTAGCGACATCATTCTTTTTGGCTGCCTCGCGTAAATCGATAAAAATACGATCGCTATCAGTTAAATCGTTGGCCATTACCTTGCTAATATTGTTAGAACCGCTCTTTTTTGTTTTATCAGCGTGAGCCATAGGGGATGCCAGAAGAATTCCCAAGAGGAATGCCCCTGCGATTGCCTTGCCTTTTTTTGCGCTTACAAGCAACTTCTTTTTCACCATCAAACCCCATGTGTCTTTACCAAGCTCGCTGAGCTACTATATTCTTTAATTTTCGCCTGATAATGGTCGATATGCACGGCAATTCGTTAAAAACTCTTCGCCAAAGCTTGATTAGTCAGCGCAAAGCATTTGCGGCAGAGTCCGTATTCCCCCAAGCAAAAGAGGGTCTCATTACTTCCCTTCAGAATTTCCTGGCCATCAATGATGTTTTGCTGAGGTCAGTTGCCTTGTATTGCCCCATTCAGGATGAAATCGATCTACGCCCGGCCTTACTGGCTTGGGCCAATCAGGATGCCAAGCGGAGCTTACTGCTACCTTTTGCACGCCCAGATAAACATCTTGAGTTTTATCTATGGAAAGAGGGGGATACATTAAGCCCAAGCAAGCATGGCGTTCTAGAACCTAATCCAGGAAATATCGAGCGTCCCCAAATGGTGCCTGACTGCATCTTGCTACCCTGCGTAGGCTGGAATGCATCCCAGCTTGAAGGTAAACAACATTATTGGCGTCTTGGCTATGGCGGGGGTTACTTTGATCGCACGCTTGCACAATTACGTCATGCCAACCCAAAACTGCTATGTGTTGGCATTGGTTTTCATTGGCAAAAACTAACTGACAGCCAATGGGCTGCTCAGGCACATGATGAACCCTTGGATGCCCTCATTACTGAGTCCGGTTTACTATTTTGATTGCGCTAGATTGAGATTATCCGTAATCGCTAAAACAGCATCTGCTTGATTCAGAGAATAGAAATGCAATCCAGGAGCGCCAGCGGTCAATAACTGGTCACATAGGTCGGTAACCACTTCCTCACCAAATGCACGAATCGAAGCAATATCATCACCATACGACTGCAAACGCAAACGAATCCAGCGAGGGATTTCAGCGCCACAGGCATCAGAGAAACGTAATAATTGCGTACTATTGGTAATCGGCATAATGCCAGCGATTACAGGCTGGGTAACACCCAAATCATAAGCCTCATCTACAAAGCGAAAGTAAGCGTCGCTGTTGTAAAAATACTGGGTTACCGCTGAGTCTGCACCGGCTTTCATTTTTTGTACAAAGAAATCAATGTCACTTGCCGGTGATTTTGCTTGTGGATGCGTTTCGGGATAGGCAGCAACATCAATGTGAAACCAATCGCCAGTCTCGGTACGAATAAATTCAACTAATTCATTGGCATGATGAAATTCACCGTACTGACCCATGCCAGAGGGTAAATCGCCCCGCAAAGCAACAATGCGTTTTACGCCAAGCGCTTGGTATTGGTTAAGCATCTCGCGCACGCTGTCACGTGAACTACCCACACACGATAAATGAGGCGCTACAGCAGCCCCTGCCGCATGGATATCACTTACTACTTTTAAAGTACCTGATTGTGTCGAGCCACCGGCACCAAAAGTCACGGAATAGAATGCAGGCTTGAGTGTTTCACTTAAACGCTCACGCACCATGTGTAGCTTGCTCTCCCCTTCAGGTGTTTTAGGAGGAAAGAATTCAACGCTTAATTCCATGATTTTGGGCCTATATACTTTATATCTACAGATTAATAACGGTAGTGGTCAGCCTTGTACGGGCCTTCCTTGGTAACGCCAATGTAAGAGGCTTGCTGATCCGATAACACTGTCAACTCGGCATTCAGAGTCTTCAACTGTAAGCGTGCAACTTTCTCATCCAAATGCTTAGGCAAGGTGTAAACGCCAATCGGGTACTTATTGGTTCCAACCGCATTCCACAACTCAATCTGAGCAATCACTTGATTTGCAAAAGAAGAGCTCATTACATAGGAAGGGTGGCCCGTACCGCAACCAAGATTAACCAAACGACCTTTAGCCAAAATGATGATGCGCTTTTCAGGCTGACCATTGGCGGCCGGGAAAATGACATGGTCAACTTGTGGCTTGATTTCTTCCCACTTGTATTTTTCAATTCCGGCAACATCAATCTCATTATCAAAGTGACCGATGTTACAAACAATCGCTTGATTCTTCATCTTCACCATATGGTCATGCGTGATCACATGGTAGTTACCAGTTGCCGAAACGAAGATGTCGGCTTTATCAGCAGCGTAATCCATAGTGACAACGCGATAACCTTCCATTGCAGCTTGCAATGCGCAAATTGGATCAACTTCAGTTACCCACACTTGTGCAGATAAGGCACGTAAGGCTTGCGCAGAACCTTTACCTACATCGCCATAGCCACAAACCACAGCCACCTTACCGGCAACCATCACATCAGTAGCGCGCTTGATCGCATCAACCAAAGACTCACGGCAACCATAAAGATTGTCGAATTTGCTCTTAGTGACTGAGTCATTCACATTGATTGCTGGGAACTTCAACTCACCTTTAGCAAACATCTGATAGAGACGATGTACACCAGTAGTGGTTTCTTCAGTAACGCCCTTTACCTTTTCCAGGCGAGTTGAATACCAAGTAGGGTCTTGCGCTAATTTCTTTTTAATAGCTGCAAACAAAATAGTTTCTTCTTCGCTTGTCGGATGACCAATGCAGGCCTGATCTTTCTCAGCACGTGCGCCCAGATGCAACAACAAAGTAGCATCGCCGCCGTCATCCAAAATCATATTGGTAAAGCCGCCATCTGCCCACTCAAAAATACGGTGGGTGTAATCCCAATACTGCTCAAGGGTTTCGCCCTTAATTGCAAACACAGGTGTACCGTTCGCTGCAATTGCAGCAGCGGCGTGATCTTGTGTAGAGAAAATATTGCAAGAGGCCCATTGCACCTCGGCACCGAGTGCTTCCAATGTCTCAATCAACACAGCCGTTTGAATGGTCATGTGTAATGAACCGGTAATACGCGCACCGCGCAATGGCTGCTGTGCTGCAAACTCATCGCGAATAGCGATCAAGCCTGGCATCTCGGTTTCGGCAATCGCAATTTCTTTACGGCCAAAGTCTGCCAAAGAAATATCAGCAATTGCGCAACGCGTTGCGACAAAGTCTTGTAAGTTGAAATCAGAAACGGTATTCATGAATGCTCCAGCTAAATACGATTCAATGCTGGAGTGGGTACTCGCTAGCCATTGAATCATGGGTTAGCGAGCGCAGTTGCAATTAGCAAATTGGGGTGTGCCCAAAATTTACTCCCCTCAAGCCTGAGGCAATACTGGTTCTCAGCATTCCTTGCAGCGCTCCTTGAAGGTATGGCGAAATTGTAATCAATTTCGCCATCTTTGGCTTCAATACTAGTTATTTACTACTTATAGCCCTGCTGCAGCACGTAATGCAGGTGCTTTATCGCATTGCTCCCAGCTAAATTCTGGCTCTTCACGACCAAAGTGACCATACGCTGCTGTTTTGCGATATATCGGACGCAAGAGGTTCAGCATCTTGACGATGCCTTTTGGACGTAAGTCAAAGTGCTCAGAAACGAGTTGTGCAATTTTCTCATCAGAGATCTTGCCAGTGCCAAAGGTGCTCACCATCACTGAAGTGGGTTTAGCAACACCAATCGCATACGAAATCTGAATTAAGCACTTACTTGCCAAACCTGCGGCCACCACATTCTTTGCAACATAACGACCAGCATAGGCAGCTGAGCGGTCCACTTTAGATGGATCCTTCCCGGAGAAGGCGCCACCACCGTGGGGAGCTGCACCGCCGTAGGTATCTACAATAATCTTGCGGCCTGTTAAACCGCAATCGCCTTGCGGCCCACCAATCACAAAGCGGCCTGTTGGGTTCACTAAGAAATTAATGGCGCCTTTAATTAAATGCTTTGGCAGTACGGGTTTGATGATTTCTTCGATGACAGCTTCGCGCAATTTCTCAAGGGAGATATCTTCATCATGCTGAGTAGATAAAACGACGGTGTCGATTGAATCAGGCTTCCCATCAACGTAACGCAAGGTCACTTGTGACTTTGCATCAGGACGCAACCAGTTCAAACGGCCATCGCGACGCAGTTGAGACTGACGCTCTACCAAACGGTGAGACAAATGAATGGGTAGCGGCATGAGTTCTGCAGTTTCATCACAGGCGTAACCAAACATCAAACCCTGGTCGCCAGCACCTTGATCTAGACCGTCGTCGTGCGCCTTATCAACACCTTGAGCAATATCAGGACTTTGTTTGTCATAGGCAACCAACACAGCACAGCCCTTGTAGTCGATACCGTAATCAGTGTTGTCGTAACCAATTTCACGCAAGGTATTACGGGCTACTTGAATGTAATCCACGTTTGCGTTGGTTGTAATTTCACCAGCCAAAACCACTAAACCAGTGTTACAGAGAGTTTCAGCCGCAACCCGTGCAGTCGGATCTTGCGCCAAGATGGCATCTAAGATCGAATCAGAAATTTGGTCCGCTACTTTATCGGGGTGACCTTCAGAAACCGATTCTGAGGTAAAGAAGTAATCATTTGCCATTGCTGCATTCCTTTAAAAATTAACACTATCAATTGGACAACTCGACGTGCCAGGAACCACAACGGCGACGCTTTAGCAGAATTTTTGAATCGCTCTGCAAGTTGTCTTAACTCAGCGATAAATCAATTCTATCTGAAAAACGCCAAATCTTGCAATACGCTCAGTAAATTTGGCCATATCGCCAGCATTGAATATCATTGCTAAGTGCGTAAATTTCTTCTTCTAACAACACTCAATGCGATTGCAGCGCTTCCTTTGGCATTAGTACAGCTGATTGGGTCCTTTTTAGGACTATTAGCTTTTTTGGGCTCAAAACCATATCGCGAACTTTTTAAGCCTCAATATGAGGCTGTCATTTCAAAATACAAACTGCCAAATCATTTATGGGCTGCCGTTCGCGCATCTGGAATGCTGTTTTCAGATAGCCTGTGGATTTGGCGTAATCCGCAAAAAGCCCTCAAATTAGCGGAAGTACAAAACTGGGACTTAGTCGAAGAAGCCATTAACGAAGGGCACGGCTTAGTCATGCTCACACCCCATCTGGGCGGCTTTGAAATCATTCCTCGTGTGCTGGCACAACATTTCCCGGCCACCATCCTATATCGACCTTCTCGCCAAACATGGCTCAATGAGGTGGTTGAAGAGGGGCGCGCCTATCCCAATATGCACTTTGTACCCACCAACCTCAATGGCGTCCGGCAGATGACGCGGGCACTGACTCGCGGTGAAGCCATCGGTATTCTGCCCGATCAGGTACCTAGTGGCGGGGAAGGTGTTTGGGTACCCTTCTTTGGGCGCCCCGCTTATACAACGCCACTGCCAGCCCGTTTAGCGAGCCGGAATAACACGCCCGTGGTGATGTTTACTGCAAAACGCAAAGGTCTAGGTAAGGGCTGGCTGATGCAGGCAAGCAGACTTACACCACTCTCCGATGATCCAACAGTCGCAGCCGTAGAACTGAATGTCGCTATCGAAAACGCAATCCTAAAGGCTCCAGAACAATTTATCTGGGCGTACAACCGCTACAAACATCCGACTGGCGCTGAATTACCGCCAAGTAATGAATTGGTAAATTTATAATTAATCGAAAATGACTTGGCTTCAAAACCTGTTTAATTTTCTAGCGCTCAAACTGCTGCGCTTATTTGCATTCTTACCTTACAGCCTAACAATTTATATTGGTTATGGCTTAGGTTGGTTGGCTGCCCACATACCAAATGAACGCGCTCGGGTAGTCAAAACCAACCTGCGGCTGTGTTTTCCCAATTTGAGTGAAAAAGAAATTGACGCTTTAGCACTAGAACACTGGAAATTATTTGGGCGCAGTGTCATTGAACGCAGTCGCATTTGGCTCGGTAGTGGCAGGCAAATCACTGACATTGTCACCATTCGGTCGGCCATCACCCTTGGAGATCGTAAGCCTCGCCTACTCATCAATCCACACTTTGTGGGATTAGAGGGAGGCTTCATGGCTCTGTCAGTATTAGCCGCTGAACATGACTGGCCCAGAGGGGCAGGCCTATATCAAAACATGAAAAATCCATTCTTCAATCAAAAGATGATCGATTGGCGCAATCGCTTTGGTGGCAAGTCTATTGAAAGACAAAGTCGTCTACGTGATTTGATTCGCGAGATTCAGACGGGTAATTTTATTTTTATTGCCCCTGATATTGATCTTGGTCCTCGTGACTCAGTCTTTGTCCCATTCTTTGGCATTCAAACCAATACGATCACTTCAGTCTCCCGTTTGGCAAAATTAAGTGGTGCGGAAGTATGTCTCATGACTACCACCCTCAATCCAGACCGTAAGGGCTATACCTGCAACATTAGCGAACCGTTACCCAATTTTCCTAGTGATGATGTAGAGCAAGATACGGCTCGACTCAATCGCTATATCGAGGATCTTGTTCGCGAAAGACCGGCAGAGTACTATTGGGTACATAAGCGCTTTAAGCATCGCCCCGCAGGCGAACCCAGTCTTTATAACTAAATGGAATTCCTTTGAGCAATACAGCACGCAAACTTCGCTTTACTAAAATGCATGGCGCGGGCAATGACTTTATTGTGCTCAATGGCATTGACCAAGATTTAAGCAGCATTACTACAGAACAATGGAAGCAATTAGCGCACCGTCAATTTGGCATTGGTGCCGATCAAATTCTCTTGGTAGAAAAAGCCACTCGCCCAGATGCTGATTTTCGTTATCGTATTTTCAATGCAGATGGTGGCGAGGTAGAGCAATGTGGCAATGGGTCACGCTGCTTTGTACGCTATGTACAAGACCACGGGCTATCCAACAAAAATCCTTTGCGCGTTGAGGTAGCTCATACCATCCTCACACTGCTGTCCCATGAAGATGGGCAAGTAGAGGTGAATATGGGTGCACCTATTTTTGAACCTAGTCGTATTCCATTTAACCCGGCAGGTTTACCAAGCAAGCAAGACTTTCATGAAACTGTTTATGCCTTAGCTGTTAGTAATAATCCAGGTCATCATGATGACTGGATTAGCGTAGTGTCTATGGGCAACCCTCATGCAGTGCAAGTCGTAGTCGATGTTGAAAGCGCGCCTGTGCTTACAGAAGGTCCGTTGATTGAGAGTCATCCCGCTTTCCCAAACCGTGTCAATGCCGGCTACATGCAGATTATGAATCGCCATGAAATTAAATTACGTGTATTTGAGCGTGGGGCTGGCGAGACCTTGGCTTGCGGTACTGGTGCATGCGCGGCAGTCGTAGCAGGGATTCGTCGGGGTATGCTCGATTCACCCGCACTAGTTCACACCCGTGGTGGCGATTTAACAATTGGATGGGGCGGCATTCACAATAATGTTTGCGAGCCAGTCATCATGACTGGGCCCGCCATCACGGTCTTTGAAGGTGAGACTGATTTTCCTGCTTAAGTTCTTAGGCAGGAAACTTAAATACCATATTTTTCGCGGTAGGCTTTCACAGCCGGCAAATAGGCACCGAGCTGACTATCGCTTGAAGCAGTTAAGAAAGCCATCAAATCAGCTAAATTAGCAATCGCAATCACCGGCAAACCAAATTCTTGCTCCACCGCTTGAACTGCAGACTTGTCTCCAATCTCAGTGGCTGTTCCAGACTTTTCCATGCGATCCAAGGCAATGAGTACCGCAGCAGGCTCAGCCCCAGCAGCACGAATCAATTGCACCGACTCCCTTACCGAGGTACCGGCCGAGATCACATCGTCAATGATGACCACCTTGCCTTGAACGGGAGCGCCCACCAAGGTGCCGCCCTCACCATGATCCTTGGCTTCTTTACGGTTATACGCATATGGCACATTTCGACCAGCCTGCGCTAAAGCAATCGCGGTAGCGGCCGCTAAGGTAATCCCTTTATATGCAGGGCCATAGAGCATGTCATATTGAATGTTCGATTCTTGGAGGGCACGAGCGTAATACTGCCCCAGCGCGTTTAAGCGTACGCCGTCATTAAATTCGCCAGCATTAAAGAAATAAGGGGTCAGTCTGCCCGCTTTGGTTTTAAACTCCCCAAACGACAATACTTTTGCCTCTAAGGCGAAACGAATAAAGTTAACTTGATTTGAATTTTCTGAGCTCATAGGCCTACATGTTACGCATCATTTCCGCCAACCTCAACGGTATTCGTTCTGCAGTCAAAAAAGGCTTCCTGCCATGGATGACAAAACAGCAGGCCGACTTTGTCTGCCTACAGGAACTGAAAGCCCAGCGCGATGATCTGGACGATGCCATACTCAACCCAGATGGGATGCATGGCTTTTTCCATCATGCAGAAAAGAAGGGTTACAGTGGCTGCGGCATTTATACCCCCCATCAACCAGATGAAGTACTTTATGGTTTTGGTAATGAGGAGTTTGATGCTGAGGGCCGTTATGTTGAGGCTCGCTTCAAAGGCTTATCAATTCTTTCGGTATATATGCCCTCCGGCTCCAGCTCCCCAGAGAGACAGGAGGCTAAATTTCGCTACCTTGACGCCTTTCTGCCGCACCTCATCAAGCTTAAAAAGTCTGGTAGAGAAATCGTACTGTGTGGTGATGTGAATATTGCTCACAATGAAATAGATCTAAAGAACTGGAAAGGCAATCTCAAGAATTCTGGCTTTTTGCCAGAGGAGCGCGCTTGGCTGAGCAAGCTGTTTGATCAAGTCGGATACGTTGATGTCTATCGTCAAATTGAACCAGAAGCGACTGAAGCTTGTTACACCTGGTGGAGCAATCGGGGGCAAGCTTATGCCAAAAATGTGGGTTGGCGTATTGACTATCACCTCGCCACACCCGATATTGCAGCGACCGCACAATCGACTTCTATATACAAAGATGAGCGCTTCTCAGATCACGCGCCCTTGATTGTGGATTACGACTGGTCTATTTAAGTACGCTCAGATTCTGCCGTATGATTCCACGGGGCAATCTTGAGTAGCAACAGCATTCCCGGTAGCGCCAGAGCAAAACATAAGATGAAGAAATTAAACCAGCCCAAAGCTTCAACGATATAGCCGGTCATAGCATTAATAAAAGTACGTGGCACTGCAGCCAAGCTGGTAAACAAAGCAAATTGCGTTGCCGTATAGCGAGGGTCAGTAGTTTGAGCAATGTATGCAGTAAAAGCGGCCGTCCCCAGACCAACAGCAAAAGCTTCAAAGCCAATCACCCAAGCCAAGATCCATGGGCTTAGACCAACTTTGGCCAAAATAGCAAAGCCCAAAATAGCAATGGCCTGCAAGACGCCAAAAATCCATAGGCCGCGCGCAATGGTCATCCTCTGCAGCCAATAGGCGCCTAATAAGCCGCCGCCTAAGCTAGCCCAAAGACCGGCGTTCTTTGCTACCAAACCAATCTGTGTACGAGTAAAACCCAGGTCCATATAAAACGGCGTAGCCAAAGCGGTTGCCATGGAGTCGCCCAACTTATATAAAAAAATAAACGCCAGAATCGTGAATGCGTAACGCCAACCGCGTCGTGTAATGAATTCTTTAAAAGGCTCGATAACTGCAGCACGCAAAGTTTGAGGCGGCTTCCCGCGTAAAGTAGGCTCAGGCAACATCAGGGTTGTCAGAACGCCAATAGAAATAAATCCACCCGTAATTAAGAACACTGTGGACCAAGGCATAAAATCTGACAAGATCAAAGATAAAGAGCCGGGCACCAAAGTAGACAGCTTATAAGCATTTACAAATACGGCAGTGCCAGAACCTAACTGCGCATCAGTAAGCCATTCGCGTCGATAAGCATCGACCACAATATCCTGACTAGCAGAAAAGAATGCAACGACTGCTGCCAAGCCAACTACGATCCAAATCTCTGTTACGGGATTAAAAAATCCCATCGCCATTACCGCAGCCATGGTGATTATTTGTGTCACTAACATCCACCCCCGTCGTCTTCCTAAAAAAGGAAATGGATAGCGATCGAGAAATGGTGACCACAGAAATTTCCAGGTGTAGGGAAAACCCACTAAGGCAAATAGGCCAATTGCCTTCAAATCAACGCCGCCTGATTTAAGCCAGGCAGCTAGTAGGTTGTATAGGATGAATAAGGGTAGGCCACTAGTAAAGCCCAAAAAAGCACAGGCGATAAAGGCTTTGGTATTGCTAGGGCCTTTAAGTGAGGCAGAAGGTGTACTCAAGCGCGACGTATGCGAAACAGAGCCAAACTACCAAACAAATTGGGCATTAATGTAACTACCCGACCCTCATGCAAGATGCATTGATCAATGATTTTCAGACCAAGATTGGATGCCAGATTTTCAAAATCAGCCACCGTGAGTACGCGCACATTAGGCGTGTTGTACCACTGATATGGCAGGCTTTTGGATACAGGCATATGACCCAGTCCAACGGCTAAACGATGTGACCAGTGGCCAAAATTTGGAAAAGAAATAATAGATTCTTTACCAACACGCACCACTTCGCGCAAAATCTTTTCTGTTTGATGAATGGTTTGTAAGGTCTGAGATAAAACTACGGTGTCAAAACTAGCATCTCCAAAAAGAGCGAGTCCGCCCTCTAAATTTTGCTGAATGACATTGAGCCCCTTTTGTACACAAGCAAGTACGCGAGCATCATCAATTTCAACACCATAGGCTTGCACCGTTTTTTGTGTTTGAAGATATTCCAAAAAACTACCATCACCACAACCTAGATCTAAAACCTGGCTGTTGGGTGATATCCAATTAGCAATGGCAGAAAAATCAGCGCGCTTCATGAATGAACCTTATGCATTTTTTCAAAATACGCACGAATCAGATTATGGTAGCGCGGGTCATTCAACAAAAAGGCATCGTGGCCATGTGGTGCGTCAATCTCCGCATAACTGACCTGACTCTTATTGCTTAATAAGGATTGCACGATTTCGCGACTGCGATTTGGCGGGAAGCGCCAATCTGTTGAAAAACTTACCACCAAGAATTTCGCCTGAATATCTGCTAAGGCACGATCTAGACTACCACCATAACGTCGCGATGGATCAAAATAGTCCAATGCGCGTGTAATCAATAGATAGGTGTTGGCATCAAAATAATTGGAGAACTTATCACCCTGATGGCGTAAATAACTCTCGACCTCAAACTCAACATCAAAACTAAAGCGGTAGTCATTTGATTCACCATGAGGGCGCTGTAACTCGCGCCCAAACTTTTCAGCCATATCGTCATCTGACAAATAAGTAATATGGCCAACCATACGCGCGAGTCTTAAGCCACGCTTGGGTACTACTCCGTACTCGTAATAGTTCCCGCCATGGAAGTCTGGATCAGAGAGAATGGCATTGCGAGCGACTTCGTTGAAAGCAATGTTTTGTGCGCTGAGTTTTGGTGTGGAGGCAATCACTACGCAATGATCTAAACGCTTAGGGTATTGAATCGCCCAAGCCATCGCTTGCATGCCACCCAAGCTACCACCCATTACTGCCGCAAACTTACGAATACCTAATTTATCAGCCAAGCGCGCCTGGGTATTTACCCAATCCTCAACAGTAATGACTGGAAAGTTGGCACCATATGGTTTGCCATCTTCAGGATTAATACTCATTGGCCCAGTTGAGCCAAAGCAGGAGCCTAAATTATTAACGCCGATGACATAAAAATAATTGGTATCGACTGGCTTACCAGGTCCAATCATATTGTCCCACCAGCCAATGTCATTTGCATTATCGGGGCTTGGTCCCGCTACATGATGGGATGCATTGAGGGCATGGCAAATTAATACGGCATTGCTTTTATCAGCATTTAACTTGCCGTACGTTTCAATCACTAAGTCATAAGCAGGCAGAATGGCGCCACTTTGCAAAGGCAAGGGCTCGGCAAAATGGATGGTGTTTCTAGAGAGGTTTAGCTCGCTCATTCGGAGAGAAGAATGCGAAGACTAATGTCAGAAGCTTCAGTTGGTAGTTTTTTAAAACCGCTACGCGCAAAGCGATGCCAACGTCCCAAGACAAAACTCATCAACATGGCAGCCCGAATACCCACCTCATCTTGACTCACGTGTGACCATGCACCACCTTGAGTCTGGGCAATTCTTAATGCTTGCTTCAGTGATGCCTCGACACGATCTAGAACCTGAGTGATGCGCTCTTGTAAACGATCATCCTCCTGCAGCAAAGCATCGCCCAAGAGCACGCGAGTCATGCCGGGGTTTTTTTCCGCAAAGAATAAAAGCATTTGCAACATGCCGCGCGCTTGGGCAAGACCGGATTCTTCTTTTTGATTAATCTGATTAATTAAGCCAAATACAGTCTGCTCAATAAAGGCAATGAGCCCCTCGAACATTTGCGCTTTACTAGCAAAGTGACGATACAGAGCCGCTTCCGATACTTGTATTTTGGCTGCCAAGGCAGCCGTTGTGACCCGCTCACCTTTTGGATTTTGCAACATCTCCGCAAGCACTTGCAAGATTTGCAAACGGCGCTCGCCTGGGCGTGGGCGCTTACGTGTCTTACCGGCGTCAGCAACGCTGTTGTCAACTTCTGCTGCCGGCTCGAGGGAATCACGCATAGTCATATCGCTTATTGATTGATTACCTGGAACGGATCATGGTGCCGAAAGCTTGCTCAGTCAAAATTTCCAATAACAAAGAGTGCTCAATTCGGCCGTCAATAATATGCACTGAATTGACGCCGCTCTTTGCTGCATCTAATGCTGAAGAAATCTTAGGCAACATGCCACCAGAAATAGTGCCATCCGCAAATAGGGCATCAATTTCACGCGCAGTCAAATCGGTAATCAAAGTGCCATTTTTATCCAACACGCCGGGAATATTGGTCATCATGACTAATTTTTCAGCATGCAAAATTTCAGCCATCTTGCCAGCAACCAAATCGGCATTGATGTTATAGGCTTGACCCTCGTCGCTAAAGCCAATGGGTGATATCACTGGAATAAAGGCATCATCTTGCAATGCTTTTACTACTGCTGGATTAATAGCTTCAATCTCACCCACATACCCAATATCAATTGTCTCTCCAGGATTTTTTTCATCTGGAATTAACATTTTTCGCGCATGAATTAAGCCGCCATCCTTACCGGTCAAGCCCACAGCCTGACCGCCAAAGTGGTTGATCAACATCACAATATCTTGCTGCACTTCACCACCGAGAACCCATTCAACTACTTCCATGGTTTCGTCATCAGTGATGCGCATACCTTGAATAAAGTTACCGGTCTTACCGATCTTTTTGAGGGCTTCATCAATTTGTGGGCCGCCGCCATGAACCACCACTGGATTCATACCAACTAGCTTGAGCAAAATGACATCGCGCGCAAAACTTTCTTTGAGACGCTCTTCGACCATGGCGTTCCCGCCGTACTTGATCACAATAGTTTTGCCGTGGTACTGCCGAATATAAGGCAGAGCCTCAGCTAAGATCTCCGCCTTTAATAAAGGCGAGATATCTGCGAGAGAAGGTGATTGATTAGACATTTTTAAGATTAATCGCCAAACAGCTTTTGGCGTAATTCACGACGCTCTTGAGCCTCAAGAGATAAATTAGCAGTTGGCCTGGCAATCAAACGATTCAAGCCAATTGGCTCACCGGTTTCTTCGCACCAACCATAGTCGCCTGATTCAATGCGCGCTAAAGCTTGCTCTACTTTTTTGAGCAACTTGCGCTCACGATCACGCGTGCGCAATTCAAGCGCGTGCTCTTCTTCAATCGTTGCGCGATCGGCTGGATCGGGAACCAAAATATTTTCACGAAGGTGCTCTGTTGTTTCAGAGGCATTCTTCAAGATGTCATCTTTCAGGGTATTAAGCTTCTGACGGAAAAAATCCAACTGAGCAGCATTCATATAGTCCTTCTCGGACATTTTGAGCAATTCAGCTTCAGTGAGAGGCGCACCCTTTGGAGCTTTGCTAGCTGTCTTAGTAGCCGCAGTGGATTTTGTTGCTGTTTTAACCATCATTCATTCTTTCAGTGGATTTGAAGCATTATTGCCTCATTCTGCCAAAGTTTTAAGACCTTTTACCAATATTGACCGTGGCGGCGGATTGTACTCGCAATTTAACTAGGCCAAACAACCCTCAAGCCCCGCCAGTAGGGTATCTTTGGGTAGGTCGATGCCGATAAACACCATCCGGGTTTGCTTGTGCTCAGCACCCCAAGGACCGGCCAAATCGCTGCCCATCATCTGATGAACGCCCTGGAACACGACTTTTCGGTTACTTCCCTTAACGTAAAGCACCCCTTTGTAGCGCAGCATCTTCTCGCCAAAGATCTCCAAAATGCCTCCCAGGAAGTCTTCCAATTTTTTATGATCAAAGGGTTTATCACTACGAAAAACGAAGGATTGGATACGATCAGTATGGCCTGCATGGCCATGATGGTCGTGGGAGTGGTCGTGCCCACAATGACCATGGTCATGGTGATCATGGCCATGGTCGTGCCCGCAATTGCTGTGATCATGATCCTCGGCCTCCAAAAAATGGGGGTCAATATCCAGTTTGGTGTTGAGATTAAAGCCTTTTAGATCCAATACCGCATCTAAGGGCACAACCCCTTTAGAAATCCCAGCTATTGGGGCTCTCGGATTCATATGCATTAAACGGTTACGCAATGCATCCACCTCAGTAGGGCTGACTAAATCCGTTTTGGTGATAAATATTTGATCGGCAAAGCCCACTTGGCGCTGCGCTTCTTCATGTTCAGTTAATTGTTGTTGTCCATGCCTGGCATCTACCAATGTGACCACAGCATCCAATACATAGTGGTCGGCAACGTCATCATCCATAAAGAAGGTTTGCGCAACTGGCCCTGGATTAGCTACACCCGTGGTTTCAATGACCACGCGCTCAAAGCTAATTTTTTTCTCTTTACGCTGTTCCCATAAGGCATTTAAGGCCTCCACTAAGTCGCCACGGATGGTGCAGCAGATGCAACCATTGCTCATCTGCACAATATTTTCTTGGTTGTCCTGGACCAAAATATCGTTATCAATATTTTCCTCGCCAAACTCATTCTCAATCACGGCAATTTTCTTGCCATGTTGCTCAGTCAGAATGTGCTTTAGCAAAGTGGTCTTACCGCTACCCAGAAAGCCAGTCAGAATCGTTACAGGAATTAAAGCCATTAAAAATCCAATCTAAATCGAGTGTGTCGCGTTCTCAAACCGAGAAACCCCCTATATTACCGAGTTCCTCAGCCTTTGCCAGCCTTTGCTCTAGGATGGGCTTTGTCATACGCCTGCGCCAAATGCTGAAAATCCAAAGAAGTGTAGATCTGGGTGCTGGCAATGCTGGCATGACCCAACATCTCCTGAACCGCTCGTAAATCCTGTGAAGACTGCAAAACATGGCTGGCAAAGCTATGCCGCATCATATGCGGATGAACATGGGTTGGCAGACCGGCCCTAATAGCCAAGGAGCGTAGACGCGCTTGTACCGTACGGGGCGATAAACGCGCGCCCGTAGCAGAAAGAAAGAGGCCCGCAGAAATCATTTGTCTATCGAGTGTGTCCCTGTGCTCTCGCCATTTAGATAATGACGCCATTGCTGGCGCACCAACAGGGACAGAACGTCGCTTGCCTCCCTTACCTAGTACCGTCACCTCGCCCGCATCCCAATCCAACCAACCAGCCGACTCATGCTGACGATCCTTGCTTTGCATGACATCAATTCCGAGCAACTCGGAAAGGCGTAAACCAGAGGAATACAGCAAATCGATGATGGCGGCATCCCGAATCGACTCGAAATCATCCCTCTCTTGTGCTTCGCGTACAGCTTGATTTACCAAAGATAGGGCCTGTTCTACAGACAGGGCTTTTGGCAGCGACTTCAAACGCTTGGGTGCCTTGACATCATCAACTGGGTTGGCGAACAACTTATCGGCAGCATTGGCCACACCTGGACTCCGTCTGGCATCCCGCTCGGTTAACCAGTCATACCAACCACGCCAAGCTGATAGACCCCGGGCAATGCTTCTAGGGGATTTACCTTTGGCATGCATTCTGCCAGCCCAACGACGAATATGCGCATTGCTGACACACAATAGATCAGTCGTATCTTCGGCTGCAAAAAGCTGCAGTGCCCCCAAATCCATTTGATAGGCCTTAAGGGTGTGTGCGGACAACTGACGCAACACATGTAAGTCATGCAAGTATTCCTGCATGAGTGGATGCAGTTCAGTCAGTCGGGGATTCATATGCTTGGATACGATCCAAAGCTGCTGCCGTTAATTCAGCGATCTGACGCAGGTAAAAGGCACCCATATCAGCCGTGAAACGCGTGGCATCCGAACTAGCAAGCAGTAACACCGCCGGAGATTGAGGTGTAGCAGCGGCCTTACCTAGGGGTAAGCCGATAGCGACCATGCTTTGCCAATTTGGATCAATCATTGTTTGGGTTGCCAATAAATCCACACTCGCTGCCGCCAATTCTTTAGCAGACCCACATAAGGGAGTATCAACCCAAGGACCAAATGCAGCGTTTGGTGAGAGTAGTTGTGCAGACTCGACTTCAAACACATCAGCCAAACCAGAGGTAATTGCGTCCTCTACATCGGCCTTGTTATTTGCTTTCATTAAACGTAATAACCATGCTACTAAGCTTTGTTGGGTTTTATCGTTACGACTACCAAAGTGCAACATCTCACTTAAACGACGATTGAGCTCTTGATTCTGCGTGCGCAAGACTGTCATTTGTCGCTCTTGCAAAGAGATAGCTCGATCTTCATGCGGATGTTTAATACGAATTTCATTGAACAACTCTGCATAACGCTCAAAGAAACCTGGGGTGGAGCGCAACCACTCCGCTACCAATTCTTCTTGCTCAGCTTGCTTTGGATCAATCGCGCTCATCGTCTCTTTCTTTTTACAAATTGGTTTTAACTTAATTTCTTACGCAGCAACTCATTGACCTGACCTGGATTGGCTTTGCCCTGAGAGGCCTTCATGATTTGCCCGACCAAAGCATTAAATGCCTTCTCTTTTCCAGAACGGAATTCTTCAACTGATTTCTGATTGGCTACCAGTACCTGATCAATCATTGCCTCCAATGCACCACTATCGCTAATTTGCTTCAAGCCCTTCGCCTCGATAATCTCATCAACTGAACTCAGTGGTTTACCAGCTACGACATCTTCCCAGAGAATGGCAAAAATATCTTTCGCAATCTTGTTCGATATCGTGCCATCAGCAATGCGAGCAAGTATCGGTGCGAGATGTTCTGCCTTGAGGGGCGCATCTGCAGTGGCCATCCCTGCACGATTTAAAGCGGAAGCAAATTCACCTGTAATTAAATTAGCGGCAGCCTTCGCAAGAGACTTATCCACCAAAGTTAATAGAGTCTCAAATAATTTTGCGGTATCGCGATCCTGTGTCAGTAACTGTGCATCGTAGGCGCTCAGGCCAAAATCTCTTTGCCATCGTTCACGCAGTTGCGCAGGCAATGCCGGCATTTGGCTACGCACATCAGCAATCCAAGCCTGATCAATGACTACTGGCAATAAATCAGGGTCCGGGAAGTAGCGATAGTCATTCGCATCTTCTTTGCTACGCATGCTACGCGTTTCCTGTTTATCCGGATCGTATAAGCGCGTCTCCTGAACAACGGTGCCCCCATCTTCTATTAACTCAATTTGGCGGCGCACTTCATATTGAATGGCCTCTTCCAAAAAGCGGAATGAATTAAGGTTTTTAATTTCGCAGCGCGTACCAAATTCAACTTGTCCTTTAGGGCGCACTGAGACATTGGCATCGCAACGGAAAGAGCCTTCTTGCATATTCCCATCACATACCCCCAACCAAACAACTAAACCATGCAGCGCTTTTGCATAAGCCACTGCTTCTACTGCGCTACGCATGACTGGTTCAGTCACAATTTCAAGTAGCGGTGTACCAGCGCGATTGAGATCAATGCCACTAGAAGCTTCACCATGCGGACCAGTGAAACCTTCTTCATGAACAGATTTGCCCGCATCTTCTTCCATATGCGCTCGGGTGAGCTCAACAACCTTCACCTCATCGCCTACCAAAATTTCTAATTGGCCACCAACTACTACCGGAATTTCAAATTGACTAATTTGATAACCCTTTGGCAGGTCAGGATAGAAATAGTTCTTGCGCGCAAAAATGCTGGCTGGCGAGATCTTTGCACCTACCGCCAAACCAAAACGAATGGCGTGCTCTACCGCTTGGCGATTGAGTACAGGCAATACGCCAGGCAAGGCTAAATCAACAGCACATGCCTGTGTGTTGGGCTGAGCCCCAAAGCGCGTGCTTGCGCCACTAAAAATTTTTGATTGCGTTTGTAACTGCGCGTGAGTTTCTAAACCAATAACCACTTCCCATTGCATCATGCCACCTCGCTTGCTTGCCGCAAATGCCAATCGCTGGCCTGCTGATACTGATGCGCCACCTGCAATAAGCGCGCCTCAGAAAAATAATTCCCAATGAGTTGCATGCCGATGGGTAAGTCATTTGCATTAAAGCCGCAAGGCACACTCATTGCTGGTAGTCCAGCCAGATTCGTGGAAAGCGTATAAATATCTTCTAAATACATTTGTACTGGATCTTTGGACTTTTCACCCAAACGCCAAGCCACATCAGGAGCCACTGGTCCCAAAATGACATCGCATTGATTAAATGCCGCCTGAAAATCTGCCGCAATAATGCGACGAATCTTTTGTGCCTGGAGATAATAGGCATCATAGTAACCATGGCACAGTACATAAGTGCCAATCAAAATACGGCGTCTGACTTCAGCACCAAAACCTTCCGTCCGAGACTTTTGGTACATATCCCCAAGGTCTTTATATTCATTTGCGCGATGTCCATAACGTACACCATCGAAACGACTCAAATTGCTTGATGCCTCGGCGGGTGCCAAGACGTAATAGACTGGAATGGATAATTTGGTTTTAGGCAGACTCACCTCAACTAGTGTTGCCCCCAAATCTGCCAAAGCTTTCGCTGCAGCATTTACTGCATTTGCAACATCCTGCGCCAATCCTTCTGCAAAAAACTCTTTTGGCAGCCCCACTCGTAAGCCTTCTAAAGGTTTTGCGGAATTGGTGCTGCTATCTTGCCAGGGCTTATTGAGGAAACGACTGTAGTCCTCGCCCGAATCAGCCAAGGAGGTTGAGTCGCGCGGGTCATGAGAAGACATTGCCGTTAACAATAAAGCGCAATCCTCCGCCGTTTTACCCATAGGGCCAGCCTGATCTAAGGAAGAGGCATAGGCGATCATGCCGTAACGGGATACGCGCCCATAACTAGGCTTGATGCCAGTAATGCCACAAAAGGCCGATGGCTGACGAATGGATCCGCCGGTGTCGCTACCTGTAGCAATAGGGGCCAATCCGGCAGCTACGGCAGCAGCCGAACCACCGGAGGAGCCACCAGAGACATATTGACCATTCCAGGGATTTAAGACTGGTCCAAAGGCTGAATTTTCGTTAGAAGAGCCCATTGCGAACTCATCCATATTGGTCTTGCCAAGACAGACCATTCCTGCACCATGTGGATTTTTTTCACTTGGCATTCCGAGGTTTGCCACCACGGTGGCATCAAAAGGGCTTTGGTAGTTTTCTAGAATTTTGGAGGCTGCGGTCGACTTCCAGCCCCTAGTGACGAACACATCTTTGTGCGCCACCGGAATTCCGGTTAAACGCGTACCTTTACCGGCAGCTATTAATGTATCTGCTTTATTTGCTTGCTCTAAAGATAAGTGAGCATTCACATCAAGATATGCATTCCAACGTTTTTCAGCCTCAATACGACTCAAAAAGTATTGGGTCAACTCCATACTGGAGACCTCTTTTGCAGCCAACGCTTTGGCCATTAGGGCGATGGGGGTTTGGTGCCAACTCATTCAATCACCCTTGGAACTAAGAAATAACCATCCTGCTGGGCAGGGGCAGATTGCATGTTTTCAATGCGATGATCGGACTCGCTGACCTGATCGACCCGTAAAGGCTGAGCCAGCTCTCGCAGGAAAAGAATAGGGTGAGCCAAGGGCTCCAGACCAGAGGTATCGACTGCCTGCATTTCTTCCACCAGGGAGAAAACCGCCTGCAATTGAGGCAAAACTGCCTCGGCTTCTGCCTGATTTAACTCAAGCCTAGATAGGTGCGCAATGCGCTGGACATCATCAAGTTTCATAGGTCTCTGGAGTATCATTCCTATATATATTTATTAACACTTACTATTTTCCCACTACATCATGTTTGGTTTTTTCCGCAGCTACTTTTCTAATGACCTAGCCATCGACCTAGGAACCGCCAACACCTTAATTTACATGCGTGAGCGGGGTATTGTGCTTGATGAACCCTCGGTTGTGGCAATTCGCACAGAAGGTGGTCCAAGTGGCAAAAAGACCATTTTGGCCGTTGGCAAAGAAGCAAAAGCGATGTTAGGACGCGTTCCGGGCAATATTGAGGCCATTCGCCCCATGAAAGACGGGGTTATTGCTGATTTCACCATCACTGAGCAAATGCTCAAGCAATTTATCAAGATGGTTCATGAAAGCAAGCTTCTCAAGCCTAGCCCGCGCATCATCATCTGCGTTCCTTGCGGCTCAACTCAAGTTGAGCGTCGCGCAATTCGTGAATCTGCACTCGGTGCGGGCGCTTCACAAGTATTTCTGATTGAAGAGCCAATGGCTGCAGCAATCGGTGCAGGCCTGCCTGTATCTGAGGCGGCTGGCTCAATGGTGATTGATATTGGTGGTGGTACCACTGAAGTTGGCGTGATGTCATTGGGTGGCATGGTCTACAAAGGATCTGTGCGTGTTGGCGGTGATAAGTTTGACGAAGCGATTACCAATTACATTCGTCGTAACTACGGGATGTTGATTGGCGAGCAAACTGCTGAATTGATTAAGAAAACAATTGGCTCTGCATTCCCTGGCGCTGAAGTGCGCGAGATGGAAGTAAAGGGTCGCAATCTTTCAGAAGGTATTCCACGTAGCTTCACTGTCACTAGCAACGAAGTGTTGGAAGCTTTGACTGATCCACTCAATCAAATCGTCACTGCAGTCAAAGCTGCGCTCGAACAAATTCCTCCTGAGTTGGCATCTGACATTGCTGAGCGCGGCATGATGCTTACTGGTGGTGGCGCCTTATTGCGTGACCTAGACCGCTTACTCATGGAAGAAACTGGACTCCCGATTCATATTGCTGAAGACCCGCTCACTTGCGTTGCTCGTGGCTGCGGTATTGCTTTAGAGCGTATGGACAAATTGGGTGGAGTGTTCTCGCAAGAGTAAGCGATAACGTCGGCCAGGACATTGCGACATAGCGCCCCTCCACTTTTCAGACAGGGCATTCCCGCCTTAGTAAAACTGATTGTCTGTCTGTCGATCAGCATTGCATTAATGCTGATCGATTTTCGCTTTAAAGCCCTCGATCCGATTCGCAACAATGTGAATTGGGTATTGCGTCCACTTGAATACATCATGATGGCGCCCCGGAACTTGATTGAAGCTAGCTCAGACTATTTCACTACTCGCGGAACTTTAGATCAAGAGAATCGAGAAATGAAAGCACGTCAAGCGGAGCTCTCCCTGCTTGCCACTCAATCCGAATACCTCCAAGTAGAGAATCAGAATTTACGTCAGCTCATGGACTTACAAAAACAGGTTTCTTTCAAAACCTTGCCTGTTGAAATTTTGTTTAACCCACCAAATCCAATCTCACAACGCGTTGTAATTAATCGTGGCACCGATGATGGACTCAAACTTGGTAATCCGATTGCGAATGATGATGGCATTCTTGGTCAGGTGGTGCGCATCTACGATCACTCTGCAGAAGTATCTTTGCTAGAAGATCGTGATTTTGCCGTACCAGTGCAAGTCGCTCGCAATGGCCTTCGAGCCGCCGTATTTGGTGCGGGGCGCGGCAATCCTTTAGAGCTGCGCTATCTGCCCGTTGCCAGTGATTTAGAAGTAGGAGATGTTTTATTGACCTCCGGAATTGATGGCGTATACCCGCCAGGATTTGCAGTGGCGATCATTACTCGTATTGAGCGTAATGCAGACAAGAACTCTTCGAACGTATTTTGCGAACCAGTTGCTCCTGTCAATCGCTATCGCCAGGCTTTGGCCTTCCTTTACGACCCAAAATGGGAGGCAAAAGCCTCCACCAGCTCCAATAAGACTGGGGCCCCAGTCAATAATGCGCCCGGTCGTCGCCAGACCCGCGCCCGAGGAATGCAATGATCGACTTTCAAAGCGGCTACATTCTTCGCCCAGTAAACCCTGTATTTATTTACTTCAGTTTATTTTGCGCCTTAATGCTTAATCTCCTACCAATCGGAAACTACGGTTGGGTGCCAGATTGGCTCATTCTCTGCATTGTGTTTTGGAATATTCATCAGCACCGCTATGTAGGCGTTGTATGGGCCTTCTTATTCGGCCTGCTAATGGATGTACACAACTCCGATCTGCTTGGCCTGCATGCATTTAGTTACTCGCTGGTAGCCTATATCGCCATCTCTTGGCATCGCCGCATTACTGCATTAGCAGTTTTTACGCAGGCCTTTCACCTACTGCCAATCTTCCTCTTAGTTTCTTTATTTCCAGTCTTAGTGCACTGGATGCTTAGCGGGGAATTCTATTGGTGGGCTTTAACGGGCGCGATTCAAGCAAGCATTGAAGCTATGTTGTGGCCACTTGCGACGCGAATCTTGCTTGCGCCCCAACGTCGGCCAACTGACGTTGATCACAACCGCCCCATCTAAAGCCAATGGTTTCCTTTAAAAAGCCAGACTTAGACTCGTTCCAAGAGCGCATTCATATTGCAACCTGGTTTGTCACGTTTTGCTTTTTTCTGCTAATTACCCGACTAGTTTGGCTGCAATTGGTTAGCCATAATAAATATGCAGTTCTAGCAGAAAACAATCGCATTGCCGTGGTGCCAGCACCAGCTAGCCGTGGCTTGCTGATTGATCGCAACGGAATTGTGATTGGACGAAACTATTCCGCCCTTACTTTAGATATCAATGCTGAAGAGGTTCAAGGGAATGTGGACGAATTAATTGATCAGTTATCTGAAATCGTGCTCATTTCCCCCAGAGACCGACGCAATTTCAAGCGTTCTCTAGAAGATTCTCGAAAAATGGGGACAATTCCCCTTCGTTCAATGCTAACCGAGGCAGAAACTGCCCGCTTTATGGCCAATCGTTACCGCTTTCCAGGTGTTGAAATCCGCGCCCGAAGCTTCCGAGAGTACCCGTATAACGAATTGGCCTCCCACCTCATTGGTTACATTGGGCGCGTTTCACAGCGCGACAAAGAACGCATGCAAGCCGAAATTGAAGACTCTAAAGCCGATGATCCTGATGCACTTCAGGCATCTTTTTTGCCAGGCATTCAATACGTAGGCAAGATTGGTCTAGAACAAAGTTATGAAACTGTATTGCGTGGCGTACCAGGTTACGACCAGGTAGAAATTACTGCTGGTGGCAAACCTGTGCGCACACTTTCAAGCTCACCTTCAGTGCCAGGCAAAAATGTCATTCTGTCTGTTGATATCAAATTGCAATATTTAGTTGAACAGCTTTATGGAAACTTTCGTGGCGCATTTGTAGCAATCGAACCTCAAACGGGTGATGTCCTGGCATTCGTCTCTAAACCCAACTTCAATCCAAATGATTTTGTGGAAGGCATTGACTCAGTGACATGGAAGGAGCTGAATGACTCTCCACAAAAACCACTTTATAACAGGCCACTAAAAGGTATTTATCCACCCGGATCTACTTACAAGCCATTTATGGCATTAGGCGCCTTGGAGAATAAAAAGCGCACTCCATCACAAACTATTTTTGATCCCGGCTACTTTGATTTTGGCAATCACACATTCCGCGATGATAAAAAAGGTGGCCATGGTACTGTGGACATGCAAAAGTCGATTGTTGAATCGTGTGACACGTATTACTACATGCTAGCGCGCGATATGGGTGTAGATATGATTGCGGACTTTATGAAGCCATTTGGTTTTGGCCAAATCACTGGCATCGATTTACAAGGTGAAGCAAAAGGCGTCCTACCATCTACCACTTGGAAAAAGAATACCTTTAAAAAACCAGAGCAGCAAAAATGGTATGAAGGCGAAACGATCTCATTGGGAATCGGGCAGGGCTATAACGCCTTCACGATTTTGCAATTAGCACACGCAATGGCAAACCTCGCGAATAACGGCATCGTCATGAAGCCGCACTTAGTGAAGGCAATTGAAGATCCCTTTACAAGAAATCGCACCCTGACCACGCCCAAGGAAAGCTATCGAATTGAGCTCAAACCAGAAAACATTGAAGTGATCAAAAATGCCATGGTTGAAGTCAATCGCTCCGGGACATCTGCAGCTGCGTTTCAAGGAGCTGGATATACCTCTGGCGGAAAAACTGGAACAGCTCAAGTCTTTAGTTTGAATTCGAAAGATTACAAACATGGCGCCACTGCAGAGTTTCTCCGCGATCATGCTTTGTTCGAAGCATTTGCGCCTGCTGACAAACCAACTATCGTTATTGCGATGGTTGTAGAGAATGCAGGCTTTGGTGCGCAATATGCTGCACCGATTGCTCGCAAAGCCTTGGATTACTACATTGAAGGCAAATGGCCTAAGGAGGTTCCTGAATGGAAAAGAGCCCCATAACTAAATTACGCCAAGCCTTCTTTTATATTTTTGAAGGTTTAGATCGACGCTTAGGCCTTATTTTACTTGGCTTGGCGACGGTTGGCTTTTTAACTTTTCTTTCTGCAAGTCAAAATACGCCCGTATTGGTTGAAGATGAGTTGCGTAATCTTGCATTATCTTTTGTGGTGATGTGGATTGTTTCTCGGATCCCGCCAAAATGGTTAGAGCTTGCTGCAGTATGGATTTATAGCTTGGGCGTTCTATTGTTAGTTGCAGTAGCTGCCTTTGGATTAATTAAAAAAGGGGCGCGCCGTTGGCTCAATATTGGCGTTGTCATTCAGCCCTCTGAAATTATGAAAATTGCCATGCCTCTCATGTTGGCTTGGTACTTCCAAAAACGAGAAGGCATTATTAAGACTTGGGACTATGGTGTTGCTGCAGTGATTCTGGGCATCCCTGTTCTACTCATTGCACGTCAACCCGACCTAGGTACCGCACTCCTTGTTTTTGCAGCAGGTCTTTACGTCATCATTTTGGCTGGCCTACCCTGGAAATGGATTTTGCCTTTTGTTGCAATTGGTGTTGTTGGGATTTTGCTCATCATTATTTTTGGCGGCACGATCTGTCAACCGGATATAGCCTGGCCATTTATTCAAGATTATCAAAAGCATCGAGTCTGTACCTTGCTTGATCCAAGCAGCGATCCTCTTGGAAAAGGATTTCATACCATTCAATCAATGATCGCCATCGGTTCTGGCGGCTTCTTTGGCAAGGGATGGTTTCAGGGCACTCAAGCCCATTTAGAATTTATTCCAGAAAAACATACCGACTTTGTATTTGCAGTGTATTCAGAAGAGTTTGGCTTGCTTGGCAACTTTATTTTATTGGCGCTCTTTTTTGCACTCATCAAAAGAGGCTTGACGATCTCAGCAAGCGCCCCCAATTTATTTACCCGCCTCTTAGGTGCATCAGTCACTTTAATTTTCTTTACCTATGCATTTGTAAATATTGGCATGGTAAGTGGACTACTTCCGGTGGTCGGAGTACCCCTGCCGTTCATCAGTTATGGTGGCACTGCCTTAGTAACGCTAGGTTTTGGTGCTGGAATATTAATGAGCATTCATCGCCATCGCCGCTTGGTTCAAAGCTAAATTGGATTGAGATTTTTTATAGATCCTAGCTATTTGCAGAAATAAAAAAGCCCGGCATGCCGGGCTTTTTTCTAACAAAGTAAGAATTACTTCTTACGCTTGTTAACTGAATCTTTAAATGCTTTACCAGCAGAGAACTTAACAGTTTTAGCAGCAGCAATTTTGAGTGGCTCGCCAGTTTTTGGGTTACGACCCATACGCGCAGCGCGCTTACCAGAAGCAAAAGTACCGAAGCCGATCAGTTGTACTGAATCACCTTTAGTAACAGCCTTAATGATTTGCTCAATAGCAGAATTCAATGCAAATTCAGCTTTGGCTTTTGAGATCTCAGCATCGTCAGCAATAGCTGCGATTAGTTCTGCTTTGTTCAAGTGAAGCTCCTTATATATATTGATGTCAGCGCACATTACGCTTACATGATTTTAACCATAAAAAATTACAAAAATAAAGTTGCGCTACAGCAATTTTTACTACTTATTGATTTGGGTCATCCAAAACAGTTATATCCGAGACAAAATACTCCGTATCCCCAAAACATGTTGTTGGAAGACCGATGTGTTGTTGATACTGCAATGTGACCTTTTTACCTAAATTAGCGTTAATTTTTTGCGCCACAGCATCACTCGGGACTGTGAAAAAGAATTTTTCTGACATTGTTCCAGGCATGGAAACCATTGCTAACTCACCTTCCCAGGTCTTGCAGAGATACCCGCGGTTAGAAAATTTCTGCACATATCCAGCGCGCTCACCGCTGCCATAGCTCCAATTGAGCATTGCCCAGGTATAGGCTGCCAAGAGCGCCAAGCCAATAACTATAAGAACTAGAAGGGTTTTTATGAATTTATTCATCTGTTTTTCCTTATTAATAGGGCACTACGCACCAATTAGATGCCTATCGCTAAACATATTATTCATATACTTTAAGTATAGGGGTATATCCAGTAGAGAAAAGATAGCAATCGCTAGCCGCAAGAAATAAAATACAAGGATTCATCCTTATTGGTAAACCCTATGCAAGTGCGCCACATCGTCTTTTTTATTTTTATTGCCTCAGCATTATTTGTATATTTCCGAGGTAAGGTGCGTTTCGGCTTGGTTCGCTCTTTAATGGACTATCAAGTACTACTTGCTCCCATTAATACGCTTTTGTACCTTTTTTCAAAAGTCAAAAAGGGTGCGTTTATTCCTGTTGAACAGTTTCCAGAAATGCAAGTGTTGCAGGATAACTGGCAAATCATCCGCGACGAGGCCCTTTCTTTAAACAGTGACGGTGCAATTGCAGTGGCAACTGGCTATAACGATATCGGCTTTAACTCATTCTTTCGGACGGGCTGGAAGCGCTTCCACCTTTGCTGGTACGGCAAAGAAATGCCATCGGCGCAGGCTAAATGCCCCAAAACAGTCGCTTTATTGAACTCAATCCCTGCAGTCAAAGCCGCCATGTTTGCCTCACTACCCCCTGGCGCCACTTTGGTAAGACACCGTGACCCCTATGCCGGCTCTTTGCGTTATCACATTGGCCTAGTCACGCCGAACGATCCTAAATGCTTTATCGAAGTAGATGGGGAGCGTTATTTCTGGAAAGATGGCGAGCCGGTGATGTTTGATGAGACTTATATTCACTTTGCCGCGAATGAAACCGATCAACAGCGGATTATTTTGTTCTGTGATGTCGAGCGCCCCGTTTACACCAAGCTGGTACAAGTGATTAATCGCTGGTTTGGTCGCTACGTCATGAGTGCTGCATCCTCGCAAAATGAGGTAGGAGAGCAAGTAGGGTTTGTTAATAGACTCTTTTGGTATTTTTACCAACTCAGAGCGCAGGCCAAGAAGCTCAAAGCAAAACACCGCTCTGTTTATTACATTGGTAAATGGGTACTTATTTTGGGAATTCTGTGGGCAATCTTCTGGTGAACCTCAGGGGCTCAGGATCTGGACGATTTGCTCAGGCGTAATAGAGCCCCAAATTTCCACTCTTTTGACGCGGCTATTTTGACCAGATAGAAACTGAATTTGTTTTTGCGGCACCTTTAATTGCTTTGAAAGCCAAGCCAAAAGCAATTCATTTGCCTTGTTCTCTAGCGCAGGGGCTTGTAAAGAGATTTTTAAGCAGCCATCATGCAAGCCAACAACCTTAGTTTGTTTAGCACCCGGCTGGCAGTGCAAGCTCAGCGCAATACCTGTAGAAGTTTGTTTCAACCAAATTGGCGTCATAAAAGTGCTTTAAACTGAAAACATCATTATGAAGAACTCCAAACCTTTAGAACAGCTATTTACCAATAATCGTGTTTGGGCGCAAAGCATGGTTGCTAAAGATCCCGAATTCTTTCAGCGCCTTGTCTCTCAACAGGCTCCCGAATATCTTTGGATTGGCTGCTCAGATAGCCGCGTACCTGCTAATGAAATTGTTGATTTATTACCCGGTGAATTATTTGTTCATCGCAATGTAGCAAATGTAGTCGTTCATACCGATTTAAATTGCTTATCAGTCATTCAGTTTGCGATCGACTTGCTTAAGGTTAAGCATATTTTGGTAGTAGGTCACTATGGCTGTGCAGGTGTACATGCCGCTTTAAGCGACCGCCGCGTAGGCCTTGCCGACAACTGGTTGCGCCATGTAAAAGATGTCCACCAAAAACACGAGCGTTACTTAGGCGATTTCATACCAACACCAAAACGACAAGACCGTTTATGCGAGCTCAATGTGATCGAGCAAGTGGTCAACGTTTGTGAAACAACGATTGTCCAAGATGCTTGGTCACGCGGACAAGATCTTACTGTTCATGGCTGGACATATCGCCTCGAAACAGGCCTTGTGAATGATCTTGGCATGTCTATTAGCTCATCCGAAGAATTGGCTATGCGCTACCCAGAGACATTGAGTCGTTATGAAATCGAGTCTACATAATTTGCTTCAGACTCTCTCAAATTACACCGTAGTTGCTTTTTTAAAAATCCTATCAATTCTTCCTTATAAATTATTGGTAGCGCTAGGGTATGGTCTTGGGTATATTGCGGCCCGTATACCGGGTGAACGCAATCGGGTTGTTAAAACCAACTTGCATTTGTGTTTTCCAAATTTGAACTCCCACGAGATTGAGGTCTTAAGCAAGCAACACTGGCGTTTGCTAGGCAGAAGTCTGGTGGAAAAAAGCGTGATCTGGTGCGGTAGCTCACAGCAATTAAGTCGCATGATTGAAGTGCAATCAGCAGTTGATCTAAAGGATAAGAAACCACGTATATTAGTTAATATGCACTTCACTGGAATTGAGGGCAGTATTATTTTGAGCGCGCTCTCGAAAGAAAAGGGTTGGCCTAGAACCTCGGGATTTTTTCAAAGAATGAAAAGCCCATTCTTTAATCGAAAAATTGTGGAATGGCGCAATCGCTTTGGTGGCAACTCAATAGATCGCCAGGGAAATTCTCTAGAGCTGATCCGCGAAATTCGTAAGGGTAATTTCATCATCATTGCGCCTGATATCGATTTGGGCCTAAAAGATTCTGCTTTTGTACCTTTCTTCGGCATATCGACAAATACGATTACCGCTATTTCGCGCCTCGCATCTATCACTGGGGCGGAAGTTTGCTTGATGATTACCACTCTCAAAGCAGATGAAAGTGGCTATATATGCTCGATTAGCAAACCATTCGAGCAATTTCCAACCGACAATCCAGTGGCTGATACAGCCAAGCTGAATGAGTATTTTGAAAAAGAGATTCGTTTACGACCGGCAGAATATTATTGGGTTCATAAGCGTTTTAAAAACCGTCCTTTAAACGAAACCAATCCATATTAGCCGCCCACTTCCATTTTGTCCTATCATTTGAGGATGACTGAACGTATTGGATTTTTTGCCGACCTGCATAGCAATTTAGAAGCCTATGAAGCCTGTATGGCTAAGGCGCAAGAGCTTGGGGTGACGCGCATGGTTTTTTTGGGGGACCTAGTAGGCTATAACGCAGATCCTTGCGCGCTCGTCGATCGTATTGGCGATCTAGTGGCTGCAAAAAAAGCAATTGCAATTGTTGGTAATCATGATGAAGCAGTCTTTAAAGACTATCGCGATCAGATGAATCCCCATGCAAATGCTGCTATTGCTTGGACAAAGACACAATTAAGCAGTGCGCAGGTGCAATTTTTAAAAGATCTACCCCTCATCATTCATGAAGAAGATCGATGCTTTGTGCATGCATCAGCATATAACCCGTCTGAATGGAATTACGTTACCGATAGCATGAGCGCTTGGCAATGTGCACAAAGCTCTGGCACCACATATACCTTTGTTGGCCATGCCCACGAGCAAGCCCTCTTTTATCAAAGCGCTGTAGGCAAACTCATTCGCTTTGCACCCCATCCAGGTGATGAAATTCCAGTGATGAAACATCGCCAATGGGTCGGTGTTGTGGGCTCTCTTGGGCAACCACGGGATGGTAATCCTGAGGCCTGTTTTGCTATCCTTGAGCCTGCTACAGAAGCCCTGACGTTTCACCGTGTGCCCTATGATCACTTTACAGCCGCAGAAAAAGTAAGAAGTGCTGGCCTACCTGAAGAGCTAGCCAATCGCCTCATTACTGGCAAATAAACTGCTCATGGATGCCAGGCCAAACATCGAAGCAGTTGACGATATCTTTCAAGAAGGCAAGGTGGTCGATGGTTTTGTATTGGGCAAAGAAGTGCATCGCGGAGGTATGGCCAGCTTATTTTCTGCAACCAAAGAAGGCATTGATCTCCCCATTCTTTTAAAAATTCCACGGGTTGGCAGGGATCAGCCCGTAGAAAGCTTGATTGGATTTGAAACTGAATTAACCATCTTGCGAGCTCTCAAGAGCCCTTATGTTCCCCAATATTTAGGCTCTGGCAATATGGCAACCCGTCCCTACATAGCAATGGAGCGGGTCGGTGGCCACCCCTTAGAAGACCAGATCAAAGAGGGCAAGCAATTTAGCATTGAAGAAGTGATTCAGATAGGAGCGGATTTAGCTCAGGCAGTGCAATCTTTACACTCTCAAGATGCTATTCATCTTGATATCAAGCCCGACAATATTTTGATTGATGAGAAGGGCAAATTAAGTCTAATTGATTTTGGCCTTTCACATCATGAACGTTTTCCTGATTTGCTGGCCGAAGAAATGCGAAAAGGCATCGGCTCGGCGCCTTACATTGCACCCGAACAAGTTTTTGGAATTCGCTCTGACTATCGCAGTGATATTTTCTCTATTGGCGTGATCTTGTATGAATTACTTACAGGTCAGCTTCCATTTGGCAATCCGCAGACCATGAGTGGCTTACGCAAGCGAATGTGGGCCGAAGCTTTCCCGCCACGCGCCATTCGCAAAGAAATTCCTCGCTGGCTACAAGAGGTTGTATTACGTTGCTTGGAGGCAAGAGCAGATGATCGCTATCAAAGCGCTACCCAACTACGTCAAGCATTGCGCGAACCAGATACCATTACGCTGACAGAGCGCTCTGAACGTGTTGCCCCGGTCAGTCTCTGGGAGAGTATGAAGCGTTGGTTTAGTGCTGCGGGTTATGAACCCTCCCCCAGCCCACGCCCAAGCAAGGGCAATCAAAATGCACCACTCATTATTGCGGCTATCGACACACGCCAGTCAGATCAAGAATTGCGTGAACGCATGCAAATGACTGCTAAAAATGTTCTGTTAGTCTATCCCGAAGGTCGCCTCGTCTGTCTTAGCACTATTGCAAGCACACCCACATTTGAGGGCAATCAAGAAAGTCAAACTGCCAGCGGTATAGTGCGTAACCATCTCGTGCAACTCATGGAATGGGCTAAACCACTTAAACTTCCTCCCGAGCGGATTTCATATCATGTTCTAGAAGCGCTAGATCCGGCAACCCGCATTGTTGAGTTTGCCAAAGACAATGAGGCTTCTTTGATTATTATTGGAGGCTCTCATAAGCTACCTAATAAAGTAGCGCCCTGGAGAACCTCCATGACCAAAATTGTTGAGGAAGCGACCTGTAGCGTGCATATCGTACGCGTCTAGCATCTATGCCCGGATTTAATCAATAAGTTAGCCATTTGCTTGATAATGTCCCCATGGAAGAAAAAGTTCGCGTTTCAAAACTACTCTCTGAGTTGGGCCTCTGCTCTCGCCGTGAGGCCGATTCCTACATTGAACAAGGTCTGGTGACGGTTGACGGCGAAGTAGTAAATGAGCTGGGCGTCCGGGCTTTTCGCCATCAAAAGATTGAGTTGCAATCGGTTGCAAAAGCACAGCAGGCCTCTAGAGTAACTGTGATCTTAAATAAGCCGGTGGGCTTTATTTCTCACTTTGACGACGAACAAGAATATAAGCCAGCCGCATCCCTTATCACCCCAGACAACTACTTTGGTAGTCCTCTGGATAAAGGTCGTAGTCCACGTTTTAATACCCGCGGCCTAGCGCCTGCTGGCCGTTTAGATATTGACTCAACCGGCATGCTTGTTCTTACACAAGACGGTCGTATTGCCAAACTACTCATCGGCGAGAACAGCCCAATTGAAAAAGAATATCTAGTGCGAGTAGAGGGTGCACTTTCATTTGAGGATTTAGATAGACTCAAACATGGCCTCTCCCTAGACGGCGTTGCCCTCAAACCAGCCCAAGTAAGTTGGCAGAACGAAGATCAGTTACGCTTTGTGCTGCGAGAAGGCCGTAAACGTCAGATTCGCCGCATGTGTGAAATGGTGGGTCTTAAGGTCATCGGCTTAAAGCGTGTGCGAATGGGTCGAATTTCACTGGGTCCACTGCCACCTGGGCAATGGCGCTTTCTGAGACCTGAAGAGCAGTTCTGAGAAGGCAGTACCCGCTTATAATTCTGTCCAGACCTAGATTAAGGGCAGAATTACCATCGATACTATTTCATCAAGCACTCCCGGCGCAGAAGTTCTTCGCCGCCGCAGTTTTGCCATCATCTCTCACCCAGATGCGGGTAAGACTACGCTGACTGAAAAACTGCTCCTTTATGCTGGAGCAATTCAAATTGCCGGTAGTGTGAAGGCTCGTAAAGCCAGTAGACATGCCACCTCAGATTGGATGGAAATTGAGAAACAGCGTGGCATTTCGGTAGCAAGCTCGGTGATGCAGATGGAATACCGTGACTGCATCATCAATTTATTAGACACGCCAGGTCACCAAGATTTTTCTGAAGATACGTATCGGGTATTAACCGCGGTTGACTCTGCCTTAATGGTAATTGATGCAGCCAATGGTGTTGAATCTCAAACCTTGCGCTTGCTTGAGGTTTGTCGTGCTCGTAATACACCTATTGTTACCTTCATTAATAAGATGGATCGCGAAGTAAAGCCGCCCATGGAATTAATGGATGAAATTGAATCTGCACTTGGTATTGAAGTAGTGCCATTCACATGGCCTGTCGGCATGGGCAAATCTTTCGCGGGCGTGATTGATATTGCGAACTCGCAAATGCGGATGTTTAAAGCGGGTGAAGATCGTGTTACTGAAGACTCACACGCCATCGTTGATATCAATGATCCGGCGCTCAAAGAGCGCTTGGGCGATGATCTAGAGAATGCTTTAGCTGAAGTTGATTTAATTAAAAATGCCATGCCTGCATTTGACCGCGAAGCCTTCTTAGCAGGCCGCCAATCCCCTGTATTTTTTGGCTCAGCGATTAATAATTTTGGGGTGCGAGAAATTTTGAATACCCTAGTTGAGCTCGCGCCATCGCCAGGTTCACGCAAAGCATTGCAACGTGAAGTCAGCCCCGCAGAAAATAAATTCTCGGCCGTAGTCTTCAAGATTCAGGCCAATATGGATCCAGCGCATCGCGACCGAGTTGCCTTCTTACGTATCTGCTCTGGCCACTTCCAACGCGGCATGAAACTCAAGATTTGCCGCAATGGTAAAGAAGTTCGCACCAACAATGCCCTCTCCTTTTTATCGCAACGCCGTGACATTTTGGACGAGGCTTTCCCGGGTGACATCATAGGCCTGCCCAATCATGGTCTGCTCCGCTTAGGCGACACGCTGACTGAAGGCGAACAATTGCAATTTACTGGCTTGCCATTTTTTGCTCCTGAAATTTTCCGTATGGTTGAGTCGGCCGACCCCTTGCGCTCCAAGCAATTGCGAACCGGGTTAATGCAGCTGGGCGAAGAAGGTGCGATTCAAGTTTTCAGGCCGATGACTGGTGGCACCATGCTACTAGGTGCATTTGGTCAACTGCAATTTGAGGTGGTGAGTCATCGCCTGCAAACTGAGTATGGTGCTGAGGTGAGGCTTCTTCCTGCTCGTTACAGTCTAGCGCGTTGGGTAAGCTCTGATGATCCTGTGGCGCTCAAGAAATTTACCCAAGAAAATATTCACCGCATGGCCGAAGATGTCGTTGGTGCATCTGTATTTTTAGCCTCTCACAAATCAGAACTAGATGTTGCGCAGCAACGCTGGGAATCCATTCAATTCCATGCCCTACGAGAGCATGCGGGTCTCATTTATCAGTCAGACTTAGCGGGTTAACTAGTCTTATTTTTGGTAGCTGCAGTCAAAAACCGCAACCAGAGCACTATCGGTTTTTCTGAATGAGGCAACCTTGCCGTATTGAGCACAATACAAGGTGGCTTTTTGATTTAACTGTGCAATCGACTCATCACTGCTATTCAAATAAGTGACATGATTAGCGTCAGATGCGTCGGTATACACTGCAGCGCAAGCCATCAAATTGAGGCTCATGAGTAACAAAGGATATAAAAATTTATTCATAATGTGCTTTCAGCTTTTACTCAGCCTTGATTCGATCAGTAAAACATGAATCTAACATTCTTATGATACGCCAGGGGAATATAGCTGTTATGCTGATCAGTGATCACTATTCTGCGCCCTAGCTAGGGAAGTCTCTTGGGTTGGACCCTCGGATTTATCATTCCAATACTCTAGGACACCATCATGGCTGTAGGCCAAAATCAACGCAATCGCAAAAATGACTCTATGCTTACCAAAACCGGTAAAGCCCGATTGGGTCCACTCAATCTTGCACAACTAACAAAATTGCTTGAGACAAGTACTAAACCAAAAGAAAAAGACAAAATCCAAAGGGCCCTAAATAAGCTCAATCTATTAGCAGCATAATGAATAAGCCCCACACGGGGCTTTTTTAATGCCGTTTTATCATTAGTGAATGAATACAACTCGCTTCTGCCTCATACGTCATGGAGAAACCGCCTGGAATGTGGAACGACGCCTGCAAGGCATGACGAACACTCCACTAAACATACGTGGCAAAGCGCAGGCTCTGCAATTGG
Organism: Polynucleobacter sphagniphilus; assembly: GCF_001953355.1. Classification (GTDB taxonomy): domain Bacteria; phylum Pseudomonadota; class Gammaproteobacteria; order Burkholderiales; family Burkholderiaceae; genus Polynucleobacter; species Polynucleobacter sphagniphilus. The sequence continues at coordinate 94,176 of NZ_MPIY01000017.1, forward strand.
CGCAAGCTATGAAGATCTCAGACTTGCAATTTCATGCGCTCTATACAAGTGATCTACAGAGAGCTGCTGATACCGCCAATGCCATTGTGAATCTATTTAATGTAGACGCAATTCCCCATCAGGGCTTGAGAGAGCGCCACTTCGGGGCCTTGCAAGGGCTCACTGTAGTCGAGGCTCCCGATCAGCAGCCCCAAGTATGGGAAGCACACCTCGCTAGAGACATAGACCATGATCTCAATGGTGGAGAAAGTATTTCTCAATTTGCAAAACGGGTTCAAGATACACTTGAGCAGATTCGCCAAGCCAATCTTGGAAAAACCATTCTGCTTGTAAGTCATGGGGGCGTCTTAGATATGGCTCATAGACTGGCAAGACGTGAGGCATTGAATGCGAAACGCGCAGCCTCCGTCCCGAATGCGTCATTTAACTGGCTCATTCATGATGGAAGCGGATGGGAAGTTGGGCAATGGGCTGACACACGCCATCTAGAACATGTTTCCCTAGAAAATATTGATCTTTAACTTGATGCAATAAAAAAACCGCCCGCAGGCGGTTTCTATATTTGCAGCAATTATCTGCGGATGTGCGCGTGACGTGCAGCATCTTGAGACATACCTTCGCCTTTTGGCTTAGCTTCTAAAGCCTCTTTTTGCGCTGTGATTTCTTTACGGCGCTCTTTACAAGAGCCAGCAATTTCTTGAAGTGCCTTACGAGCTCTAGCAGCAGATGCTTTAATGCCTTTTTCCTGGAACTTTTCATTTTCCGCTTTATAAGCTTCAAAGGCTGCAATTAATTTTTCGTGATGAGACATCAGAATTCTTTTTTATAGTGATTAAAAATACTAGAACTACTTTACTGCAAATAGCATTAAACACGCTCAACAATTAAGGCAATTCCTTGACCAACCCCAATACACATCGTACATAAAGCGTAGTGACTGCCAGTAGCATGCAAGCGATTGATAGCCGTAGTCACTAAGCGGGCTCCAGAAGCACCCAGTGGGTGGCCTAGGGCAATGGCGCCACCCCAGGCATTTACACGCGCGTCATCGTCGGATAAACCAAGATAGCGTAGCACTGCTAGTCCTTGGGCAGCAAATGCTTCGTTGAGTTCAATCACATCCATCTGCTCAAGCTTTAAGCCTGTGAGTGCCAATACTTTTTCAACTGCAGGCCCGGGGCCAATGCCCATAATGCGCGGGGCAACTCCACTGACTGCCATGCCGACTACTCGCGCTTTTGGAGTTAATCCGTTTTTAACTGCCATGGCCTCATTTGATAACAATAGTGCGCAAGCCCCATCATTGACGCCACTAGAGTTACCAGCGGTTACCGAGCCATCGGAGCGAACAATCCCCTTCAATTTAGCCAATGCTTCTGCGCTGGTTGCACGCGGATGCTCGTCTTTATCAACGACCAGTGCATCGCCTTTCTTCTGGGCAATTGTCACAGCACAAATTTCGCGTGCCAAGTGACCCGCCTGTTGGGCAGCTAATGCCAGTAGCTGGCTACGCATAGCCATACGATCTTGGGCCTCTCGCTCAATCTTAAAATCGATCGCAACATTCTCAGCCGTCTCTGGCATGGAATCAACCCCATACTGCTCTTTCATCAATCGGTTGATAAAACGCCAGCCAATGGTTGTGTCATAGACCGCATTGTTGCGACTGAAGGCACTCTCAGCCTTGGGCATCACAAAAGGAGCGCGGCTCATACTTTCTACCCCGCCCGCAATCATGAAGCTAGTCTCGCCCGATTTAATTGCGCGCGCAGCTGAACCAACGGCATCCAAACCCGAGCCACATAAGCGATTTAATGTCACTCCAGAAACCTCCACTGGCAACCCAGCCAAGAGGCTACTCATGCGAGCCACATTGCGATTATCTTCACCGGCTTGATTAGCGCAGCCAAATATCACGTCATCCACTAAGCCCCAGTCTACAGTGGGATTGCGTACCATTAAGGCCTTTAGCACAATCGCGCCGAGATCATCAGCACGAATACTGCTGAGAGCGCCACCATAACGACCAAATGGAGTGCGAATCGCATCGCAAATAAATGCATCTGTCATAAAGCGCTTTCTAGAAAAAAATATTACGAGCGAATTGGCAAGCAGACCAAATCTTCTAACTGAGCATGATCAAGACCTTCAACCATGTCGATTAATTTGAGACCCTCAGACGTACACTCTAAGGTAGCAAGATCAGAATAAATTCTTTTTACACAGGCAATCGCAGTTAAAGGATAGCTACATGTGGCAACGACTTTACTCTCGCCTTTTTTCGTCAAGAGATCCATCATCACCCAAGTCTGTTTTGCGCCGATTGCTAAATCCATTGCACCACCTACAGCCGGAATGGAACCTACTTCACCGGTACTCCAATTTGCCAAATCCCCTGTAGCTGATACCTGAAAAGCGCCAAGCACACAAATATCCAAATGGCCGCCACGCATCATCGAGAAACTATCTGCATGATGAAAAAATGCGCCACCCGGCAATAATGTCACCGGCTGTTTACCCGCATTAATGAGATCAAAATCTTCAGCCTCCTGACTTGGTGCTGGACCCATCCCCAAAATACCGTTTTCGCTATGAAGAATAATTTCTACGCCAGCAGGCAGATGATTTGCTATTAAGGTAGGCTGGCCGATGCCAAGATTAACGTAAGCCCCATCAAACATATCTTGCGCAACTCGCTTTGCAAGCTCTTCTTTGCTACGTCTGTGATATTGACTCATGCTGCATCCTTACTTTTTTTAAAGCCGCCAGCCGCAGTTGCCACATGATCTATCTTCACAATCTTAGACACAAAAATACCAGGCGTTACGATTGTCTCTGGATCAAGCACGCCTAAGTCGACAATCTCATGCACCGTTGCAACCGTATATTTAGCAGCGGTTGCCATGACAGGGCCAAAATTGCGCGCTGCTTTTCGATAAACTAAATTGCCCCAACGATCACCCTTCTCTGCTTTAATGAGTGCAACATCGCCATAGATTGGATACTCCAGCACGTGAGGCTTGCCATGAATAATGCGGGTTTCTTTGGGACTGCCATCGGCATTTTTCGCCATCTCCGTTCCAAACCCAATTGGGGTATAAAAGGCGCCTATGCCTGCGCCAGCCGCACGCAAGCGCTCCACCAAATTGCCCTGGGGAACGAGCTCAAGCTCAATCTTGCCACTACGGTAGAGCTCATCAAAAACATAAGAATCAACTTGACGTGGATAACTACAAATAATTTTGCGTACACGACCCGTTTTCAGCAAAGCTGCCAGCCCTGCTTCTGCATTCCCGGCATTATTGTTTACCACCGTCAGATCGCGGGCCCCTTGTTCAATCAGGGCATTGATTAGTTCATTGGGGTTGCCAGCAGTGCCAAAGCCGCCGATCAAGATAGTAGAGCCATCGGAAATGGCAGAGAGTGCCTCTTGAATAGAGGGCGCTATTTTATTAATCAATTTCTTGCTCCGCTAAGTCGTCGCGAGGGCGCCTTATTCGGCGCCCCGCTTACTCCAATAGCATTAGTGATCGTTTAAGAGGTACTCAGGTTTTTTAGGTAAGCGGAAACTTACTACAAAAGCAATTACGAGCATTCCGGTAACGTACCAATAAAACAAAGACTCATGACCTTCTGCCTTAAAGCTGAGTGCCACAAATTCTGCTGAGCCGCCAAACAAGGCATTGGCAACTGCATACGATAAGCCAACACCTAAAGCACGCACCTCAACTGGAAACATTTCTGCTTTAACAATTCCAGAGATGGACGTATAAAAGCTCACAATGGCGAGCGCGCAAGAAATCAGTGCAAATGCTACCCATGGCTCTGTGACACCCTGCAAAAGCATCATGATAGGAATAGTACAAATTGCCCCTAAACCACCAAACAGCAACATATTATTTCTACGACCAATGCGATCAGATAAGGCGCCGAATAAAGGCTGCATCAGCATGTATGCCAATAAACAGCCCGTCATAATGCCACTGGCTGTTTTAATCGACATATGCGCAGTATTGACCAAATACTTTTGCATATAGGTTGTAAAGGTATAGAAGCTAAGTGATCCACCTGCGGTGTAACCCAGAACCGTAAAGAATGCTTTCTTATGGTAACGAAATAATGCTTTGATGCTGCCCGCATCTTTATTTTCACTGGCGAGATTATGAGCGGTCTCGGTTAAGGTTTTACGCAACATGAGTGCAATCACAGCTGCTGCCGCACCAACAACAAATGGAATACGCCAGCCCCAGTCTCTCATTTGTGCATCGTCTAAAAACTGCTGCAAGATGATAATCACCAACACCGCAAGCAACTGACCTCCAATGAGCGTGACATACTGGAAGGAGGAGTAAAACCCTCTTTGTCCCTTCATAGCGATTTCGCTCATATATGTTGCTGTAGCACCATACTCACCACCTACTGACAGGCCTTGAAACAGTCTTGCTACCAACAACAAAAATGGCGCCCAAATACCGATGCTGTCATAACCTGGCAAGCAGGCAATTAAGAGAGAGCCTGCACACATCATTGCTACGGAAATCACTAAAGATTTTTTTCGGCCATGACGATCTGCTAGGCGGCCAAACAACCAACCGCCAATAGGGCGCATTAAAAATCCTGCAGCAAAAACCCCCGCAGTATTTAAAAGCTGAACGGTGGGGTCTGCCTTTGGGAAAAAAATATGTGCAAAGTAAACTGCACAAAAGGCATACACATAAAAATCAAACCACTCCACTAGATTTCCTGAGGATGCTGCAAATATGGCAAAAATTCTTTGCCGCTTTTCGCTGACTGTATAGCTCATGACTGTCTCTCCAAATATGGATTTTTATATTTATAAAATTTATCGACCCTAGTAAGCCAGTCGACACAATCCTCCTAATACGCAGTTTATCAAGCAAACCAAAATATTCAAAAAAGGATAAAGGGGGGACAAGAAAGAAAAAAGCCACCCCAAAGGGTGGCTTGCAAATAAAACTTATGGAGGTGAGACTAAAGAATGAATCAAAACTACAGTTTCATAATAGTGTCATCAATTTCTTGGGATTTTCGGTTTCGCATTCTTTAGGTGCCAAGCATCCCAAAATGGTGCAGACTCCTCTTAAATGTTCAATTTTGCAGGTTTTATGAGAGCCTTATCAATTTTTCACCTTAATAATGCCCCGATAAATCAAAAATGTAGCCAATAAACCGAGGCCGCCTGCCATGGCCATCCAATAACCTGGGGCAGCCTTATCGCCTGTCGATTCAATGAGCCAAGTAGAAACCAGAGGTGTAAATCCACCAAAAAGCGCAGTGGCTAAGCTATATGCCAATGAGAACCCTGTGGTTCTAATGTTGCTTGGAATAATTTCCGTCAAAGCCACTACGGTTGCTCCGTTATAACTGCCATACAAGAATGACAGCCATAGCTCTACCGCCAACATATGCTCAAAGCTAGGTGAGCCAACCAACCAACTGAGGATCGGATAAGCAGTAATTAGGGTCAATGCCGAAAATAATCCCATAATTGGCCAACGCCCAATACGATCAGAGAGAGCGCCCATTATTGGCAACCAAAAGAAATTGGAAATACCAACAGCAAACGTCACAATTAAGCTATCGACAATAGTCAGCTTTAAAACACTCTTGCCAAAAGTTGGGGTGTAGACAGTGATCAAATAGAACGACACTGTTGTCATTACTATCAGCATCATTCCAGCAAGGACTAACTGCCAATTGAGGACGAGAGATTGCAAAATTTCTTTAAAACTAGGGTGGTGCTTTTTTGCTAAGAATACTTCGGTTTCCTGAAGTGAGCGTCGAATCTGAAAAACAATGGGGATGATCATGCATCCAATGAAGAAAGGAATGCGCCAACCCCAATCGGCAACCATCTCTTTGCTCATAAACTCATTGAGGATGTAGCCTAAGGCGGCTGAAAAAATAATGGCCACCTGTTGACTGGCTGACTGCCAACTGACATAAAAGCCCTTATGACCCGGGGTTGCCATCTCAGAAAGATACACAGATACGCCACCTAGCTCAACACCTGCAGAAAAGCCTTGCAACAAACGGCCAACCAACACTAGCAATGGTGCAAACAATCCAATCGTCGCATAACTTGGAATGAAAGCAACCATTGCAGTTCCGGTTGCCATAATTCCCAAGGTAAGCACCAAGCCCTTACGTCGACCAATTCGGTCAATATAACCACCCAGCAAAATAGCGCCCAAAGGACGCATTAGAAAGCCCGCCCCAAAAGTTGCAAAAGTTAACATCAGTGAAGCGTATTCGCTATCTGAAGGAAAAAAAGCTTTAGAGATGTAAGTGGCATAAAAGCCAAAAAGAAAAAAATCATACATCTCAATAAAGTTGCCGCTGGTAACGCGAACCACCGTGGAAAATTTTGACTGCGGCTTAGCTATAGATGCGCTCATTTTGTCTCTATTATTTTATGAATGGATATTTACTGCTTATCTAACTTATCGCGTGCTATATCAAGCAGTATCAACTGAAAACATCAAAAAAATCAATCTGATATTTTCCCTGAGTCAAACTTAGATAATTGCCAATACATCGCTTAATTGAGAGCCTTCGTAATCTGGCTGCTCACCAATTTCCTCAAATGGGTGCCCCAGACGGTTGACCCAAAACACATGAAAGCCATACCATTTCGCTGCAAGAGCATCCCATGCATTGCTAGAAACAAACAAAACCTCCTCTTTCTGCACCGGAAATGTCTTTAAGAGCAAGTCATAGGCTTGGGGTGCAGTTTTGAATAAGCGAGCCTCCTCAACAGTAACAACTTGATCAAGGTAAGGCCCCAGTCCGTTGCTCTGAACAACGGTGGCAAGCATCTCTCGGCTGCCATTAGACAAAATGGCCGTGGTAATGCTTTTTTCTTTAATGCTCCTCAAAACTGACAAGCTATCTGCAAATCCAGTGAGCTTGGCATACTGATCCATCAACCGCTTCTCATTTTCCGCAGTAAGATCAAATCCCATACGTTTAGCTACATAACGCAAGGAACGGATTGTGAGCTCCCAAAAAGGGAGGTAATGCTTGCTGCCATTGGGATTTGGATCACTCATGGTAACCAAGCGTGTGTATTCAATTTGACGATCGCGCCACATCAATGCAAATTGAGGACCATGCCCTGGGAAAAGCTCTTCCGCAAGCTGCCCCATGGAGTACACATCAAATAACGTGCCGTATGCATCGAAAGCAACTAACTTGTACATGCGATTCCCATCTTTAGAAATTTTCTTACATTGTGCTCTAAAACCATCTTACCTATATAGACTGTGATCTAGGTCAAACTCATTCGCTTTATTTTCTAATAAAAATTAGCCATTTAAAGCCTTACAGGATTACCATGTTAACAATGCGGCGCCGAAGCCAAACGTCTTAATTGATCCATACGAGCTCTTAATATGAAAATTATCTACAAATATCCGATTGAACATGTATCCAATGGCTCAAGAAATATCATTCCCATTCAAAAGGGTGCGCAAATCTTAGATATTGAATATCAAGGAACGCAACTGACTATTTGGGCTTTGGTAGAAAAGGACGCGCCACTAGAAGATAACGAATTCGTCATCTTTTCAACTGGCCACACAGATCCACTACTTGATGATCCAAATTTAGTCTATTTGGCCTCAGCACAACACCACACTCACTTTTTACATGTTTTCAAGCTAGAAAAAAGCTAGTTTTTTGCTCGCACTAACTTCGATATTCACTCTATCTCTAGACGATAGCCAACGCCGGCCTCAGTGAGTAAATAGACAGGTCGTGCAGGCTCATCCTCTAGCTTCTGACGCAAGTGACCAACGTAAATTCGCAAATAATGATTCGACTCAATACGACGACCACCCCAAACTTCTTTTAGTAGCTGTCGGTGCGTCATAATTCTGCCTTTGTTGACCAAAAATATATTGAGTAATTGAAACTCGATCGGGCTCAAGTGAACCTCTTCGCCGCGCTTGAGTACTTTACGAGCACTCAGATCAACTTCAATATTGCCAAACTGAAATTTAGGAGAGAGGGTTTCACTGGCAGATCGACGACGCAAGAGAACACGAATGCGCGCCATTAATTCGGCCATGCCAAATGGTTTTGTCAAATAGTCATCAGCACCTGCATCTAGGGCCTTCACTTTCTCGTGCTCAACAATACGGGCAGATAAAACCAAAATGGGTAGTTCTGACCAACGGCGTATATTCTCAATGAGGGTAATTCCATCGGCATCTGGTAAACCCAAATCAAGCACAACTAAATCTGGTGGCGCCTTCACAATCTCAGAAATAGCAGCCGCCACGCTGCCTGCATAGCCAGAGGCTAAATCCATTCCCTCTAGGATTTTCAAAATCATATCCCGGATCTCAGGATCATCTTCAACTACTAAGACATATGGTTTATTTTGTTTGGGTGTCAAAATTGATGGGCCTCACTCAAGATCAAGGTCGAAGTTGGGAGCGCTAATTAAGGGCAATTGAATCACTACCACTGCGCCATTGCCATCTGCAACGTTTTCTGCCCAAATGGTGCCGCCATGCGAATCGATAATCGTTTTGCATATGGCTAAACCTAAGCCACCGACTACAGAATCATTATCGCCCTTAGCAAATGCCTTAAACAGAGAGGTGGGCGATTTTGTAAATCCAGAACCATAATCTCTTACCTCAATCTCCACAAACTCCTTACGACGCCTAGCATTAATCTCTATTACCGAATCGGGCCCAGAATATTTTGCGGCGTTATCTAATAAGTTATAAATCACGCGCTCCATTAACACCTCATCAAAATAAAGCGGTGGAATCTCTGGATCAATTGATATCTCTACCTTACGATAGGAAAATAAAGATGAAAAATATTTAATACTAGTGCCGATGACCTCTTCGATTGGCTGCCATGCCTTCTCTAATGTAGGCTTCTGGGTTTGTAACTTCACAATTTCTAATAAATTATTGATCTTGTTTGAAAGTCGCTTTCCTTGATTCGCAATGGTAGTGAGCGTGTGGTTGCTATTCACATCTAGGTTGGCTGCCTTGCTTTGCACCTCTTCTGCCAGGCCAATAATTTTGGTTAGCGGTGTACGTAAGTCATGCGACAAAGAAGATAAGATAGCGCTACGCAAGCGCTCAGTGGCCGCCTCAACTTTGCTAGCTTCGTCTGACCGAGCCAATTGCAGCTTTAATACTGCTAGTGCAATCAAATCTGCAGCAGTTTGAAGAAACTGCTCTCGTCCATCTTTTTTACTAAAGGGGCTCAAATCTTTAGCTAGCAATACACCAAACTTCTTCCAGTCCGATTGAATGGGTATAAAAATTTCGCATTCAAGATTAGGATCAGGTTCTGATGGGGGAGTTGCCACAGACCCATCCATGATTGCCATGACTTGCTCTATGTGTTGAGTATTTTGAGGAATGATTATCTCCTCTTCATTTAAAAGATACATACTCAACTCAGCCTTGATGGCTGGCTGTAAGCTTGTCAAGCTAGCGGCGATCACTTGTTCGATATTCTGAGCCTTAAATAAGCCTTGGGATAAATTTTGCAAGGCAAGGCTCATTGAGGCTCGACGCGTAATATCGGCTATTTTTTCTTTAAGGCTTGATACAAAATTTCCGGTAATTAATCCAATGATCAACATCACCGCGAGCGTAATTAAATATTGCAGATCCTCGACATCAAATGAATAAAGCGGCGCAACAAAGAAGAAGTCAAAAAATGCAACATTTAGAAAGGCTGAGACAACAGCTGCGCCACGTCCAAATGCAAGAGCAGCCAGAAAAGTGCTGAGCAAAAAGATCATAGCAATATTGGCATAGTCAATAAAGCCGCCGAAAGACCAGCAAAGAGCAGTCACTCCCATTGCAATTAAAAAACAGAGGGAAATTGTCTTTATTAGAGCCCGGATACTAAGGGCATTCATATTGGGTATTTTCATCATCCCATTTTCCACCCAAAAGACTAAATACAAAATAGAAAACCACCCGGAGGTGGCTCTCTCTAAAGCGATGCAACTTCGATAACTTCGCTTACCAGTGCCAAATGATATCGCCTGAAAAAACAGTAAGATTTTTCATATTGGGTGCCATTCCTAAATTGGCATTCCCATTAAATGCGGCCTTATTTGCTGTGTAATAAGCTATTTCTGGGCGCACCTCAATTTGTGGCGAGAACCAGTGCTGCCAGCCAAAAGCTAAGTTACGGTAAGTAGCAGCTGTTCCAGTACGCTGTCCTTGTGGGTCCCAATAAATTTCTGGACGCAAAGATAAGTTATTTAATGGATCAATCTGATAGTTTAAGTAAGTTACAAATCCTTTTGCTGTTGCAGTACAAGTTAATGCTGCTGCATTACTACAAGAAGCCCAGCCCGGTGAGTTATATGCAAAAGTGAGCGGAGTCCAAATTGGGCCGCCATTATTACTCGTCATGACATAACTATTATTCAAGTTGGGAACATTATTTTGATGCTCCTGATAAACCTCAGAGGAAATATGCCAGTGCTCGTCGAAGGTGTGATAGAAGGTTAGGCCATACCATTGCAGGTTGTTATAACCCCATGTCCCGCTATTAATACCATTAGCAGTTGCCTGCAAATTGGTTTTTCCATCATCCGTGGTGTATCGAACCGCAAAAGTGCCGGCAGGATTTGCGCCTGGATCTTGCCTAGTAGTTTTATTCGGGAAAAGTGCATTAGGGGCTGGGTTATTAGTAGTTGACCATGAATGATTCAAAGATGAGTCTGTACCCCCCTCAATACCTGCTTGAATAATCCAATTCCTGTCCACGGCTAACGAAGCAATAATTCCTTCGTTTGTATAGTTATCGTAGGCATAGGTCATGGAATGCGAATACATATAGTTATTTGGCGCCAACTGTGCCTCGATATCTGGCACAGAAATATATCGCCCCACACGAATATTCAAACCTTGCATTACAAAGGGCGTATACCACTCGGCATAAAGCATGGGGGCATCCCAGCCGTTAGCCAAATTTTGATTTAAGTACTGTCCGCTCATCACACCGTAAGAAGTGGTGTAGCGATAATCCTGACCATAAATCATGGATGCTCTGAAGCCCCAATCATTGTGATCTTTTTGCACCATATCCGGAATACGTTCAACGTATTCAACAATTTGATCCAAGGCTAATGAATTTGGATTGTAGGAATAAGCAGCGGGCGCATTTCCACCATGTACCGAAGCATTGCTAAAGTTAAATCCAGCATTAGCCCAGCCGTACGCTTGGATGTGATTGTCAATCATCCACTGCCCAAAGGCGGTATCAGAAATTGCATTCATAAACGGACTATCCACCGCATTAGGGAGAGAAACGCCAAGTGACGTGGTGCCACCATAAGGCCATTCTGTGAAAGGCATTGGTGGCATAGTCATGGCTGCGGGAGGAAAATCTTCGCGCCGAGTGGGGGGCGCATTTGGATCAACTGGCGCAGCATCCTTGCCCATCTCTAACTTGTAGTAATTGGTCAGGCGATTCCAAAACCCTGTGCCGAGGGCTGAATCTAAACAGCTATAGTCTTGATAGGGATCACAAGTTTTTACACTGACAGATGCATTGTCTGCATAAGCCGATCCCAATATAACCATAAGCGCACCACCCAGAAATAGGCGTTTTCCAATTTGCCGCATACATACCCCTTTTTAACTAAATCATGTCGAGCTTTAGTAAGCTCGGTTTTAGTTAGAGTAAACAACGAGGTATAAAAATGGTGTAAAAACGCCTTAGTATCGTTGATGGTAGTGACATTTTTGTCATAAACCAAACATCAAGCCAAGCGATAGGCCAATACTTCTTTCGCTCGATGCCCCCACCCCATAGTTATATTCTGGACTAATAAACCAGCCCATCTCTTTTGAGGTCCAGACCATTAAATCAAGAGCAAAAGAAATTCCATATTGATTGATGGGGCTTGCACCTGAAGTAGCGTGCGTGATTGCAGGCCCCGCCCCTACCATCAGCTCAATATTGTGAGTCACCTCAAATGGCTTCTTAAACAAAATTTGACCTCCCAATGTATGCAGGTAGCTTGAGCTAAGGTATTGGGTGCCAAGCTCAATCTCAAGTAAATCCTCAATCACTAAAAACTCCACTGAGGCTGTGGGGCCGACATTGCTTGTTACCTCACTCACACTCTTCTCAGCCGCACCCCCCAACATCAAAACCAACGCATGTCCTTCTGGCTCTTCTGCAGCAAGCACAGGCAATGAGGTCATACCCATCAATAGAGTCGCCAAAAATATAAGGAGGCGTCTTTTCATGAATCAGTTAACCGTTAATTAATGAGGGTCATTAATATCTTAAGCTAGCACTTCTTTTGTAAGGCCTTTATGACTTGGATTATCGCCAAATATTTACTAAGCGCAGGAATGGTTGTATTTATTTCTGAAGTAGCAAAACGCAGTGATCGCCTCGGCGGTCTTTTGGGGGCGCTACCAGTCATGACATTGCTTACGCTGACTTGGCTCTATTTTGAAAATCAAGGCGTTGAAAAAATTGCCAACCATGCTTATTACACATTTTGGTATGTCATACCCACCTTACCAATGTTTTTATTATTTCCTTATTTATTACCCAAAATTGGGTTTTGGCTCACGATGGGTGCGAGCATAGGCATCACCATGATCTGCTTTCTTCTATTTGCGCTTTTGATCAAAGGATTTGGAATAGAGTTGATGTAAATCCAACATTGCTCCCAATGACTGTTGGCTTTGTTTGCTCTAGCTTGCTCATCAACAATAGGCGTTCACGCATTTACATGCCGACTTATTAACAATTAATGTCAGTTTGATGACGCACTCATAAGCTCTACCCCCAAAGTTCTAGAGCTAAGGTTGTATATCTAATAGGCAATATATTTTTTACTATGAGACCAACATCTATTGCACTCATTAGTTACGCAACCATCACGGGAATTAAGCATGAATAAAGAGCGGCTTGCTATTGAATCAAAAATCGTTCGTCACCCACGTTTTTATGAGCTAGCTCGAATTCCTAATTATCAACTAGAGCTGCGTAGCGAACATCAATTAGATGGTGCTAATGCAATTACTGATAGCCCGCCAAATAGTCTGCGTGCATTTTTCTTTGATAGCGCTAATGAGGTTCGACTTTCTTCAGCCCGCTCATAAAGATCGTAAGAATAGGATCCTGATAAGTATCGATCTAACTTCGAATAAATACCGTCCTTACTGACTACGGAGCTATGTCCAGAACCCATTACGCGCAATCCCGCCATTCCTTTTTCTAGCTCAGCTGGGTCATTGTTAAAGAAGCGACGGTGAATACATTGGCGTCCTAGCGCCACCATTAATAAGTGATTTGCATATATTGAAAAACATATATGCTGGTATACGCAATTTAAATCAGCGGCCACCTTGGCAAGCAAGTGGCATCTCATTTATGGTCAGGTCTTTTGTATCATCGCAATTAATACCTATCGGCGAAGTGCTGCTGGCTGCGCATCCACCTAGCACCAATAGAAATATCGCCAACAAAACAAAACTCAATAATTTTTTCATCTTATTACCTTATCAATAGTCTTTTACTGCGCCTATTTATTCACACTCATATATCTTCACTTTTTCTGCATGCAAAATTAAGCCCAAAATGTTTTGATATTGGATGCCTCCATTTTTGAGCGTTCATATCCTCTATGTAATGCTACCTCAATCTGTTTTGGGTCTAGCAGGTTAACACCAGGGGGTGTACCTGCCACCACCCACTTTACCTTTGTGCCCGTAGCCTCTACATCTTTAATATTTTGGGCGATTGGGTGGGGGATGGTTGTCAATATTGCACCCGTTACACCATCTGTCAGCGTGATGATCAAAGCCCTTTTGGAGCCCGCCACCAAATCTACATGAGCAGGATTAGAGCAAATACCACCATCCATTACAAAACGCTGACCCAACAGTGTCGGGCCGGCGACCCCTGGTAATGAGCTACTAGCAGCTGCACCATGCGCCAGGGGAATATTATTTTTTCTTGCAGTCTCTTGGCTGACCACCAAACGCTCGCCGGTATAGCAATCGATTCCGGTAGTATGCATCCGACTACTTGGCCAATCTGTTTTGCTATCCCCAGTTAAAAGCGCGGCTAGTTTTTCGATTCGATCGCTATTTAATTTATTATCAGCTGCCAATGCTGCAGCGCCTATGACTCTGCGAGTTTCAATACTGCCATCACTTGCGCTCATATTGATTTGATCGGCCCTCATCTGACTTACATTAGGGCTAGCAATTGGAGCCATCTTAGAGAAGATGGCTGGGAATTTTCCAAAAAAATCAAACTCGGTGCGTAAGCGTAAAAATTCACCGGAGAGTAAAGATGATCCCATGTAAGAACCAGCAGAAGTGCCCACTACCATTTCTGGAATTTGAGCCATATCCAAGCCAGCCTCATAAAGACCATGAAAGAAACCGCAATACCAAGCAATATAGTATTCCCCGCCCCCACCAAGCACCATTGTGCGATCAAGACCTTTAGCTAGCTTGGAAACTGTGGGCTTAGTAGCAATTGGAATTGCCAAGCCATCATCAGAAAATAATTTCTTGGATATTTCATTGGCCTTTATTTCAATACTAGACTTTGCGCCTGCTGCTTGTGCACTTGGAATATCCAATACCATTCCACAGGCCCCTGCGATTGCAGCTGAACTAATAGCTGATGTTTTTAAGAAGTTACGGCGGGAAGATTGGGTCATGTCAGCTCCATTGATGATTTATCAATTTATAGCAGATCCTAAAAGCAAAAAACCACCATAAGGTGGTTTTCTTCTTTTTAATAGCCTTTTAATCCTTTGGCGCGTATTGCATCTCGCCATTGCCAAATGACCAGTTTTCTTTATTCACTTCCACCAGGTTGATAAAGATATCTTGCGGCCTTACTTTAAGCCTCTCTACGATGCCGTCGCATATTGCTTTGTAGAAAACTTTCTTCATTTCAGTGGTTCTGCCTGCATTCAGGGTTACTTGAATAAAGATGATGTCCTCTGAATACTCAATACCCAAATAGCTTTTAGGTATTACTAGTTCATTGCTGTCGTGCCTGGTGATGACTTGGAACTTATCATCTTCTGGCACATTAATATGCTCTCGCATGGCACCATAGACAATATTACCCACTTGCTGGGCAAAGTCTGTTGGATGTTTTTTGCTTAAATCGATTCTGACAAAAGGCATATGCAATCCTTAGTTTTAGATAATTATTTTAAAAATAGTCCGGCCCAAGTTCAATAAAACCAAGGCGATGATTGAGGTGACCAATAACATTCAGGGCTCCTGATACATTTCATAAGCATTGGCTAGTAAATGGGCCAAAAGCGGCCCACTAGCCTTCATCTTCCCATGGAAATCGCGCCCGACTTAACTCTTCCATTATTTCGCGCTTACTTTGCACGCGTCTCCTGAGGCCATTCGCATCTTGCAGACGTTGCTCATAGTCAGAGAGGCCTTCTAACCCTTCTTTTTTCGAGCTTTCAGCCTCACCATTTTCTAAGCTGGCTTTATTAGTCATATATCAATATATGCCAAGAATTCCTAACTCTTTGGACATCCATTTGCCAACGATTTGCCTGCAATACGATCCTTCACCCACTCCAGATACATTGGCGCTGCAACACCAGGAGTTGTAAAGTGAGTTTGCTCACCGGGCAGCTGGTTTCTTCCAACATTTGCACCCAGAGCACACATCTGCTTTTGGTAGAGCTCATGCATCACCGGAGGAACGGCAGTATCTTTAGTGCCCCAATAAATTACCACTGGTGCTACAGGTTTTACTGGCTTTACACTGCCCTCAATAAAAGCCTTTACCCATGCCAAGGAATTACTTGCTTGAGGCTTTAAGAGAGATTTGTAATTATCTCCGTAAGCATAATTAAATGTGTCTGCCAATACATGGATACATTTATTTGCTGACAACTTGTCAACCGCTTTCACACCATCATCAGTCAGCACATCACTCAACTTCAGACTAGGAAATGCTGCCTGAGTCCCCCAAAGGCCCATTACATAATGAGCAAACAAGAATACGTTTGGCACATTAGCTTGAGTAAAGCCGTTCATGAGCTTGGCTGCTCCAGCCTCATCATTCGGTACATTTGGAAGCATGACAGCCACATCTTCTGGTGCTAGCGCAACAAAACCAAGGTATTGCAGGTTATCTGCAGCGGTGCCTTGCATAGCCTGATACTCAGGCAAGCTAGCAGCAGCGATAGTTGCTCCGCCACCCTGGGACCAGCCATAAACCACAGTCTTCTTGCCCGCACCTATTTCTTTCATTGAGCTGGCTGCTCTGGCAGAGTTAATCACATCCCTGCCGTTAGTTTGAGCCACTGCATATTGATGCTTGCCGCCACCGCCAAGACCTTGGTAGTCTGTGGCAACAATGACATAGCCCTCTTTAATAAATGCCTCCACATTGGGAATGCCATAGTCAGTCCAAGAATTGCCATCCACTAAAAAATACTCATTTAATGGGGCGGTTGGATCAATAATCTGGGATGGGCCGCAATTTTGTGCGGAGCCAGTAGTGCCATGCGCCCAAGCCAAGATGGGCCTTCCCTCAGCTGGGCCCTTACCAATAGGTGCAATGAGTAAGCCAGTCGCAATGGTCTTACGCTCCATAGCATCGGATGATATATAAGCAATCTTCCATGCTTGAGCACCCTTTACTGATGTCTTGATTTTCTCTTTCTTGATAATTTCCCCAAGCTTGCCGTTGGGTTGCATTGTCTGCAAGGATTCATAGAAAGGCGGGACTAGTGGCTGGGCAAACACGCTTGAAAAAGTAAGGCATGTACAGGTCAATACCAAGCGAAGGGCGAATGATTTCATGTTATTTTTCCAGAGCGAAAAAGATGTAAAGATACTAGCAAATGTAGACAAGAAGATCCAATGCAAAATAAAAGCTAGCCGAGGGTAGTTTTGGTATTTTTTGATGTCCCAACCCTAAAGCCTTATGACCAAAAACGCTTCATCTCTGGTAAGTCTTGCATTCCTCGCTCAAACCCATATTGAATGGCGGGCTCCATAATTGCAGGGTCTACAACGCTCAGTGTTTTTCTACCAGGAAGCATACCAACCACTACCAGCTTTGTTTTTGTTCCGCCCGCTTCCAAGTCTTTCACTTCCTGCAAAATCGTATTAGGTAAATGATTTAAACGTAGGCCAGCTTTTTCTTGCTCAATGGTATCTGCCAAAGCGATGACCAATGCCCTCTTGGATCCAGCCACAATATCGCAATGGGTTTCAGTTGAGCCAATACTGCCATCCATGCAGACGCGATCTTTAACCCAAGTAGGGCCAGTCACACCAGGGGCGGATGCGCTTGCAGCACAAGCGGTTGTAACAGGAATACCAGCGTCAGGGGCGATCACTAAACGCTCAGCGGTGTAACAATCAATCGTGGTGATATACATCTTCGGAGGAATATTTTTCATATCGCCTAAGAAGACTTTCATATTCATTTCAAACTTATCTTCCGGGATAGATCTCGCCGCCATTGCGGCGTGTCCAATCGCCTGAATCGTAGCAGGACTGCCATCTTTGGCATCAATGCCCATCTTCATCACCCGCTCTTGGCTTGGTGAGAATTTTTTTGTAGGCACTAACTTAGCCATTATTTTTGGATAGTCGGCCAGCAAGTTAAATTCTGCAGAAAATAGATCAAGACGGCCGCCCAATAAAGCTGAGCCCAATACCGCACCCGCAGATGTACCAACCACAATATCTGCTAAACGCAGGTCAATGCCATTCGTTAGCATCGCATGAAAGTAGCCCACTAAAAATGAGCTCATGTATTCAGAGCCCCCACCCAAAACAATAGCCCTATCTTTACCAATGCCCGGAGGATTTTGATAGGGAATGGGATGAGCCAAACCGTCATCCCAGTTGGCAGTAGATTCTTGAATCTTCTTGGCTTCAAAAGCCTCAACCTCTGCAATCGCCTTGCTCGATGGACTTGAAGTTTTCGCCAATATTGGATTACTCGCAACAGCGGCAACCCCAAAGGTAGAAGTCTTAAGGAAATTACGACGAGATGATTAAGTCATATTGAATCCGCTAATGATTTATGTAAATTCTATCTAAATATAACAATGATAAAAACCGGCTCAAGACTTTTGTTTTGAGAAAGAAAATATCCCAATCATTACCAAAGCCGCCAATACTTCAGCCGTTACAAAACCTAAGACATTGCTGGGAGCAATGCCCACAAAAGTATTTGTGAAACTTCTTGCCAAGGCAACAGCAGGATTGGCGAAGAAGGTAGATGAAGTAAACCAATAGCCTGCTGTTACTGTTAACGCAACAAGCATTGGCACTCGATCTTTGACCTCTTTATCACCTATATGAATGACTGAAAGTAAAACGAGCGTTGACATGAATTCGCTTAACCAAATTCCTAATCCCGCTCTAACCTTAGTTGATTCTTGAATTATAGGTAAGCTAAACATGAGGTGTGTCAGCCATATTCCGCAGAGAGCCCCGGCAAATTGGCACAAGCAATAACCCAACATCTTTTTCAAATCCAAATAACCCAACTTCCAAAACATCAAAGTGACTACGGGATTAAAGTGGGCACCAGAGATGGGTCCTAGCAATGTAATCAAAGCGTATAAACCTGCTCCTGTAGCAATGCTGTTTCCTAGTAACGCTATTGCGGCATTACCAGAGTCTAAGGTCTCACCCATAATTCCTGAGCCAGCAACGATAGCCAATAGCATGGCGGTACCAATGAATTCGGATAGATAAGATTTCATAGTCAGATCATAAAGCCCGAGTATGAAAAAACGCCCGCAGGATGTTTTGGTGTCTATTCCTGCCTGCACCCTATAGAAATTAACCCTAATACATATCACTATGACCCCTTAAAACAGGGTCATCGGTATAAACCAGTAGTGGAACCTCATTTAAATTGCGCTCTGCGGAATTAGTATGGGCTCTTAATTCAATATCCAGCGCCATTTTGGCTGGTCAACCAATGATTGGGCTGGATGAGCAAATGAAAGATCGTATTAATGAATTTCTAGCCAATGGCTATCTAACCGCAACTTCCATTATTAAATTTGATTGCTTTAAGTCCTATGAAGAAACCACCACTTATCTTCAAGGTGTAAACAAAATTCGTTTTGGCTATCTTTACCACTACAGCTCCTTAACCTACGATGCCAATGCCGAAACGCCCAAGCAATCCGAAGATGGAAATTATTACGATCTTCCAGAACCCTTAAAAGCTATCTGTGGCGATATTTGGAAAACAATTACAGAAATTAAAATAGGGGACTTTAAGCTGAAAGCGAAAGTGACCTCCCTGCTCAATGAAGATAGCAACTTAGAAATAGATAATTTTTTATTAACTGTTGGGTTTGAGCCAACCCATCAAAACATGATTTACAGCAACGGAGTTCAAGTAACAAAACTGTTTTGATAAGGCCATCTTATGTGGGGAGGGAAGTGACCCCTAAGCACCCCTCAAGGCTATCAGCAATGGATGGCCCATTGGAAACTCCACGTCTTCAATAGCCGCAGTAACTTCAGGTAAGGTCTTGGCAACCTCTTCACTTCCCTGAAAAACCATTGTCCATTTACTAAAACTTCGTTCTCTGATAGATTTTGCCTCTATTAGGCGAACATTTTTATGTCTGCTATCTTTTTGAATTTTTTGCCACAAGGCTTCGATATCTTTTTCAAGCCCCTCAATCACTTGACCAAATTGATTGTTCTCATAAATAAGCGCGCCAGTAATACCTAGCGCTTGATTCTTAGAATACGAGTGATATAGAAGCCTCATCAAGCCCAAAAAGGACATATTTTGGGCTGGCTCACTCACATAAGTTAATTCGATTAGTTGAGACATTCACAAATACTAGAGAGCTCTAGGACTAATTACTCTAGGCGTTTACCCCATCATGAAAAGATGAACCATCCCCAAACAAAATTACTCTTTTAGGGAGCAGAAGATGAAAAAACCACTTGAGAGTGGTTTTGATGTTTCTGCGAGTCCTTAAGCACTTAGAGATATGTATTTCATAATGCCAAACGAGCTGAAGCCATACGCCTTAATAATGCGAAACTAGTTAATGCTTATTGGAGGCTGGCACCAAACCGGTCTCTTCAATCGCTTGGGCATTTTGGGGGGCACTTAAGAACATAAGTAAGGCCTGTGATTCTCTGGGAACTTTAGAGCTGGCAACAACAGCGCCAGAAAACGTTGTGATTAGCTGAACCTCTTGTGGAATCAGCCCAATGATATCGATCCCCTTAACTGCTTTGGGCTCACTTCGCTGTTGACAGCCTATCTCCGCTTCTCCCTGCGCAACAATTTCACCAACTGGTGTAGCAGGAATTTGCCTGGCTTTTCCAGCCATTTGCTCTGTAATTCCAAGCTTATCCATCAACTCGTTTTTGATGTATTCGCCGCTAGCGCTATCCGAATAAGCCACTGTTTTTGCATTGAGCAAAGCCGCTTTAAATTTAGCGACTGTACTGATATCTGGCTTAGCGGCCCCTTGCTTTACTGCACACGCAATTGGTGAATTTGCCAAAACAACTTTACTTCCTGGAATAAGCTTCCCTTGCGCCATTAGATCATCAAGCGAACTACCGACCATAATTACCACATCAATTTGTTCGCCACGATCTAGGCGAACTGGAATAGCATTTTTAGTTATTCCCATTGAAGGGCCCCAACCTGAAATCAATTTGTTTCCTGTTTGCTTTTCAAATTCAGGAGCCAATTCTTTATAGGCCTGAGCAAAGCCCCCCCGAACTCACCACTTGAATTTCAGCTGCCGGCACTCCAGTAGCAGCAAGCAAAATAAATCCAATGCAAATATTTTTTATAAACAATAGTTTCATTATGTCTCCATTTTTATTTTCTTAAGGATAAAGCTTTTAATGATTTATTAACTTAACCCTCGGTTGTTTAACTGAATTTTATATTCTGCTAAGCTCAATCTAAAAAACAATTTCAACATCAATTTCTTTCATCATATATTGGCAGAATCTTTCGAGCTATTTTTTAATCCAAAGCTAGAAAATACAATAAAAATTGTCGGCAAGCTTGCCGATAGCTTTGCAACAGCTCAATAAAAGAGGTAAGCTGTTCAATCATTAATAGTCCTTATAGTCATGGCCATCATTCATATAAAACGCATTGCTTTATTTCTCATCTCTATTTCACTCAGCTGTGTAGCACATGCTGAACTTACACGCCTAGAAATTACGAGCATTGAGCCTTACGGAACATTTCTCAGTGGCAGCTATGTCATTCTTAAGGGAAGGGTTCATGGTGAACTATCGCCCAGCGAAAATATACCCGGGCTTAAGCAATTACAAACCAATAATTACGGAATGGTTGAATATTCTGCTAATGTTGTACTAATCATGCCCGATGAAAATGGTCACTCAAATGGTGGATTAATTATCGATATCCCCAACCGAGGCCGTGCTTATGCTCAAGCACTTTATAACGCACCCAGGGGATTACCTTTTCTCTCCGGAACATTTGCTCAGGGCACTGGATACTTGCAAGATGTTGGCTTTAGCACAGCCGAGATTTACTGGGAGCTAGGTCAAGGGGCTCAATTGCCATCATTCATCGATGCGCAGGGTGAAAAACAATATGTAGAAGGTGTCGGGTTTGCCATTGTTAGGGATGCAAGTAACTTTTTTGCGCACCGCGCGCATGACTCCGAAGGCAATCTCAATCCGTTTGCTGGAAAAATTAGTCGCCTGCTGGCTAGTGGCAAATCTCAAACTGGTCGCTTTCTAAAAACGTTCTTGCTAAATGGCTTCAATATGGTTGGCCACGAAAGAGTTTTTGATGGCATGCACATATTTGTTTCTGGCGCTGGACTATTGCCTATCCTACAAACCGGAGTGGGGCCAGAATCCAACGGCAACAATGCGCCAAGCTTCGCCAATCCCGAGATGAGAGGTGTCCACGAAGAAGTGCTGACGATCGCTGAGATCAATAAGCGAGTACAAGCTCGGGGTGAACTGCCGCCCAAGCTGATTCTTATTTCAAGCACTACAGATTACTACTCTCTTAGAGCCTCATTAGGACGCACTGGCGCAAGTGGCACTCATGACTTACCTTTGCCAGCCAACGTCAGAATGTACGATATTGCAGGTGCTTCACACGTTCTGCTACCCATACAAAATGAAGATTGCAAAATACCTGTGGCCACACTAGATTGGACCCCCGTGTCGCGCGCCACCTTGGCACGCTTAGATCAGTGGGTCATTAACAATACGGCGCCACCACCAACAACCTTGCTTCAACTTCAACTCGCTCAAAACATGCCTGCTACCCTGAGGGCACCTAAACACTTAGCTAGCGCTGTCATACAAACTCCTCGACTCGATGCTGATGGCAATGCGATCGGCGGCGTGCGTCTGCCCGATCATGCAGTCCCCTTAGGCACAAATGGAGGCCAAAATGAACCTCAAACTTTTACTTGCTCTCTTGCGGGCTCTTACATCGCCTTTGCCAAAACTAAAGCTGAGCGAGAGGCCGCGCACGATACCCGCCCATCTATTGAGGAGCGCTATAAAAACCAAGATGATTATGTCAATCAAGTCCGTAGTGCCTCGATTAAATTAATGCAGGCAGGCTTTTTATTACCCGATGACGCCGCCGTGATTATTGCAAACGCCGCAGCAAACCCAATTTTTGGGGAGGTTCAGAAAGATAAAAACCCGCGCTAACTTAAAGCTATTCGTGCAAAATGAAATCTGCTGCATCCTTAATTAGCTCGGTTTCATTTTGATTAAAGCCATGGTGGGCTAGCGATAAGCACTCCTCGCCAGTGCTCATACCGCCATCAATCAAGATAAGTTGAGATCGCGAGTCTTTTGGCCTATCTTTGATGACTGCTTCAGATGCAGATTTGGGGGTGCTCGAACATCCATCATGGATGTGATGAATTGCCAGAACAGGCAATTTTCCATCCCCATCCATCGAGACCGTTCTATAGGTGCCAGCAATAATCACGCCGCTTATCATCTGCTGCTGCTCCAATCCACTATTAGCAAATTCTGAAACACTTACGGTACCCATGCTATGGCCAAATAACCAAATGGGTATATTTAATTTTTCTTTGTAATATTTAACGACATTTAAAATTCTTTGCCGATGATCTCGAGTCGACCTCGAATTATTTCTTCCATTACCTAATCCATATGGTGTGTCGACCAGTACGGCATCGATTCCATATTGAGCCCATAGCTCAATAGACCTTACAAAAGTATGAGTATTGGTGGTTGATCCATCGTCTTGTAAGCGCAAAACACCGCTGCCGCCTGGAAAAAGGAGAACAACTGCTTGGGGATGTTTTGCTGCCAATAAAAATGTTCTAGTGGGAGCATCATTTTTATAAGAAACATCAAAAACTTGAGCTTTTGCCTGAATTGAAACTAGAGTACCAAGTAAGGTCAGCAAAACAAATATTTTCATGGAATAGTTTTACACCTAATCAAGTGCAAAATCCACCCGGGTTGGTTTTTGCACTTCTTGGCAGTCCGGGGCGGAATCGACCAGGGCTGAGGATACCTAACCTTATTTTCTATTAGCTCCATAAGTCTTGTTGAGGTAATCCACAATGATAGGAACCTCCTCATCAGTAATCGGCGCCTTAAAGACATTCTTCATCCTTAAAACTTGGGCATTCCAGTAACCAACTCCCGTATTAGGCGGCTGATATTCTGCGTAGTGAGCAGAGTGACAAGCAGAGCATTTTTGTAAGGTAAGCTGATAACCTGGCAAATCTGATGGTCTCCATAAAACAGTATCGGCTGGCAACTCAATTGTTTTAGCTTGTGCCATTTGCGCCAAAGCAAGAGCAGATATAAGAAGAAGTAATTTTTTCATATTCTTCTCCTTAAACCGCAGTGACCTTGACGGTCTCCACGATATTTCGCATATAACCAGCAGGCATCCAAGTTGCGGTCATTGGCTGAACTTGACCGGCATGATTAAAGGCTCTAACCCTTAAGTCCAATGTGCCTTTTTGTTTTGGCGTAAATTCAACACGCCACTCTCTAAATGAGAAACGACCCAAGTCTTGACCCAATCTCGCCTCTGTCCAATTTTGTCCATTGTCCTGAGAGAATAAAACTTTCTTTATTCCATAGCCGGCATCAAAGGCAATGCCTCGAGCTTGAGTAGGCTTACCAACAGTCACAGCGCTATTGTCTGTGAAGTTCGTAATAAAAGAGCGAATCGTAAATTGATTAATTGGAATCGTTTTAGAAGGGGCCGTTCCAGGCGCAACGCAATTACAGTCGTTATCGGGAATGCGATAAGCGGGATTCATCCAATAGCCGTTGTATACATCATCAACCACTTTAATTTCGCTTAAGTGCTTGACCCAATAGGTTCCGTAGTAACCAGGCACAATTAATTTAATTGGATAACCATTTAAGAAGGGAATGTCTGTTCCATTCATTTGGTAGGCAACCATGACATTGCCATCCATAGCATGGTCAATATCCAAACCTTTTACAAAATCAGAATCACTTGGCAATACTGGCTGATCCAATCCATCAAAGGTTACCTGCTTAGCGCCGCGACCGGGGTTAGCCGCTTTCAAAATATCTTTTAAGGCAACACCAACCCAAGCGGCATTACCCATAGCGCCATTACCCAATTGACCACCATTGACCCTAGGCTCAAATAAGCCACGACTGTTACCAGAGCATTGATTCACCGCAACAATGCGCTGGGATGGGAAGTTTTTCTTTAAAGACTCTAGAGAAATCTCTAAAGGCTTTTCAACATTGCCGCCAACTTTTAACCGATAAGTAGTGGGATCAATCGATGTTGGAATGCCAGCCATGTGATAGCGCACAAAGAATTCATCATTTGGCGTAATGACATGATTGTCGTAATACTTAAAAGGTGTCTCTAATTGCGGTGGCCTAGAGGTCAGCACAATCATGGGCTTCTTTTCAGGAAAGGCCATGAGCTCACGCTCGCCATAGGCAATAGGTAAATTAGTACTCTCTGCTCCCAAAGCCCAGGATGGCAATAAAGAACTGGCTCCACCAGCCAATGCCGCAGTAATGACTTTACGTCTATTGGTAAAGTTCTCTGAATTCATGGATATCTCCTCCACAGTATTTTTTAAGCTCATGTCAGCATAGCTACTTTTATAGAAGCATGCGTTAGTGATTACCCTCGGCACTAATTAAAAATATCGTTTTAAACGACATTGACTGGCGCAGGGATGAATAATTGATTTGTCCTTTTAAAGGACGGTTCTAGATAGTGGTATCCGACTCAAATGGCGCCTAATCCTGCCAAGCCATAAAAGAAAATAGCCCAACAAGTGGGCTATTGAGATTCTTGGTGGCCCGGGGCGGAATCGAACCGGGGCCGAGGATGCTATATCCTGGTTTTACTTTTTTACTAGGCCTATATAGACTGGTATTTTATTAAGTGTAAAGCTATGAAAATCGCCTATTCCAGTTCGACCAATATCTCTGCTGATCAAGCAATCGATTTATACATCAGGTCGACACTTGGGGAAAGGCGCCCCATTCATAATCGCAAAGCATTTGAGAATATGTATAAGTATGCCAATCTGATTGTTTCAGCCTGGGATGGCGATAAGTTAGTAGGTATTGCTAGGTCATTAACTGATTTCTCATATGTTGCGTATCTATCTGATCTAGCTGTAGATGTTCAATATCAAAAGCAGGGCATTGGAAAGCAATTGATTGAGAAAACTAAATCAGATCTCGAGCCAGAATGTATGTTGGTTTTACTGGCCGCCCCAAAGGCAAGAGAATACTATGGGCCCCTTGGTTTTGAACAACACCCAAGTGCCTGGATCCTGAAGAAGGGTGTGAAATAAAAATAGCCCAACAAGTGGGCTATTGAGATTCTTGGTGGCCCGGGGCGGAATCGAACCAGGGCCTAGGATGTCAAACTCTACCCTAGACTAATACCTACTTTATTCATAGTGAGTCCACATTCTTAAGATTCGAACCGTCTTCTCCTTGCGCAAAATTTCATAAACTAAGCGATGTTGAATATTAATTCTGCGTGAGTGAGCCCCCTTTAGATCACCAACTAACTTCTCATAAGGTGGCGGATTTTGGAGAGGATCAACTTCTAAAATATCTAATAAAGCCTGAGCTTTATCTTTAAGGCCTGCGGCAGATAGTTTTTTAGCGTCCTTAATGGCATATTTGGAATAAGCTAAATTCCAAGTCACCACTTCAATGCCCTTTTACTTTTAGTAATAGGCTCAGCCATAGCGTCTTTGATTGACTCACGCATTCCTGGAATGGCCAATAGATAAAGTGTTTCCTGAATAGCGCTCCAATCTTCTTCAGATACTAAAACGGCATTTGCTCGCTTACCAGAAATGACTACTGGCTTGTGTGAATCTGCCGCTTGATCAATTAAACGGTAGAGACCTGCTCGAGCTTCACTTGCAGTTAATGTGGTCATGATTTCACTCCTTTTCAAAATAGTACGCAAAAGCGTACGCTTTGTCAAGTGACCATCTCATCCGCCAAACCAAAAGAAAATGCCCCGCACGGAGCAGGGCATTCTTTGAGTTTGGTGGCCCGGGGCGGAATCGACCAAGCCTAAAGATATCCAATCCTAGCTCTAGACTTGTAATCTTCTAAAGACTTTTTTCAAACCCAAAGTCAGCGGTAGCACCATTAATACTGAGCCAGCAATTAGGGCAATAGTATTAGGGACTCCCAGCCTATCGCCGACAAAACCATAAACAAGGGGTGAAATAGCACCAGAACCAATTGTTACTGTATAAAACACTCCAAATGCTCTTGATCGCATGTGCGGTGGAACTAACTCGGGGACAGTTCCATAAAGCCCAGAGGATGTTCCATTTAAGGCAACACCAACTAATGGCAGCATCAACATAACAACATCAACATTTAGCGGCAAGGTTAAAGCCATCAGAATAGACGTAGCAATCTCTGTTATTAAAGTGGTTTTGATTACGCCAAATCGAGCTGCGATAAACCCGCAAACAAATTTACCTGCGGCGCCACCAGCAAAAGTTAAACTCAGCGCAAAGCCTACCTGCGTGACTGTGGCGCCTTTAGACATTAATAAAAAAGGTAGTAGTGTTAGAAACCCCATACGAGTAGCGCTATCGATAGCAGCAATTGACGATAAAGAAATAAAGCCTAGATTAAGAAAGTTGCTGCCTGCACCTTTTCCGCTTGTATCACTTGATGCCTTATTTAACTGGGTCTTAGAGTGATTGGTAACTGTTGTTTTAGGTAGAACAACTGCTAAGAACATTACAGCCAACAATCCCAAGAGCCCCATCACGCTGGTTACGGTATGCCAATCCCAGACTGCCAATAAAGCCGCACAGAGTGATGGCAATAACACCTTCCCTATATCGCCAGAAAAGTTATATGTGCTCAGAGCACCCCTTAATTCCGAGCCTTCAAAAGCATGGGAAGTTAATGAGGAGGAGAGGGGGTGTTGAACACTTGCGCCAATACCACTAAGAATTAAACAGGCCGCCAAACCTAAAAAACTGGTAGTCCAACCAGACAATAAAAACCCAATTGCCGCAATCAGAGTGCCGAATAGCAATAGGCGTTTTTCACCGACCTTTTCTGACAACATGCTTGATGGAACTTGTAAGGAAGCCATCGCCCCCGAATATAAAGTCTTTAAAGAGCCAACTTCAGCAAGCGATAGACCAAATGCCATTTGCCAAATGGGAAACATGACATACAGTAGGTCGGTATATCCATCATGAAGAATATGGGCACCACAACAAGACCCCAGGATTCTTTTCTTGAGCGCTTTCATAGCAACAATGTAACCGAGCCCAAATGAAAAAACCACCAGCAGGTGGTTTTGGTGTTTCTTGATGGCCCGGGGCGGAATCGACCAGGGCTGAGGATGTCTGATCCTAACTGGATTGTTTGTGCCACTTCTGCTTTTCCTCGGGACTCATATTTTCCCATTTGGCTTTACGGGCTTTCATCTCAGCCTGCTCTTCAGGCGTTAATCCATCAAAGAAAGCCTTTCTCTCGGCTTTCATTCTTTCTTTTTGCTCAGGAGTAATTGATTGCCATTGAGCCTTCATTTTCTCGTGAACCAACTTGCGATCTTCAGGGCTTAAAGCTTTCATTTGATCGCGCATCTTATGCCAGTATTCTTTACGCTCTTCTGGAGTCGGACTTGCGTTGGATCAGTTCGGAAAACCGTGACAAGAACAATTTCAGAATCGGTGAGGCATTGGTTTTGTTGTAGCCGATCGACAGATCAATCATCGGCACCTTTCCGGCCAGCGGCCGACTGACGACGGATGCGGGCATCAGATTTTCAACATAGGCCGGTATCAGCGTGACACCGCGTGTCGACACCACCAGGGACATGACCATGGCGGGGTTGTCCACGTTTTGGCTGGGCTTGATCTGCACCTTGGCGCGCGTCAGGTAGTCGTCGATCACCGCACGCAGAACCCTGGCTTTGCCACCCATACCGATAAAGGATTCACCAACCAGTTCATGGGGCCGGATTTCGTTGTGCGACGCAAGGGGATGGTCGTTCGGCATCAGCACCACCAGCGGCTCCTTGCTGACCACCTGGTAGTTGAGATCAAAGTCCGGCTCGGCGCGCATGAAGGCCAGATCCAGCGTGCCCCGCGCAACGGCTTGCGCCAGGTCCGGTGAGTAGCCGCTGGACACCGTGACGTCGACATTCGGCAACTCGTCGCGCAGAACTTGCATGGCCTGGGGAAGCCAGGTCATTTCCTGTCCCGTGATGAAGCCCAGCGCAAAGCGCTGCTTGGCAGGTTGCGCCGCCTTACGGGCGGCCTCCACCGCCGCGTCGACCTGGATCAAGGCCAGGCGCGCGTGGTCCATAAAAGCCTGGCCTGCGTCGGTCAGCTTCACGCCCTGGGCGCTGCGACTGAACAAGGCGACGCCGACCTGGTATTCCAGGTCCCGAATCTGACGGCTCAGCGAGGGCTGTGAGGTGTGCAGGCGCTGCGCGGCCGCCAAGGTCAGGCTGCCGGTTTCCGCAACCGCCATGAAATACCGAAGATGCCGCAATTCCATTTCAACTCCTTGGACGGTCCACTGTAACCCATGCCTCCAAAGCATGCCTACCTGCAAACAAAGTCTTTTTCAAAACCACCACCAGCTTCTACATTTACACCAGTGGAAGCGTGCTTTGGAATCGTTCCAAAGCGTAACAGACCCATCTATTGGCTGCCCCGCCATACCTTTCAGTAATACCTCACAGGAGTTTTCAGCATGAATAAGCCCGTCGTCCTTATCACCGGAGCCCTGACCGGCATCGGCCGCGCCACCGCTTTGGCCTTTGCCCGCAGTGGCGCACACCTGGTGGTTTCCGGCCGCCGCCTGCCCGAAGGCAAAGCCCTTGAAGTCGAACTGCAGCAACTCGGCGCGCAAGCCGTCTTTATCTCCGCCGACGTGCGCCACGACGATGCGGTGCGCGAGCTGGTCGATCAAACGGTGGCGCGCTTCGGCCGCCTCGATGTGGCCGTGAACAATGCAGGCACCGAAGGCCAGCCTGGTCTCATCGTCAACCAGACCGCCGAGAGCTACCAGGCCACCTTCGATACCAATGTATTGGGTACCTTGCTCAGCCTTAAGCATGAGCTGCGTGTGATGACCACCCAAAAGAGCGGCAGCATCATCAACATCTCGTCCACCTATGGCCATGCGGGCGCCGCCTGGGCTTCGGTGTATGCGGGCAGCAAACACGCGGTGGAAGGCTTCACCAAATCGGCCGCGCTGGAGGTGGCTGCAACGGGCGTGCGTGTCAACGCCGTGGCGCCCGGACCGACCGACACCGGCATGCTGGATCGTTTTACCGGCACGCCGGAAAACAAGGCGGCTTTGGTGGCGGGTGTGCCACTGGGCCGTGTGGGCAAGCCCGACGACATCGCCGCCGCCATTCTGTATCTGGCGTCCGCAGGCGCGGCCTTTGTGACCGGCCAAATCGTTACGGTCGACGGTGGCAAGTCTGCGGGTTAAGACCTGCACGTCCCCGCGCCACATTCACACACCAGGAGATGCACACCATGTTTTTAATTTCACTGACGCTCACGGCAACCGCTGACCAAATCGAGCCCCACAACAAGGCGCACGGCGAATGGGTCAGGCGCTACATCACCGAAGGAAAATTTTTGCTCGCGGGCCAAAAGAAGAACAGTTCGGGTGGCGTTCTGCTGGCCACTGGACTGGATGCCGTCGAACTCGCACGGGTTCTGGGCGAGGACTCCTACGTCATGGCATCACTCGGAAGCTATGAAGTGACCGAATGCGCCATCAAGCTCACACAGCCCTGGCTGGAAGGGTTGAAGGCTGCGTAAGCAGAGCCCGGACAGCAGGGGCGGGCCTACAAGGCCCTCCCCTTGGCGTTCAGCAATTCATGGGTGTCCTCGGCCAATGAAATGGGTTGGATCAGACATGCGGGACTGGAGTCACCCCAAAGCTGCCTTCATTGGAAGTCGGCTACCGCGGCACTGCGGGTTTACGTTTTGCTCCAGACCCGACCTTCATTTACGCTGACTCTTTGCGGGAGCAACCTCTTCACTGGGCAGATCGACAGCCTCACGCAACGCTTTGCCTGGCTTGAAATGCGGCACACGCGCCGCAGGAATTTCCACTGGAGCGCCGCTGCGCCGGTTACGGCCCATCCGCGAGGCACGGTGGATGACTGAGAAACTACCGAAGCCCCTGATCTCAATGTGCACGAGGTCTGATCGGTTCATTTGCTCCGAAGGATAAGGCAGCTTTTTCAGGATTCGCCCAAAAAGCGCGTTCAAAAGCCATTTGGGCGCGTTTTTAGACCGCCACTAACAGGACCCAACGGCGCAGGCAAAACCACGTTTGCCCGTGACTTTTTGCCAGCGGAAGCCCAAACGCTCAGGTTTATCAATGCCGACTTGATTGCTGCTGGCTTGGCTCCCTTCAATCCTGAAACGGCCTCCTTTAAAGCTGGCCGCCTAATGTTGGAAGAAATTGATGAGTGCGTGGATGCTGGACACAGCTTTGCGTTTGAAACCACGCTTTCAGGCTTGGCCTATTTGAAAAAAATTGCGGTCTGGCAGCATCTTGGCTACCAAGTGAAGCTTTGGTTCCTGTCTCTGCCCAATGAGGACATAGCAGTTTCAAGAGTTGCACGCCGTGTTCTACAAGGTGGTCACAACATCCCTGAGGACGTTATACGCAGACGTTTCAAAGCAGGCCTTGAAAACTTCCATGAGCGTTACAGCAAGGTTGTGAACTCATGGGCGTTTTATGACAGCTCAGGCATGCACCCTAAACTAATTGACTGGAGCAACAAATGAACACCAAAGACATTCGCACCTCCACCGATCCAGATCTAGCTGGCTCATACGCAGCAATGGAACGTGCAGCACGTGCCGCTCAAGATCTCGCTATCAAAACCAACACGGGTATCGTTGTAGCAGTTGATGGCAAAACAGTTGAATTGACTGCTGCTGATTTGATCAAAATGCGTGACCAAGAAGCACAGCAGTCACACCACTGAGCTGATAACAGCGCTAACCCACTAGCCAGCTTCGCGCTGGCTTTTTTGTGCGAGCTACTATCGCGCGCGTGATAAGTACTTGATGCACACCTACCAAGCATCAGTTAAGGCACTAGTCAAAAGCCGCAGAACTAAACAAAGCTAGCCTCTATCATTTCTTTCCAGAAGGCAAAGAAGCGATGGCAATAGCCACCTTAGAAATGGTCAAACATAGTGTTCAAGAGAACATAGTGAATGTACTCGCTGGTGATGACTCGATTAAGAGCAGGCTTAAAACGGCTTTGAAAAACCTCGATAGTTTTTATGATGGCGGCCAAAAAGCTTGTCTCCTAGAACTCATGAACTCGAGCACCACAGGCAAAGCCGTCAAGAAGTTGATTGCTCAAGTGTTTGATATGTTGATTAAAGGGTTTGCTTCTTTTTATGCTGAAGTGGGTTTTTCTAAAACTGATTCAAAAGTTCAAGCAGAAAACACAGTCATTGGGATTCAAGGAGCTTTAGTACTATCCCGCGGTCTGGACTCAAAAGATCCATTCAAAAGACAGCTCAAGAAGATTGAGCAATTGGCGTTAGCAAAAATTAATTCCAATTAATGTCGTTTTAAACGACATCGACTGACGCAGGGATGAATAATGAATTTGTCCTTTTAAAGGACATTTCTATATAGCGATATCCGGCTCTAATGGCATCTACATCTGACTCCCCAAATGAAAAAACCACCCGAAGGTGGTTTTGGTATTTCTTGGTGGCCCGGGGCGGAATCGACCAGAGCCTAGGATGCCCAATCCTAGCTAGACTACTTCCAGCTAAGGTTTAACTTCTTACGAGATGCCGCACAATCTCTCAAATAAAGGTTAATGAGGCTTTGATAAGGAATGCCCACCTCTTCTGATACAGACTTGAAGTAACTCACTGAATCCTCATCCAATCTAATCGTAATGGGCTTCTTGAGCATAGAAGCATATGGATTTTTACGGGCTTTTGAGAAATCATATTCTTTACGCATTTTCATCACCTTTAATAAGCTTTTGACTCTTTAGGAGTTGCCTTACGAGCCGAAATAATACGGACAACATTGCCTTCCCTTCGATAGCAATGACAAACCAAAACTACACGAAGAGAATGGCTTACTCCCAGCAAGATAAATCTGTCTTCATCCTCCGAATGATCGGGATCGGAAATTAACTTAGCACTTTCATCATAAAAAACAGATTTCGCCTCTTCAAAAGAAATGCCGTGTTTCTTCAGATTGGCTGATGCTTTTCTGGGTTCCCATTCAAATCGCAATGAAGTCATATGTACATTGTACATATATTATTTGGGGTAAGCAACCAGGCTTAAAAATTCTGGTTCACGCAACCTTTCCGCAGGACTAAATGAAAAAACCACCCGAAGGTGGTTTTGGTGTTTCTTGGTGGCCGGGGCGAAGTCGACCAGGGCCAAAACAGAGCTATCCGTTCGAATACTCCGGATTAAAGGTTTGAAATAAGGCAATTCCAATACAAGCTAAGAATAATGCTAATGAGGTGTAATTCATTGTCTTAACTCGACGAACTAAACAGTCATATTTTAAAAAGCCCGCAATGGCCAATAAAGTTGCAAGTACTGCCAAGAGAGATAGATTAATCAGCAATAAAGTTACAACATTCCAAAAGCCTGTCGCTCCTGGCACTAAATCTTGATGAACAATATATTGCTCTTTACCGGCACCAAAAACACCTACAAAAAAAGTGCCCAGCCAATTGGCCCACAGTGAAATATAGAGAGAGATAGTCGCAATCTTTTTTGAAAAAACTGGCAACGTTAATTGTGGCCACATCCAAGCAAATGCAAAGAATACTAGCGCCTGAACGACGCCAATTAAATGGGCTTGTAATATTCCGATTTGGGCAATTGCGTAAGGTGAGTAAATGGGCACCAATAATCCACACATCAGCATCAATAAGCCTGATATTAAGAAATATCTATTGAAGTGAAAATTCATTTTTTGCCCTAATTACTAAAGTTGAATTCTTCAATATTAGACTAAAAGCTTATTCTTACAAATGAAAAAACCACCCGAAGGTGGTTTTGGTGTTTCTCGGTGGCCCGGCTCGGAATAGACCAGGACCTAGGATGTTTAATTCCGCCTCTAGACTGTTGCTTTAAAAGACAATTTACTCTTGCTCAATGTTAACAAATTTGTTAACATACACGGATGAGCTATTCCATCCTTTATTACAGCGAGCAGGTTCAAGAAGACATTATGAATCTTCCCGACACGCTTCAAGCTCGCTATATTGGATTGACCACTCGAATGATTGAGCATGGGCCGAATTTAGGCTTGCCTCATACGGATTCATTTGGCGGCGGCTTATTTGAATTAAGACTTAAAGGGGCTGAAGGTATCGCCCGAGTTTTCTTTTGTACGATGGTGGAGAAAGAAATAGTGATGCTCCATAGCTTTATTAAGAAGACTCAAAAGACGCCTGAGAAAGAATTAAAGATTGCGAAAGCACGTATGAAGGAGTGGAAAAAATGACAACACAGAAGAAAACAAAAATGCTTACCCATAAACAAATGATAAGCAAAATGCTTAAAAAGCCAGCTGTAAAAGCCGCAGTCAAAGAACTTGATCGCACTGAATTTGCTATTCTTGATGAGATTCTTACGGCAAGGAAAGAGGCTGGATTAACGCAAGCTCAAGTGGCAAAAAAGATGGGAACACAAACCCCAGCTATTGCTAGATTAGAAAGCTCTCTGGCTACCGGCAAACATTCCCCAAGCCTAACTACCCTAAGAAAATATGCGGCGGCCTTGGGCAAGAGAGTTGAGCTTCATTTAGTCTGAGGACGTCTATATCCACTGTAATCATTTCACCCATAATTCATAATAGCTATGTTTGAAATAAAATTGATTGATCAGTTTTACTTTCTGGGACAACTAATCAGATATGGCATTTAGCATTGAACAGCTAGGGGATATTGACTATTTGGTCGGGCAGTGGTGTCTGCTTCTGGCTCCACTTGAAATCAAAAAAGATCTTGATTACGATTACGAAATCGATGGCCAGACTGTAAGTGTTTTTGAAGTTCGCCCTTTGTGGCGTGGAAAACCAGGAGAGTTAACTCGACGACCGTTTGTAAAATTTCGGTATATACAGTCTGAGGCTCTGTGGCATATTTATTGGATGCGAGCCAGCGGAAAATGGCAAGCCTATGAGCCAAATCCAATCTCAAAAGATCTCAATGAGGCATTACAAGTTATTGATGCCGATCAATATGGCTGTTTCTTTGGATAACAAGCTTGGGTTAGTCACCCTAGTTGCATTGCCTTGACTATTAGCTACTCCAGAATAAAAAACAAGATTTATAGTGTCGATGCTAACTTTCAAATGAAAAAAGAGAGCTAGAAGCTCTCTTTTTGAATTCTTGGTGGCCCGGGGCGGAATCGAACCACCGACACAAGGATTTTCAATCCTCTGCTCTACCGACTGAGCTACCAGGCCAAGACTTGGAATTATAAATGAAAGTGTGAATGGGCTTGCTAAATGAGCCTACTGTGGCTAACTCTTGGAAAAACCTTGTAAATCCTAGCTTTGTGCGGATTTTCTATCCTTCCTACGGTAGAGGGTGAGATAGAGGGTTGCTTAAGACTCTATGGCTTTACAGCCCCGGCCTTCTGTAGCTGTTGTTGTGCCTTAGCGACTTGCTGACGCTGTCGCTCCGCTTTAACAGCCTCCTGACTGCGCTTAACTTGTTGCTTAAGCGTGTCTATACGCTGTTGCTGTGGCGTCAGTGGCTTTATAGATTTGATAGTTTCTACTTCTTTAATAAGCATCAATATATTTAGCAGGCTAGGTTTAAGTAAAAGCAGGCTTTTTGAAGGTGAAAAACCCTGCGTTTTAATAAACCCCTTATTCAAGACAACAAAAAACCCGCCGAAGCGGGTCTATTGTTTGATTCAAATTAACACCGTTTACAAACCAACCGTATACGTCGCCATCACTGTGGTTGTTTGAACTGCTTGGTAGGGCTCTTGTCTATAGATGCCTGTGATACCTAAACGTTGATTCTTCTCAACATCATAGTAAGCACCAACAGTAGCTGTTGGTCTGGTCTTGACTGGATTGGCATTGAAGTTAATCGGGGTTAATCCAGTGATACCAGTGGCAGAGTAAGTTCCGTTGCTTGTATTGGTATCTGTCTCAACACCAGCACTAGCAAACGCAGTTGCTTGTGGGATGAACCTATATTGGGCACCAACACCAGCTAATGCTGTAGTGGCGTTTGTATTTAATGCTGAGTATGTCAGTGGTGCTGTTACAGAACTAGTAGCTTGTTCTGAGTAGCCATTCATATTGTTTTGTGTGTAACGAACACCAACATATGGAGATACGATCACATCAGGAGTAAAACCAAATCCATACTTAGCTGTTAGCTGTGCGCCTTGGCTATTGAGTTGTGAGGAACCAGAACCAGCCTCACTAGTGCCTACTACTTGGCGTGTAACTGTCGTGTTCTTTTGACCATAAGCCGCAGATACTTTTACTTCTGTACCAGTGCCATTCAAGCGCTCATTCCAAGCACCGAACAATCCAATGAGTGGTGTGTTGTTGCCAAGATTCACAGTGGAGCCTGCGTTGTTTACTGATAGATTCTGGTCTGCGTAAGCGCCAATACGAACAGATGGCATTACACGATATGCGGCAATTAAGAGTGCGCTGGTATTGTTTAATCCGTTGGCTGCTGATACTTGGGTATTGCGGCCACCAGCAGATACGCAAACATTATTAGCACCGAACACATTACAGTCGTAAGTAAAGCTATTAGCAAGAACGGTATTTTGAAGTGTGAAGGTGTTTTGTAATGCGGATGCTGTGTTGACGAGAGATTGTTGTGTGTCGGCTGTGGAGGCGCCAGTAACAATTAAATCCCAAATAGTTCCAGAAGAATTGTTTAGGCTCCAAGTAAAGCCGTTGTAATTACCCTTGGTGTTATTAAGATTGCTTGATAACACGCCAGACAAAACGCTTGAATAGGTACCCTTATTAAGGGTTGACGCGGCTACGCCAGCAACTCCGCCGCCATAAATTCCGAAGGTAGTGGCACCACTAATACCATTTACGGCTAGCTGACCATAGCTCGTTTTGCTATTAATAATGATGTTGTAGTTAGTGGGTAAATTTTGATAGAAAGTTAGCGGGCCATTTGTATTGCCAGCACCCTGTCCGTTATTCAGCGTGGTAATTGTTCCGTAGTTCACAATCCCGTAGTCAGGGCCAGTAATGCTTGCGGTATTAGTGAGAGCATTAATTGTTCCGCCGTTTTGAATGCCGATGTAGCCACTTATCAAACCAGAACCACTATTGGTCAAATTACCAATAGTGCCATTGTTATTGATGCCCATTTGCGGGTTGGTGGTTCCGGCAGTAATTGAGCCGGTATTAGCAATGCTGTTGATCAATCCAGAATTAATAATTCCATATGTTGTACCTGTTATTGAGCCACTATTTTGAATCGAGTCAATGGTTGCTAAAACGGTGTTGGTTCCAGAAATATTATTGCCAGAGTTATATATGGCGTAGTTTGAGCTAATGGTCCCTGAATTTACAATTGAACCAATTGTGGTCGTTGAGCTTACACCCGAATAGCCAAACCCACCAACAGAGGCCGTATTAAATATGCCGTAAGACCCTGAACCCGTTATTGTTCCCGTATTAGTAATTGATCCGATGGAAACATGTGAGGTGCTATTGTTACAGCCCGAAGGGCAACCAAGGGCGGCATCACTCAGAATGGCGTAATCACTTCCTGTAATTGAGCCAGCATTATTGATCGCATTAATAGTTGAGTAGATTGACTTATTGGCGCCACTCGCAGCCGACTCAATCAAAATACCATAAAAACCGGAACCAATCGATCCTGTTGCCGCATTGGTAATAGTGCCAACAGTAATATTAGATGGAGATGTACTACTAAAAAAATTAATGCCGAAGTTTCCACTGCCAATTGTTCCGGCATTTGTAACTGAATTAATATCGCTAGCTACTGTTACTGTTGGACAACTTTGGCTGCTACCAACGGCAATATTTGATCCTGAGCATGTTTGGGCGCTCACATCAGCAATCGCAAACAAAATAAAACCGGTTACTAATGCGATATTTTTAATATTAAGTAATTTCATTTTTTATTTTTCTTAGATTTTTCTAGCCAACCAATTCAGTAACTAGGTATTGGCAGCCTATTTTCACCAAATTCCATATAAATCACAATAACTACTATCAATTTTGAGTATTAACCCTAGCCCCATTGCCCACTAAACAACAAAAACCCGCTCACATCAATGCGGCGGGTCTTTGTGTATCAAACAGCTTATTTACAAGCCCACCGTATACGTCGCCATTACGGTCGTTGTTTGAACTGCTTGGTAGGGCTTATGAGCAACCACTAACCATCAACCCTTCCCTCAAAAGTCTCATTTGATGAATCTAAAAAGACTTCCTCTTCGCCCAAATTATTAGACGCCAAAATATCAAATAGTTCCGCATGCAATTCCTCATTGCCAATAAAGCAGTCGATAAACTTCTTTTGGGAGCTTACATCAACATCCTCGCATCGCCCCTCCTCCTGAACGGCCTCAATTTCCGCCTTTATTCGCCTCCAATTAGAGGCATTCAGATCAATTGCAATTTCGTTGACTGAGGCGATAATTTTAGAGACTATTAATTTCATATTTTGAGCCCTTAGAAGTCATAGCTCAACTTTACCAAGCTCTTGCTGTCCAGCCTTAATCTTTTGCCTGGCACGCTCAGCTTTTACAGCCTCTTAATCTCTCTTGACGCGATCTTTCATTGATTTAAGTCTAGCTTGCTCTGGACTTAAGGGTTTGATTGGAAGTTTATTGGCTATTTCATTAAAACGCATAGTTACCCAATCTGTAGAGGTTGGTGGGGCACATTACTAGCGCCGAAAATTGCCTTGAAGAGTGCATAGGCTTGAGCTTGATTTTGAGCGAAGAGAATCGTCTCAACCCATAGTCCGCTTGCATTTACTGTTGCCTTATATCTTTTCATACAAGTATTTATCGCAAGCAAGGTGTCGTGCTTAACACGACACCCCTGCCCCTTACTTCTTAAACCCTAGCTTCAATGCCCCGCTAGCTGACTCAATTTGAGCATCAAGCTCTCCCGCTTCTACAGCCTGCTTAACCAGCTCAAGCGCCTTCACTAAGTTTTGTGCACTATCTACTTCAACGCTGTGCTTGCCTTTAGCAAGCTCAATCACTTTAGTGCCGTATTTGACTGACACGCAGACTTTGCCAGCTTCATTCTTAAACCACCACTCGCGAATACGCTTGGGAATTTCTACTTGGCGACGCAAACCAGTTTCTTTATCTTTAACGCTTTTGAACTTAGTAACAACAAATGGCGTGCCATCTATATGACTTTTGGCTAGCTGGATTTGCTCCCACAACTTGCTAGAAAGCTTGTTCCTGCGAAATACGATTGCAGGGATATGGGTAGGTTTTTTAGCTGTTGTTAGCTTGAGTGATTCCAATGCGCTCATTTAATTTTCCTTGTTTGTTAATGGGCACATTTAATTTATTACCTGATTTGGGATTTGGTCGACCTCAATTTGTCCAAAACCACCAAATATCGCCAATATTTTTGTTTGTTTTCCTTTAGCAAAGCTAAATAAGTGTGAGTGGCGAAGTGAGTTGCGAATGAGTGGCTATAGAAATAAGTTGCGAATGAGTTACTACTTGGGACAAATGAGTAACTCTGACTCGTAACTACGCAACCCGAAGCAAGCAACCTCTCTTTTGAGATCTGCAACTTCTACGCAACTAACTGCGCCACTCACTGCAACCAATAAGGAGAAATCAATATGCAGAAAGAAATCGCAGTTCGTTTGTTTCAAAATGCCAAATACGGCACAACCTACGCTAAAGGTGTTCGCCATCAAGCTCTATTTAATGCCACCGCAGACATTAAGAATCCTAAAGTCAAATATGTCTTGGATTTTTATACTTATGAGCATTGGGAATTTCTGGCCAAAGAAAATCAACTAGAGATAGTCAATCAAGTTCGTAACGAAGTAGATAAGGACACGCTGGTTAGCTGGATAGTGCGTTATGACTTGGCAACAAAGACTAAAACATCCGTCTATGGCTTTGGCACTTTAAATATGAAATCTAATGAATTAATACTATGTGTATTAGATGGTGAGGCAAAAGTGGAGGATAGCTGGAAACTCACGGCTAAACCTTGTAGAGCTATTGCTGGAAAGAATGTTGCTGAACTCCTAGCAACTAATAGTGAACTAGCCAGCTGGTGATTGAGAAAAAACCACTGTCGTGTTTGGCACGACAGTGGTGATGGGAAATACAACAGCTTACTGGGGCAATCTTCCACCCAACTTCACGCCTGCAATCATCACATCACTAGCAAAAGTTCTCAAAGAGCCTTTTGCTTTATGTGCAATCGCTGTAATAGCCGCTACAGGCAATGCGGTGGAAACAAGAGACATCTTCTGCAGTATGCTTTGTCCTATTGAAACATAGGCATTAGCATCTGCCGACTGGTTCATTTCAATCAAAAAGCTACGATTGATAATGCCATCGTCAATACGGTCAAGATAATTGGTTGTAAAGATGAACTGACAACGCTTCAAGTCCATGACTGATTTAAGTGACTGCTGTGCAGATACAGTGAGCTTATCCACCTCATCAAACAAGAAGTAGTCAGTTTGACCATAGTGGTGAAAAGGATTTCGGCTATTGCACATGGTGATCTGCTTAACAATCGCCGTGCTACTTAAACCCCCTCCACAACGAAATATCTCAGGGATAGCATCTTCAACTACCTGCATTTGCCCAATAGGGCTTGTTTGTGGATAGTTACCTGCATACGCTGTTTCAAGCAGGCTAGGCAATAAAAATCCTAAAGTGCTTTTACCAGTGCCATAAGTGCCATGCAGCAAAATGCCACTTTTGCCATTAAATGGAAATGGCAATTGGCGACTGAGAATGAGCTCCAATACTTCTCGCTCTGTTGAATTGTTAATCAAAAAGTCGTCTAAACAACTGGGTGCAAATAAGGACATAGTCCCTCCTATTAAGTGTAAAAAAGGGGCTATGTAAATACATAGCCCCAATGGTTAATTAAGCAAACTCAGCTTGCAGTTGCTCTGTAGCCTGTGTTTCTGTCACAAAAACATTGTTAAATGCTTCTGTCGCTTTCACTGCTTGTGCTTTTTCTGCAATTTCTTGTGCAGTCTTAGCAATTTGCTTGGCTGCCTTGTCTTCTGCTTTCGCTTCTGACTTTTGCACTTTTGCGGCTTCTTCTTCTGCTTTTTTCAGCGCATTAAGTTGTTCACGCTTTTTAGCTTGTGCCAGTGTGTAATACGCTGCCAACGCAGTATTCACAGCACCATCGTGACGAACTACAGCGTTTACTTCAAATTCGCCTGTAGGCAAGTAAGTGGCCACAAACACCACTTGCTTGTCCACCCAGTCTGCATTTGCCTTAACTGTTTCAGCGTCAAACTTCACCTTACTGATCACAGCTTCGCTTACTTCGGCTTTAACAAGCTCAGCTCGCTTAGTGGCTGACAAAGGCTTAGTGCCACCCATACGAATTTGCTCAACACCACCGTTTTCTTGCAAAAATGCAACCAAGTCATCAGCTCCAACCTCTTGTCGCAATGCTTCACGCAAAGCAATTGAATATGCTGAAACACGACGACGATCAACACCAAATACACACTTAACAACACGAGTCATATCGTGTGTTGTGGCGCCAAAGCTATTGGTATAGCCCTTGTCAGCGATAAATGCCTCCA
Organism: Polynucleobacter sphagniphilus; assembly: GCF_001953355.1. Classification (GTDB taxonomy): domain Bacteria; phylum Pseudomonadota; class Gammaproteobacteria; order Burkholderiales; family Burkholderiaceae; genus Polynucleobacter; species Polynucleobacter sphagniphilus. The sequence continues at coordinate 135,554 of NZ_MPIY01000017.1, forward strand.
TCGCCTCTAGCTTAGCTTTACGCACTTCTTTGTCAGCGTCTTGCTTCATCACCAGATAAAAGCTGTAAGCCTGCTTCAAAATGCCGTATAAGCGATTATTAGACTGAGCAAGTTCAACTGTTTCCCAGCTAATACGGGCTGACTCCAAAGACTTCAATTGCTCAAATGCGCTAGGCTGAGCAGCGGGTGTCGTGTCAAACACGACAACCGTTGCAGGCACATTCAGGGCTGCCAAGTTAATTGAAGGATTTACTGCGTTTACTGCCAAAGTTGCTGTTGTCATAAGGTTTCTCCTTTTAATGACGGGTTAGTAAATATGCGGACTGCTTTTGGTTTGTTTCGCTGCCCACAACCCCTACTATCCGCATTAACTATTTAATTGGTCATAGTTGATATATACTGTTAATCCTATATAGGTAAAGGCTTATGCGGTATATCAGAGGCATTCAAAAGGGGATTGGGCGATTACGCTCCCGCACCATTGAGGAGGAGCTCAGTTATGCCCGCACTAGCGTTAGGCGTTGGTGGTGGGAGTATTTGCGGCTTAGCAAAGACTATTGGCTGATTTGCCAAACCTCCTCCAACCCCATGAATCCACGGACAACGGATGAAGGCATGCGTTGGCTATATAGAAAATTTGGGGATATTCACAGCGTGGATTTTGATACTTGGTATGAAAAGAAAGGCTCATACCTGTTTAGAGAGCAGGTTGAATTGCCCAAAGTAATGGAGGTTGCCGATGACCTTAGTAATTTATCCGAAGAGCGGGATGGCAAGCTATTGCTAGAGATTCCACTGTCCATGAGTCAGGCATCTATCAATCGACAGATCAATCGCATACTGAAAAAACATATCAGTGAACGCCCCACCAATAAATTGGAAACAAGTAAGTCAGAATTTCCAATTAACCCTGTCTTGTATCGCTTGCCTACTTTGCAAAAAATGCACGAAGTCTGGTGCTTGCATAGAGAGTTGATTGCTAAGACTGTTGCATTGGGTGACGCAGTGGATAAGTATTCGACTAAAGGTGATTTATTTCGGATTGGCAAAGTTTTACGATTAAGTCCAGCCAACGAGAGCCCAGCCGAAGATCCATTCATTCATCACAAGCGGCTAAACATCATGCGAGCTACAGTAAGCCGTTACTTAAATCGCGCCAATATGTTGATTGGCAATGTGGAGATAGGTCAGTTTCCTCGCTTTACAAAAATTTCCCCAATCGAAAGATTTAGCAAGGGGCAAAGAGAATCCCATAAAGAGCTAGAAAAACTTTGGTGGGAACTGGATTTAACTTCGACACTAAGTGGGACAAAGATAGAGGATGCCAAGAAGATTGTTTATAGCTGGTATGGTAATAAGTAGTGTCGTGTTGATCACGACACTATTAACAATTAGTTATATCAACTCAACGGCCGCTCTTTTCATATCGTCATTCACATCAATGTATTTTTGCGTCACAGCGATACTCTTGTGTCCCGCTAGGCTAGCCAAGATGCGCACAGAGATGCCCTTGTTTGCCAAGGTCGTAATAAATTGCCTACGACCACTGTGGCTACTAGCGCCAGCGATACCTGCTCGCTTATAAAGCCAAAAGAAGTGCTGGCATAGGGTATTGGGTGTCCAGCCCAAACGCTTAGATGTATGGAACAAGGGAATGTCAGGCATGGTGATATGTCGGGTTTTGAGATACACAGCCAATTCTTCTTTTAGTTTTGCTGGCAAGAACACCGTTCTGCCGTCATTCCCTTTAGTTTGCTGTGCACTTAAACGAATTTCACTTTTAATCGTGCCATCTTCATTTAATACATCTCCCATTTTTAATTGGGCAATTTCTTTAACGCGAAGTCCTGCCCAGTATCCCATGAGCAACATTGCGCGATTGCGCTGTGCATAAGTTGTGCTGCTGATGTAGCGTAAGACTTGTTCTAATTCATTTGTGGTGAGTGTTTTTGCTTGAGCCATTTTTGTCCTTTAGATAAATAAAACTGTGTATGCAGTTTGTATTCTTTTGCTCAAAAGGACGACCAGTTTGCGTCAAAAATAATCTTTCCAAGAATCAATGACTTAGCATTTAGCGCCACCAAAGAAAATAGCAATAATCTTTGGTGGCGCTAAATATATTTATACAAATCGTGGGATAAAGACGACGAATTTAAGCAAACACCTCAAATCAGCTCTACACGCTTAAACCAGGGGGTTCCCTGATGCACAGCTATTTGGCGCCGCAATTAGTTTGCATATAGACGGTTTTTGAGGGGGTTGTGATGTCGTGTTTAACACGACACCTTACTTAACGACTGCTTATTACTTCAAAGCAGTCGTTTGTATTACATATTTACCGCTGGCAACTTTCGACCCAAAGAAGACTATCAAAGCCCTCTTGTATAGCTCTTGCTATCTTTTGGCTCAACTAAGGCAAGAATTCCGACAATCAGTAGTGCCGCTAAAACTTCAGCTACAACAAATCCTAATACATCACTAGGAGCAATTCCCACAAAGGTATTGGTTAAGCTCCTTGCCACTGCTACTGCTGGATTGCTAAAGAAGGTAGATGAAGTAAACCAGTAGCCCGCTGTAACTGTCAAAGCAACCAACATTGGAACCTTATCTTTAGCCTCTTTATCTCCGATGTGAATTACCGAGAGCAATACGAGTGTTGATACAAGCTCACTCACCCAAATACCCAATCCTGTTCTGACTTTGGTAGATTCTTGAATAATTGGCAGGCTGAACATTAAATGTGTGAGCCATATTCCAGCAATAGCGCCTGTGAACTGACAAACCCAATAGCCCAACATCTTTTTCAAATCGAGATGCCCTAGCTTCCAAAACATCAAAGTGACTACTGGATTAAAGTGAGCTCCCGAGATGGGTCCTAGCAAAACAATTAAAGCGTAGAGTCCTGCCCCAGTAGCAATGCTATTTCCAAGTAAAGCTACTGCGGCATTACCAGAACCCAATGTCTCGCCCATAAAACCAGAGCCCGCTACTATTGCCAAAAGCAATGCTGTGCCCACAAACTCACAGACATAACTTCTCATGCTTTTGTATGGATATCTTTTAGGCTCATTGAATCTAACTTGTCTAATGGCATATCAGCTAAAAGATTAATACGCTTTTTGAGTCCAATCATCACATCTTTAAATGCTTTGCGCTTATCTTCATCGGTGCCTTGGACTTGGGATGGGTCAGGAAATCCCCAGTGTGCTGTTGCTGGATTGCCAGGCCAGAATGGACATTGCTCACCAGCGGCTTGATCACAAACAGTAATGATGAAATCCATCTTAGGAGCATCGGGCAAACCGTATTCGTCCCAGCTTTTGCTTCTCAACTTGCTTTGGTCGTAACCCATTTCTTTAGTCAACTCTGCCGCAAATGGATTAACAGAGGTGCCAGGACTAGATCCTGCTGAATAACCAACAAATAATCCACTGGGATGGGTTGATGCTAATGCTTCACCTAATACAGAGCGGGCGGAGTTATGGGTACAGAGAAACAGGATGTTGTATTGCTTCATTTGACTTTGGCTTTCTTCAAAGGTTTAACGGGAGTACAGGATTTACCGCCACAGCAGTTATCTAATAAAAATTCACTTAGCTTTTGAACTTGCTCGGCATTAGGTCTATAGATGAGATTACGACTTTGACGCTCTACCAATAAAAGCTCGGCATCTACTAAATCTTTTAGGTGAAAGCTGAGGGTGGCATTGGGGATACCGAGTTTTTCAATAATTTGACTTGGGGTTAACCCAAGATCGCCACGCTGGACAATGAGGCGAAACACATTTAGTCGGGTTTCCTGCCCTAAAGCGAGAAAAGCAGAGATAGCGTTATCATTGTTCATATTTCGAATTATATGGAAATATATGACAGTTTTATGAAAGCGTATTCTTCATAGTCGCCTACCTGTAATAGCACTCTGTAACCAATAATCATCCATGCCTGACCTTTCTAATATCGATAAAGCACTCTTTCACAAGCCCACCCTTGATGAATTAACTGTTAAATCTTCCCAAAGTCATCCACCGAGAATCTTGCTTTTATACGGCTCACTCAGGGAGCGGTCATTTAGTCGCCTCCTAGCCGAAGAAGCTGAGCGAATCTTAGAGGCAATGGGTTGTGAAACACGATTCTTTAATCCCAAGGGATTGCCGCAAGTAGACGATGCCCCTGAAACACATCCCAAAGTAGTGGAACTAAGAGAGTTGGTTCAATGGGCAGAAGGAATGGTTTGGAGCAGTCCTGAGCGACACGGAGCTATGACAGGATTAATGAAATCGCAGATTGATTGGATCCCACTTAGCGTTGGCGCTGTAAGACCCTCACAAGGCAAGACGCTGGCTTTATTACAAGTAAGCGGCGGATCACAATCTTTTAATGCGGTTAATCAAATGCGAATTTTAGGTAGATGGATGCGGATGATCACCATTCCCAATCAATCATCCGTACCTAAAGCATTTTTAGAGTTTGCCGACAATAATCGAATGAAGCCATCCGCCAATTACGATCGTGTAGTTGATGTGATGGAAGAGTTAGTTAAGTTCACTCTATTAACCAGATCAGTTTCGGGCCATTTAACCGATCGCTACAGTGAGCGCAAAGAGAGTGCTGAGGAATTATCTAAAAGAGTAAACCAAAGAAGTTCTTAATTAATCTTATGCCGTTAAGGCTGCTATTGGCCGTTCTCTGCCCACCAAACTCATAAAATCACCCTATTTTGAGTGTCTGCAGTCTGTCCAATATCAGCCTGTCGTGTCAAACACGACACCCTTGCCCCTGTTTATGCCAACCTATCTGCTGCCATTGTTGCCGTCATCTTGCTGTAATGCCTCTCAATCATATTCACACTAGTTCCCATTTGCCGTGCAAGCGTATGTATATCAATGCCGCTTGCTAACGCAAAAGTAGCATAAGTGTGTCGCAAGCTATACAGCGTTCGGTTTAAGCCACCACTATCCTTACGCATACTGCTTCGCACCATTAAGTTTCTAAATATATTTTCCATATTGCTTATCTGTGTGTTGTCAGGCAAACAAAAGATGGCTTTGTCTAACTTAGCTTCAATTAGTCCATTTAAGTTTGTGTAGTCCAACTTATGCCAACGCATTAGACGCTCAAATACCTTTATCACTTCGTGCTTAGCAATCAGATAGCGTGGACCAGTCTTGCCGCTTACCCAAACACGCAAATATTTTTTATTACCAATCCAATGCCATTGCAAGTGCTTCCATCGCAAGCGTAGTGCTTCTGTGCCGTGTCGCACTCCAGTGTTTACCAAAAATTCTATGTAAGCAACACACAGCGTTCGCATTAGTCTTGTGCGTTCTGTATAGCTACTCTTTACCCAAGTCTCTGTATAACTTATCAACTCAATAATTTCTTCTTTACTAAAAGCTGGGCGAGGCTGACTACGCTTGCCTTTGCTGTCCAACATCGGCACAGCACGATTGTGTGCAACATAGCCACGCTCTCTCGCTAAATTCACAACACGAATGTATGCACTTGCGTGATTGCGTTTCGTGCTTGCCATCGGCACTTTATTCATTTCAGTAATTCGCCACGCATCAAAATCTGCAAGCATCTCTGTCGTAATTTTTTCTACTTCGTAGGCGCCAAAAAAAGGAATGAGATATTTGTTAATTGCAAAAATGTAATCTCTATAACAACGACGACCAATGTTGTTATCCAATGCTCTACTCATATTTGCAATTTCATCTAACGCAATCTGCTTAAATGTTTTCGTAGTGATTGCCAAGCCAGCATCTGTTTTTATTTTTACAGTTTCAATAATTGCAATCGCATTTATCTTTGCTTGCTCTATGTCGTCTGTATTTGTTGTAGTGCTGTGCCACTTGTTGTTCGCTAACTTAAATCGCACTTGCCACTGCACCGACTGCGGACGCTTATACAGCAAGGCTTTGCCGTCCATCAGCCTTACTTGTTTAATAGTATTTGCGTCAAACTGTGTTGTAAATAATTGTTGTAGTGAGGACATACACTTAAGTATGTTTTCAAATGCCAACTTGGACGACGATTAGTTTTTTATCGTCGCAAAAATCCCACGCAATACTCTGCGAACAAAATTATGTGTGTGATTTTTTTATTGAGTGCCGCAGATTTTTCTGCGAATTGAACGGCGCTGTGAAGAGAAGCTTTTGACTAATGTTTACAACTGTCAAACATCGAAAAATATTTTTTTCAATCCTCTGCTCTACCGACTGAGCTACCAGGCCAAGACTTGGAATTATAAATGAAAGTGTTCGTCAGCTTGGGAAAAGTGGAAAACTGTCCTTACTCTCGAAAAAATGCCTTAAATCCTTGATTCGCCGGGATGGCAAACCCTACTGCACGATAGTTGGTGGAGATGTAGAAATCCTCTTTTGATAGGAGTCTAATTACTAGACGCTCAGTTCTTCTTGGTTCAAAAGAGATTTTCTACTGGCAAGGTATTTGACACCTTTGGCTCCATAGTTTTCAGTATGGATTTGATTGGGTAACAAATGAAATACATCGCCCGCTAAGAAAGTGCTTTTTATGCCGCCGATGATGATGTCAATTTGACCCTCAATTATCAGGGCTTGAACTTCGTATGGGTGTGAATGTAAATCCAAAAAACCACCTAATTCACGCTCCACTAAAACCGGCTCGGGAAACCCCTCTTTTGTTAACTTCTCTATAAATACTTCTTGCTTCATTTATTTGGTAACCATCATTTATCAATCTTCATTGTAGTTACATTACTGCTTTGCAAAAATGATCTAGGTCACACTACACCATCGTAATTCCCTTGATGCTTAATTGTCGTGCTTCCCAACAAATGGGGAGCAGATAATATGCGATCCTCTATCTATCGTGACCAGGCAAATCAGATTGAGCGATCCAATACAATTGAGGCGCGATAACCTTGCTTACCGAGGTCACTATTAATTATTCAAGGAATGTCATGAATTTGAAGAAGTTTTTTGAACCCTTAAATATATTAAATAGCACTCCCGTGCCTTGGTCTGAGCATTGGAGGTCCGCAATTGGGGGGCTCTTAGGGGGCGGTCTGGTTGCATTTCTAGCGAAATTTATTGGGGACTTCGTTCAGATAAACGAATGGGCCATGGCATCCCTAGGTGCAAGCGCTCTTTTAATATTCGTATTGCCCTCAAGCCCAATGGCCCAACCTAAAGCAGTTATTGGCGGAAACATCATTTCAGCATTAGTAGGAATTTCGTGTGCCATTTTTATTCAAGACCCAAGAATTGGTGTGCCGGTTGCTATTGGAGTGTCTATATTTGCCATGCTTTTCTTTAACTGCCTTCATGCGCCAGCAGCTGCTACAGCCTTAAGCGCAGTTCTTGGTCATATTATTAGTTATCGCTTTGCACTGTTCCCGGTATTAATAGACTCGGTACTACTGGTATTAGCGGGCATTATTTACAATAGGGCAACAGGCAAATCCTATCCACACATACCGCAAGCTCCTAGCCCCCAAGCAAAACCTAAAAATACCAGCCAAGATGACTCCTCTGAACTCAACTCGGTATTAGCCCAATACAAAGAATTTTTTGATATCAATACAGATGATCTCACCAATATCATCAAGCAAGTAGAGCTGCGCGCATACGAGCAGAAATTAAAGTCGATCACCTGCTCAAAGATTATGAGCGCCCCTGCAATTACGGTTCAAATGGCAACCCCTCTTGAGAAGGCCTGGATTTTGCTAAGAAAAAATCACATAAAAGCGTTGCCAGTAGTAGATAAAAATTCTAGGGTGATTGGCGTCATTACTCTAGAAGATTTTCTACAATATGCTGCAGTAGACTTTGATCAGACATTTGGCCAAAGAATTAAAGGTTTTATGCGACAAGGCCTCACTCGATCCTCGGCTAAATTAATGGACGCCTACCCCAATGCAGTAGGTCAAGTGATGCGAAAGCCTGTAAGAGTCATAAGCTCCAATCGCAATGCATTAGATTTAGTCGATATCTTCGAAGGTCACGGCCACCATCACCTGCCCGTTATCGATCAAAACCAAACTTTGGTTGGAATTCTCACTCAATCAGACTTTGTAAGAGCAATTCATAGCTCCCTACAATCGACCTGATGATTGGACCCTTGAGAAGGTGGCACTTTGGCCCGAGCAGCATGCAATTTTCTATAGCTATCGATCAATCGGTGATGTCGCTCTAGACCTTCCAACTTCATGCTAGTTGGCGTCAAACCATAAAAACGGATAGTGCCCTCCACAGATCCGATGACCGCATCCATTCTGGAATCACCAAACATTCGACGGAAGTTGGCTTCGTAATCCCCGATAGCCAAGTCCTCATTGAGTAGCGTCTCTAGCACTACATCCAAGGCTTGATAAAACAATCTGCGTTCAACGGTGTTGTCGTTGTATTGCAAGAAGGCGCCCACCAATTCGTGAGCCTCCTCAAATTGCTTTAAAGCAAGATGAATAAGCAACTTCAACTCCAGCACTGTTAGCTGACCCCAAACTGTATTTTCGTCAAATTCAATACCGATCAACGAAGCAATATCACCGTACTCATCAAGCTCGTTATTTTCTAAGCGCTCAAGCAATGCAGCGAGGGCTTTATTGTCCAGACGATGTAAATTCAAAATATCAGCACGAAATAAGAGGGCTTTATTGGTGTTATCCCAGATCAAATCTTCTATTGGATACACTTCGGAATAGCCCGGTACCAAGATACGACAGGCAATTGCACCTAGCTGATCGTATACCGCCACGTATGCTTCTTTGCCAAGAGACTCAAGAATGCCATACAAGGTGGCTGCCTCATCCACATTCGAGTTTGTGCCTTGGCCAGAAAAGTCCCACTCAACAAAATCATAGTCTGACTTACTGCTAAAAAAACGCCACGACACAATGCCACTTGAATCAATAAAGTGTTCAACAAAATTATTGGGCTCGGTCACCGCCTCACTTGCAAAAGTGGGTGGAGACAAATCATTTAGACCTTCCAAACTACGGCCTTGCAGCAGTTCTGTCAAACTGCGTTCAAGCGCCACCTCTAAACTTGGATGCGCTCCGAATGAGGCAAACACGCCACCGGTTCGGGGGTTCATCAAGGTGACGCACATCACTGGGTACACGCCCCCCAAGGAAGCATCCTTAACTAGCACTGGGAAACCCTGCTCTTCTAGAGCACGAATACCCGCCAGAATATCGGGATACTTTTCTAGCACTTCTTGAGGTACATCTGGCAGGGCAATTTCACCTTCCAGAATTTCTCTTTTAACAGCGCGCTCAAAAATCTCCGACAAACATTGCACCTGTGCTTCAGCAAGGGTATTGCCAGCACTCATGCCGTTGCTGCCATAGAGATTTTCAATCAGATTAGATGGGAAATAGATAATTTCTCCATCAGACTGCCGCTCATATGGCAATGAGCAAATCCCTCGCTCTACATTCCCCGAGTTAGTGTCAACAAGATGTGACGCTCTTAGCTCACCATCAGGGTTATAAATTTGTAGGGAGTAAGCATCCAGAATTTCAGCGGGTAGCGCATCCTTGGGTCCGGACTGAAACCAGCGCTCATTTGGGTAGTGGACAAAGCTTGCCTTAGCCAGGTCTTCACCCCAAAATACGCCGGCATAAAAATGGTTATTGCTCAAGCGCTCGATATACTCACCCAGGGCTGAAGCAAGTGCGCTTTCTTTGGTCGCACCTTTGCCATTGGTAAAGCACATTGGTGAATGCGCATCACGAATATGCAAAGACCACACATTAGGAATAATGTTGCGCCATGAGGCGATTTCAATCTTGATTCCTAAATTGGCCAAGATGCCAGACATATTGGCGATGGTTTGCTCCAGCGGCAGATCCTTGCCAGCAATATAGGTGCTGCTCTTAGGATCTGGCTTCAACGACAATAAAGTCTGTGCATCCGCATCAAGATTTTCCACCTCCTCAATGACAAACTGCGGCCCAGCTTGAACTACTTTTTTAACTGTACAACGCTCAATCGATCGCAATATACCCTGGCGATCTATAGCAGAAATATCCTCAGGCAACTCAACTTGGATCTTGAGAATCTGTTGGTAGCGATTATCCGGATCAACAATATTATTTTGTGAGAGTCGGATATTTTCCGTAGAGATATTGCGCGTATTGCAATACAGCTTCACAAAATACGCCGCACATAAAGCGGAAGAAGCTAAGAAGTAATCAAAAGGGCCTGGGGCAGAACCATCACCCTTATAGCGAATAGATTGGTCGGCAATGACTGTGAAGTCATCAAACTTCGCTTCAAGACGCAGCTTATCGAGAAAGTTGACCTTAATTTCCATGGGGATAATTCCAAAATGGTGTGGCCGCCATTATCCATCGGAAAGCCAAGAGCAGGTGATCCAAACTCAGGGCTAGCTGCCAATATGAGTGTTAAAGGCTAACTCTCGCTTTTGTTGCGCGAGGTATCAATCCCAAGGGCTTTGAGCTTGCGATAGAGATGGGTGCGCTCTAGGCCGGTGTACTCAGATATTTTTGTCATGCTACCGCCCATGATGAGCATCTGATGCTCAAAGTAAGCCTTTTCAAATAAATCCCTAGCCTCTCTGAGGGGGAGGTCAAAATAGGTTTTAGCAATTCCACTGATATATTCACCCTCTGGCGGCAATAGCGCCGACTCCACCACTGCCGTCTTTGGAACAGAAGTACTTGCGGGTGTACCTTGCGAAATCTTTCCCTCTTCAGGCTCAACAAATTTTGGCGAGCTTTCGAGAGCCTTACTAACGGTCTTTAATAGCTTTTGCAAAGCAATTGGCTTTTCGAGAAAGTTAAGGGCACCAATGCGAGTTGCCTCAACCGCGGTATCGATAGTGGCGTGTCCCGACATCATGACTACTGGCATCGTCAACTGACCGGTCTTTGACCACTCCTTTAATAGCGTAATGCCATCGGTCTCCGGCATCCAGATATCAAGCAAGACCAAATCGGGGCGCATCTGCTCACGAATTTTTCGCGCTTGTGCTGCACTTTCCGCCGCATAAATAGTATGGCCCTCATCCGTCAAAATCTCATTTAAGAGCTCACGGATGCCCATCTCATCGTCGACCACCAAAATACTAGCCATTCTTATGCCGCCTCTTTAGCGAGATTCATAAACAATATTGATACCTGCGCACCAACCACTAACTCTCCCTGCATACGATTACGAATTTCTATTTTGGCACCATGATCATCAATAATTTTTTTAACTACAGCCAAACCTAGTCCCGTGCCTTTAGTTTTTGTTGTTACATACGGCTCAAATGCTCTGACTAATATCTTAGCTGGAAATCCGGAGCCTGAGTCACTTATTGTCAGTCGTACCGCATGTTGCACAACCCCCTCGGTCTCGCCATAGGGCACTAGTTTTGTTTTTACTTCCACTGGTGCATTCTGGTTTGGGCCCTCTAAGGTCGCGTCTTGTGCATTCTGTAACAAATTGTGGATGACCTGTCTTAACTGAGTTGTATCGCCCATAATATCTGGACAACTCATGTCTAAATCTATTTTGATCGGACTGCCTTCATATAGCCCCAAGATTTCAGTGGTTAAAGTATTGATCGACACTGGTTTTAACTGGGGCGCTGGTGTCTTTGCAAAATCCCTAAAGTCATTGACCATCTCTTTCATCGCTTGAACTTGACGAATAATAGTTTGCGTACTGCGATTCATCATTTCTTCCTGCTCGGGATTTAATTTTCCTGCCAGCTTATGCTGCAAACGCTCTGCAGAAAGCTGGATTGGAGTCAAAGGATTTTTGATCTCGTGTGCCAAACGCCTTGCAACCTCGCTCCAGGCAATTGAGCGCTGGGCACTAACCACATCAGTAATGTCATCAAAGACCACCATACGTAAGTCTTGAGCAAGCTCTGTACCACGCACAAAGAGGGTTACCCCTAGCTCATTCTCAAACTCATTGGTTGTGTGTAATTGAATTTGCTTTTGCCATACAGGCGCATCTTGCTGCTCACTCTTCAGCCGCTCTTTTGAGTCGCCCTCTGTGCCACTGGCAACCGCTAGTTTCATCGTTGCAAAGCCATCTTTAATCGCCTGCTCAAACTCCAGTAATGCAGGGATCTCACTCAGAGGCCTGCCATCAAGTTGAGTTAGGTCTTTAGCAAAAATACGATCTGCTCCAGCGTTACTTGAGACAACATTGAAGTTTTTATCAAAAATGCAAACCCCGGCAGTTAAATTTCCCAGTACCGTCTCTAAAAAGGTTTTTGATTCCTGCAATGAATTACGCGTATCCGAAAGCTGCCTGGTCATCACATTAAACTGGCGAGTGAGCATACCTAACTCATCGCCAGTATCTAATTCTGGCTTGGGCGATAAATCTCCCTGTGCCACTGCTTGCGTTCCCCTGAGCAACATTAGTAGAGGCCTAGCTAGCTGGCGACCAAGCAGTAGGGCCAGAGTAACCGCAACAAATAAGGAAAAAAATAAAGTTAAGGTCAGGGTACCAGCAAACATTTTGCGCAACCCGGCGCGCCCCAAGGCTTTTTCTTGATAGTCGCTATAAGCAGCCTGTACCGCCATCGTATTTTTAGTAATGCCCTCTGGCATTACTTTTATCAACTGCAAATACCAAAGCTCTTTTTGGTATTGAGGGTTTAGTCCAAAACCATGTCCGCTGGCGCGCTGCTCTTTTGTAAGTGGAATGATTGCACGCAAGCGGTAGGCCTGTGGTTGGCTTGAAGTTTGTGGTTCATCAATCAACCCTGCGCCTTTTAATTTAGATGCTTGATTCATCAGGTCTGCTGACGGCGGGCTTGAGGGTGTTTGCAATGCCGCTGAGGCTGCAGTAGCAACTACCACTTGTTGACCATTGAAGATCGTAATTTCTTGCAGGCCAAACTGATCGCGCAGACGAGACAACAAGAGCGTTAGTTCCGCTGGGCTTGCTTGATTTGGTGAGCTTTGAATTTGATCAGCAACTATTCGTCCCTCGTCTTGCAACTCTTGAAGCGAACCACTTAAGGTTGCGCGCCCCAATTCCAGCCCAGCCTCTAGGGCAGATTCGACCTTCACATCAAACCAAGTTTCAATACTGCGTGATACAAACTGCATGGATACGCCGTAAAGAATGAGGCCCGGCACAACACCCACTAAAGCAAAAATCATTGCCAACTTCGCAATCAGCCTTGTGCCAAATCGCCCCTGATACCAACGAATTGCGATGACTACCACCAGAGTTAGAATCACCAAAGTGAGGCCAATGCCGATCACTACGTTGGCTGCATAAAGCCAAATAAAATAGTTATCAAAAAACTCGGTATTCGATGAGGCCACCAAAAGCATTACCAACAATAGCAATGCGAACACGCCGATAACACCAGCCGCGATCGGAAGAAATCGCCTTCTAAGCGCGACCTTATCGAGAAAGTTCAAATTAATGAGGTCTGACAATATTGTCATCGCGCAAATATATTAGGGCTGTTAAAGGAGAATGGGAAGCGCACCCAGTCACTCGAAACATTCCAGTCGCGATTATTTAATGCATTGACCTGAAATGGTTTTGGCAGCTTGCTTAAATCTAAAGTCATACGCAATCCCGCGCTATAGGATTTACCTTGGTCTACTTGCGAGCTATCAAAAACGTGCCAGCCGCCAATACTGCCTACGGCTTGCAATGCTTCTGGCATTGTTTTTGCAGTAAAGGTAAAGCCATCAGATGCAATACGATATTGCTGAGTCAGTGGCTGATAAGAAAGGCGGGTTTGCCTTTGAGCAACCGCAGCCTTCTCCTCAAACCAATACCAACGGCCCCGAGTTAATTCAAATTCAGTTTGAAAATATAAAACTACGCCTTTTTGTACCGCCTCTTCAAGGCCGGGGGCTAATTCAATTTTAAATGCCGCATTTAACAACCATTCATTATCCGAGCGCTCAATCTCAGCAGATTTGATTTTGATGCCCTCTGCCCTAGCAGTGACCGAGACAAAACTCAGCGCCACCAGGCAACAAAAGATAAATTGTTTAATGCGTTGGCTCATGAACCATTTTTCTTAAACAAGGCATAGTAAAAGCCATCATTGGCTTCTGTGGGCAAAATCTGCCCCGGCGAACTTAATCGTACCGCATTGGCATGCTCGGTCGCAAACCATTGCGCCTGATCTTCGCCCTCTTCAGGAAAAACTGAGCAAGTTACATATAAAAGCAGGCCCTCTGGCTTTAGCATCTTCCATGCTTGAGCCATAATTTCACGCTGCTTATGCTGCAAAGTCCGAATATCGGCCTCACGCCTTAAAAAAGGAATATCGGGGTGGCGAGAAACAATGCCTGAGGCAGAGCAAGGCGCATCAAGTAAGATTTTGTCAAAAAGCTGGCCATCCCACCAAGCTGCTTTTGATGCATCACCCCGCACCACACGCACATGCTCCGAACTTAAGCGCAGGCGATCTAGGTTTCCAGTAATTTTCCCCAGGCGCCCCCCATCGAGCTCAAGGGACAGCATTTCACAATCTGCGAGCTCCAACAAATGTGCCGTTTTTCCACCTGGGGCAGCACATGCGTCCAATATCTTCTCACCTGGCTGCGGGTTTAACAGGGTTGCTGCCACCTGCGCACCGCTATCCTGCACTGAAACAGCCCCACTATAAAAACCTGGCAAGTCAATCACTGGCACCGGATCTCTTAAGAGTAAAGCGGAGTTTAGTTTGACTCCAGCCACCTCTTCAATAGGGGTAGCAGCAATATTGGCCTCATTTAATAATTCTTGATACTGGTCTCGCGTGTATTGACGTGTATTCACACGCACAATTAATGATGCACGTTGGGCCTGTGCGATTTGCAATCCTTGCCACGACTTTGGATAGTTGCGCTTTAGATTGGCACGCCACCAGGGCGGGAAAAACATTGGGATCGGATCGGGTGGGTAACGCACCTCTCCTTCGGGTGGGTTGACAATGAGGCTAACCTTTCGGAGCACCGCATTTACTAAACCCTTGGCATACAAGGTCTTGTCATACTGCTCGCAAGCCTGCACTGCTTGATCAACGATAGTGTGTGCTGCATACCCCTTGCCATCTGAGGTTCCCTGTAAAAATAGCGCAATGGCAACACTCAAAAGATGATCCACTTCAACCGGGGGTGGTTTTGGGATAAATTGCTTGATCAGCTCATGTGAACGAACCCATTTTCGCAAAGCATCAAATGTCAGGCTTTGCACAATCGGGCGCTCATGAGGCTCAAGCTGATCGAGCACCTCAGTAAGAGAGCGGCCACTCATCACCTCTCCAACGGCCTGTGCCGAAATAGTAATGGCCTCTGAAAGTGGCAGGCTACGTAATGTTTTGTGATCAGTCAACCGATTCCCTTTGGAAATGCACTGCATTGTGTTGCGCCATGATGAGCTGCAAAATTGCACTGGCTGGCATGCGCTTGCCGCCTGGTCTTTGCATCTCAAGTATTTCAATTACGTCTTTGCCGCACTGTATATAAACACCCTCATCATGCACACCCAATACTTGACCTGGCTGCCCCACAGGAAATGACCGCTCCTGGCTAGCAACGCGAGAATTCCAGAACTTGAACGTTACACCCACAGCCGAGCTGTTGGCCCCAGGAAAAGGATTGAAGGCCCGAATTCGATAATCAATTTCTGCAGCACTCAAACTCCAGTCAATATCCGCTTCGTTCTTGAGTATTTTTTCTGCATAGGTCACACCATCGCTCAATTGGGCTGTTGTGTGCAATGGGCCACGCGACTCAAGTAAGCGCAATGTTTCATTAATTAATTCTGCGCCCAAGCTTGCAAGACGGTCATGCAGGGTGGCGCTTGTTTCATGATTTGCAATCTCAATTTCACGGACCAACACGGTATCGCCCGTATCTAGGCCCGCATCCATTTTCATAATGCTGACACCCGTTTTTAGATCGCCCGCTTCTATTGCCCTTTGAATTGGGGCCGCTCCACGCCAGCGAGGTAAAAGTGAGGCGTGGATATTAAAACAACCCAATCGCGGTGGCGCCTCTGCAAGATCAAGAATTTCCTGAGGAAGAATCAACCCATACGCAACTACCACCATTACATCAAAATCGGTATGGGCTAGTTGAGCATAAGCAGCCTGAGCTTCGAGTTGCTTGCTTGAATCAGTGCTATTGCGCTTAAGCGACTCTGGCTGCAAAACAGGAATATTTTTTTCTAGTGCAAATTCTTTAACGGGACTGGCTTGCAAATGCATGCCTCGGCCCGCACGCCGATCCGGCTGTGTCAGCGCCAAAACAATTTGATGTCCGGCAGCATCGATAGCGCGCATGGCTTGTGCTGCAAATTCTGGGGTACCAGCAAAAACAATTTTCATGAGGTGCGCTTAGCGCTGACCCGCCAACTCTTTGGCGCGTTTTTTCATTTTGAGTGAAATGCGATTTCGCTTCAAAATGGAGAGGTACTCAACAAAGACTTTGCCCTGTAAGTGATCCATTTCGTGTTGCAAACAAACTGATAAAAGGCCATCGGCCTCTATTTCAAACTCCTTGCCATTGATATCAAGTGCTTTCACTCGAATATGGTCCGGTCTTTCAACTTCATCATAGTATTCGGGCACAGAGAGGCAGCCCTCACGCCACGCCTTCTTTTCTGGGCTGGCCCAAACGAGCTCTGGGTTAATGAATACCATGAGCTCGTTTTGGTTTTCTGAAACATCAATCACCACAATCCGCTCATGAATATCTACTTGCGTGGCCGCAAGACCAACTCCAGGGGCGTCATACATTGTGTCCGCCATATCGGCAACAATTTTCTTTATGCGCGCGTCTACCTGGGTGACCGGTTTGGCAACCTTATGCAAGCGCGGATCGGGATAACAAAGGACTGGTAATAGAGCCATGTAGGAATTATCCAACAGAGTAATCAGTCTGTCCCAATTGCTGAAAATAAACCTGCACTCAAAATAAGCTGATGCAAACCCTCTCTCCAGCACATCCCCACTATCCAAAGAGATTTCATGATCTTTACGACCCCCCAAAACTCCTCTATATAGATGGGGATCAAACACTCCTAGCGCGCCCCATGATTGCGATTGTGGGGGCAAGAATGGCCACACCAACTGGAATGCATCACGCCAGGGTCTTTGCGCAAACCCTTTCAAAGGCTGGGTTCCTAGTGATTTCAGGTTTGGCGCGCGGTATTGATGGGGCCGCCCATCGCGCCTGTCTTGAGTTAGGCCCTGGATTTTCAACCATTGCAGTCTGTGGAACGGGGTTAGATAGGGTCTACCCTCCAGAACACCTTAATTTAGCTCAATCTATTGCCGCAGAAGGGCTATTAATATCGGAACATCAACCGGGAGTGGGTGCAAAAGCATTTCATTTCCCGCGCCGCAATCGCCTGATTGCTGCGCTAGCACTGGGGGTGGTTGTTATTGAGGGCGCAGAGCGCTCGGGCTCACTGATTACGGCCCGGCTTGCATGTGAGTTGGGGCGAGAGGTCTTTGCTCTCCCTGGCGCCATTCATCACCCCCTCAATGCAGGCTGTAACCGCTTAATTCAGGAGGGGGCAAAGCTAGCAAACTCTCCAAAAGACGTTCTAGAGGAGCTCTTAATTTAGATGAATCCATTTTTAACCAATTAAAAGTCATGTTTTATATGATTAATAAAATGAGTGAGCACTTACTAATAATTTTTTGTTTTTCGTGTAGCAAGGCTATTTTGGACTTTTACTAATTTATCGGTTAATAATAAAAAAGGGTGGATCGCTAGACTAAATCCCAATTTGGTTTAAATTGATCATCCCTTTTCCCCATTAAAAACAGAGTTTCAGGCTCATATTTAGGCAAACGCGTGGCTAAAGCATCTACCAAAAGCAGCTCAAAAACATCAAGTATTGACCACCCCAAGGCGCTCATCATTGCCGAGAAGCCATCGGTTGCTAACGATATTGCAAAGGCACTGGGCGGGTTTACGAAATACGACGATTATTTCGAAAGTGATGATTATGTAATTTCATCTGCCGTTGGCCACCTGCTCGAAATTGGTGCCCCTGAAGAATACGACGTGAAACGTGGCAAATGGTCTTTTGCCAACCTACCCGTAGTGCCTCCTTATTTTGACTTACGCCCCATTGTCAAAACCGAATCTCGCTTAAAAGTGTTGCAAAAGCTAATCAAACGCAAGGACATTGACACCCTAATCAATGCATGCGACGCAGGACGTGAGGGCGAACTCATTTTCCGCCTCATTGCACAGCACGCCAAAGCTCCGCAGCTAGTCAAACGTCTTTGGTTGCAGTCTATGACTCCAAACGCCATTCGGGAAGGGTTTGTATCACTACGTAGCGATGAGGATATGCAGCCGCTGGCCGATGCCGCTCGCTGCCGCTCAGAAGCGGATTGGTTGGTTGGCATTAATGGTACGCGGGCCATGACCGCATTTAATAGCAAAAGCGGAGGCTTCTTTTTAACCACCGTAGGTCGTGTCCAAACACCAACGCTATCCATTGTTGTGGAGCGTGAAGAATTAATTCGCAAGTTTGTTTCCAAAGACTACTGGGAAGTAAAGGCTGAATTTATTGCGGCGGCCGGGGTATACGAAGGCCGTTGGTTTGATCCAAAGTTTAAAAAAGATGTTGCTGCACCAGATGCGCGTGAGAATCGCCTCTGGAGTGAGGCAGCCGCCCAAAGCATTGTGGCGGCATGTCGCGACAAAAAAGCTACCGTCACAGAGGAAGCAAAACCGGCAACGCAACTTGCCCCCCAATTATTTGACTTAACTAGCTTGCAACGCGAGGCGAATGCGCGCTTTGGCTTCTCCGCAAAAAATACATTGGGCTTGGCACAAGCTTTATATGAACGCCATAAAGTACTTACCTACCCTCGTACTGATGCAAAGGCGCTGCCAGAAGATTATTTGGATACCGTCAAACAAACGATGGAAAACCTGGCGAAGCATTCTCAAGAATATCGGCCATTTGCCGAACAAATCTTAGCGGGTGACTCGAAAGATTCAAAAACCAAGTCAGGCACCGGGTGGATTAAGCCAAACAAAAGAGTTTTTGATAACTCCAAAATCTCAGATCACTTTGCAATCATTCCAACATTGGAATCTCCTAAATCATTAAGCGAACCAGAGCAAAAACTGTATGACCTGGTGGTACGTCGCTTCTTGGCAGTGTTTTATCCCGCGGCTGAATTCCGCGTCACCACTCGCATCACCGAAGTATTGGGCCATCACTTCAAAACCGAAGGGCGCGTACTTGTGAATCCTGGTTGGCTAGCCGTCTACGGCAGATCCAACCAAGCGGATGACGAGCTCGTAGCTGTGCAAGAGGAGGAAACCGTTCAAACGGAATCCATCGCTGCAATCCCCTTGAAAACTAAACCCCCGGCACGCTATACAGAGGCTACTTTGCTCTCAGCAATGGAGAGTGCGGGCAAATGGGTGGATGATGATGAGATGCGCGAAGCCATGGCCGAAAAAGGTCTTGGAACCCCAGCTACGAGGGCTGCAATTATTGAGGGCTTACTTGCTGAAAAATATATAGTACGCGAAGCCCGCGAATTAATACCCACAGCAAAAGCATTTCAGCTGATGACCCTATTGAGGGGTTTGGACGTAGAGGAATTAACGCGTCCGGACCTGACTGGTAGCTGGGAAAACAAACTATCCCTCATTGAGCGCGGGCAGATGAAGCGCGACACCTTCATGCAAGAAATTGCCCAAATGACCCAGCGCATTGTCAAACGCGCCAAAGAATATGACAGCGATACCATTCCTGGCGACTATGCAACCTTGTCTACGCCTTGCCCGCATTGCAAAGGCTCAGTCAAGGAAAATTACCGGCGTTTTGCCTGCGAGAAATGCGGCTTTACCATCAGTAAAACACCGGGTGGACGAGCCTTTGAATACCCTGAAGTAGAAGAGCTATTGCGGGAAAAAACGATTGGACCATTGCAGGGATTCCGCAGCAAAATGGGTAGGCCGTTTGCAGCCATCATTAAGTTGTCTGAAATTCCGGAAGATGATGCCGATTATCCAAACGCCGGATTTAAGTTGGAGTTTGACTTTGGTAACACCCAAGAAGATGAAACTGAGGCTGTAGACTTTACTGGACGATTCGCATTGGGTGTATGTCCAAAATGTTCCGGTGCGGTTTATGAAGATGGCATGCGTTACGTCTGTGAAAACAACACCGGACCAAACAAAACCTGTGACTTCAAAACCGGGAAGGTTGTGCTCCAACAAGAAATATCTGCTGAACAAGTTCAAAAGTTACTCAAAGAAGGCAAGACAGACTTGTTAGCCAACTTCAAGTCCAATCGAACGGGTCGAGGATTTAAAGCTTATTTAGCCTTGGGTCCTGATGGAAAAATTGGTTTTGAGTTTGAAGCCAAGGCGCCCAAGGCGGAGGGCGCTGCTAAGGTGCCGGCGAAGAAACGCGCCGGTGCTAGTGCCGCCACCAAATCAGCAGCCAAGCCAAAACGTGCGTCTAAGGCTAAATCATCTTCAAGCACTTGAGCGCAAATCAGCTTGGCCGCTAGAGCCGACCATAAAATGCCCCTCGAACCCAGGGCAGTAGCGAGGAATACCCCTGGGCGCTGAACAAGCCGTCCAATGATAGGCAGTCGATCCCCAGCAACACAACGCACCCCCACAAAGCTGCCTTCCCCCTTTAGATCTGCACAACTGGCCTGCTCATAATCAAGCAAGCGTCTTGCCTGTTCGCGATTAAAGTCATCACTGCTTTGGCGAGCACGCAGATCTTCCTCGCCCTCATCAAAACTAGAGCCCACTACCCAGCGGTAGTCACTACCTTCAAACTCCTGAGCCGGCAAACAATATCCATCGCCCGAAAGAGCGACCTTAGGAAGCCTGTTTGCCCATTCTGATTTTTTTGATACTGAAAAAATACTTAACTGTCCGCGTACTGGCTTTAGTGGAAGCCGAATATCAACGCTTGCCATTAAGGCTTTTGTGCCCATTGCTGCAGCAATAATGACCTTATCCGAGCTCACAATCGATTGCTTATCTTTGTTGAGCAAAGCCCACTTTCCATCAAGCCATTGTAGGCTCTCAACGCCAACACCCCAAAGACACTGAAGATGCTCGTGCGGGGATAATAAGCTTTGCGCAGCTATGCTTAAATCTAAAGATGCACCCCGCGGTAGCCAAACTCCGCTTTGTGAAATGCCGCAAGTTTTCTGAGCCTCTTTTGCGTCCAATGCCAGAGCCATTTGCTCGTCTAGGCCTAAAGAGCGCAAATATTGAGTCATCTCTTCGCGATGAAATGTTTTGCCACTTCTTGTTGGTTGAAATACGCCGTGCTGATTCCAAGTTGCGCCCCAGCGTTCCTCGGCCAATAAAAAAGCGACGCGGGTTAGGCGCAGCAGGCGAGGTGAGCCCCTCCCAATATGAGGGTGGGCTATCGCATAAGGGTGACTTGAGCAGGCAGCTGCGGGACCGGTAGCGCTATCAATCAGACAGACTGATTTTCCCAGTTGCAGTAACTCATTGGTAATGGTTGCGCCTGCAATACCAGCCCCAATCACCACTATTTCATGGTGTTGGGGTTTAGACATGTAATTTAAATGTGGGGCGGATTTTAGTATTAGGCGTTTAAGCGCTCTTCAATCTTCACGCGCGTCTCTAAAAGTTCTTTTGGGAGACGGTCGCCAAGATGTTCAAACAATTCGGTATGTAGCTTTAACTCCTCCTGCCAATCTTCTGCGGCAATCGCAATAGCCTTCGAGAATTTTTCAGCAGAGAAATCTAAGCCGCCCCAATGCATGTCAGCATACTCGGGAGAAATTCCAAATGGTGTTTCTACTCCACTTGCCTTGCCCTCGGCACGACCCAAAATCCAAGAGAGTACGCGCATATTTTCTCCAAAACCAGGCCACACAAATTTACCATCTTCGTCTTTACGGAACCAATTAACGCAGTAAATTTTTGGAAGTGTGGCACCCTCAGCTGATAGCTTTTTACCCATATTGAGCCAGTGCTGGAAATAATCGCTCATGTTGTAACCAGCAAAAGCAATCATTGCAAATGGATCGCGGCGTACAACACCTACCTTGCCAGTAATCGCTGCGGTAGTTTCTGAGCCCATGGTTGCAGCCATGTAAACCCCTTCAATCCAATTACGCGCTTCGCTTACTAGCGGTACGGTAGTCGAGCGTCGCCCACCAAATAAGAAAGCATCAATTGCAACACCCTCGGGATTATCCCAATTGGGATCAACAGCGGGGTTATTTGTTGCAGCTACAGTAAAGCGAGAATTTGGATGGGCTGCCTTGCGTCCAGCAGCACCATCTGCAGGGGTCCAATCTTTTCCTTGCCAGTCAATTAAATGATCTGGCGGCGTATCGGTTAGGCCTTCCCACCACACATCGCCGTCATCAGTTAAGCCAACGTTCGTAAAGATCACATCTTGATTTAAAGAATCAATACAGTTTTGATTGGTTTGACGATTGGTGCCAGGAGCCACACCAAAATAACCAGATTCTGGATTAATCGCAAATAAACGTGTTTTACCTGTGACAGGGTCTTTGCGAGGCTTGATCCATGCGATGTCATCGCCAATGGTTGTGACTTTCCAACCCTCGAAACCTTTGGGGGGAATCATCATGGAGAAATTGGTTTTTCCGCAAGCAGATGGGAATGCAGCTGCAATATGGTATTTCGTACCCTCAGGTGAAGTGACGCCAAGGATCAACATATGCTCAGCCAACCAACCTTGGTCACGCCCCATATTAGATGCAATCCGCAATGCAAAACATTTCTTGCCCAACAATGCATTACCGCCATAACCCGAACCAAAAGACCAAATCTCTCGTGTCTCTGGATAGTGAACGATATATTTGGTTTTGTTATTTGGCCAGGCCATATCCTTTTGACCGGCCATTAAAGGCACGCCAACTGTGTGTACACAAGGAACAAAATCGCCATCTGCGCCCAATTGATCAATCACTGCTTTTCCCATGCGGGTCATCAACTTCATATTGATAGCAACATAAGGACTATCAGAAAGCTCAACGCCAACGTGTGCAATTGGTGATCCAATTGGCCCCATTGAAAATGGCACTACATACATTGTTCTACCGCGCATTGAACCATCGAAGAGTGGCTGCAGGGTTGCTCGCATTTCACTTGGCTCCACCCAATTGTTAGTTGGGCCAGCATCTTCTTTTTTCGCAGAACAAATAAATGTGCGATCCTCGACTCGAGCTACATCATCTGGATCAGAAAGCGCCAAAAAGGAATTTTTACGTTTAGCTGGATTGAGGCGTTTAAAGACGCCGGCCTTCACCAACTTTTCGCAAAGCATTTCGTATTCTGCCTCGGAGCCATCACACCAATAAATATGATCTGGTTTGGTAAGGGCTGCCGTATCAGCAACCCACTGAATTAATCGTTTATTTTTAACGTAGTCTGGTGCGTTTACATTGACTACTGCCTGATTATTTGTGGTCATCAAGTCCCCCATTCGGTGTTTTTATGGTCTGACGAGTTTAGCATTTTGGGCTTGTTTTTTTGATCAAGCCAATGAGTGCAAACCCTTTATTTACCGATGCAAAACTGGCTGAAAATTTTTCCCAAAAGATCGTCTGGAAGGAGTTTTCCTGTAATTTGACCCAAATGGTCTTGTGCCAAACGCAGCTCTTCGGCAAATAATTCAAGAGAAATGTTGCCATTTGCCGCAAATACTTCTGATTTTTTTAAGTGTTCGGCGGCACGCTCGAGGCAATCTAAATGCCTACGCCTTGCCAAAATCGCGCCCTCCTGAGAGCCGCTCCACCCAATAATTTCTAAAATTTTTCTCTTTAGGCCATCAACACCTTCGCCTGTTTTTGCCGATATAAACAAAGTCTCTTCATGGGCTGTTTTTTTAAGCTCGGGGGCCAATAAATCCGCCTTGTTGATGACCTCTAATACAGGGCATTTTGGTGGCAGCTCCTTCAATATTTGTGACTTTAAATCGCCATCAATGAGCTCATCTGTTTGGTTTGAGTTTGGATCTTTCAAAAAGATCACCAAGTCAGCCAAACGAATGGCCTCCCAAGAGCGCTCAATCCCTTTTGATTCAACTAAATCATCGGTTTCGCGCAAGCCCGCGGTATCAATGATGTGCATTGGTATGCCGTCTATATGGATGCTCTCTTTAATACGATCCCTAGTGGTTCCAGCGATAGGGGTAACAATGGCAACTTCTTCTCCAGCAAGTCGATTTAGTAATGAGCTTTTACCAACATTCGGGGCCCCCGCTAAAACCAACTGGACTCCATCTCGCAATAGCTTTCCTTGTTTTGCGTTTTCTCTTAAGGATGACAACTTGGCGCTCACAGCTTGAAGTCGTTGTTTGGCTTGTGCGTTTTCCAAAAACTCGATTTCTTCTTCGGGAAAATCGAGTGTGGATTCCACCAAAATTCTTAATTGAGTAATTTCTTCAATCAAACCATCCACATCAGCAGAGAAGGCGCCCTGTAAAGAACGCGCGGCTCCTCGAACGGCGGCCTCGCTTTGCGCATCAATTAAATCGGCGATGGCTTCCGCTTGAGCCAAATCAATTTTGTCATTCAAGTAAGCACGCAAGGTGAACTCGCCTGGCTCAGCAATCACAAGGCCCTTATCTTTGCCAAGCTCTAAGCAGCGCTTCATTACCAAAGCTAAAAGGTGGGGGCCGCCGTGACACTGCAACTCCAAAACATCTTCCCCGGTAAATGAAGCGGGGCCTATGAAATAAATTGCAATAAGTTGATCGATAACACTCCCATCGGCATCTCGAAAACTTAATAATTTAGCTTGGCGTGGCTCAAGCGATTTTTGCAGGAGGATAGTTGTGAGCTCGGCCAAGTCTGGCCCGCTAATACGTATCACGCCCACACCACCTTTGCCTGATGCAGTGGCTACAGCAATGATGGGTAACTTTCTAGTCATCATTGCTGTATTCCTTAAGGTGGGCACTTAACTAGCTAGCGCTTTATTTGGCTGGCTTTTTTCCAAACAATTTATTAATTTGCCATTGCTGTGCAATTGATAAAAGGTTGTTGGTTACCCAATATAAAACCAGACCGGCGGGGAAGAAGAAGAACATTACCGAGAAAATAATCGGCATATACATCATCACTTTTGCTTGTACAGGGTCTGGTGGAGTAGGGTTCAACTTGGTTTGTACAAACATGGAGATAGCCATGATGATTGGCAAAATGTAATATGGGTCTGGGACCGATAGATCATGAATCCACAGCACCCAAGGTGCGCCACGCATTTCTACAGACGACAACAATACCCAATATAAAGAGATAAACACCGGAATTTGAATGACCACCGGCAAACATCCTCCCAGTGGATTGATTTTTTCCTTGCGGTACATCTCCATCATCGCTTGATTGAGCTTTTGTGGGTCGCCCTTAAACTGCTCCTTCATCAACGCTAGTCTAGGTTGAACCTCTTTCATGCGTGCCATCGATTTATAGCTTGCAGCCGAAAGTGGGAAGAAAACCAATTTAATCAGAATGGTGAGGAGGATGATGGACCAACCCCAGTTACCAACCAAGTTATGTATTTTTTCTAATAACCAAAAGATTGGTTTTGCCAAAATGGTGAGATATCCATAATCTTTCAACAACTCCAATCCTGGCGCAATCTTTTCTAAAGCACGCTCTTCTTGGGGGCCAATAAACAGCTGAGCCTTTTCAACAACAGTGCTACCTTGTGCAACAGCACCTAAGGGGGTTTGCATGCCCACTCGATAGAGATCGTTGTCAATTTTTCCAGCGTAGATATCTCGTACAAATTTATCACCCGGAATCCATGCGCTAGCAAAGTAATGCTGCACCATAGCAACCCATCCAGATTGACCAGCTGGAATCTGTGAGGGGAATGACGCTTTATTTTTTTCTATGTCTGTAAATTGAATTTTTTTATACTTCTCTCCATCCGTATAGATGGCTGGACCAGTAAAGGTGCTTGCTGAAAACGCTCCACCAAATGGTCCAATTTTTTTCTCTTGCGAGCCGTCGCGAACAATTTCTGTATAAAGAATAATTGGCGTACCGTTAACATTTGTTTGTGTGATGCGATGACCAACATCAACCACATAGCTACCCGGAGTCAAAATAAATGTTTTTTCTAGCCTCACGCCATTGCGCTCACTCACTAAGGTCATGAATGGGTTTCCAGAACCATCTTTGCCAGAAGCAAGTAACTTGAAGGTACTGTTATGGTTTGGAAGGTCGGCATTGCCAGCTGCAATGAGGCCCGAGCGAGCAAAATATTTGTGGTTAGCGTTGTATTGAAAGAGCTCGACAGGCTCATTGTTCTCTGCAACGAGAGATTTCAAGAGTTTCGCATCGATAACATTTGCGCCATTTGCGCTAATTTGTAAAACCAGCACATCATTTTGCAAGGTAAATCGTTCTGCACTTTCTACAGCAGCAGAGTTGCTTGCTACAACCTGTGCGGGTGCAGATGCGGCACCAGCTTGCATAGGCACATCATTTTTTTCGCTACCAGCTTTTGTTACGGGTGAAGAATTACTGCTTACAGGTGCGCCCCCAAATAACGAAGGCTTGCCCTCATGAATGAGCCAGTTGTTATAAAGCATTAAGCCTGACAGTGCGAATACAGCCCAGAGAATTGTTTTTTTAAAGTCCATTTGCATTCACTTAATTAATGATGTGTTTGTTTTACCGCAGGATCATAACCACCGTGTGACAGTGGGTTACACCGCAGTATGCGCCATGCTGACATGCCAAAGCCCTTTATAAAACCATAATGCTTAAAGCATTCGCACGCATACTGCGAGCAGCTGGGTACATATTTGCAGTGCATTCCGAGATAAGGGCTTAGCAACACTTGATAGCCCCTGATTAATTTAACTGCAACCGTGTTAACGAGCCGCATATTAAATAAGCCCTTGGATTTGAGTGCGCAGCAGAATTTTTTCTTTTTTCCGAAGCTTGCCGCGAGTGCCTCGGCCAATGGGGCTTTTGAGTTTAACCACAACATCGCTTT
This sequence comes from Polynucleobacter sphagniphilus, assembly GCF_001953355.1. Taxonomy (GTDB): domain Bacteria; phylum Pseudomonadota; class Gammaproteobacteria; order Burkholderiales; family Burkholderiaceae; genus Polynucleobacter; species Polynucleobacter sphagniphilus. The sequence continues at coordinate 162,506 of NZ_MPIY01000017.1, forward strand.
TTAAATCGCTTGCCTGCGCGGTTCGAATTAGTTCCCGAATCATTCGCTTTAGGCGGTTACGATCTACTGCGCGCTTTGCCAGTTTTTTAGCTACGGCAATGCCCAAATCTGGCTCTATACCTTTTTCAGGCTGTGCAAAGTACAAGCCCCAACACAAACTAGTCTTGGGGCGTGTTTTAAGTAACTCTGAAATCCTTGCGCTATTCAAGGATTAAATTAAACAGCGAGGCGTTTGCGACCTTTTGCGCGGCGAGCATTTAAGACTGCACGACCACTTTTGGTTTTCATGCGAATACGAAAGCCGTGGGTACGCTTACGACGTGTTACTGAGGGTTGATATGTTCTTTTCATGATTGATCCCGGGGAAACCAAGTATTTTCCTTGTTGCGAGCCAAAAGGTCAATCAATGTAACTAAATATATAGGTATTTTTCACTATATTTACCTATTTATTTGGGTATCCCTATGATAAATATAGAATTTTTTCTTTTGTACACAAGTTATCCACAGCTTTTCCACGGTTTTCTGCCTTGTGGATAACTTTCGGGCGTAGCTACAATGGATCCTCAAAAAATTATGAGCAACCTACAGAATCCAGCCGCCTTGACTTCAATAAACCCATTGGGCTTTTGGGATGCCGCCTTAGGCACCCTCTCCCGCGAACTCTCACCCCAGCAATTTAAGACTTGGATACAGCCCCTTACCTTCATAACTTTTGAAGAGAGTGAGCAGTCACTCACTATAGGCGCGCCCAACCGATTTAAGCTTGATTGGATTAAAAAAACTTTTGCAGACCGTTTCCAAGAATTAGCGTCTGAGTATTTTGGCCAATCGACTACATTAAATTTTGTATTAGATATAGATGGTGGTTCTCCAGATTTAACCCCAAAGAATAAAGAATTAACAACCGAAAATAATGAAGCCTCTGTTGCTCTTCAATCAAATTCTTTGATTGAAGATGAGGTTTTGGTTGAGGAGCAGTCTTTTGAAATTGAAGATCACTCCAAACTTAATCCCAACCTAACTTTTGACACCTTTGTTACGGGTAAAGCAAACCAGCTGGCTAGGGCGGCCTCTATTCAGGTTGCCCACAACCCTGGGGCATCCTATAACCCCATGTTTCTTTATGGTGGGGTTGGTCTTGGAAAAACCCATCTGATCCACGCGATTGGCAACCACCTTCTCAAAGAAAAGCCGAACGCACGGATTCGCTATATTCATGCAGAACAGTACGTCTCTGATGTTGTTAGGGCATATCAACAAAAAGCTTTTGACCGCTTTAAGCGCTATTACCACTCACTAGACCTATTATTGATTGATGACATTCAGTTTTTTAGCGGCAAATCTCGAACCCAGGAAGAGTTTTTCTATGCCTTTGAGGCCCTTCTAGGCAATAAATCACAGGTTATTATTACCAGCGACACCTATCCTAAAGAGATGGCTGGAATTGATGATCGACTCATTTCCCGCTTCGACTCGGGTTTAACGGTTGCTATTGAGCCCCCCGAATTAGAAATGCGCGTAGCTATTTTGATGAAGAAGGCTGCCAACGAAGGTATCCCAATGAGTGAGGATGTGGCTTTTTTCGTAGCCAAGCATCTTCGATCCAACGTTCGCGAGCTTGAAGGAGCTTTACGCAAAATTCTAGCGTTTGTTCGCTTCCACGGGCGGGAGGTCACTATTGAGGTTGCAAGAACGGCCCTAAAGGACCTTCTTTCAATCCAAAATAGACAAATTTCTGTAGAAAATATCCAAAAGGCGGTAGCGGATTTTTACAGTATTAAGGTAGCTGATATGTATTCCAAGCGAAGACCCGCCAATATTGCGCGTCCGCGCCAAATAGCCATGTTTATGGCTAAAGAATTGACGCAAAAAAGTCTACCGGAAATTGGCGAACTGTTTGGTGGTCGTGACCACACCACCGTTTTACACGCCGTTCGCAAGATCGCGGATGAGCGCTCGCACGATGGACAGCTTAATCATGAAATTCATGTGATTGAGCAAACCCTGAAGGCCTAGTTTTGCCTGTGGATAAGTTTGTGGATAGCCCAATGGATAACTTTGGGGATTGTATGTGGATAAATTGTGGAAAGGTCGCGCTTCATGCAAAAATAGGGTATTGAGAAAAAGTTACCCAATATTTATGCAGCGTTTATACAGAAGTTGTCAACAAGTTTTTTTGTTTGTAAGCACTTGTTTTAAATGTAGTTTTTGACTTATCCACTGAAATCGGAAGCCTTATTATTACTACTAATAAGATATATACAAGGATTTAAAAGCAATGCAATTAGTTAACGCCTCGCGAGATAGTTTATTAAAACCATTACAAGTGGTTAGTGGCATTGTTGAACGTCGTCATACTTTGCCGATTTTGGCCAATTTGTTATTTAAGAAACAAGGTGAGAGAGTTTCTTTTATTTCTACTGATATAGAAATTCAGATTACGACCAATGCTTCTTTTGGTGTTGGTGCTGAAGATGTCACAACTACAGTGGCCGCTAGAAAATTGCTAGATATTTTGCGCGCTCTACCTGAGGGCCCGGTAAGTTTGAATTTAAAAGACAATAAGATGGTTGTTCAGAGTGGCAAAAGCCGCTTTTCATTGCAGACCCTGTCTGCAGCAGAATTTCCAATTATGCAAAGTGTGGGTGAAGTTACCGCTAGCTGGCAGATGTCTCAAAAAAGTTTTCGCCAACTTATCAGCCAAGTTCATTTTGCAATGGCTCAACAAGATATCCGTTATTACTTAAATGGCATGTTGTTGGTTATTGAGGGTAAAGAGGTGGTCGCAGTAGCTACTGATGGACACCGTCTTGCTTACTCTCAAGTTCAGTTAGCGCAAACACCATCCGGTTCTGGGCAGAGACAGGAAATTATTGTTCCGCGTAAGACAATATTAGAGTGTCAACATCTTCTTGAGGACTCCGATGAACCTTTAGAGATAAGCCTTACATCTAACCAAGTGAAATTTACATTTGGAGATATTGAGCTTATCTCCAAATTGGTTGAAGGTAAATTCCCTGACTTCCAACGCGTTATTCCAAAAGGGCATAAAAATTCTTTAGTTGTTGGACGTGATGTTTTGCAAGCAGCTCTTCAAAGGGCAGCCATTCTAACAACTGATAAATTCAAAGGTGTGCGCTTCTCCTTATCACCCAATCGCATCACCGTTCAATCTACCAATGCGGAGCAAGAAGAGGCGCAGGAAGAGATTGAAACCGAATATGCTGGTGACTCTGTAGAGATAGGTTTTAACGTGAGTTACTTGTTGGATGTTTTATCGAACTTGAAAAATGAAAAAATCCAAATCAGCCTAGGTGATGCAAACAGTAGTGCTGTGATTACCTTACCTGGATCAGAAGATTTTAAGTATGTTGTGATGCCAATGCGCATTTAATTTAGAAAAAAATGACTGAAGAAAAAAAAGTAGTAGAGCAGTACGGTGCATCATCAATTCAAATCCTGGAGGGCTTGGAAGCAGTTCGTAAGCGCCCTGGAATGTACATCGGAGACACATCCGATGGTACCGGTTTGCATCATTTGGTTTTTGAGGTTTTAGATAACTCAATTGATGAGGCATTGGCTGGCTATTGCTCTGAGATTACCGTTGTAATCCAAACTGACAACTCAATTTCTATTGTTGATAACGGTAGGGGTGTACCAACCGGTATTAAGTTTGACGACAAGCACGAACCAAAAAGAAGTGCCGCAGAAATTGTAATGACTGAATTACATGCTGGTGGTAAGTTTGACCAGAACAGTTATAAAGTTTCTAGTGGTCTTCATGGTGTGGGTGTAAGTTGCGTTAATGCCTTATCTAAATGGTTGAAGTTAACCATCCGTCGCGATGGTAAAACCCACTATATGGAATTTGCGCGTGGCGTAATTCAAAACCGTAATATCGAAGAAATCAATGGCGTACTAACTTCACCAATCACTGTAACTGGAGAAACCGAGTTATCTGGGACAGAAGTTCACTTTTTAGCTGATGAAGAAATCTTCGGCCACGTTGAATTCCATTATGAGATTCTGGTTAAGCGCATTCGCGAACTTTCATTCTTAAATAATGGCGTTCATATCAAATTAATTGATCAACGCACTGGGCAAGAAGAAGATTTTGCCTTTTCTGGCGGCGTAAAAGGTTTTGTTGAGTACATCAACCAAACCAAAAATGTACTACATCCAAACATTTTTTACGCAGAAGGTATCCGCCCTTCGGATTTGGGTGGCAACATCACCGCTGAAGTATCTATGCAGTGGAATGATAGTTTTAGTGAACAAGTTCTTTGTTTTACAAATAACATTCCTCAGCGAGATGGTGGTACCCATTTAACTGGCCTTAGGGCGGCGATGACGCGCGTCATTAATAAATATATTGATGAAAATGAAGTTGCAAAAAAAGCAAAGGTTGAAATTTCAGGCGATGACATGCGTGAAGGTTTGGCGTGTGTATTGTCGGTAAAAGTTCCTGAGCCAAAATTCTCCAGTCAAACAAAAGACAAACTAGTTTCAAGTGAAGTTCGTGGACCTGTTGAGGAAATTGTTGCAGAGGCTTTGAGTGCCTACCTACAAGAGCGACCAGCAGACGCAAAAATCCTTTGTGGAAAAATTGTGGATGCTGCACGAGCTCGTGAGGCTGCCCGCAAAGCGCGTGATATGACACGTCGTAAGGGTGTGTTGGACGGCCTTGGTTTACCTGGAAAACTCGCTGATTGCCAAGAAAAAGACCCAACCAAGTCTGAATTATTTATTGTCGAGGGAGACTCCGCGGGGGGCTCTGCTAAGCAAGGGCGTGATCGTCGTTTCCAAGCCATTCTGCCGCTAAAAGGTAAGATTTTGAATGTCGAGAAAGCGCGCTTTGACAAAATGTTGGCCAGCCAAGAAGTTGTCACACTAATAACCGTGCTTGGAACGGGTATTGGTGTAGAGGAATACAAAGCTGATAAGTTACGCTATCACCGCATCATTATCATGACCGACGCGGACGTTGACGGTAGCCACATTCGCACTCTTCTACTCACCTTTTTCTATAGACAAATGCCTGAGTTGATTGAGCGTGGACATATATATATCGCTCAACCACCTTTATATAAGGTGAAGTTTGGAAAAAATGAACAGTACATTAAAGATGATGCTGAATTAAATCAGTTACTATTAAAAATTGCCCTTGAATCAGCCTCACTCCAATCCCCAACTGGTGAGGTAATTGAGGGCGCTGATTTAATTGAACTTGCAAAACACTATCAAGTGATTCAATCAGTGGTTGATCGTTTATCTAGAACAATTGATGAAGACGCATTGCGTGCCATTGCATCCGGCACTCAACTCAATTTAGATACCGAAAAATCTGCATATGAATCGGCAGAACGTTTAAGGACTGCTTTATCTGCCTCGCTTAATCCACTTGCACTTCCACCAGAAATTATTGTTCAAAAAGAAGATCGCACAGAGCGTTTTAGATTATTACTGTCACGTCGCATTCATGGAAACTTAAAGCTATCAGCCATTAATTCTGATTTTGTACATGGCGATGATTATCAAAGTTTGTCTAATGCAGCCGCAGTATTATCTGGAAAAGTTTTACCTGGCTCAAAAGTACGCCGCGGGGATCCAGATAAAAACCAAAAAGAACAAGTTATCCAGGATTTCAGGGCCGCCTTCTCTTGGTTGCTGTCAGAGGCTGAGCGTGTACTAAGTCGACAGCGTTACAAAGGTTTGGGTGAGATGAACCCATCCCAGTTATGGGAAACAACCATGGATGCTGGATCGCGCACTTTATTGCAGGTCAAAATTGAAGATGCAATTGCAGCTGATCAGGTCTTTACTACATTAATGGGTGATGAGGTTGAACCACGTCGCGCATTTATCGAAAAGAATGCGCTCATTGCACGAAATCTAGATGTTTAAGTGATGAAAAATAAAAAAGTCAAACCACCAAAGGTGGATCGGGATGCCATCACCGTAAAAACTTCACCAATCCATGGAAAAGGTGTTTTTGCTGCGAAGCAAATTAAAAAAGGCGACGCTATTATTGAGTATAAGGGTGAAAGAATTAGCTGGAAGTTGGCTGAAAAGCGCCACCCGCACGACCCTAAAGATCCAAATCACACCTTCTACTTCTCTCTAGAAGGTGGACGTGTGATTGATGCTAAATACGGTGGCAATGCTGCTCGATGGATTAATCACTCATGCAAACCAAACTGTGAAACACAGGAGGGTAGCTTTGGTGGTGAGCCGCGCGTTTTTATTTATGCCAAAAGAACACTAAAAGTGGGGGAAGAGCTTTTTTATGACTATTCCCTCGACATAGAAGGCCCCATTACAAAAGAACTCAAAAAAGACTATGAATGTCGTTGTGGTGCTAAAAAGTGCCGCGGTACGATGTTGGCAATCGAAGATAAGTAATTTAATTAAACAATCAAATGCTGTTCTTATCTATTCAAGAGATTGAGGCTGCAATAAATTATTGGCGCAGTCAATCCCCCGCCAAAGGGGATGAGTTGAGTTTGTGTGTTGAGGTGTCCTCCCTAGCCAAGCCATATGCCATGATGATTGTCCAGGGTTCCCAGCGCATTCCAATGGACCTCCTAGATGCGTCTGCCAAAAGTGCAATCCAAAAATACCTCACACAATTAAACATCAAAAATACTGAGCCGACCTAGGGTTAATGCTATATAGAGTTTATCGTGGCTAGTCTATCCTAATGTTCTTATCCCATAGAGGGTAAAAAGGCTTGGGTGTGGAAGAGACAATATTAAAAACAATTGGACTAGGAAAGTCCTTCTTAGGTTTTTCTGCGGTTACAGACGTTAATTTAAGCGTATCGCGCGGATCTATACACGCGCTTATTGGCCCCAATGGCGCAGGCAAAACCACCTGCTTTAATCTGCTTACCAAATTCTTGGAGCCTACCCAGGGGCAAATTCTATTTAATGGTATTGATGTGACCCATGAGCGGCCAGCGCAAATTGCACGCCGCGGGGTGGTTCGATCATTTCAAATCTCAGCGGTTTTTCCCCACCTTACGGTTTTGGAAAATGTTCGAATTGCGCTTCAAAGAGAATTAAATACAGAATTCTTTTTTTGGAAATCTGGAGCTTCATTAAATGCGCTCAACGGTCGCGCACTGGAGCTTTTGCATGAGGTTGGTTTGGAGAGCTTTGCTAATGAGTTGGCCGCCAATCTGGCTTATGGACGCAAGAGGGCGCTGGAGATTGCAACAACTCTGGCGATGGAGCCAGAGCTGATGTTGCTCGATGAGCCCACACAGGGTATGGGACACGAGGATGTTGAGCGAGTAACCGATTTAATTCAAAGGGTTGCAAAAGGGCGAACTATTCTGATGGTTGAGCACAATATGAAGGTTGTATCTTCGATTGCCAATCGAATTACCGTGCTTCAACGTGGGGCCATTTTGGTTGAGGGCAATTATCAAGAGGTTTCAAACAACCCCTTGGTGGTTGAGGCCTATATGGGAAGTCATGGAGGAGATTCTCTATGAGCTCCAAAGCCTTAGAGGTGGATGCTCTCCAATCTTGGTATGGAGAATCTCACATCTTGCATGGCCTTCGTTTCTCTGTCGCCGATGGAGAAGTAGTCACCCTTTTGGGTAGAAATGGTGCCGGACGCAGCACCATTCTAAAAACAATCTTAGGCCTCACCAGCAAAAGAGCTGGTTCCATTAAGGTGTATGGGACGGAAACTATTGATATGGCGACCTATCAAATAGCGCGTCTTGGTATTGGGTTTTGTCCCGAAGAGCGCGGCATTTTTTCAAGCCTAACGACGGAAGAAAATCTACTTCTGCCGCCGAAGATTGCTTCTGGTGGAATGGGTTTGGATGAGATTTATGAGATGTTTCCCAATCTTTATGAAAGACGTAACAGCCCTGGCACCAGATTATCGGGTGGTGAACAGCAAATGCTGGCTATGGCTAGAATTTTAAGAACGGGCGCTAGATTGTTGTTGCTCGATGAGATAACTGAGGGTCTTGCGCCGGTGATTGTTCAAAAGTTGGGTGAGGTCGTATCCAAACTAAGGGATAAAGGCTTTACGATCATCTTGGTGGAGCAAAACTTTAGGTTTGCGGCGCAGTTGGCCGATAGACACTATGTTGTAGAGGGTGGTTTGATAGTTGAAGTGGTTGAGCGAGCTGAATTAGGTACAAAAGCCCAGTTACTAAACGGCTATCTAGGCGTTTAATTAAATAATTTCTAAAAGGAAAAATAATGAGACAAACTTTAATTTCGATGGCTGCCGCAGCTTTTTTTGCGGTTGCGGGTAATGCTAGCGCGGCTGACCAACCCCCTTTGAAAATCGGTTTTATTACCGATATGTCTGGTTTGTACGCTGATATTGATGGTCAGGGTGGCTTAGAGGCCATCAAAATGGCGGTTGCCGATTTTGGTGGCACCGTATTGGGCAGAAAGATTGAGATTGTTTCTGCTGACCATCAAAATAAGGCAGACATTGCTGCATCTAAAACAAGAGAGTGGATTGACCAAAATGGCGTTAACGTCATTATTGGGGGAACCAACTCTGGGACAGCACTAGCAACAGCAAAGGTGGCAGCGGAGAAAAAACGTATCTACATTAACAATGGTGCTGGTACCTCTGCGCTTACAAATGAACAATGCAGCCTGTATACGATTCACTACACCTATGACACCATCGCGATGGCCAATGGTTCTGCCAAAGGCTTGTTAGATAAGGGTTATAAAAATTGGTTTTTCTTAACGGCGGATTATGCGTTTGGTTATGCGCTCGAAAAAGATGCTTCTAATGTTGTTCTTGCGAACGGTGGAAAAGTGTTGGGTGATGTAAAGCACCCGCTCAATGCGAGTGATTTTTCATCTTATCTACTGCAGGCGCAGAGCTCCAAAGCACAAGTTCTGGGTTTGGCTAATGCTGGCGGCGACACAATTAACTCTGTAAAGGCCGCAAATGAGTTTGGCATTACAAAAACGATGAAGCTTGCGGGTTTATTGGTTTTCATTAGCGATGTACATGCAATTGGTATTAAAAATGCACAAGGTCTTTTAGCAACAACAGCGTGGTATTGGGATCAAAATGATCAAACACGTAAATTTGCTGGCCGCTTTATGGAGAAAATGAAGCGCATGCCTGGCATGGTTCAGGCCGGCGATTATTCCTCAACTATGACCTATCTCAATGCAGTGAAAGCTGCTGGTACGGATGATTCAGATAAAGTGATGGAGCAGTTACGTAAAACCAAAATTAATGACATGTTTACAAAAAATGGATATATCCGTAAGGATGGAACCATGGTTCACGACATGTATTTGTATGAGGTTAAATCACCAGCCGAAGTTAAAAGCCCTTGGGACTACTACAAATTGGTTTCTTCGTTATCAGGAGAAAAAGCGTTTGCAATTCCACCTGATTCAAAATGTGCATTACTAAATAAATAAATCTTGGAAATTTTCGGCCTCTCCACTTCCGCTCTGTTAAGCCAACTCCTTTTGGGGTTGGTTAACGGTAGCTTTTATGCTGTCCTCAGTTTAGGGCTTGCTATTATTTTCGGCCTTTTAAATGTGATCAATTTTTCACATGGGGCTATGTTCATGTTGGGTGCGATTGTCACCTGGATGGCTGGGCAATATTTTGAAATTAACTATTGGGTAATGCTTTTACTGGCACCATTCATTGTTGGTCTTCTAGGCATTGTGATTGAGCGCTTATTTTTACGGCGTCTTTATCAACTAGACCATCTTTATGGCTTGCTGTTAACTTTCGGTTTAACGCTTTTTATAGAGGGTGTTTTGCGATCGATTTATGGCGCATCGGGTCTTGCTTACAGTACTCCCGAGTTGTTAAGTGGAGCAACGGACTTGGGCTTTATGGTTCTGCCAAACTATCGCGCCTGGGCGGTTTTCTCGTCTTTGACGGTGTGCTTTGTTACTTGGTACGTCATTGAAAAAACCAGTATCGGTTCTTATTTGCGCGCTGGAACAGAAAATCCAAAACTGGTTCAAGCATTTGGTGTGAACTTTCCACTAATGACAACCTTAACCTATGGTTTTGGCGTTGCGCTCGCCGCGTTTTCTGGTGTGCTTGCAGCGCCTATCATTCAAATCTCCCCTTTAATGGGCTCCAATCTGATCATTACCGTTTTTGCTGTGGTTGTAATTGGTGGAATGGGATCCATTATGGGATCCATTCTTACTGGTTTAGGTTTGGGCTTGGTAGAGGGGCTTACCAAAGTGTTTTATCCACAGGCATCGAGCACTGTAGTCTTCGCGATTATGGTGATTGTTTTATTGTTTAGGCCGGCAGGTTTGTTTGGACGTGAAAAATGAAGTTAGCCAAACCCATTATTCTTCTGGCTTCAATTGGTATCGCAATAGCGTTGCCGCATTTCTTCTATCCAATATTTTTGATGAAGATTTTGTGTTTTGCTCTATTTGCGGCAGCATTTAATCTACTGCTTGGATATACAGGTCTTTTATCCTTTGGTCATGCCGCCTTCTTTGGTGGAGCTGGCTATTGCGCAGGTTACTTTATGCGGGACATGGGTGTTGGTCCCGCCATAGGAATTACCATTGCCGTTTTATTTGCTGCCGCTTTAGGCGCCCTGATTGGGGGTTTAGCAATTAGACGTCAAGGTATTTATTTTTCCATGATTACTCTCGCGCTTGCGCAAATGTTTTACTTTGTTTGTGTGCAGGTGCCAGCGTCTGGGGGTGAGGATGGTTTTCAGGGTATCCCGCGTGGTGATTTATTTGGTTTAATTAATCTGCAGAATGATCTGAATTTATATTATTTGGTTTTATGTCTTACTGTAGCTGGATTTTTATTTATCAAGCGAATTATTTCTTCACCCTTTGGCCAGATCCTTAAGGCAATTAAAGAAAATGAGCCGCGTGCAATTTCTTTGGGTTACAACGTAAATCGTTTTAAGTTTTTGGTGTTTATCTTATCTGCAGCGCTTGCTGGTTTGGCTGGCAGCACTCAAGCATTGGTCTTGGGTTTTGAGACTCTCACTGATGCACATTGGACAATGTCGGGCCTTGTGATTTTGATGACATTGGTTGGTGGTGTAGGGACCATGCTTGGTCCATTTGTGGGTGCGCTGGTAATTGTGTTGCTTGAGCATCGAGTTGGTGAGATTGGTAGCTTTTTATCTCAAGTAACCGGCGTTGCTTGGTTTAACTCACTGGGCGAGTCCGTCACGATCGTGACAGGATTGATATTTGTTTTCTGTGTAATGGCATTTCGTCGTGGCCTGGTTGGCCTCTTTATTAAACAGAAATAACTATTTTTGCTGGGCGCACGCCCAACCAATATCTGCAAGTGCCCCAGCCTTTTTGCCGTTTTCAACAGCATCACTCGCATTGGCATTGCCATCCATTGCACGTTTCGCAATACCATGCAAAATTGCGGCAATACGAAATAAGTTGTACGCCATCAAGAATGGCCAATGCTCAACCACTGGCCGTCCAATTTGTTTTTCATACATGGCGATATATTCTGATTCACTTGGAATTCCGAGCGAGCTGAAATCAAGCCCCGCTATACCGCGCCACAAACTGGGGGGGATGCGCCAGGCCATACATTGATAGGAAAAATCTGCCAGCGGGTTTCCTAGGGTTGATAGCTCCCAATCCAAGACCCCAATGACCCGCGCTTCGGAATGATGAAACACCAAATTATCCATACGAAAGTCACCATGAATGAGGGTGGTTTCATCTTCACTGGGGATGTGTTCGGGTAACCAATCTATTAATCTGTTTAACGAGTCTGGAATGGGAATATTGGCTTCGCGCACCTGACGAGACCAGCGGGCAACCTGTCGAGAAAAGTAATTGCCAGGCTTACCAAAGCTTTCCAATCCTAGCGCCACATAATCAAGTTGATGAATAGCTGCGATGGTTTTATTCATTTCGCAATAGATGGCACTGCGCTCATCCGCACTTAGCCCTAGTAATGATTGGTCTATGAATACGCGCCCATCTAAAAACTCCATGATGAAAAATGCCGTACCAATCACATTTTCATCTTTGCAATAAGCCAACATCTTCGGCACAGGCACTGCGCTGTTGGCCAATGCTTTCATGACCCTGTACTCTCGATCAACAGCATGCGCTGATGGAAGTAGAACGCCTGCCGGCTTCTTTCTGAGCACAAAGTGATCATTGCCGCTGCTGATTTTGTAGGTGGGATTTGATTGACCGCCAGTGAGCTGACTCAACTCTATCGGGCCATTAACAAGACCAATATCTTTTAAATAATGCGCAAGAGCTTCTTGAAAGGAGACATTCGTCATGTTCATGCTTAATCGTTTTTTAGAGACCACTTACTAGGTGGCCGCCATCTACTGCAATGGTGGAACCGCTCATGGCTTTACTAGCATCTGATGCTAGTAACAACAAGGGGCCATTTAAGTCATCCAGCTCATTAAATCGTCGCGAAGGTATGCGGGGCAATATTTTTTGCCCTGCATCACTTACTAAAAACTCTCGATTGAGATCGGTGATCACATATCCTGGCAAGAGTGCGTTCACTCGAATTTGATGGCGCGCTAATTCAAGCGCCATCACCTTGGTACTTTGAATGACCCCCGCTTTTGAGATTACATAAGGGGCTGCGCCACCAATGACGCGCTCCCCCAAAATCGATGCAATATTAACAATGCTTCCTGATGAGTTTGCAGCTATCAACCTTCTTGCTGCTTCTGTTGCAACTAGCCAAGATCCCTTTAAATTGGTGTCCATCACCCGATCCCAATCTTCCTCAGTGTGATCAAGTAATTTTCCTGTGCTACTAACACCCGCATTATTGATAATGATGCTTGGCAGTGACCACTCAAGAATTTGATCAAAACACCGAACAACACTCTTTTTATTTGTGACATCCAACTCAAAGGCTTTGGCTTGTCCACCAAGATCCTCAATCTCGCGAACAGTAGTCTCTAGTTGACTAATGCGACGTGATGCAACTGCCACCCTCGCCCCGGCCTGAGCAAGCAATAAAGCGGAGTGTTTGCCAATACCACTGGATGCTCCAGTAATGAGCGCCGTCTTATTCTCTAACTTAAAAAGTTGCTCAAGCACCATCAATTTATTTATTTCCAATTAGTTTGCGAGCCATGCTCCAGCGATGCACTTCACTTGGACCATCATAGATTCTGAATCCGCGCATATCTTTAAAGATTTTCATCAACTGGGTTTCCCCGGTGACGCCTTGACCGCCCAAAATTTGTACACAGCGATCCACCACCCGCCACTCTGCTTCTGAGCAAATTACCTTAGCTCGACTAGATTCGAAGTTGCCACGTTCACCCCGATCTAATAGTAATGCGGTGTCCCATATATGTAGTCGTGAAGTGTGCAGGTCCATATTGTTGTCTGCAATCATGAAGCCAACACCCTCATGCTCTCCTAGGGTTTTTCCAAAAGCTTGACGTCGTTTTGCATAAGCAATCGCAATATCTTGCGCGCGTCGTGCTTGACCCAACCAGCGCATGCAATGCGTTAAACGTGCCGGCGCTAAACGAACCTGAGCATTTTTAAATCCCTTACCTAGCTCACCTAATATTTGATTGCCCGGAATGCGCAGATTTGTGAACTGCAGGACGCCATGCCCACCTGTAAAGCAGCTATCAAGCGCATCCATATTTCTAAGCAACTCAATTCCAGGGGCATTCATGTCTGAGAGAAACATGGTTGCACTGCCATCATCCAGGCGCGCCATGATGATTACAAAATCAGCGCCATCAGCGCCGGTGATAAACCACTTTGTACCGTTGATGATGTAATCATCGCCATCCTTGGTTGCTGTTGTGCTCAGCATCGAGGGATCTGAGCCTGCACCGGGCGACGGTTCTGTCATTGCAAAACAAGAGCGGGCCTTACCTGCAACTAAAGGCCTGAGCCAACGTTCTTTTTGTTCAGGCGTGGCAATCTCCTCTAGCAAATGAATATTTCCCTCATCAGGAGCGTGAATATTCATTGCGATTGGCCCCAAACTTGAATAGCCGGACTCTTCAAAGACAATTGCTTTCTCAATATGACTAAGACCAAGCCCGCCCATTTCAACTGATGCGTGTGGTGTCAGTAGACCCGCCTTGCGCGCTAGCTCAATAAGCTCTTTGCGTAATTCATCAGAAGGCCCGTGCTCACTTTGGCGTGGATCATTTTCAAAGGGAGTGATTTGATCTTTTATGAATGATCGCGTCTTTTCCTGCAGCTCTAATAGTTTTGGTGATAGTGATAGATCCATTTTTTGATTGTATAGCCACTAATTAACAATAGATTTCTTCTCAGGCTCTGTTTTATTTGGACAAGTTGGATCTCCACGCCCGGTTTAGGGATGCATGTAGGTTATTGCACATTTACAAAATAATCAATTAAATCAATAACTTATGAAGCTTATTACCATGGGACTACATAATTTTTCAAGCTTTGTTTCACGTGAAACAAACAAAATGCTATGATCATCGCCCTATCAGAGGCAAATCATGCGTTATTCAAAAAGTTTCGATGTCATAGTTGTTGGTGGCGGACACGCTGGGACTGAAGCCGCCCTTGCTGCAGCTCGTATGGGCTGCGATACGTTATTAATTACCCATAGCATCGAAAATCTCGGTGCAATGAGCTGTAATCCATCTATAGGTGGAATTGGCAAAGGTCATCTAGTAAAGGAAATTGATGCCATGGGCGGCGCCATGGCAGCAGCAACGGATGAGGCGGGAATACAGTTTAGGATATTAAATTCCAGCAAAGGCCCTGCAGTCCGCGCAACTCGTGCTCAAGGCGATCGAGTTTTGTATAAGGCAGCAATTCGTCGCCGCTTGGAAAATCAAGACAACTTAAGCTTATTTCAAGCTGCTGTGGATGATTTAATAGTGGTTGGCGATGAGGTTTGTGGTGTCTTAACCCAAATGGGCCTAGAATTTTTTGCCAAGAAGGTGGTTTTAACCGCAGGCACCTTTTTGGATGGCAAGATTCATGTTGGTTTAAATAATTATGCGGGTGGCCGTGCTGGCGATCCTGCTGCAATATCGCTTTCAGCTCGCCTGAAAGAATTAAAGCTCCCCCAGGGCAGATTAAAGACGGGAACCCCACCCAGAATTGACGGTAGAACGATTGATTTTTCGGTAATGTTGGAACAGCCGGGCGATCTGGATCCCTTGCCGGTGTTTTCTTATTTGGGTAGGCCAGAAAATCATCCAAGACAGGTTCCGTGCTGGATTTCTCATACTAATGAGAAAACCCATGAAATTATTCGCGGTGGTCTCGATCGTTCGCCAATGTATACAGGCGTCATTGAGGGTGTTGGGCCGCGCTATTGCCCTTCTATTGAGGACAAGATTCATCGTTTTGCCTCCCGAAATAGTCACCAGATCTTTTTGGAGCCAGAGGGCTTAACTACAAACGAGTTTTATCCCAATGGTATTTCAACCAGTTTGCCCTTTGATGTTCAGTGGGATCTGGTTAGAAGCATTCGTGGAATGGAGTCGGCGGTCATCGTTTGTCCTGGCTATGCTATTGAGTACGATTATTTTGATCCGCGCCAACTGCGACACAGCCTAGAAACCAAGGTAATTTCAGGTTTGTATTTTGCCGGTCAAATTAATGGCACAACCGGATATGAAGAGGCTGCAGCACAAGGCATGTTGGCTGGAATCAATGCTGGTTTGGCTGCAAAAGGAAAAGAGCCTTGGATTCCTAAGCGAAGTGAGTCCTATATTGGGGTTCTAGTGGACGATCTCATTACTAGGGGTGTTCAAGAGCCCTACCGTATGTTTACAAGTCGCGCAGAGTATCGTTTAAGTTTGCGCGAAGACAATGCCGACTTACGCCTAACTGAAATAGGCAGAAATCTTGGTTTGGTGGATGATTATCGTTGGGAAGTCTTCTGCAGGAAACAAGAGGCTGTTTCACGTGAAACAGCCCGTCTACAAGAAATTTGGGTTGGCCCAAAGCATGAGGTTGCCAAAGCGGTATCTGAACTGCTTGGACAAGACTTATCTCATGAGTGTAGTTTGGCTGAGATTTTGAGGCGCCCTGGCGTTAGCTACGATGCGCTTACATCGCTCGCGGGGGGTGAGTGGTCTGCGGGGGTTCTGGATGATGACCTTGGTTTGGCCCAACAAATTAGTGATCAGGTTGAGATTTCGGTTAAGTACCAGGGATATATAGATCGGCAAGCGGTTGAAATTGCCCGCCAAGAGCACAACGAAAGTTTCCCGCTCTCGGAGTTTTTGGACTATACCCAGGTGCTGGGATTATCAAAAGAAGTGCAGCAAAAACTGAACTTCCATAAGCCAAGCACTTTAGGTCAGGCCGGAAGAATTTCGGGTGTGACGCCTGCTGCATTATCTTTGTTGCTGGTGCACCTTAAAAAGGGCTTGGGCAGAACCCAGGAGTCGGTGTGAGTGAGGGCTTGATCGCTCTTGGAATAGAGGATCTGGGTCTCAATCTAGGCCCTGAAAATATTGCTGATTTAGATATATTTCTTCATGAAATGGGCCGGTGGAACCAGGTGCATAACTTGACGGCAATCGAGGGTGAAAGTGAATCTATCAAACTTCATCTCATTGATTCTATTGCGGTTTTGCCTGTAATGAGGCGGTTTTTAGAAGGCCCAAACCCCCTCATTGCGGACTTGGGCTCAGGTGGCGGTCTGCCTGCAATACCTATTGCCATATTGCAACCAGAGTGGCGGCTCACCTTAATTGAGGCTGTGCGAAAAAAGACTGCATTTTTGCAGCATATTCGTGGGAAATTAAAGCTGCACAACATCACGGTCTTGAGTGAGCGCGTAGAAGTTGTTGCGGTGCAGCAATCAGGCGTATTTGATGCCGTAATTTCCAGGGCGTTTACGAACTTAGCTCGATTTTTAGAGCTTTCTTTGCCACTGTTAAAGCCCAACGGATTGGTGTTTGCTATGAAATCAAAACGAGCTGATGAAGAGATGCAAGATGTCAATCTGAGTCAATGGCAACTCATTGCCGATATCCCTCTGCATATCCCTCATACAACGGTCGAACGCAGACTTTTAGTGTTGAGCCCCATAAAAATATCACCCACCCTCTCTGAATAAAAAAATCTATCCATGGCAAAAATATTTTGTATTGCAAATCAAAAAGGCGGTGTTGGTAAAACAACTACAGCTGTTAACTTGGCCGCTGGATTGGCTGGGCATCAGCAACGCGTTTTACTGGTTGACCTTGATCCACAAGGGAACGCAACTATGGGCTCAGGCATTGAAAAAACAGATTTAACTACGAGCGTTTATCAAGTATTAATTGGGCTTGCAACAGTGAAGGAGTGCGCAAAAACTTGTGAAAGCTCCGGCTTTGATGTGTTGCCAGCAAATCGTGATTTGGCGGGTGCGGAAATCGAATTGGTTGATTTGGAATTACGAGAGCAAAGGCTGAAGAATGCACTTGCTGCAGTCGCCGATGATTACGATTTTATTTTGATTGATTGTCCGCCAGCACTTTCTCTTTTAACCTTGAATGGATTGTGCGCTGCTAACGGAGTGATTGTGCCAATGCAGTGCGAGTATTTTGCATTGGAAGGTTTGTCCGATTTGGTCAATACGATTAAACAAGTTCATGCAAATTTAAATCCAGACCTCATGATCATTGGCTTGCTGCGTGTGATGTTTGATGCTCGGATGACTTTGCAGCAGCAAGTGTCTGAGCAATTGCTTGAACACTTTGGCGACAAGGTTTTTAAAACCATTATTCCTCGTAACGTCAGATTGGCTGAGGCCCCATCTTATGGGCTTCCTGGCGTTGCATTTGACAAGTCATCGCGCGGAGCAAAGGCGTATTTAGAGTTTGGCGCTGAAATGATTGAGCGCATTAATCAACTGCAAACACTAGGAAGATATTAAAAAATTATGGTTGCTATTAAGAAAAAAGGTTTGGGCCGCGGTTTAGAGGCATTGCTTGGTGACAAAGCTACAACCCAAGCTCAGGTTGAAATTAACCGTTTGCCATTGACGGCATTGCAGGCTGGTAAATATCAACCGCGACAAAAGATGGATGCGGGTCCACTGCAGGAGCTTGCCGAAAGTATTCGTGAGCAAGGTGTAATGCAGCCACTGTTGGTTCGATTGGTAGGCGCAGGAAAGTATGAAATTATTGCGGGAGAGCGTCGCTTTAGAGCAGCAACCCTGGCCGGATTGAAAGAGGTTCCTGTTCTGGTTTCGGGTGCTGATGATCAAGCAGCTGCAGCGATGGCTTTAGTAGAAAATATGCAGCGCCAAGATTTGAATCCTTTAGAGGAGTCACAGGGATTGGCTAGGCTCATTGAAGAGTTTGGTTTTACCCATGAACAGGCTGCCAAAGCGGTTGGTAAATCACGCAGCGCCATTTCTAATTTGTTGCGCCTGATTCAATTGGCAAAACCAGTGCAAGCGATGTTGCTGGCTGGCGAAATTGATATGGGCCATGCTCGCGCCCTGCTGCCTTTGCCTGGTGCCAGCCAAGTTGCTTTGGCTCAGAGAATAGCCGCCCAAGGTTTATCGGTCCGCGAAGCGGAGAGAATGGCTGCAGCCTTAGCTTTGGCTGGGGGTCAAATCGGCGACAAAAAAGCAAAAAGTAAAGAGGGGGCGCATTCGCCATCCCGAGATCCGGATATGCGCCGTTTATCCCAAGAAATTGCAGATGTAATAGGCTTAAATGCGGAATTTAAGTTTAAAGGCAGGGGTGGGGAGCTCAGGATTCGTTTTAGCCAATTTGATGAGCTCGATTCTTTGTTAAGAAAACTGGGTGTTCAGGAGTAGTTTTAAATGAAAAAGAGCCCAAAACATTTGACCTATTGCAGTGCACACATTAAACTCTCGGGGCTAAATTGATTCCTCAAAAAAATCAATTTTCCAAGGCAAATGAGTGGGATGAGCCAGAAGAAGAATATATTCGGGCCTACAGTAAGGCGGAAATTATTGCGTTGCAGCAAAACAACGCAAATAAATACCCCCCAGTATCGCCTTGGAAAGTAGTGGCTGCGCAGACCTTGGTAACGATGGTCAGTATGGTTGCTTGGGCAGTTTTTGGAGGGTCTGTAGGGGTAAGCCTTTATACTCAGTCGGCCTTTCTCGGTGGTTTAATTAGCGTCTTGCCTACAGGATTGTTTTTAGTACGACTGGAGTTGGCAAAAAAGACGTCGAAATTAAAACCAGAAGGGTTTTTGGCAGCATTGGTCACGGGCGAATTTATTAAAATTGCCACCACCTTAATGCTGTTTTTAGGAATTGCTTATCTCGTTCCTGGCATAGCATGGGTCCCCTTGTTGGTGACCTACTTTCTTGCCTTGAAATGTATGTGGTTGGTGTATTTAAGGCGCTAAGTAAGCGCTAGTAGTAACAACTGAGATTGAACAAAGGACTAGTTAAGAGATGTCTAGCGAAGTAAACCAAGCCCACGAGGCAATCGAGAAAATGACGCCAACGGCGTACATTTCCGAGCATTTACAAAACCTAACAAGCACGGGTGCACATCAGGCATCCATTGTTGATTTCAGTGTTATCAATTTAGACACCATCTTTTGGGCCTCATTAATGGGTCTTATCGCAGTTTTCGTTCTATTGATTGCTGCACGTCGTGCAACCCCAGGTGTCCCAGGTCGTTTTCAGTGTTTGGTTGAAATGATTGTTGAGATGGTGGATGCCCAAGCGAAAAGTATTGTTCATGGCGACCGCACTTTCATTGCGCCATTAGCTTTATTTGTTTTCTTTTGGATCATCCTTCTCAATACTTTAGATTTAATCCCGGTAGATTGGGTTTTGGGCGTAAACCAGTTCATTGGTAATTTTGGTGGCCACGTTCCGCATAACCGCCTTGTGCCAACCACCGATTTAAATGCCACGATGGGCATGTCTCTGTCAGTATTGGTGTTGGTATTTTTCTATAGTTTCAAAGTCAAAGGCTTTGGTGGCTTCCTGCACGAGTTGATCTCTGCACCATTTGGTGCGAAATGGTATCTGGCGCCTTTCAACTTGGCTCTAAATATCATTGAGTACCTTGCCAAAGGCGTGTCATTGGGTATGCGACTTTTTGGCAATATGTATGCCGGAGAATTGGTCTTTTTATTGATCGCATTATTGGGTAGCGTTTGGACCTTTAACTTAGATTTAACCCTGTTCGGATTGGTGGGCCATGTTATTGCAGGTTCAGCCTGGGCCATCTTCCACATTTTGGTTATTTTGTTGCAAGCTTTCATTTTCATGATGTTGACCTTGGTTTACATCGGGCAAGCACATAGCCATCACTAAGATTTTATTTTTAACTTACCTCTTTTAACTTCAGGAGTCAGCAACATGGAACATCTCGCAACTATTCAAGGTTCAACAGCTATCTGTATCGGTATCATCATTGGTTTGGGCGCTATTGGTGCCTGTTTGGGTATCGCATTGATGGGCGGTAAATACATTGAAGCTTGCGCACGTCAGCCAGAATTGATGGAGCCACTCCAAACTAAGATGTTCCTCTTGGCTGGTTTGATCGACGCTGCGTTCTTGATCGGCGTTGGTGTTGCAATGTTGTTTGCTTTCGCAAACCCACTGCTCGCAGTTATTAAGTAATTGTTTTGGCGTGGATGGCCTAGAGTCATCCAACCGTTCTCAACAATACTGAAAGGAATATCGTGAATCTGAACGCGACCCTATTCGCGCAAATGATCGTCTTCTTTGTCTTATGGTGGGTAGTTGCACGCTTTGTGTGGCCACCCCTGGTTAAGGCATTGGATGAACGCTCAACCAAAATTGCTGATGGTTTGGCTGCGGCCGAGCGCGGAAAAGAAGCTCTCGCATTGGCAAATAATGTCGCAGAGCAAGAATTAACCAAAGCACGCCAAGAAGGTGTGCAACGTGTAGCTGAAGCAGAAAAACGTGCGCAAATGTCTGCCGAAGAAATTCGTGCCAACGCACAAGCAGAGGCTGCTCGTATTATTTCTCAAGCTAAACAAGAAGCAGACCAACAGATTACCCGTGCACGCGAAGTATTGCGCGCTGAAGTAGCTGTGTTGGCTGTAAAAGGTGCCGAGCAAATTTTGCGTCGCGAAGTTGATGCAAAAACGCACGGTGCATTGCTTGACCAACTAAAGGCAGAGCTTTGATATGGCTGAATTAGCCACTATTGCGCGCCCTTATGCCGAAGCACTTTTTGAAAGTGCAGCGCCTGCTGAGCTTGCCAGTTCTTTGGAGCAGTTAAACGAACTGGCACAGCTTGCTGTATTGCCAGAAGTGGCTGTGTTGTCAAATAACCCAAAAGTTTCGGCTGATGATTTAAGCAAATTGCTTTCCGGCATGGTCAAGACCAAACTAGACGGCAAGATCTCTAGCTTTTTGAGTCTAGTGAATCAAAACCATCGCTTGTCCGCCATTCCTGAAATTGCACGTCAATTTGAGGAAATGAAGAATCAAAGCGAAGGTGCATCAGAAGTAATGATTACTAGTGCGTTCCCTTTAGAGGGTGCTGCATTAACGGATTTGTTGTCAAGTTTGAAGAAGCGTTTTGGGGGTAAAGAATTGCGCCCAACTATTCAAGTAGACCCAGCGTTGATAGGCGGAGTGCGTATTCAAGTTGGCGATGAAGTGATGGATAGTTCTGTCAAAGCACGGTTAGCTCAAATGCAAGCAAGTCTTGGCGCATAAGTTATCCCTATTAAGAACATACGAAATAAGACCCAGGAGTAAGTAATGCAACTCAACCCTTCCGAGATCAGCGAGCTGATCAAAAGCCGAATTAGCGAAATGGGTGTTGATTCCCAGCTTCGCAACGAAGGCACTGTTATTTCAGTGACCGACGGTATTTGCCGTGTACATGGCTTGTCTGGTGTGATGCAGGGCGAAATGTTGGAATTTCCTAACAACACTATCGGCCTCGCGTTGAACCTTGAGCGTGATTCAGTTGGTGCTGTGGTATTGGGTGAATACACCCACATTAAAGAAGGCGATCCAGTTAAATGTACTGGTCGTATTTTGGAAGTTCCGGTTGGTCCAGAGTTGCTTGGCCGCGTTGTAAACGCGCTCGGTCAACCGATCGATGGTAAAGGCCCAATTAATACCAAGTTAACCGACTTCATTGAAAAGGTTGCGCCAGGCGTGATCGCTCGTCAGTCCGTCAGCCAGCCGGTACAAACTGGTTTGAAGGCGATTGATGCGATGGTTCCTATTGGTCGTGGTCAGCGCGAGTTAATCATTGGCGATCGTCAAACTGGTAAAACCGCTGTTGCAGTTGATGCGATCATTAACCAAAAAGGTAAAGGCGTTTATTGCGTTTACGTTGCTATTGGTCAAAAAGCTTCTACTATTGCCAACGTTGTGCGCAAGCTCACAGAGTTGGGTGCGATGGAGTACACCGTTGTTGTTGCAGCAAGTGCCTCTGAGTCTGCTGCAATGCAGTACCTCTCTGCATATGCTGGTTGCACTATGGGTGAATACTTCCGTGATCGCGGTGAAGATGCTTTGATCGTGTATGACGATTTAACAAAACAAGCGGTTGCATACCGTCAGATTTCTTTGCTATTGCGCCGTCCACCGGGCCGCGAAGCATATCCTGGCGACGTTTTCTATCTCCACTCACGTTTGCTTGAGCGCGCTGCTCGTGTAAATGCTGAATATGTTGAGAAATTTACAAATGGCGCAGTAAAAGGCAAGACCGGTTCCTTAACCGCTCTGCCGATTATTGAAACTCAAGCTGGCGACGTCTCTGCTTTCGTTCCAACCAACGTCATTTCGATTACTGACGGTCAGATCTTCTTGGAAACTGACTTGTTTAATGCTGGTGTGCGTCCTGCGATTAACGCTGGTATTTCTGTTTCTCGCGTTGGTGGTGCAGCTCAAACTAAAGTGATTAAAAAGTTATCAGGCGGTATTCGTACTGACTTAGCTCAATATCGTGAGTTGGCTGCGTTTGCGCAGTTTGCCTCCGACCTTGATGAAGCTACTCGTAAGCAGCTTGAGCGTGGTCGCCGTGTTACTGAATTGTGTAAGCAGGCTCAATACAAGCCTTTGCAGGTTTGGGAAATGGCGGCTTCTTTATTTGCTGTGAACAATGGCTACTTTGATGACCTCGAAGTCAAAAACGTATTGGCATTCGAAAAAGGCTTACAAGATCATTTGAAATCTAAATATGCAGATTTGGTTGCGCGTATTGAAGAGACTAAAGACTTGAGCAAAGATGACGAAGCTGCTTTGCGTGCCGCGATTGAGGATTACAAGCGTTCAGCCTCTTTCTAAGAGGGCCCGCATAAATCATGGCAAGCACAAAAGAGATACGATCAAAGATCAAGAGCGTGCAAAACACGCGCAAGATCACGAAGGCAATGGAAATGGTCGCCGCATCCAAGATGCGCCGCGCCCAGGAGCGCATGCGTAATGCGCGCCCTTATGCCGAAAAAATTCGTGAAATTGTGGCCAACCTTTCTAAAGCTAATCCTGAGTTCCGCCCTGCTTACATGGCAACTCGTGAAGTGAAGAAAGTTGGCACTATTTTGGTCACTACAGACAAAGGTTTATGCGGCGGTTTGAATACCAATGTATTGCGTTTGATTGCAAACCAGGTGCGCGATTTCCAAGAGGCCAATATCGGTGTTGCTTACACTGCGATTGGTTCCAAGGGATTGCAGTTTTTAAATCGTTCAAAAGCAAAATTAATTTCTCAAACAATCCAGTTGGGTGACACCCCACACATGGATACCTTGATTGGGGCAATTACGGCCCAATTAGAAGCATTTGAGAATGGTGAAATTGATGCTGTTTACTTAGCTTATACCCGCTTTGTAAATGCAATGAAGCAAGAACCTGTTTTAGAAAAGCTATTGCCATTGGAGCCAGCAGCTATTGCCCCAGAGGATAAGACTGGTAATTCTTGGGATTACATTTATGAGCCTGATGCTGAGTCCATTTTGAATGGACTCCTAAAGCGCTACGTAGAAGCAATGATCTATCAAGCTGTTGCAGAGAACATGGCCTCCGAGCAGTCTGCTCGCATGGTCTCCATGAAGGCTGCTTCAGATAACGCTAAGAACGTTATCGGCGAATTGCAATTGGATTACAACAAGACACGACAGGCTGCTATTACCAAAGAGTTGTCAGAGATTGTTGGTGGAGCGGCTGCGGTTTAAGCAGTCAGCGTTTAGAAATACGAAAGAATTTAGGAATTGAAAGCGGAGAGATGCGATGAGTAACGGAAAGATCGTGCAGTGTATTGGTCCAGTGGTGGATATTCAGTTTCCACGCGACAAAATGCCAAGCATTTATGATGCGTTGACATTGGTTGAGAGTGGTGAAAAATCATTCGCTGAAAAAGGTTTAACTTTTGAAGTTCAGCAACAAATTGGCGATGGCGTTGTACGTGCAATTGCCATGGGCGCCAGCGACGGTTTGCGTCGCGGCATGGAAGTCGCCTCCACAGGCAAGCCAATTTCTGTTCCTGTTGGCCCAGCTACACTTGGTCGCATCATGGATGTATTGGGTCGCCCAATTGATGATGCAGGCCCGATTGCAACAGAAGAGCGTCGTGCGATTCACCAGCCAGCACCGAAGTTTGATGAACTATCCCCTTCAGTCGACTTGCTAGAGACTGGTATTAAGGTGATCGACTTAGTTTGCCCATTCGCTAAAGGCGGTAAGGTTGGCTTGTTCGGTGGTGCGGGTGTTGGTAAGACCGTGAACATGATGGAATTAATTAATAACATCGCTAAACAACACTCAGGTTTGTCGGTGTTTGCTGGTGTTGGTGAGCGTACTCGTGAAGGTAATGACTTCTATCATGAGATGAAAGAATCAAACGTGATCGATAAGGTTGCCATGGTTTTCGGTCAGATGAATGAGCCACCTGGCAACCGTTTGCGCGTTGCGTTAACTGGTTTGACAATGGCCGAAGCTTTTCGTGATGAAGGCCGTGACATTTTGTTCTTCGTTGACAACATTTACCGTTACACGCTGGCCGGTACTGAAGTATCAGCTTTGCTGGGCCGTATGCCATCCGCTGTGGGTTATCAGCCTACATTGGCAGAAGAGATGGGCAAGTTGCAAGAGCGTATTACTTCCACTAAGACTGGTTCTGTAACATCTATTCAGGCCGTTTACGTTCCTGCGGATGACTTGACTGACCCATCTCCTGCTACCACCTTCTTGCACTTAGACTCTACAGTTGTGTTGTCGCGTGACATCGCTGCATTGGGTATCTACCCTGCGGTTGACCCACTTGATTCAACTAGCCGTCAGTTAGACCCACAAGTGGTTGGTCAAGAGCACTATGAAGTCGCGCGTGATGTTCAAATGACATTGCAGCGTTACAAAGAATTACGCGACATTATTGCGATTTTAGGTATGGACGAATTGTCACCAGAAGACAAATTGGCTGTATCACGTGCTCGTAAGATTCAGCGTTTCTTGTCACAACCTTTCCACGTTGCAGAAGTATTTACTGGTTCACCAGGCAAATATGTTCCTTTGAAAGAAACCATCCGTGGTTTCAAAATGATCTGCAGCGGTGAATTGGATCACCTGCCTGAGCAAGCGTTCTACATGGTGGGTTCAATTGATGAAGCCATTGAGAAAGCCAAGAAGCTTTAATCGAATTCATCTAGGGAAATTATGTCAACCATACGCGTCGATGTAGTAAGTGCTGAGCAATCCATTTTTAGTGGGGAGGCTAAGTTTGTGGCTCTTCCAGGCGAAAGTGGTGAGCTCGGTATTTTGCGCGGCCACACCCCTTTGATTACACGTATTCGTCCCGGTTCTGTTCGTATTGAAAAGGCCGATGGTGATGAAGAATTTGTTTTCGTAGCGGGCGGCTATTTAGAGGTTCAGCCAGATCGCGTCACTGTTTTAGCAGATACTGCGATTCGTGGTCACGATCTCGATGAAGCTAAAGCAACAGAAGCTAAAAAGCGTGCCGAAGAGGCAATGCAAAACCGCACCAGCGATTTTGATATGGCCTTGGCTCAATCTGAGTTTGCAGTAGCAGCCGCTCAGTTGGCTGCCATTGCACGTTTCCGTCGTAAAAAGTAAGAACCGGTCTATTCCTTGTTGTTAAACGACCGGTTTCTACGAGCCTGCCTGGGCGAAGCGGTAGATCAAACTCCGCTTTGGCTCATGCGACAGGCCGGTAGATATCTCCCAGAATACAATGCAACGCGTGCTAAGGCCGGGAGTTTTTTAGGTCTAGCAAAAAATCCAGCATATGCAACCGAAGTAACGCTCCAACCGCTGGACCGCTACCCCTTGGATGCAGCTATTCTATTTTCGGATATCTTGACCATCCCCGATGCTATGGGGCTGGGGCTTAAGTTCACCACTGGTGAAGGGCCTAGCTTTGATCACCCCCTGCGCACGGAAGATGCGGTAAAAAAATTACGTGTTGCTGATATGAGTCAGCTGCAGTATGTATTTGATGCTGTCTCAGAAATTCGTAAAGCGTTAATTCAAGATGGCAAGCAACGTGTTCCATTAATTGGTTTCTCAGGAAGCCCTTGGACTTTAGCTTGCTACATGATTGATGGCTCGAGCTCGGACGATTTTCGTCATGCCAAAACCATGATGTTTAGTCGCCCTGATTTATTGCAACATATTCTCGATATCAACGCTCAATCAGTGGCTAGTTATTTAATTGAGCAAGTCAAAGCTGGTGCACAAGCTCTAATGATTTTTGATACTTGGGGTGGAATGCTCCCGGACGGCTGGTATCAAAAAATGTCTTTGGCATCGATGAAAAAAGTGATTGATCTACTGCCACGCGAATATAACGGCAGAAAAATTCCTGTCATTATGTTTACTAAAGGCGGCGCCATCTGGCTTAACGATATGGCGCAAGTTGGGGCGGATGTGATTGCGCTCGATTGGACTATTTCATTAAGCCGGGCACGCAAACAATTGCTCTCACTAAATAAGCCCTTGGCAATTCAAGGCAATCTCGATCCCTTAATTCTTTTTTCAGAACCAAAACAAATTGCTGATCAGGTCCATGCTCTATTAGACGACTTGGCTGCCGCGCCCGCTTTAAAGCCAGGACTGCATCCTTTAGATGGCCACATCTTTAATTTAGGTCATGGCATTTCACAATTTACACCTCCAGAAAGCGTCACTGCCCTTGCTGATGCTGTGATATCTAAATCAAAAACCCTTAGATCAAAGCACTAACGCCAAGTGTTTGCTAACTTTGGGCAAAAGAGGCGTTCAAAGTTATGCACAATTATGTGACATGATTTAAATTCAGTAAGATTGAGAGAAATGATTAGATTGCTCTTTTAGTTGTGCCTCTAACACATTGTTTTTATTCAATAAAATTGAATAATTAGGGGTTTCCCTTAAAAACTTCAATTTTTCAAAGCGGTCCCGATAATAGAATAAGCTGATGATATCCACAGAGTTATCCACAAGCTAAAGCGAAAATTGAAGTAAAAAAATGCCAGATCCCATAGTTGTCCAAGTGGTAGTTGATAAGCCCTTATCTCAAGGGTTTGACTATCTTTGGGACGCAAAACAGTTGGGAGCGCTTCCTCAGGTTGGCCAAATTATTGAAGTGCCCTTTGGGCGTGGGCAAGAAATTGCAGTGGTAATAAAAGTAAGTGCACACTCTGATTATCAAATCGACAAAATAAAGTATGTTGACAAGGTGTCGCCCCTACCTCCACTCAATTTAGCGCTGCTGCGTTTGATAAACTTCGCTAGTCAGTACTACGTCCATACGCTTGGTGAAACTATTCTTCCAACAATCCCACAGATGTGGAAAAAAGCAGATTCATGGAAGAAAAATGTAGACAAAATAAATGAGGCAAGAAAGAAAAATCCAAAGGCAATAGGCTCTCAAAAAGAAGGATTCATTACAGCTGAACAATTAAATGCAGAGCAAAAAAAAGCATTAGAGGCCCTAAACAATCCTAGCAACTCTGGAACCAAGTTCCGCACGATTTTGCTCCAGGGTCAAACTGGCAGTGGTAAGACCGCAGTATTTCTAAATTGGATCAGCGGGATTTTGGAGGAAAAAGATGCGCAAGTGCTGTTGCTGGTTCCGGAAATCAATTTAACGCCGCAACTAGAAAGACGTGTGCGTGCCTATTTCCCAGATAAGATCATGGCAGTCTTGCATAGCGGTGTAACAGAAAAGAAGCGCGGTATTGCTTGGTATGAGGCAATGACAGGTAAAGCACAAATTATTTTGGGAACAAGATTGGCTGCTTTAACACCAATGCCAAATTTAAAAGCAATCGTGGTCGACGAGGAGCACGATACAAGCTATAAGCAACAAGAGGGAACCAGATACTCAGCAAGGGACTTGGCAATATGGCGCGCGCATGATGGGCAGCTCCCAATCGTACTTTCTTCAGCCACCCCTTCTTTAGAGACTTGGATTGCTGCCAAGGCGGGGCGATATGAATATATTCGCTTGGATCAACGTGCCCAAGGGGCTAAGTTGCCCAGGGTGCATCTAATTAACACCCGTGATCCTCGCAATCAATATAGCCCAGGAGACCAAGGTGCCCCAAAGACGAAAAGCCTGATTAGTAAAACGCTTGCTCAGGCAATTAGCAAAAATTATCAAGAGCAAAAGCAAAGCTTAATTCTGATTAATCGCAGAGGATACGCGCCGGTACTTAGTTGCAGTAGTTGTAATTGGTTATCAAAGTGCTCGCAATGTTCTTCATATATGGTGATGCATAAGCCAGGAGCATTAGGAAAAAGGTCTGTATTAAATTGTCATCATTGTGGATTGGTTAAATCAATACCGCAGTTTTGTCCCGATTGTGGAAATGCAGATCTGAAAACCCTTGGACAGGGAACGCAAAAGCTGGAAGATAGTATTGAGGAGATGTGGCCACAAGCCAGGGTGCTGCGTGTGGATGCAGACTCTAGCAGAAAGAGTAAAGGTGCAGAAGAGCTCTTTCAGGAAATACACGATGGCAATGTCGATATTGTAGTTGGCACACAAATGATTGCGAAGGGCCATGATTATCAAAACATAGGATTGGTTGCTGTTTTGGATGCAGATGCTAGACTCTATTCAGCAGACTTTCGGGCTGCTGAAAGATTATTTGCGCAGCTAGTACAGGTTGCCGGGCGAGCGGGAAGAGCTGGCGCCGAGGGAGAGGATGGTGGAGATATTTATATAGAAACACAGTATCCAGAGGCACCAGTATTTCAGTATTTGCTCAGGCATGATGTGGATGGATTTATGGCTTACATCGCGCGTGAGCGAGATGAAGCAAAACTACCCCCTTTTACTTATCAAGGCTTGGTTCATGCTGAGGCAAAAAGTCTCGAGAAGGCGATTGGTTTCTTAAATGAATTGAAGGCGCGCCTTAAGCAGCATGGGATGGTGCCCATAGATGTATATGTATACGATCCGGTTCCCAAAACAGTCATGCGCGTGGCTGGGTCAGAGCGCGCACAACTGGTAATAGAGTCTACCAATCGAAAACTATTACAAGAAATCCTAGAAAATATTGACCGCGATTTACGCCAACAATCTCAGGGACGCATTAGCAAGGTATCGCGCATTCGATGGTTGGTTGAGCGCGACCCAATTGCAATTTAAGTGGGTCTTTAGGCGCCAGCAGTGCTACTGTAAGTCGGAGCATCCAATAAATTCAGTAGTTCTGCAGCAAGCTCTGCGCCCGGTTTAATTTTAAAAAGCCAAGTTGAGTATGGTGCTTGATTTACTATTTCAGGCGAGGACTCAAGCGCCTGATTTAAAGCCACAATTTCACCGCTGACGGGTGCATGGATGTCGCTAGCAGCCTTAACAGATTCAATTACCGCAATCGCCTCCCCTTGCTTAACGACTTGCCCTAGTTTGGGTGCTTGAAAAAACATCACATCTCCAAGAGCCTCTTGCGCATGATTGCTAACGCCAACCCACACAAGACCGTCGTCCTCTAGGGATGACCATTCATGGGTTTGAGCAAATTTAAATGTTTCTTGGGCGTTCATGTTTTATCCTTTAAGAATATTTTATCTTTACTCCCATAAACAACCATTGTATTTATACGAGAGCCAGCTTATATGCCGATCAAATTAGGAATAGTTCCCGTTACCCCATTTGAGCAAAACTGCTCGATTCTGGTTTGTCAGGAGACTGGAGACGCGGCCATTGTTGATCCAGGTGGCAATATCCCAAAGATTTTGGAAGGCGTAAAGCAAATGGGTGGTACTGTGAAAAAGATTTTGCTTACCCATGGGCACTTAGACCATTGTGCGGCGGCTAAAGACTTGTCTGAGCAGTTGCATGTGCCAATCGAGGGCCCGCAAATTGATGAACGTTTTTGGATTGATCAACTACCAGAGCAAACGGAGCGGTTTGGATTTGGGCATGCCAAAGTCTTCGAGCCTGATCGCTGGCTCAATGATGGTGATCATGTAAAAGTCGGTAATGTTGATTTAGAGGTCTTTCACTGCCCCGGACATACGCCTGGGCATGTTGTATTTTTTGATAAAGAAGATCGCCTGGCACTAGTCGGCGATGTCCTGTTTGCGGGCTCTATCGGTAGAACAGATTTCCCCCGAGGTAATCACGCAGACTTAATTAATGCGATCAAAACTAAATTGTGGCCCTTGGGCGATGATGTACAGTTTGTTCCTGGCCATGGGCCAATGTCTACCTTTGGGGCGGAACGATTAAGCAATCCCTATGTTGGGGATAATGCGTAAGGAATTAGGTTTTAGCAGATCCAGTGCGGTGCGTGCGATTGTAAAGACAGCTCGCACAAATCCAGCGTTGCTTGCGATTACTAGTTGGAATCCAGGTCCCACCTTCGAGGCGCTTTTCACGGCTACAAGAAGAACAAAACTTGAGGCTCTGAGAGGTATCTTGGGTGGCGGCTGGAGTAGAGGTAGTCATGGGCAATCCGGGTAAGGCAAATCTTATTCAGAGTGTCTATTTTACCCGTTTTGTCCCGCTGGGGCTGGGCTCAATACAACCCTGACTGATTCGGCTGTTTTATTGCCATCAAAATCAAGCCATGCTTTGTTTTCAAAGTCATAGAGTTTGCACTTCCGAGCAGTATCGAAATACCAACTCCATGAGAACTTTTGAACAAAAATACGCTCAGGAAGGATAGTTTCGAGGGTATTTTGAGCTTCTTGAAGGCGGTATAGGGGTACGCTCATGTCTACATGGTGAGCAGTGTGTTCCATAATGTTGTGCATTAGTGCGCCCCAAATCCAGTTAAAAGTGAGGTGCACTGTAGTAGAAACAAAAGGTTGGGCGCGCAACCACTCGGACTTTTTGTCATACCAAGAGACCGAAGGATGAGTGTGGTGAACATACACTACAAAGCCAATCATGCCATTCCAGAATAGGAAAGGAACCGCAAATCCCATGATCAGACCAAGCCATACTGATTGGCCGGTTGCGAGAGCTCCAGCAATGAGGCAGGCAATCCAAACAATGGCAAAAGCGCTTACCAGTAGGTTATCTTTGAGGAAGATGGGACGATCGCCCGGTTTATTTTGGGCATTTGGGAAGTACTCTCTTCTCCACCAAATCTCAATTAAATAGTAAAAAACGGGCCCCCAACCACTACGATAGAGATGCTCTAGGGCCTTGCGGGACGGGGATAAGGCGTCATATTCTGCTTTTGAGAGCGGCGCCCAAACAAAGTCAAAACCCTTCAGATTGGTTTGGCCATGGTGCACTACGTTGTGCCCTACATCCCATAGGCTATATGGTGTTAAGGATGGCAGAAAGGCAATTCGACCAAGAACTTTATTAAGTTCGCGGTTTGGGGTGAAGCTTTGATGGCAAGCATCATGACCCAAAATAAAAATTCTGCCAGTTACAAAACCAGCTACCACACCGAAGACTAGCTTAAGCAGCATGTTTTCTGCAAAAACGGTGCCAGCAATGCAGGCTAGCCATAAGGAGGCGTCTATTAAGAGCAACATCAATGCCCTGCCTGTTTCACCTTGAGCCATGGGGATGAGCCAACTACGAATGATCTTTCTATGTGGCAAAGGTAGATCAGGAGCCAACGGATTGGCAATAGACGGTTCTGAAAGGGTCGGATTTAAGTGATTAGGCATGATAAGAATCAATAATTTAGGAGCAAATGATAGCCTTTTCCACAATTTTCTGCATGATGTAGGTCAAAGCCCCCCTACTTATTATTGGCGCGCCCGGCAGGAATCGAACCTGCGACCCTTGGCTTCGGAGGCCAATACTCTATCCACTGAGCTACGGGCGCCGGCGATAAATAAGATTACCTCGCTATTGTAAGTGCCTATAGTTAAAGCACTCGTTATAATCTTCGCAAAGTAACCCTATAAACCGTCAAACGATAAAAGTCCTATGAGCAACGAGCACGGAACACTAATTAAGTCCCCTAAACAATTGATCATCATGGTATTTGCCAGCTTTTTTGTACCATTGATCATTATTTTGTTGTTAATGGTTTTTGTTAACAATGGCAAGCGGACCGATTCAAGCCCATCAACTGACCAGCTGATTAAGCCCGTGGCTCAGCTCAATTTTCATGATGCAAGTGCGCCTCGTGAAATGAAGACCGGTGAAGAGGTATATAAAACCGTATGCTCTTCCTGCCATGCTACTGGCGCTGCTGGGGCTCCTAAGTTTGGCGATACAGCCGCTTGGGCGCCACGCATTGCTAAAGGCTACGATGCTTTAATGACTTCCGTTCTCAAGGGTAAAAATGCAATGCCAGCTCGTGGCGGCTCAAGCCCAGATGATGTGAGCGATTACGAATTGGGGCGCGCAGTGGTTTATATGACTACTGCTGCAGGCGGTAAGTTCCCTGAGCCTAAGGCTCCAGCAGCCCCTGCTGCTAAATAGTATTTCAATTCACAATAAGAAGGCTGGCTATATGCCAGCTTTTTTATTGCTCCTCACTAGGAGGCTTTGCATCTAAAGCAACTTGATAGGCCTCTTTTTTAGATATCCCTAAGGTTTGCGAGAGAACCGCGGCAATCTCTTTGCTGCCCAAATACGGACTTAGGGCATTGGCCCAAAGCAGTAAAGAGGCGTGATCTGCAGTCTCTCCATCATTTGCTTTGCGCCCTGCTATTAAAAGTACGAATTCACCTTTGAGGCTTTCTGCATCCTCAAGCCATTTTGGTATGTCCCCAATACTGAGTGCAACTACTTGCTCAAATTTTTTGGTGAGCTCCCTACCGACTACGATTTGACGATCAGATGGGAGTGCTGTTGCCAGCACAGCCAGCGTATCGCGAATGTGGTGTGGCGATTCAAAGAAAATACTTGTTTTGGTGCTGGCATTGAGTTCGTGAAGCAGCGCATCGCGATCTTTGGCCTTGTTGGGCCAGAAGCCCAAAAACTGAAAGCGCCCTTCAGAGCCCAACAACACCGAGCCTCCAACAGAAATTGCTGAAGAAACCGCACTAGCCCCTGGAATAGGAATGACACGAAAACCGGCTTTTTGAACTTCATTGACTAATCTAGCGCCTGGATCAGAAACGCCTGGCGTGCCGGCATCAGAAATATAGGCCCAACGTTCATTGTTTCTGAGGCTTTGAATAACTGCTTGCGCTCCCTCCACTTCATTGTGTTCGTGAAGTGCCATGCATTTTTTATGGATGCCAAATTGCTGCAATAAGGCGGCGCTATGACGCGTGTCTTCACAGGCAATGCCATCGACTGCATTGAGGACATGAAGGGCGCGTAATGTAATGTCGCCTAAATTTCCAATGGGAGTTGCAACCATATAGAGCGCTCCCGCTGGGAGATCTTGTTGCTTGAGAAAGTCAAAAGTGCTCAGTTCCATATAGTGCGTCTTTGCGTGTTAATTGATCGAATTAATAAGAGCATACGTGGCTTTTTGTAGGCAGACGCATAAGAAGTAAAACCGCCCTACTTTGGCGCATAATATTGTTATGAATAAAGAAACTATTGAACGCTTGCGCATCCGCGCATCCCAACACTTCTTGGATAGCATTGCCGTCAAGCAAGAGGCGGAGAAAACACTACCTGAACTTGTTGCACGTGGCGTAATGGCTATGGCACAGTGTTTGCAATCCGGCGGGAAGGTGATGGCTTGCGGTAATGGTGGATCAGCGGCAGATGCTCAACATTTTGCGGCTGAATTAATTGGGCGATTTGAGCGTGAGCGACAAGAGCTGGCGGCTATTGCTTTGACAACAGACTCATCGATTCTTACTGCTGTAGGAAATGATTACAGCTACGATGAAATTTTTAGCAAACAAGTGCGCGGGCTTGGAAAAGAAGGCGACATCCTATTGGGGATTTCAACATCAGGAAATTCTAAAAATGTAATTAAGGCAATAGAGGCAGCTAAAAAAATGGGCATTAAGGTGATCGCCTTCACTGGAAATGGTGGTGGCAAAATTGCAAGCTTGCTCGATCAGGATGATATTCATCTTTGTGTTCCCTCTAGTCGAACTGCGCGTATTCAAGAAACCCATCTAGTGCTGCTGCATGGTTTATGTGATGGTGTAGATCACCTGATGTTTGACTAATACATTATTGACCCGTTAATAGAAAGCATCCCCATGTTCATCAAGTCGATCACTAAATTTGTTATTGCCTCTTCATGCATCTCGCTGCTATCTGCATGTGCTGTTGTTGCGGTCGGCGGCGTTACAGCGGGTGCTACTATCATGGCAGATCGTCGGACGCCAGCCGTGCAAGCAATTGACAAAGGGATTGAGCTCCAGGCAGAGAACGCATTGGACAAGCGCTTTGGAGACAAAGCAAATATTAATGTCACCTCCTTTAATCAAAAGGTATTGCTGACTGGTGAGGTGCAAGACGATGGCATCAAAAATGAAGCCGGGGATTATGTGAAGAGCATGAAGAATGCTCGTAGTTCATTTAATGAATTAGTGGTTGGGCCGATTAGTAGTTATACCGCTCGTGCGAGCGACTCTTATCTTGAGTCAAAAATTAAAACCCAAATGATTTTTACTGATCAATTGCCATCGAACTCAATGGCAATTGTTGCAGAGGGCGGAAATGTTTATTTAATGGGAATATTGACGCAGAATGAAGCTGCCTTAGCTAAGAAGGTAGCGAGCAATACAAATGGAGTAAAAGAAGTTTTTGCTTACTTTGACATTATTTCCGACGCAGAAAAAAATCGTCTAGAAAAGCAAGGTAAGGCTGACGATACCCAGCCTAGCAGCCCGCCAGTAAACAAATAAAAAGCAATGGGCGCTTGGCCAATCGCAAAAAAAAGCGTCTGCGCGCTAGCTGCCTTTTTATCTATCGCTTCAGCACACGCTAGCAACGATACTGAAATGGCACTTGATATTGCTAAAAAAAATGCATGTTTGGGTTGTCATGCAGTGTCTAAAAAAATAGTGGGGCCAAGCTATCAAGACGTTGCTCTTAGGTATAGAAACAATCCGCAGGCAATTGCTTTTTTGAAAAATAAAATACGCAATGGTGGGGTGGGTTCTTGGGGTGTGGTTCCGATGCCTGCCAATAGTAAATTGAGCGACTCAGACTTAACTTTGCTTACACAGTGGATCTTGCATGGGGCTCCTAGTCCCAATTGAGCTATCGGTAGAGGGATATCCTCTTATCAGTTGGTAAGCCATGAATTGTTATCGCCCCCTTGCTTGGTGGCAGGCGTACCCGCTAAAAACGCATGCTTCTTGGATTGGGCTCTTAATTAGAGTTTTCCATTGCCCCAAAACTAGTGTCGCCAAGCTAAATAGTCAGATCGACGACGAAATATAGGATTTCTGGGGCAACATCACCATGGTTCTTTTAGGCCGCTAGCCCAGATAAATAAGGGGTCTTAGGCTGTTTGCTAGAGGGGGTGAGAAGAAACTGTAGCGATACAGATGGACCGGAAACCCAGGTGCTGTATGGCTTCCAGCCTGTTTCCCCACCTTTCGGAGAGTGACGTACCAAAAATTAGTAGATTTACCCTCAACATATTGAGAAAAAACAATCAAAACTACAAAAAACACCTAAAAAAGAGTGATTTTTTTCTGGCCTAGTGTGAAAAATCCTCTAAAAATGGAAATATTTTGAATTTTTTTTAAAATATTTTCAATTTATATCTCATTGTTTTAAAAGGATTTATTTAAGAATTAAGAAAAATCTTCGCTTTTTTTTATGAAATAGACGACGAAAGGTGTTGACGACTGTGAAAAACGGGTATAAAGTCTCATCTCTCTGCTGCAACGTTTTAACGAAATACGAAACGCGAGTCAGCCCTCTTTAAAAATTAGTCAACCGATAATTGTGGGTACTAGGCAAAAGCATCCAGTCCTTCGGGACAGATGTAAATAAATAGTACTCATAGACAGTAAAAAGATTTGGTTTTATTACCAAGTCAATTTCTTGAATGAGTGCGACGATCCGCAAGGATCACAGGAATTGAACTGAAGAGTTTGATCCTGGCTCAGATTGAACGCTGGCGGCATGCCTTACACATGCAAGTCGAACGGCAGCACGGGTGCTTGCACCTGGTGGCGAGTGGCGAACGGGTGAGTAATACATCGGAACGTACCTTATCGTGGGGGATAACGCAGCGAAAGCTGTGCTAATACCGCATACGCCCTGAGGGGGAAAGCGGGGGATCGAAAGACCTCGCGCGATTAGAGCGGCCGATGCCTGATTAGCTTGTTGGTGGGGTAAAAGCCCACCAAGGCGACGATCAGTAGCTGGTCTGAGAGGACGATCAGCCACACTGGGACTGAGACACGGCCCAGACTCCTACGGGAGGCAGCAGTGGGGAATTTTGGACAATGGGGGAAACCCTGATCCAGCAATGCCGCGTGAGTGAAGAAGGCCTTCGGGTTGTAAAGCTCTTTTGTCAGGGAAGAAACACCGGCTCTAACACAGTCCGGGAATGACGGTACCTGAAGAATAAGCACCGGCTAACTACGTGCCAGCAGCCGCGGTAATACGTAGGGTGCGAGCGTTAATCGGAATTACTGGGCGTAAAGCGTGCGCAGGCGGTTATACAAGACAGGCGTGAAATCCCCGGGCTTAACCTGGGAATGGCGCCTGTGACTGTATAGCTAGAGTGTGTCAGAGGGGGGTAGAATTCCACGTGTAGCAGTGAAATGCGTAGATATGTGGAGGAATACCAATGGCGAAGGCAGCCCCCTGGGATAACACTGACGCTCATGCACGAAAGCGTGGGGAGCAAACAGGATTAGATACCCTGGTAGTCCACGCCCTAAACGATGCTGACTAGTTGTTCGGGATTTACATCCTGAGTAACGTAGCTAACGCGTGAAGTCAGCCGCCTGGGGAGTACGGTCGCAAGATTAAAACTCAAAGGAATTGACGGGGACCCGCACAAGCGGTGGATGATGTGGATTAATTCGATGCAACGCGAAAAACCTTACCTACCCTTGACATGTCACTAACGAAGTAGAGATACATTAGGTGCTCGTAAGAGAAAGTGAACACAGGTGCTGCATGGCTGTCGTCAGCTCGTGTCGTGAGATGTTGGGTTAAGTCCCGCAACGAGCGCAACCCTTGTCTTTAGTTGCTACGCAAGAGCACTCTAAAGAGACTGCCGGTGACAAACCGGAGGAAGGTGGGGATGACGTCAAGTCCTCATGGCCCTTATGGGTAGGGCTTCACACGTCATACAATGGTGCATACAGAGGGTTGCCAACCCGCGAGGGGGAGCTAATCTCAGAAAATGCATCGTAGTCCGGATCGTAGTCTGCAACTCGACTACGTGAAGCTGGAATCGCTAGTAATCGCGGATCAGAATGTCGCGGTGAATACGTTCCCGGGTCTTGTACACACCGCCCGTCATACCATGGGAGTGGGTTTTGCCAGAAGCAGTTAGCCTAACCGCAAGGAGGGCGACTGCCACGGCAGGGTTCATGACTGGGGTAAAGTCGTAACAAGGTAGCCGTATCGGAAGGTGCGGCTGGATCACCTCCTTTCTAGAGAAAAGATGCTGGAGCTATAGTGCCCACACTTATCGGTTGACAATAAAAGCCACGGGTCTGTAGCTCAGCTGGTTAGAGCACTGTGTTGATAACGCAGGGGTCGTAGGTTCAAGTCCTACCAGACCCACCATCAGCAGTGATATGGACTAAGTGGACGTTGGGGGATTAGCTCAGCTGGGAGAGCACCTGCTTTGCAAGCAGGGGGTCGTCGGTTCGATCCCGTCATCCTCCACCAACATCTAAATGTCAAAACTAAGCGAACATTTAATCGTTTAGTTTTGCCATTTATGGCTGTTCTTTAAAAATTTGAGTAAGCAAAGTGTCTAATGTTTCTTTGAGAGGACATTAGACAATGTAATAAGGGTAAAGATTGAATCATCAATCAGTAATATCAAACGAGTTTTTACAAAGTTCTTAACAAGTACTTACAGTTTGGATTACGGCAAACATGTCAGAAGTAGAAGTAAAACCTGTAACGGTTACTAGCAATGGTGCTCGTTATAGGATCAAGTGAATAAGTGCACATGATGGATGCCTTGGCGATTACAGGCGACGAAAGACGTTATAACCTGCGATAAGCCCCGGGGAGCTGGTAAATAAGCTTTGATCCGGGGATTTCTGAATGGGGAAACCCACCACTTTTGTGGTATCCATACCTGAATACATAGGGTATGAGAAGCGAACCTTGTGAACTGAAACATCTAAGTAGCAAGAGGAAAAGACATCAACCGAGATTCCCAAAGTAGTGGCGAGCGAAATGGGAAGAGCCTTCTAGTGATAGCTCAGTAATTAACAGAATGGAATGG
The DNA here is from genome assembly GCF_001953355.1 of Polynucleobacter sphagniphilus. Taxonomy (GTDB): domain Bacteria; phylum Pseudomonadota; class Gammaproteobacteria; order Burkholderiales; family Burkholderiaceae; genus Polynucleobacter; species Polynucleobacter sphagniphilus. Next base: position 201,159 of record NZ_MPIY01000017.1, read on the forward strand.
AAAGTCCAACAATAAAGGGTGATAGTCCCGTATGTGAAAATTATTGGGTGGTACTAGGCTAGAGACAAGTAGGGCGGGACACGTGAAATCCTGTCTGAATATGGGGGGACCATCCTCCAAGGCTAAATACTCGTAATCGACCGATAGTGAACAAGTACCGTGAGGGAAAGGCGAAAAGAACCCCGGGAGGGGAGTGAAATAGATCCTGAAATTGTGTGCATACAAACAGTAGGAGCCTCGTAAGGGGTGACTGCGTACCTTTTGTATAATGGGTCAGCGACTTACATTCAGTAGCAAGCTTAACCGAATAGGGAAGGCGTAGCGAAAGCGAGTCCGAATAGGGCGTTAGTTGCTGGGTGTAGACCCGAAACCAGTTGATCTATCCATGGCCAGGTTGAAGGTGCGGTAACACGTACTGGAGGACCGAACCCACTAACGTTGAAAAGTTAGGGGATGAGCTGTGGATAGGGGTGAAAGGCTAAACAAAACTGGAAATAGCTGGTTCTCTCCGAAAACTATTTAGGTAGTGCCTCGTGTATCACCGTAGGGGGTAGAGCACTGTCATGGTAGTGGGGTCCATTGCGGATTACTGCGCCATAGCAAACTCCGAATACCTACGAGTGCAAGCACGGGAGACAGACATCGGGTGCTAACGTCCGGTGTCAAGAGGGAAACAACCCAGACCGCCAGCTAAGGTCCCTAATATATGCTAAGTGGGAAACGAAGTGGGAAGGCTAAAACAGTCAGGAGGTTGGCTTAGAAGCAGCCATCCTTTAAAGAAAGCGTAATAGCTCACTGATCGAGTCGTCCTGCGCGGAAGATGTAACGGGGCTAAGCATATAACCGAAGCTGCGGATCACAGCAATGTGATGGTAGGAGAGCGTTCTGTAAGCCTGTGAAGGTGTCTTGTAAAGGATGCTGGAGGTATCAGAAGTGCGAATGCTGACATGAGTAGCGATAAAGGGGGTGAAAAGCCCCCTCGCCGTAAGCCCAAGGTTTCCTGTTCAACGTTCATCGGAACAGGGTGAGTCGGCCCCTAAGGCGAGGCAGAGATGCGTAGCTGATGGGAACAAGGTTAATATTCCTTGACCATTGTTAGATGCGATGGGGGGACGGATCGCGGAAAGTTGTCCGGGTGTTGGAAGTCCCGGTTCTTGCGTTGGAGATGGCTATTAGGTAAATCCGGTAGCGTAATTCAAGGGCGTGAGACGAGCGAATTTATTCGCGAAGCAATTGGAAGTGGTTCCAAGAAAAGCCTCTAAGCTTCAGTCTAACAAGACCGTACCGCAAACCGACACAGGTGGGCGAGATGAGTATTCTAAGGCGCTTGAGAGAACTCAGGAGAAGGAACTCGGCAAATTTGCACCGTAACTTCGGGATAAGGTGCGCCCTTGTAGCTTGACCGTGAACAACGGGAGGGCGAAAGGGTTGCAATAAAAAGGTGGCTGCGACTGTTTAATAAAAACACAGCACTCTGCAAACACGAAAGTGGACGTATAGGGTGTGACTCCTGCCCGGTGCTGGAAGATTAAATGATGGGGTGCAAGCTCTTGATTGAAGTCCCAGTAAACGGCGGCCGTAACTATAACGGTCCTAAGGTAGCGAAATTCCTTGTCGGGTAAGTTCCGACCTGCACGAATGGAGTAACGATGGCCACACTGTCTCCTCCTGAGACTCAGCGAAGTTGAAATGTTTGTGATGATGCAATCTACCCGTGGCTAGACGGAAAGACCCCATGAACCTTTACTGTAGCTTTGCATTGAATTTTGAACCGGTCTGTGTAGGATAGGTGGGAGGCGTTGAAAGCGGGATGCTAGTTCCGCTGGAGCCAACCTTGAAATACCACCCTGGTTTGTTTGAGATTCTAACCTTGGCCCATTATCTGGGTCGGGAACAGTGCATGGTAGGCAGTTTGACTGGGGCGGTCTCCTCCCAAAGTGTAACGGAGGAGTACGAAGGTACGCTTGGTACGGTCGGACATCGTACCTAAAGTGCAATGGCAAAAGCGTGCTTAACTGCGAGACCGACAAGTCGAGCAGGTGCGAAAGCAGGTCATAGTGATCCGGTGGTTCTGTATGGAAGGGCCATCGCTCAACGGATAAAAGGTACTCTGGGGATAACAGGCTGATACCGCCCAAGAGTTCATATCGACGGCGGTGTTTGGCACCTCGATGTCGGCTCATCTCATCCTGGGGCTGTAGCCGGTCCCAAGGGTATGGCTGTTCGCCATTTAAAGAGGTACGTGAGCTGGGTTTAAAACGTCGTGAGACAGTTTGGTCCCTATCTGCCATGGGCGTTGGAGATTTGACGGGGGCTGCTCCTAGTACGAGAGGACCGGAGTGGACGTACCGCTGGTGTACCTGTTGTTTCGCCAGAAGCATCGCAGGGTAGCTATGTACGGAAGAGATAACCGCTGAAAGCATCTAAGCGGGAAACTTGCCTGAAGATGAGATCTCCCGTAGGTTAAACCTACATAAAGGGTCGTTGAAGACCACAACGTTGATAGGTCGGGTGTGTAAGCGCAGTAATGCGTTGAGCTAACCGATACTAATTGCCCGTTAGGCTTGATCCTATAACCAGCACTATTGTGTTGGATGTTTGCCAGATTTAATCTGCATCCTTATTACATGCTTACTCAAATCGAGTTGTTGATTTATCAGCAACTCAACCCTCTACGCCCGGTGACCATAGCAAGTTGGAACCACTCCTTCCCATCCCGAACAGGACAGTGAAACGACTTTACGCCGATGATAGTGCGGATTACCCGTGTGAAAGTAGGTAACTGCCGGGCACCAACGTGACGCCCAGACCCAAAAGGTCTGGGCGTTTTTACTTGTGCGAAGCGTATTTACGGGCTTTAGAGATTGACAGAAACTCCATTTGGAGTCAGAATATTGGGTTGACGGAGGGGTGTCCGAGTGGCTAAAGGAGGCAGACTGTAAATCTGTTGGCTATGCCTACGTAGGTTCGAATCCTACCCCCTCCACCAGATGTGCGGGATTAGTTTAATGGTAAAACAGCAGATTTCCAATCTTCGGTCAAGAGTTCGATTCTCTTATCCCGCTCCAGAATTTGTAGTAAATGATTGGCCCATGTGGCTCAGTGGTAGAGCACTCCCTTGGTAAGGGAGAGGTCGGCAGTTCGATCCTGCCCATGGGCACCAAGGTTGATGTATTTAAAATGTGTAGTTCATTCGTAACTGGATTGGTTTTTAGAGTTAACTAAAGGCAGACAAAAAAATGGCAAAAGAAAAGTTTGAGCGGACAAAACCGCACGTAAACGTTGGCACTATTGGTCACGTTGACCACGGTAAAACCACATTGACAGCAGCAATTGCAACCGTGCTCTCCAAAGCATTCGGTGGCGAAGCAAAAGCATATGATCAGATCGATGCTGCTCCAGAAGAAAAAGCACGTGGTATTACGATTAATACAGCACACGTTGAGTACGAGACAGCAAACCGTCACTATGCTCACGTTGATTGCCCAGGACATGCTGACTACGTTAAGAACATGATTACCGGTGCTGCCCAGATGGACGGCGCTATTTTGGTTTGCTCTGCTGCTGACGGCCCAATGCCACAAACACGTGAGCACATCCTCTTGGCTCGCCAAGTGGGCGTTCCATACATCGTGGTGTTCTTGAACAAGTGCGACATGGTTGATGACGCTGAATTGTTAGAACTCGTAGAAATGGAAGTTCGTGAACTTCTTTCTAAGTACGACTTCCCAGGCGATGACACTCCAATCGTTCAAGGTTCTGCTAAGTTAGCCCTTGAAGGCGACGAAGGCCCATTGGGTAAAGAAGCCATCATGAAATTGGCTGAAGCTTTAGATACCTATATCCCAACTCCAGAGCGCGCTGTTGACGGTGCCTTCTTGATGCCTGTAGAAGATGTGTTCTCTATCTCTGGTCGCGGTACTGTAGTGACTGGTCGTATCGAGCGCGGTATTGTTAAAGTTGGTGAAGAGATTGAAATCGTTGGTATTAAGCCAACTCTCAAAACCACTTGTACTGGCGTTGAAATGTTCCGCAAATTGCTCGACCAAGGTCAAGCAGGCGATAACGTTGGTATCTTGTTACGCGGCACAAAACGTGAAGAAGTTGAGCGTGGCCAAGTATTGGCTAAGCCAGGTTCTATCACTCCACATACTCACTTTACAGCCGAGGTTTACATCTTGGGTAAAGATGAAGGTGGTCGTCATACTCCATTCTTTAACAACTATCGTCCACAGTTCTACTTCCGTACAACGGACGTGACTGGTTCAATCGAGTTGCCAAAAGACAAAGAAATGGTGATGCCTGGTGATAACGTCACAATTACCGTAAAACTCATCGCTCCTATCGCGATGGAAGAAGGTTTACGTTTTGCAATCCGTGAAGGTGGCCGTACTGTTGGCGCCGGTGTGGTTGCTAAGATTTTGGCTTAATTAAGAAATATAGGGGTGTAGCTCAATTGGCAGAGCGTTGGTCTCCAAAACCAAAGGTTGGGGGTTCGATGCCCTCCGCCCCTGCCACGATTTGAACTGAAAGTAATAATGTCTCAACATACAGCAAGTCATACAGAAGCAAAGAGTAGCTGGGTCTCCGGACTGGCTGCTCTTGTTGTCGTTGCAGCGTTGGTTTTGTATTACACGCTCATCGATCAATCTATGCTCATTCGATTAGTTGTATTGTTTGGTGGCATTGCTGCTGCAGTTTTAGTTGTGGCCCTTTCTCCAGATGGACGTCGTTTTATCCATTATGCAAAGGATTCATGGTACGAAGTAAAGAAAGTTGTTTGGCCTACTCGTAAAGAGACCACACAAATGACTTTGGTTGTATTTGGTTTTGTATTGATCATGTCTTTGTTTCTGTGGATCGCAGACAAATTAATTGAATGGCTAGTTTTTTCAGCCTTTCTTGGCTGGAAGTGAGTAAGAAAAATGATTGATTCTGAAGTAGCCGCAAATCCTCAAGCCACAGGCAATATGCGTTGGTACGTTATTCATGCCTATTCTGGCATGGAGAAAAGTGTAAAGCGCGGCCTCGAGGAGCGCATTGGCCGTTCTGGGATGGTGGATAAATTTGGCCGTATTTTGGTTCCTTCCGAAGAGGTTGTTGAAATCAAGTCAGGCGCAAAATCTGTATCTGAGCGCCGTTTCTTCCCAGGCTACGTCTTGATTGAGATGGAAATGACCGATGAAAGCTGGCATTTGGTTAAAAACACACCAAAAGTAACTGGTTTTGTTGGTGGCGTTCGTAATCGTCCAAGCCCGATTTCTACAGCAGAAGTATCCAAAATTATGGATCAAATGCAAGCCGGAGTTGACAAACCAAAGCCTAAGACCTTATTTGAGGTAGGTGAGATTGTTCGCGTTAAAGAAGGTCCTTTTGTGGATTTCAACGGGAATATTGAAGAAGTTAACTACGAGAAGTCAAGATTGCGCGTTTCTGTTACAATTTTTGGCCGCGGTACCCCAGTTGAGCTGGAGTTCGGACAAGTAGAAAAGATGTAAAAACAAGGACTTAGTCCGGTTTTGTAGTTAAGTAGTTTGTTGTGCAAGATGGTTATTTAGATTTAGTAATTAACCGAGGAGCGGAGCTAGCAAGCCAAAAAACTAGCGAAGCGTTTACTCAACAGCGGTCTTTCCTAATGAGGTAAGGCGCGCTTTTAGGAGCAATTAATGGCAAAGAAGATCATTGGCTTTATTAAGCTGCAGATCCCTGCAGGTAAAGCAAATCCATCACCTCCCGTAGGTCCAGCTTTGGGTCAACGCGGCCTTAACATTATGGAATTCTGTAAGGCGTTTAATGCTCAAACACAGAGCATGGAGCCAGGTCTTCCAATTCCAGTTGTGATTACAGCGTTTGCTGATAAGAGCTTCACATTCATCATGAAGACTCCTCCAGCAACCATCATGATCAAGAAGGCTGCGAAGATTGAAAAAGGTTCACCACGCCCTCATACCGATAAGGTAGGAAAAATTACACGTGCTCAAGCGGAAGAAATCGCTAAAGCAAAAATGCCCGATTTGACAGCCGCCGATATGGATGCAGCTGTACGCACAATCGCTGGTAGCGCCCGTTCCATGGGCATCACTGTGGAAGGTCTCTAATCATGACTAAATTATCCAAACGTTTAAAAGCAATCGAATCTAAAGTTGATCGCAATAAGTTTTACCCACTCGAAGAAGCGTTGAATCTTGTTAAAGAGTGCGCTACTGCCAAATTCGATGAATCTATCGATGTTGCAGTTCAATTGGGTATTGATGCGAAGAAATCTGATCAAGTTGTGCGCGGTGCTGTTGTGCTCCCAGCTGGTACAGGCAAGCATGTTCGCGTTGCTGTTTTTGCACAGGGCGAAAAAGCTGAGCAAGCCAAGGCTGCTGGTGCAGAGATTGTTGGCATGGAAGATCTCGCTGAGCAAATTAAAGGCGGAAATATCGATTTTGATATTTTGATTGCATCTCCAGACACAATGAAAATTGTTGGTACATTGGGACAAGTATTGGGTCCACGTGGTTTGATGCCGAATCCAAAAGTAGGAACCGTTACTCCAGACGTAGCTACTGCAGTTAAAAATGCAAAAGCTGGTCAAGTTCAGTTCCGTGTAGATAAAGCCGGTATTGTTCACGCCACTATTGGTCGTCGTTCATTCGAGCCAGCTGCGTTGAAATCAAACTTACTCGCATTGCTTGAGGCTTTAAATAAAGCGAAGCCACCTGCATCAAAAGGTATTTATTTAAGAAAAGTTGCGGTAAGCAGCACCATGGGTGCAGGCGTACGCGTTGACCAAGCATCGTTACAGGCGGCTAAGTAAGTCGCAGTAGCAAAAAAAGAACTTTGGGTCGACTTTCATTCTTTGAGTGGGAGTCGAACATCAAAGACCGTTGGTGAATTAGTTGCTTCTAAAGAATTGATTCTTAATCGTTACGAAAGTAATAGCCAGCGCAGATGGCGACCCTGAAAAAATTTCACAAGATTCTCTTGTGACAAATGATCAGACGCTGGTGTGTAACCCCAACTGGAAACAGTTGGTTTTTAAGGAGTTAAACCGTGCCTTTGAATGTACAAGACAAAAAAGCGATTGTTGCTGATGTCGGCGCTCAATTGGCTGGAGCTCAAACAGTCGTGCTCGCTGAATACCGTGGTATTCCAGTAGAGCAGTTGACAAAGCTACGTGCTAGCGCACGTGACCAAGGTGTATATCTTCGCGTTCTGAAGAACACATTGGCACGCCGTGCTGCACAAGGCACACAGTTTGAGCCCCTTGCTGATTCGATGGTTGGCCCCTTGATCTATGGCATCTCTGCTGATCCGATTGCTTCGGCAAAAGTATTGCAGAACTTTGCTAAGACTCAAGACAAGCTTGTCATCACTGCTGGCTTATATAACGGCAAGTTGTTAGACGTTGCAGGCGTAAAAGCCCTCGCAACAATTCCAAGCCGCGATGAGTTGTTATCGCAGTTGTTGGGTGTGATGTTAGCCCCAGTTTCTGCAATGGCTCGCGTATTGGGCGCAGTAGCAGCACAAAAGGCAGAAGGAGCACCAGCTCCGGTAGCCGAAGTGGCAGCACCTGCAGTTGAAGCAGCAGCACCGGCAGAAGTAGTTGCCGAGGCCGCCGCTCCAGAAGCAGCTGCTGAGCCTGCAGCTGCAGCCCCAGAAGCTGGAACAGAAGCAAACGAAACCCCTGCCGCTGAATAAGCGACAGATTAACTATTTAAGTATTAGGAGCTAAAAATGGCGATTACTAAAGAAGAAATTATTGATGCAGTAGGCAGCATGTCTGTAATGGATTTGAACGACTTGGTTAAGGCGTTCGAAGAGAAGTTTGGCGTTTCAGCTGCAGCGATGGCTGTTGCTGGTCCTGCTGGTGCTGCTGGTGGCGCAGCTGCTGAAGAGCAAACAGAATTCACTGTTAACTTGCTCGAAGCTGGCGCAAACAAGGTTTCAGTAATTAAGGCTGTTCGCGAAATTACTGGTCTTGGCCTCAAAGAAGCTAAGGACTTGGTTGATGGCGCACCGAAGCCAATTAAAGAAGCTGTTGACAAGAAAACAGCTGAAGAAGCTAAGAAGAAGCTTGAAGAAGCTGGCGCTAAAGCAGAACTCAAGTAATACACACTGTGCTGGCGCTTCTCAAAAAGGAGTGCTAGCCCTGTTGGGTTTGACCATTAGTGGTCAAACCCGATTTCATTTCTGATTGAAATCGGGTTTGCCTTCTGATACGACTGCAGAATGCAAGTTTGGTCGGACACTAAATCTTTCGGTTTAGTGTTGTCCGCCAGTGGTTGGTAGTGGCCAACCGCCAAATCTTTGTACAGTCGCTGAATTCGGAGATGAAATGAACTACAGCTTCACCGAACGCAAGCGAGTCCGTAAAAGCTTTGCTAAGCGAGTAAATAATCACCAGGTTCCATACCTGATCGCAACGCAGCTGGAATCCTACGCTAAATTTTTACAGGCTGATAAGCCTGCCATGTCTCGTCTTAATGAGGGACTCCAGGCCGCATTTACATCGGCATTCCCAATTGTGTCGAATAACGGCTATGCACGCATGGAATATGTGTCATACCAGTTGTCACAGCCACCGTTTGACGTCAAAGAATGTCAACAACGTGGTTACACATTCCACTCTGCCTTACGCGCTAAAGTTCGCTTGATTATTTATGATCGCGAAGCGCCTACCAAGGTTAAAGAAGTAAAAGAGAGTGAAGTCTATATGGGTGAAATTCCACTCATGACAGACAATGGCTCTTTCGTTATTAATGGTACTGAGCGTGTAATCGTTTCTCAGTTGCACCGTTCCCCAGGCGTGTTTTTCGAGCACGATAAGGGCAAGACCCATAGCTCAGGTAAGTTGCTATTCTCAGCACGCATCATTCCTTACCGTGGTTCATGGCTCGACTTTGAGTTTGATCCAAAAGATATCCTCTATTTCCGCGTTGATCGTCGTCGTAAGATGCCCGTCACCATTTTGCTCAAAGCAATTGGTTTAAACAACGAACAGATTCTTGCAAACTTCTTTAACTTTGATCATTTCGCATTGACCGCTAATGGCGCATCAATGGAGTTTGTGCCAGAACGTTTGCGTGGCCAGTTGGCAAACTTTGATGTGCTCGACAAGAATGGCGTAGTTGTCATTCAAAAAGATAAGCGCATCAACGCAAAACATATTCGTGAGCTTGAAGCAGCTAAAACCAAGAACATCGTTGTTCCAGATGATTACTTGATTGGCCGCGTTGTTGCACGCAACATTATTGATCCAGATTCTGGTGAAATCTTAGCTTACGCTAATGATGAAATTACAGAAGAATTGTTGGCTACCTTGCGTGATGCTGGCATCAAGCAATTGGAAACGATTTACACCAATGATTTAGATTCTGGTGCATACATTTCTCAGACATTGCGTACTGATGAAACTGCCGATCAAATGGCTGCTCGCATTGCCATCTATCGCATGATGCGCCCTGGTGAGCCTCCAACAGAAGATGCTGTTGAGGCCTTATTTCAGCGTTTGTTCTATAACGAAGATTCATACGACTTGTCCCGCGTTGGACGTATGAAAGTAAACAGCCGCTTGAATCGCGCTGAAATGGAAGGCCCAATGGTCTTGTCCAATGAAGATATTTTGGACACGATTAAGTCTCTCGTTGATTTGCGTAACGGTAAGGGCGAGGTTGATGATATCGACCACTTAGGCAATCGTCGCGTACGTTGTGTTGGTGAGTTAGCAGAAAATCAATTCCGCGCAGGTTTGTCACGTGTTGAGCGTGCTGTTAAAGAGCGTCTTGGTCAAGCTGAAACAGAAAACTTGATGCCGCATGATTTGATTAACAGCAAGCCAATCTCTTCAGCGATTCGTGAGTTCTTTGGTTCATCACAGCTGTCTCAGTTTATGGATCAAACCAACCCACTTTCAGAGATCACGCATAAGCGTCGTATCTCCGCATTGGGACCTGGTGGTTTGACACGTGAGCGCGCAGGTTTTGAAGTGCGTGACGTGCATCCAACCCACTACGGACGTGTTTGCCCAATCGAAACTCCAGAAGGACCAAACATTGGTTTGATCAACTCACTCGCGTTATTTGCGCGTTTGAATGAGCATGGTTTCTTAGAGACGCCTTATCGTAAAGTTTCCAATAGCAAAGTAAGCGATGAAGTTGTTTATCTTTCCGCTATTGAAGAAGCTAAATACGTCATTGCTCAGGCGAATGCCTCGATTGACAAGAGCGGCAAACTATCCGATGAATTGGTTTCAGCGCGTCAAGCTGGTGAGACCATGATGGTTAGCCCAGAGCGCATTGATTTTATCGACGTTGCTCCTAGCCAAATCGTTTCTGCTGCTGCTTCACTCGTACCATTCTTGGAGCACGATGATGCGAACCGAGCCTTGATGGGTGCAAACATGCAACGTCAAGCGGTACCTTGCTTGCGTCCAGATAAGCCATTGGTTGGTACAGGCTTAGAGCGTATTGTTGCGGTTGACTCCGGTACGGTTGTTTTAGCAACACGCGGCGGTATTGTGGATTATGTAGATGCGAACCGTGTAGTGATCCGTGTAAACGATGACGAGACTGCTGCTGGTGAAGTTGGTGTAGATATTTACAACCTCATCAAGTACACCCGCTCAAACCAAAACACCAATATCAACCAACGCCCCATCGTTCAGGTTGGTGATCGTGTAGCCCGTGGTGACGTTGTTGCTGATGGCGCCTCTACTGACTTAGGTGAATTGGCTTTGGGTCAAAACATGACTGTGGCATTTATGCCATGGAACGGATACAACTTCGAAGATTCAATCTTGATCTCTGAGAAGGTTGTTGCTGATGATCGATACACTTCGATTCATATTGAAGAGTTGTCGGTTGTTGCTCGTGATACCAAACTTGGTTCAGAAGAAATTACACGCGATATCTCCAACTTGGCAGAGTCACAACTGTCTCGTTTAGATGAAAGCGGTATTGTTTACATCGGTGCTGAAGTTGAAGCTGGTGACGTATTGGTTGGAAAAGTTACTCCAAAGGGCGAGACAACTCTCACCCCTGAAGAGAAATTGCTCCGCGCGATCTTTGGTGAAAAAGCATCTGACGTTAAAGATACTTCTTTGCGCGTTCCCTCAGGAATGATCGGTACCGTTATTGATGTCCAAGTCTTCACACGTGAAGGTATCGAACGCGATGCACGTGCACAATCAATCATTCAGGAAGAATTACAACGCTATCGCTTGGACTTGAATGACCAGTTGCGTATTGTTGAAGGCGATGCCTTCATGCGTTTAGAAAAACTGTTAGTTGGCAAAGTTGCTAACGGCGGACCTAAGAAATTAGCTAAAGGCACTAAGATCGACAAGGCTTATCTTGATGACTTAGACAAGTATCATTGGTTTGATGTCCGTCCGGCCGATGATGAAGTTGCCTCACAAGTTGAAGCGATTAAATCCTCGATCGAAGCAAAACGTAAACAGTTTGATGAAGCTTTTGAAGAGAAGCGTACTAAGCTGACTCAGGGTGATGATTTGCAACCTGGTGTTACGAAAATGGTTAAGGTTTACTTGGCTGTTAAGCGTCGCTTGCAGCCTGGTGACAAGATGGCTGGCCGTCACGGTAACAAGGGTGTGGTTTCTAAAATCGCTCCGGCAGAAGACATGCCATTTATGGCTGACGGACGCCCTGTTGACATCGTCTTAAACCCATTGGGTGTTCCTTCCCGTATGAACGTTGGTCAGATCTTGGAAACCCACTTAGGTTGGGCTGCACAAGGTATTGGTAAGCGTATCGATGAGATGGTTCGTGAGCAGGCTAAACAAGCTGAGCTTCGCAAGTTTATGAAGCAGCTTTACAACGAAACTGGTCGTCAAGAAGATATCGACAACTTTACCGATGAGCAAATCACTGTTTTGGCTGAAAATTTGCGCCAAGGCTTGCCGTTTGCTACGCCGGTATTTGATGGTGCTACAGAAGCAGAAATCGGTCGTATGCTCGAGTTGGCCTATCCAGAAGATGTAGCTCAATCTTTGAAGATGACCCCATCACGTCAACAAATGATTCTGTGTGACGGCCGTACTGGTGATCAATTCGAGCGTCCAGTCACTGTTGGCGTAATGCACGTCTTGAAACTCCACCATTTGGTCGACGATAAGATGCATGCACGTTCAACCGGACCTTACTCGTTGGTAACGCAACAGCCATTGGGTGGTAAAGCCCAGTTTGGTGGTCAGCGCTTTGGTGAGATGGAAGTTTGGGCCCTCGAAGCATACGGTGCTTCATATGTCTTGCAGGAAATGCTGACAGTGAAGTCCGATGACGTCGCAGGCCGTACCAAGGTTTACGAAAACATCGTCAAGGGCGAGCACACGATTGATGCTGGCATGCCCGAATCCTTCAACGTGTTGGTAAAAGAAATCCGCTCGTTGGGTATTGACATTGACATGGAGCGCAACTGATATGAAAGCATTGCTCGATTTATTTAAGCAAACGCAGGGTGATGAGCAGTTTGATGTCATCAAGATTGGCCTCGCATCCCCTGAGAAAATTCGCTCATGGTCTTTTGGTGAAGTTCGCAAACCAGAAACCATCAACTATCGGACATTTAAGCCCGAGCGTGATGGTTTGTTTTGCGCCAAAATTTTTGGACCAACCAAAGACTACGAGTGCTTATGCGGTAAGTACAAGCGCTTAAAGTTCCGTGGCGTAATCTGCGAAAAGTGCGGCGTTGAAGTTACTCTCGCTAAAGTGCGTCGTGAGCGTATGGGCCACATTGAGTTGGCAGCCCCTGTTGCACACATCTGGTTCTTGAAGTCCTTGCCATCCCGTTTGGGTATGGTTCTCGATATGACCTTGCGGGATATCGAGCGCGTTCTCTACTTTGAAGCATATGTAGTAGTTGATCCTGGCATGACCCCTGAAGGCGCTATGAAGCGTGGTCAGATTATGTCTGAGGACGAGTACTATGCCAAGACTGAAGAGTTTGGTGAGGGTGCTTTCACTGCCATTATGGGTGCCGAGGGCATTCGTGATCTCTTGCGTTCGATTGATATCGATCGTGAAGTGGAAACTATTCGTGCTGATTTAAAAGCAACTGGTAGCGATGCCAAGATCAAGAAATATGCCAAGCGCTTAAAAGTGCTCGAGGCATTCCAGACCTCAGGTATCAAGCCTGACTGGATGATCATGGAAGTGTTGCCAGTATTGCCACCTGAGTTGCGCCCATTGGTGCCATTGGATGGCGGTCGATTTGCTACTTCTGATTTGAACGACCTCTATCGTCGTGTGATTAACCGTAACAATCGTCTTAAACGTTTGTTAGAGTTGCGCGCTCCAGAGATCATCGTTCGCAATGAAAAACGGATGTTGCAAGAAGCGGTTGACTCATTGCTCGACAACGGTCGTCGCGGCAAGGCTATGACTGGTGCTAACAAGCGTCCTCTCAAGTCATTGGCTGAGATGATTAAAGGTAAGAGCGGTCGTTTCCGTCAAAACTTGTTGGGTAAACGTGTTGACTACTCTGGTCGTTCAGTCATCGTAGTTGGTCCTACACTGAAATTGCATCAGTGCGGTTTACCAAAATTGATGGCCTTAGAATTGTTCAAGCCATTTATTTTCAACAAGCTTGAGACTTTAGGAATTGCAACCACAATTAAGGCTGCGAAGAAGGAAGTTGAGAGTCAGACGCCAATCGTTTGGGACATTCTCGAAGAAGTAATTCGTGAGCATCCAATCATGTTGAACCGTGCGCCGACATTGCACCGCCTCGGTATTCAGGCTTTTGAGCCAATGCTGATTGAAGGTAAGGCAATCCAATTACATCCATTAGTCTGCGCGGCATTTAACGCTGACTTTGACGGTGACCAAATGGCGGTTCACGTTCCTTTGTCGCTCGAGGCGCAAATGGAAGCGCGTACATTGATGTTGGCTTCGAACAATGTATTGTTCCCAGCGAACGGCGAACCATCTATCGTTCCTTCACAGGACGTAGTGTTGGGTCTGTATTACGCTACTCGTGACAAGATCAACGGTAAAGGCGAAGGCATGGTCTTTGCTAATATCACTGAAGTAGTACGTGCATACGAAGCAGGTCAGGTTGAATTAGCCTCTCGCGTTGCTGTGCGTATTACCGAGTTTGAGATTGTGGATAAAAAAGCAGAGGGCGATGCCCGTTTTGCTGAAAAAACCAAGATCTATCAAACTTCAGTGGGCCGTGCCATCTTGTCAGAAATTCTGCCTAAAGGTATGTCTTTCGAGGAAATTAATAAGCCCCTGAAGAAAAAAGAAATCTCACGTTTGATTAACACTTCATTCCGCAAGTGTGGTCTGCGTGAAACAGTTATTTTTGCTGACCGCCTATTGCAGTCTGGTTTCCGTTTGGCGACGAATGCCGGTATTTCAGTGGCGATCGACGATATGCTGATTCCTACTTCTAAAGAGCGCATCATCACTGAAGCATCTACCAAGGTTAAAGAGTATGACAAGCAGTTCATGTCAGGTCTCGTAACCAATCAAGAGCGTTACAACAACGTGGTTGATATTTGGGGTGCCGCAGGCGACCAAGTTGGTAAGGCGATGATGGATGAGTTGTCACATGTTGACGTGCTCGATCGTAACGGTAAGACTGTGCGTCAAGAATCTTTCAACTCCATCTACATGATGGCAGACTCTGGTGCGCGTGGATCTGCTGCGCAGATTCGTCAGTTGGCAGGTATGCGTGGTTTGATGGCCAAGCCTGATGGCTCCATCATTGAAACCCCAATTACTGCGAACTTCCGTGAAGGTTTGAACGTGTTGCAGTATTTCATCTCAACCCACGGTGCTCGTAAGGGTCTGGCTGATACAGCGTTAAAGACAGCGAACTCTGGTTACTTGACACGTCGTTTGTGCGATGTAACTCAAGACCTCGTAGTTATTGAAGAAGATTGCGGTGCAACTTCTGGCGTAACAATGAAAGCCTTGGTTGAAGGTGGCGAAATTATCGAAGCATTGCGCGATCGTATTTTGGGTCGTGTATGTATCGGCGACATCGTTCACCCTGATACACAAGAAGTTATTGTGCCTAACGATACCTTGCTCGACGAAGATCATGTTGATCAAATCGTTGCATTGGGTATCGACGAAGTGAAGGTTCGCACCGTATTGTCTTGCTTAACTCGCTTTGGCTTGTGCGCTAAGTGTTATGGACGTGACCTCGGTCGCGGTGGTTTGGTCAACGTTGGTGAGGCGGTTGGTGTTATCGCTGCTCAGTCCATCGGTGAGCCAGGTACACAGTTGACGATGCGTACTTTCCACATCGGTGGTGCAGCGTCACGTGCCTTGGTTGCAAGTAATATTGAAGCCAAATCAAATGGTTCCTTGAAGTTCTCCGGCACGATGCGTGTTGTGAAGAACGCCAAGGGTGAGCAGATCGTGATTTCACGCTCTGGTGAAGCCTTGATCGTTGATGACAATGGCCGCGAGCGCGAGCGTCATAAAGTGCCATATGGTGCAACTCTCTTGTTAAAAGAAGATGCAGCGGTAAAGGCTGGCGCAAGCTTGGCGACATGGGATCCATTAACTCGCCCAATTATTTCTGAGTACGCTGGTATCGCTCGCTTTGATAACGTCGAAGAAGGCGTAACCGTTGCTAAACAGGTTGACGAAGTAACTGGCCTCTCCACCTTGGTGGTGATTGACGGTAAGCGTCGTTCTGCTGCAAGCAAAGGCGTTCGCCCAATGATCAACTTGGTTGATGAAAAGGGTGGAGAAGTGATGATTGCGGGCACTGATCATCCAGTAAACATTGGCTTGCAGGTTGGGGCTTTGATTACGGTTAAAGATGGTCAGAAGGTTGAAGTTGGTGAAGTATTGGCGCGTATTCCGATCGAATCACAGAAGACTCGTGACATCACCGGTGGATTACCACGCGTTGCTGAATTGTTCGAAGCGCGTTCACCAAAAGATGCTGCCGTATTGGCAAAAGTAACCGGAACCGTTTCCTTCGGTAAAGAAACCAAAGGTAAACAACGTTTGGTTATTACTGATATGGACGGTGAAGCAAATGAATTCTTGATTCCTAAAGAGAAGCAAGTTCTTGTTCACGACGGTCAAGTTGTGAATAAGGGCGAGATGATTGTGGAAGGTCCTGCCGATCCACATGACATCTTGACTCTCAAAGGCATCGAAGAGTTGGCAATTTACATCGTTGACGAAGTGCAAGACGTGTATCGTCTCCAGGGTGTGAAGATCAATGACAAGCACATTGAAGTGATCGTGCGTCAGATGTTGCGTCGTGTTCAGGTAACTGATCCAGGCGATACATCCTTCATTACCGGTGAGCAAGTCGAGCGTTCAAAGCTGTACGACGCAAACGATGCTGTGATTGCCCAAGGTAAACATCCAGCACAGTTTGAGAACGTGTTGCTTGGTATTACTAAAGCATCCTTGTCGACAGACAGCTTCATTTCAGCGGCTTCTTTCCAAGAAACCACTCGTGTATTGACCGAAGCAGCAATTATGGGCAAAACCGATACACTCCGTGGCCTCAAGGAAAACGTCATTATTGGTCGCTTGATCCCTGCTGGTACTGGCTTGTCTTATCGCCGTGCGCGCAAGGTCAGAGAGCAATTTGAGCGTGATCGCGCGCAGATGATTGCCGCCGAAGAAGAAGCAATGGCTGATATGCCTGTAGAAGTAGAGGCTGAAGTGATTGCTCCTGCTGGAGAGGCTGATCCAAGCTAATTTGGTAATTCTGGCCTGAAATGGCCAGCTTTTTCCTCATTTGGTTGACGGAAAGAGCTGGTCAGGCTAGAATGCTGAGTTCTACTGATTCAGAAGAGGGTCTTTTTGACCTAGAAATTCTCTAAGTCATTGATTTTCTTTAAGAAAGCAACAAAGAAGTACTAACCGAGCTATTTTATGCCAACAATTAATCAATTATTACGCAAGCCAAGAAGTCGGCTGATCGTTAAAAGTAAGAGCCCTGCGCTGCAAAACAGCCCGCAGCGCCGTGGTGTATGTACCCGTGTATATACAACAACTCCTAAAAAGCCAAACTCTGCGTTACGTAAAGTAGCCAAAGTTCGCTTAACCAATGGTTTTGAAGTCATTTCATACATTGGTGGCGAAGGCCATAACCTCCAGGAACACTCAGTTGTCTTGATCCGTGGTGGTCGTGTAAAGGATTTGCCGGGTGTTCGTTACCACATCGTTCGTGGCTCACTTGACTTGCAGGGTGTTAAAGACCGTAAGCAGTCACGTTCCAAGTACGGTGCTAAACGCGCCAAGAAAGCTGCTTAATAGTAGCTTGATGTTTTTGCAGTAAGTCATTGTTTGTCGGACTTAAAAGACAAGTAAGTGGTTGTTCCGTCTAAGAAATTTTTTCTTAGATAGTAGGGCAACTAGAGTGGGTGATCCATGTGGACCACCCCCAACTGAACTGAAGGAGTAGCTATGCCACGTCGTCGTGAAGTTCCCAAACGGGAAATCCTGCCTGATCCTAAATTTGGCAATGTAGAAGTAGCAAAATTCATGAACGTCCTCATGTTGGACGGCAAGAAATCGGTTGCAGAGCGCATCGTTTACGGTGCCTTTGATCACATCGAGAAAAAAGCAAATAAAGAGCCGCTCGAAGTTTTTTCAACTGCCATGGGTAATGTAAAGCCAATGGTTGAGGTAAAGAGTCGTCGCGTTGGTGGTGCTAACTATCAAGTTCCTGTTGAGGTACGCCCATCACGTCGTTCTGCTTTGGCAATGCGCTGGTTGCGCGAAGCCGCTAAAAAGCGTGGCGAAAAATCTATGGCCCAACGTTTGGCTAACGAATTATTAGAAGCTGCTGAAGGTCGTGGCGGCGCAATGAAGAAGCGTGAAGAAGTTCACCGTATGGCTGACGCTAATAAAGCGTTCTCACATTTCCGCTTTTAATTGTTAATCGAATAGTAAAGAAAAGGCACCAACAGTGGCACGTAAAACCCCCATCGACAAATACCGCAATATCGGTATTTCTGCGCATATTGACGCAGGTAAAACAACAACTACAGAACGCGTTTTGTTCTACACCGGTGTAAATCATAAGATTGGTGAAGTACATGATGGCGCAGCTACCATGGACTGGATGGAGCAAGAGCAAGAGCGTGGTATCACCATTACTTCTGCTGCTACTACTACGTTCTGGAAGGGAATGGCAGGCAATTTCCCTGAGCATCGCATCAATATTATTGATACCCCGGGACACGTAGACTTCACCATTGAAGTTGAGCGTTCAATGCGTGTTCTTGATGGTGCATGCATGGTTTACTGTGCTGTGGGTGGTGTTCAGCCACAATCAGAAACAGTATGGCGTCAGGCAAATAAGTACCAAGTTCCTCGTTTGGCTTTTGTAAACAAGATGGATCGCACAGGCGCGAACTTCTTCAAGGTCTATGACCAAATGAAGCTGCGCCTTAAAGCAAACCCAATCTTGATTCAAATTCCAATCGGCGCAGAAGAAAACTTCAAAGGCGTTATCGACTTGGTAAAAATGAAGGCCATCATTTGGGATGAGGCTTCACAAGGTACTAAGTTCACTTATGAAGAGATCCCTGCTGAATTGCAAGAGTCTGCTCAAGAGTGGCGCGAGAAGATGGTTGAAGCGGCTGCTGAAAGTTCAGAAGAGTTGATGGAGAAGTATCTCGGCGGCGAAGAGTTGACTGAGGAAGAAATCAAGACTGCATTGCGTCAACGTACTATTGCCAATGAAATTGTTCCAATGTTGTGTGGAACTGCGTTCAAAAATAAAGGCGTTCAGGCGATGTTGGATGCAGTAGTTGAATTGCTGCCTTCCCCATTAGATGTTCCGCCGGTCCCTTGTGAATTGGAAGACGGTACACCAACAACCCGCGAAGCTTCTGATAATGCCAAGTTCTCTGCTTTGGCATTTAAGATCATGACGGACCCATTTGTTGGTCAGCTGATCTTCTTCCGTGTTTACTCCGGTGTGATGAAGTCAGGCGACACAATCTACAACCCTATCAAGGGCAAGAAAGAGCGTGTTGGTCGTTTGTTGCAAATGCATGCAAACCAACGTGAAGAAATTAAAGAAGTTTACGCAGGTGACATCGCTGCAGCCGTTGGTCTGAAAGATGCAACTACTGGTGAAACTTTATGTGATCCAGATAGCATTGTTATTTTGGAGCGCATGGTATTCCCAGAGCCTGTGATCTCGCAAGCGGTTGAACCTAAGACAAAAGCTGACCAAGAAAAAATGGGTCTTGCCTTGAATCGTTTGGCACAAGAAGATCCTTCTTTCCGCGTGAAGACTGATGAAGAATCAGGCCAAACCATTATTTCCGGTATGGGCGAACTTCACTTGGAAATTTTGGTTGACCGCATGAAACGTGAGTTTGGCGTAGAGGCAACTGTTGGTAAGCCGCAAGTTGCATACCGCGAAACCATTCGTAAAGTTTGTGAAGAAATCGAAGGTAAGTTTGTTAAGCAGTCTGGTGGACGTGGACAATATGGTCACGTGGTATTGAAGTTAGAGCCACAAGAGCCAGGCAAAGGTTTTGAGTTCGTTGACGCTATTAAAGGTGGTGTAGTTCCTCGTGAATACATTCCTGCGGTAGAAAAGGGAATTATCGAAACATTGAATTCTGGTATTTTGGCTGGCTATCCAGTTGTTGATATCAAGGCAACATTGTTCTTCGGTTCATACCATGACGTTGACTCCAACGAAAACGCATTTAAGATGGCGGGTTCTATGGCATTCAAGGATGGTATGCGTAGAGCATCTCCAGTATTGCTTGAGCCAATGATGGCCGTTGAAGTTGAAACACCAGAAGATTTCATGGGTAACGTAATGGGTGACCTCTCATCCCGTCGCGGTATTTTGCAAGGTATGGATGACATTCCAGGCGGCGGTAAGATTGTTCGCGCTGAAGTGCCATTGGCAGAGATGTTTGGTTATTCAACTGGCTTGCGCTCGTTGACCCAAGGTCGCGCTACCTACACCATGGAATTTAAGCATTATTCCGAAGCACCTAAGAACGTTGCTGAAGCAGTTATGGCTGCTAAAGCGAAGTAATTTATCCACATTATTTTGAATATTGACTAGCTAAGAAGGCAGACAAAAAAATGGCAAAAGAAAAGTTTGAGCGGACAAAACCGCACGTAAACGTTGGCACTATTGGTCACGTTGACCACGGTAAAACCACATTGACAGCAGCAATTGCAACCGTGCTCTCCAAAGCATTCGGTGGCGAAGCAAAAGCATATGATCAGATCGATGCTGCTCCAGAAGAAAAAGCACGTGGTATTACGATTAATACAGCACACGTTGAGTACGAGACAGCAAACCGTCACTATGCTCACGTTGATTGCCCAGGACATGCTGACTACGTTAAGAACATGATTACCGGTGCTGCCCAGATGGACGGCGCTATTTTGGTTTGCTCTGCTGCTGACGGCCCAATGCCACAAACACGTGAGCACATCCTCTTGGCTCGCCAAGTGGGCGTTCCATACATCGTGGTGTTCTTGAACAAGTGCGACATGGTTGATGACGCTGAATTGTTAGAACTCGTAGAAATGGAAGTTCGTGAACTTCTTTCTAAGTACGACTTCCCAGGCGATGACACTCCAATCGTTCAAGGTTCTGCTAAGTTAGCCCTTGAAGGCGACGAAGGCCCATTGGGTAAAGAAGCCATCATGAAATTGGCTGAAGCTTTAGATACCTATATCCCAACTCCAGAGCGCGCTGTTGACGGTGCCTTCTTGATGCCTGTAGAAGATGTGTTCTCTATCTCTGGTCGCGGTACTGTAGTGACTGGTCGTATCGAGCGCGGTATTGTTAAAGTTGGTGAAGAGATTGAAATCGTTGGTATTAAGCCAACTCTCAAAACCACTTGTACTGGCGTTGAAATGTTCCGCAAATTGCTCGACCAAGGTCAAGCAGGCGATAACGTTGGTATCTTGTTACGCGGCACAAAACGTGAAGAAGTTGAGCGTGGCCAAGTATTGGCTAAGCCAGGTTCTATCACTCCACATACTCACTTTACAGCCGAGGTTTACATCTTGGGTAAAGATGAAGGTGGTCGTCATACTCCATTCTTTAACAACTATCGTCCACAGTTCTACTTCCGTACAACGGACGTGACTGGTTCAATCGAGTTGCCAAAAGACAAAGAAATGGTGATGCCTGGTGATAACGTCACAATTACCGTAAAACTCATCGCTCCTATCGCGATGGAAGAAGGTTTACGTTTTGCAATCCGTGAAGGTGGCCGTACTGTTGGCGCCGGTGTGGTTGCTAAGATTTTGGCTTAATTAGTAGTAAAAAATATTTAGCGGTTTGCTAACCGGTGACATCAGTGCTGCTGATGTCACCGTGCTCTTTAGATTGATAACGTGGCAGCACCACAACGCTCTTTGGAATTAATATGCAAAACCAAAAAATTCGTATTCGTCTTAAAGCATTTGATTACCGTTTGATCGACCAGTCGGCTGCTGAAATCGTTGATACAGCTAAGCGTACTGGTGCCGTTGTTAAGGGACCAGTTCCTTTGCCAACGCGTATTGAGCGTTTTGATATTTTGCGTTCACCACACGTAAACAAAACATCACGTGATCAATTAGAGATTCGCACCCATCTGCGTTTAATGGATATTGTTGATCCCACAGAGAAAACAGTGGATGCTTTGATGAAATTAGACCTGCCTGCAGGTGTAGACGTCGAAATTAAGTTGCAGTAATTCAGTATTTTCAGTCTTTGCTCTTGCCAAGACTGGATTTTCGGGATAGAATCTAAGGCTTCGCTCATTTAATTGGGCGAAATTGTTGATTTTATTAGCATTAAAAACGTTATAACTTATTGATTTAGAAGTACTTTTACTTGTAAATCACTTAAATTAAATTTTGCCGACCAATCGAAGTCGGCGTGGAGCATGAATATGAGCTTAGGCTTAATCGGTCGCAAGATCGGCATGACCCGTCTATTTACGGACGAAGGGGAAGCAATTCCTGTCACTGTAATTGACGTGAGCGACAACCGAGTTGCTCAAATCAAGACCCAGGAAACTGATGGCTATAACGCTATCCAGTTGGCCCATGGGACACGTAGAGCTACACGCGTTACCAAATCTATGGCTGGACACTTTGCAAAAGCAGGTGTGATGGCTGGTAATGCACTCAACGAATTTCAATTAGATGCAGCAAAAATTGCAGAAATGACAGCGGGTCAAGTTATTCCTGCTGAAGCTGCATTTGCTGCTGGCCAAAAAGTGGATGTGCAGGGTGTAACGATTGGTAAAGGCTATGCCGGTACTATCAAGCGCCATCACTTCGCTTCTGGTCGTGCTTCCCACGGTAACTCACGTTCACATAACGTGCCAGGTTCCATCGGTATGGCACAAGATCCAGGCCGTGTATTCCCAGGTAAGCGCATGACCGGCCACCTTGGTGATGAAACACGTACTGTACAAAATTTAGTCATCGCACGCATTGATGCAGAACGCAATCTCATCATGGTTAAAGGCGCTATTCCAGGCGCCCCAGGCGGTAAAGTAATTGTTACTCCAGCGGTGAAGACACCGTTGAAGAAGAAATAAGGAGAGCGAATATGGAACTTAAGCTTCTCCAGGATAACGGTACTTTAGGCGCAGGTGTTCAAGCCTCTCCAGAAGTATTCGAACGCGAATATAACGAAGCATTGGTACACCAAGTAGTTGTAGCTTACCAAGCAAATGCACGTAGCGGTAACCGCGCACAAAAAGACCGTGAGCAAGTTAAGCACACAACCAAGAAACCTTGGCGTCAAAAAGGTACTGGTCGTGCACGTGCTGGTATGAGCTCATCCCCACTGTGGCGTGGAGGTGGTCGTATATTCCCGAATTCTCCAGAAGAGAATTTCAGCCAAAAAGTAAACAAGAAAATGTACCGCGCTGGTATGAGATCTATTTTGTCTCAGTTAGCCCGTGAAGGTCGTTTGAATGTGGTTGATCAATTTAATCTTGATGCTCCAAAGACCAAAGTTTTAGCTGACAAAGTAAAAGCGATGGGATTGGACTCTGTATTGATTATTGTTGATCAAGTTAGCGAGAATTTGTACTTGGCATCACGTAACTTGCATAAAGTTGCTGTATGTGAGCCACAGCACGCCGATCCATTAGCTTTGGTTCAATACAAAAAAGTATTGGTAAGCAAATCAGCGATTGCAAAAATTGAGGAGTTGCTTAAATGAGCCAAGTCCGTAAAAACGATCACAGCTTGATGAAGGTTCTGCTTGGACCAGTGATCTCTGAAAAAGCCACTATGGTTGCAGAGAAGAACGAACAAGTGGTATTCCAAGTTACTCGCGACGCTAACAAAAGCGATGTGAAACAAGCGGTCGAATTGCTCTTTAAAGTGCAAGTTGACTCAGTCCAAATCGTCAATCAAAAGGGTAAGCCTAAGCGCTATGGCCGTTTTGAGGGTCGTCGCGATCACACTAAGAAGGCCTACGTAAGCTTGAAGCCAGGTCAAGAAATTAACTTTGAAGCGGAGGCGAATTAATCATGCCTTTGATGAAGACAAAACCGACCTCACCAGGTCGTCGTTCAATGGTCAAGGTGGTAAATCCAGACCTGCATAAAGGTAAACCTTTTGCAGCTCTGTTAGAGCCACAGTTCCAAAAAGCGGGTCGTAATAATAATGGCCACATCACCACTCGTCACAAGGGTGGTGGTCATAAGCATCACTATCGCGTTGTTGATTTCAAACGCAACGACAAAGATGGTATTCCAGCAAAAGTTGAACGCTTGGAATACGATCCAAACCGCAGTGCAAATATTGCTTTGATCGTGTTTGCTGATGGTGAGCGCCGCTATATTCTTGCTGCTAAGGGCATGACTGTTGGTCAGGCTTTGATGAGTGGCGCAGAAGCTCCAATCAAATCCGGAAACAATTTACCAATTCGTAATATCCCAGTTGGTAGCACGATTCACTGTGTTGAAATGTTGCCAGGTAAAGGTGCACAAATTGCACGTTCAGCTGGTGGTTCGGCAGTATTGCTAGCACGTGAAGGTGTTTACGCACAGGTTCGTTTGCGCTCTGGTGAAGTGCGTCGTATTTTGATCGACTGCCGCGCAACCATTGGTGAAGTTGGCAATGAAGAGCATAGCTTGCGTGTTATTGGTAAAGCTGGTGCAAACCGCTGGCGTGGTATTCGCCCAACCGTTCGCGGTGTGGCAATGAACCCAGTAGATCACCCACATGGTGGTGGTGAAGGTAAGACTGGCGAAGGCCGTGTTCCTGTATCTCCATGGGGCACTCCAACCAAAGGTTATCGTACACGTCGTAACAAGCGTACAACATCAATGATCGTTCAACGTCGTAACAAGCGTTAAGCGATTAAGGAAAAATAGATATGACACGTTCAGCTAAAAAAGGTCCTTTTTGCGACGCCAGCTTAGTAAAAAAAGTTGAAGTAGCACAGGCCAACAAAGACAAAAAGCCGATTAAAACTTGGTCACGCCGTTCAACAATTCTTCCAGACTTTATTGGTCTGACAATTGCTGTTCATAACGGTCGTCAGCACGTTCCGGTTTATGTATCAGAAAACATGGTGGGTCATAAGTTAGGCGAATTTGCCTTGACCCGTACTTTCAAAGGTCACGCTGCTGACAAGAAAGTAACGAAGAAGTAAGGGGATGATGATGGAAGTTAAAGCTATTCACAAGGGTGCCCGCATTTCTGCGCAAAAGACACGTTTGGTCGCAGACCAAATCCGTGGTTTGCCGATTGCTCGCGCATTAAACATTTTGAACTTCAGCCCCAAGAAAGCTGCCTTCATTGTGAAAAAAGTTGTTGAGTCCGCAGTGGCCAACGCTGAACACAATAAAGGTGCTGATATTGACGAGCTCAAGGTATCAGCAATTATTGTTGATAAGGGCACTTCCTTGAAGCGCTTTACAGCGCGCGCCAAGGGTCGTGGCAATCAAATTGAAAAACAAACTTGTCACATTAGCGTGACCTTGAGTAACTAAGGAAAGATATGGGCCAAAAGATAAACCCCACCGGATTCCGACTCTCGGTAACGAAGAACTGGACATCTAAGTGGTATGCAAACAATACTGATTTTGCAAAGATGCTCAAAGAGGACGTAGATGTCCGCATCTATTTGAAGAAGAAGTTAAAGAATGCATCTGTTAGCAAAGTGGTAATCGAGCGTCCTGCAAAGAATGCACGTATTACGATTTATAGCTCACGTCCAGGTGTTGTAATCGGTAAAAAAGGCGAGGATATTGAAGTTCTCCGTCGCGAATTACAAAAGCGTATGGGCGTTCCAGTCCATGTAAATATCGAAGAAATTCGTAAGCCTGAAGTTGATGCGCAATTGATCGCTGATTCCATTACTCAACAGCTCGAAAAACGTATCATGTTCCGTCGCGCCATGAAGCGTGCGATGCAAAATGCAATGCGTCTTGGTGCACAAGGTATCAAGATCATGTCTTCTGGCCGCTTAAACGGTGCTGAAATTGCACGTCGTGAATGGTATCGTGAAGGTCGCGTACCACTTCATACATTGAAGGCTGATATTGATTACGCTACTTCTGAGGCTGAAACTACATACGGCATTATTGGCGTAAAAGTTTGGGTTTACAAAGGCGATACATTAGGTCGTGGTGCTGATGCTCCAGCGGTTACTGTTGAAGCAGTAGCTGATGAGAAAAAGCCACGTCGCGCACCATCTAAAACAGCAGCGCGTAAGCCTGCCGGTGATGCAAAGCCATTAGTTGCGACTAAGCCAGCAGTAAAGCGTGCCCCTAAAGCCGTTGAAGCTGCAAGTGCTGAAACGCAGAAGTCAGGAGAGTAAGCATGCTACAACCAAAGCGTCGTAAGTATCGTAAGGAACAAAAAGGCCGCAACACTGGCGTTGCAACACGTGGTAGTTCTGTAGCCTTTGGAGACTTTGGATTGAAGGCCGTCGGCCGTGGACGTTTAACCGCTCGTCAAATTGAGTCGGCACGTCGCGCAATGACCCGTCACATTAAACGTGGTGGCCGTATCTGGATTCGTATTTTCCCAGACAAGCCAATTTCACAAAAACCTGCTGAAGTTCGTATGGGTAACGGTAAGGGTAACCCAGAGTACTACGTAGCTGAAATTCAACCAGGCAAGATTTTGTACGAGATGGATGGTGTGAATGAGACTTTGGCGCGTGAAGCTTTCAAGCTTGCTGCTGCTAAGTTGCCTTTGCAAACTACATTCGTGATTCGCCACTTAGGTTGATCGGATAGACATTATGAAAAAGACAGAATTAGCAACTAAAGATCTGGTTGCCTTAAACGCAGAATTAACTGAGCTCTTGAAAACAGGTTTCAAGCTCCGTATGCAAAAGGGTACTCAGCAACTCACTAATACCAGCCAATTGGGTAAGAATAAGCGCGATATTGCACGCGTGAAGACTTTCATTACCCAAAAAACTGCACAGAAATAAGGAAAAAGGGATATGACAGAATTATCTAAACCCTTGCGCCGCACCCTCGTGGGTCGTGTCGTTAGCGACAAAATGCAAAAAACTGTGACTGTACTAGTTGAGCGCCAAGTAAAACATGCGCTTTATGGCAAGTATGTAGGACAGTCCAAAAAGTACCATGCTCATGATGAAGCTGGACAATACAAGATGGGTGATACCGTTGAAATTGCTGAATCTAAGCCAATTTCACGCACTAAATCTTGGGTTGTTACCCGTTTAGTTCAAGAGTCCAAAGGTATTTAAAGAAATATTAGGGATTTTGGTAAAAATACTTGCCAAATCCCTATTTTATGTAGTATGATAGAAGGCTTCTCTGGTTTTATTGTGAGAAGCAGTGTTTTTTCATTAATTCCGGGTTTTAGCTTTCGCTAAATCCCATTGACGGAACCAAGACTGTTTGCCTATGGCAAATAAGTTGGGAATTAAAAAAATGATTCAGACCGAAAGTAGATTACAGGTCGCCGATAATACTGGCGCCAGTGAAGTTTTGTGCATCAAGGTATTGGGCGGCTCTAAGCGTCGTTACGCCAGTATCGGTGATGTCATCAAAGTTAGCGTGAAATCCGCTGCTCCACGTGGCCGTGTAAAAAAAGGTGACATTTACAACGCCGTAGTAGTGAGAACTGCTAAGGGTGTTCGCCGTCCAGACGGTTCATTGATTAAGTTCGATGCAAACGCTGCGGTATTGCTCAACGCTAAGTTAGAGCCAATTGGCACACGTATCTTTGGACCAGTAACGCGTGAATTGCGTACTGAGAAGTTCATGAAGATCGTTTCTCTCGCCCCAGAAGTTATTTAAGAGGCTGATATGAAAAAGATTCGTAAAGGTGATTCCGTAGTTTTGTTGACTGGCCGTGATAAAGGCAAGCAAGGAACTGTTACAGCTGTCCTCGATGAGAAATTAGTCATCGAAGGCGTGAATATTTACAAAAAGAGCGTTAAGCCTAATCCAGCTGCTGGTGTAACCGGTGGCCTGATTGACAAGACAATGCCTGTTCACATTTCTAATGTGGCTTTGGTTGACGGTAACGGCAAACCATCACGTGTTGGTATCAAACTCGTTGACGGTAAAAAGCAGCGTTTCCTCAAAACCACTGGCGCGACTTTAAGCGCATAAGGGGCACGGAGAAATTATGAGCACACGTTTTCAAGAGCATTACAAAGAAAAAGTTATCGCTGATTTAATGACCAAATTTGGTTACAAGTCTTTGATGGAAGTTCCTCGCATCACTAAGATCACATTGAATATGGGTCTTGGTGAAGCTGTTAACGATAAAAAAGTAATCGAAAATGCAGTTGGCGATTTGACAAAGGTTGCAGGCCAAAAGCCAGTAGTAACTAAGGCCAAAAAAGCGATTGCAGGTTTCAAAATTCGTCAAGGTTACCCAATCGGTGCCATGGTGACATTGCGCGGTGCGCGCATGTACGAATTCTTGGATCGTTTTGTTACTGTAGCGTTGCCACGAGTACGTGACTTCCGCGGTATCTCCGGTAAAGCATTTGACGGTCGTGGAAATTACAACATTGGCGTTAAAGAGCAAATCATTTTCCCAGAAATCGAATACGACAAGATTGATGCCCTGCGTGGTCTCAATATCAGTATTACGACGACCGCTAAGACTGACGAAGAAGCAAAAGCTTTGTTAGCAGCGTTCAAATTCCCTTTCCGCAATTAAGAGGCTAACGTGGCAAAACTATCCCTAATTGAGCGCGAAAACAAGCGCGCAAAAACTGTAGAGAAGTACGCTGTAAAGCGTGCAGAACTCAAGGCAATCATTGCAGATCAATCACGCAGTGAAGAAGAGCGCTATGAAGCTCGCTTGAAGCTACAGGCACTTCCACGTAACGCAAGCCCGATTCGTCAAAGAAATCGTTGTTCATTAACCGGTCGTCCACGTGGCACATTCCGTAAGTTTGGTTTGGCCCGTAGCAAGATTCGTGAAATCGCCTTCCGTGGCGAAATCCCCGGTTTAACCAAGGCCAGCTGGTAAGCGGCGAAAGAATTAGGAGAACTCATGAGTATCAGCGATCCAATCGCCGACATGTTGACCCGGATTCGCAATGCGCAAGCAGTGCAGAAACCTGCAGTCATCATGCCGTCGTCAAAAGTAAAAGTAGCTATTGCAAAAGTTTTGCAAGATGAAGGCTATATCGATAACTTTGAAATCAAAGGTGAAGCAGCTAAGCCAGTGCTACACATTGAACTCAAATACTATGCAGGCCGTCCTGTTATTGAGCGTATTGACCGTGTTTCAACACCAAGTCTGCGCATCTATAAGGGTCGCCACGACATTCCAGAAGTAATGAATGGCTTGGGCATTGCTATTATTTCAACCCCTCAAGGCGTTATGACTGACCGCAAAGCCCGTGCAAACGGTGTTGGTGGTGAAGTTATTTGCTACGTCGCTTAAGGAGAGAAATATGTCCCGCGTTGGTAAATCACCTATTCCAGTCCCAAAGGGCGCTGAAATCAATATTAATGGAGCAACTGTTACTGTTAAGGGCCCATTGGGTTCTTTGACACATAACTTACATCCTTCAGTTGGCTTAAAGCAAGAAGATGGCGTGTTAACAGTAACTTTAAATGACAATTCACCAGAAGCTGGTGCTCAGTCAGGAACTGCACGTGCATTGGTAAACAACATGGTCGTTGGCGTTACTACTGGCTTTGAGCGTAAGCTCAGCTTAGTAGGCGTTGGATACCGTGCTGCTGCTCAAGGCGAAACATTGAAATTGCAATTGGGTTTCTCACACGACATTATTTACAACTTGCCAAAAGGTGTAAAAGCAGAAACTCCTACGCAAACTGAAATCATCATTAAAGGCTCCAACAAGCAACAAGTTGGCCAGGTCGCAGCTGAAGTTCGCGCATATCGTTCACCAGAGCCTTACAAAGGCAAGGGCGTTCGCTATGTTGATGAAGTTGTGCATCTGAAAGAAACTAAGAAGAAGTAAGCGAGATTAGAAAATGAATAAAGACGAATCCAGACAAAGACGTGCTCGGCAGACTCGTATTCGCATTGCCGAAGCATTGGCAAATCGCTTAACAGTTATCCGTAGTAATTCACACATTTCTGCGCAGGTATATAGCTCTTGCGGTACCAAGGTTTTGGCTTCCGCCTCATCTATGGAAAAAGATTTACGCCAAGCGATCAAAAACGGTGGCAATACTGATGCGGCTGCACAAATTGGCAAATTAGTTGCTGAGCGTGCCGTTAAAGCAGGTGTTGTTGATGTTGCATTTGATCGTTCTGGTCATCGTTACCACGGCCGTATCAAGGCCTTAGCTGAAGCTGCGCGTGAAGCCGGCCTGAAGTTCTAATAGGGTTTAGGAAAAAACATGGCAAAAATGCAAACAAAGATGCAAAACGAAGAGCGCGATGATGGTCTTCGCGAGAAGATGATCGCTGTAAATCGTGTAACCAAAGTGGTTAAGGGTGGTCGTATTCTCGGCTTCGCTGCACTCACTGTAGTTGGCGATGGCGATGGTCGCATCGGCATGGGTAAGGGTAAATCAAAAGAAGTTCCTGTTGCTGTTCAAAAAGCAATGGATGAAGCACGTCGCAAGATGATCAAAGTTTCCTTACGCAAGGGCACTTTGCAGCATACCGTGATTGGTAAGCATGGCGCTTCACGTGTGATGATTTCTCCTGCTAAAGACGGTACTGGCGTTATTGCCGGCGGTCCAATGCGCGCTATTTTTGATGTAATGGGTGTAACAAACGTTGTAGCTAAGTCTCTCGGCTCAACTAACCCCTACAACATGGTTCGTGCAACTATTGATGGTTTAAGCAAAATGAGTACTCCTTCTGAAATCGCTGCTAAGCGCGGTAAATCAGTTGAAGAGATTCTCGGCTAAGACCGCAAATTAGGAATCTATAAATGACAACATCAAACTCTAAAGTCAAACTGCAATTAGTGCGTAGTTTGATCGGTACACGCGAAAGCCATCGTGCAACTGTTCGTGGCTTAGGCCTTGGACGTATTAATTCTGTTTCAGAATTAGAAGACACACCAGCTGTTCGCGGAATGATTAATAAAGTTTCTTATCTAGTTAAAGTCATCGGCTAATTAACTAGCAAGTACATAGGCAAAGAATATGCAACTCAATACACTTAAACCCGCAGAGGGCTCCAAGAAAAATCGTCGTCGCGTAGGTCGCGGCATTGGTTCTGGACTTGGTAAAACTGCTGGCCGCGGTCACAAAGGTCAAAAGTCACGTTCCGGTGGATTCCACAAAGTTGGATTCGAGGGCGGTCAGATGCCTATGTATCGTCGTTTGCCAAAACGTGGATTCGTTTCATTGACACGTCGTCACGTTGGCCAAATTACTTTAAATGACTTGGCAAAAATCAATTTACCAGAAGTTGATCTGTTGATTTTGAAAGCACATGGTTTTGCTGGTGAACAAATTAATGCAGTTAAGGTAATTAAAACTGGTGAACTTAAGATTGCTGTAACTTTAAAAGGTTTAACAGCAACTGCTGGCGCAAAAGCAGCTATTGAAGCTGCTGGCGGCAAATTGGTTGAATTGGCTTAATAGGTTTACAAATGGCATTAGCACCCACAAACAATAGCGCAGCTCAATCAGGGGGCAAGTTTGGCGAATTACGTCAACGCTTGGTATTCCTAGTGTTGGCTTTGCTCGTGTTTCGCTTGGGTGCGCATATCCCTGTTCCAGGAATTGACCCAGACCAGCTTGCTCAATTATTTGCAGGTCAAAAAGACGGTATTTTAGGAATGTTTAACCTGTTTTCAGGCGGAGCTTTATCTCGCTTTACTGTTTTTGCTCTGGGAATCATGCCCTATATTTCTGCATCAATCATCATGCAGTTAATGACGATTGTTGTTCCTTCGCTTGAGTCTTTGAAAAAAGAAGGTCAAGCTGGCCAACGTAAGATTACTCAGTACACTCGATACGGCACAGTATTTCTAGCTACATTCCAGGCTTTGGGCATCTCTGTTGCATTACAAGCGCAGCCGGGCTTAGTAATAAATCCAGGATTGATGTTCGAGTTAAATACCGTTGTGACCTTAGTTACTGGAACTATGTTCTTGATGTGGTTAGGCGAGCAAATTACTGAACGTGGTTTAGGTAATGGTATCTCCATCATCATCTTCGGCGGCATTGTGTCTGGCTTGCCAAATGCTGTAGCCAGTCTTTTGGAGTTGGTTCGCACAGGCTCCATGAATATCGTCTCTGCAATGCTAATCATGGTGATTGTTGCTGCAGTTACTTACTTCGTTGTATTTGTAGAGCGCGGTCAACGTCGCATACTGGTTAACTATGCTAAACGTCAAGTTGGCAACAAGATTTATGGCGGGCAGTCATCATATTTCCCATTGAAGTTAAATATGGCTGGTGTTATTCCCCCAATTTTTGCTTCTTCGATTATTTTATTTCCTGCAACGATTGCTGGTTGGTTTACTTCTGGCGAGCCAAAGAACATTTTTAGCAGAATCATCAAAGATTTAGCAGCTACATTAGCACCGGGCCAGCCTGTTTACACAATCTTATACGCTGCAGCCATTATTTTCTTCTGCTTCTTCTATACAGCATTGGTATTCAATAGCCGTGAAACTGCAGAAAATTTAAAGAAGAGTGGTGCCTTTGTCCCAGGTATTCGTCCTGGAGATCAAACGGCTCGTTACATTGACAAGATTTTGGTGCGTCTAACGCTGGCTGGATCTATTTATATGGTTCTAGTTTGCTTGTTACCTGAATTTTTAGTATTGAAGTACAACGTACCGTTCTATTTCGGCGGTACTTCATTGTTGATTATTGTCGTTGTTGCAATGGATTTCATGGCTCAAGTTCAGTCATTCATCATGCAGCAGCAATACGGCTCTTTGATGAAAAAAGCTAACTTTAAGATGGGCGCTTAACTGAATGTCTAAAGACGATGTAATTCAGATGGCGGGTGAAGTTGTAGAGAATTTACCGAATGCAATGTTTCGCGTAAAACTTGAAAACGGACATGTGGTTTTGGGGCACATTTCCGGAAAGATGCGGATGCACTATATCCGTATTTTGCCGGGAGATAAGGTGACGGTGGAGATGACTCCTTACGACCTGTCGCGCGCAAGAATTATTTTCCGCGCGAAGTAACAATTAAGTAGTACATATTTTTAAGAGGTGAGTTATGAAAGTTTTGGCATCCGTTAAGTGTATTTGCAGAAATTGCAAGATCATTAAGCGCAAACGCGTTGTGCGTGTGATCTGTTCTTCAGACGCACGTCATAAGCAGCGTCAAGGCTGATCTGGTTAATTAAGAGGAAATCTCATGGCACGTATCGCTGGGGTAAATATCCCAAATCATCAACACACTGTCATCGGTTTGACAGCAATTTTTGGCATTGGCACAACCCGTGCTCACAAAATTTGTCAAACGACAGGTGTTGCTATAGACAAAAAAGTAAAAGATCTTACTGATGCCGACTTGGAAAAGTTGCGTGATGAAGTAGGTAAATTTACTACTGAAGGTGACCTTCGTCGTGAAGTAACGATGAGCATCAAGCGTTTGATGGACTTAGGCTGCTACCGCGGTGTTCGTCATCGTAAGGGCTTGCCTGTACGTGGTCAACGTACAAAGACTAACGCGCGTACCCGTAAGGGCCCACGTAAGTCTGGCGTGCAACTTAAGAAATAATCAAGAAAGTTTATTGAAATGGCAAAACAACAATCCGCTTCCGCAGCATCACAGCGCGCTCGCAAGAAGGTTAAAAAGAACGTTGCTGACGGTATTGCACACGTTCACGCTTCTTTTAACAACACCATCATTACGATCACAGATCGTCAGGGCAATGCGCTTTCATGGGCAACTTCTGGCGGACAGGGTTTCAAGGGTTCACGTAAGTCCACTCCTTTTGCTGCTCAGGTAGCTGCAGAAGTTGCGGGCAAAGTGGCAATTGAATGTGGTATTAAAAATTTGGAAGTTCAAATCAAAGGCCCAGGCCCTGGTCGTGAATCTGCAGTTCGCGCATTGAATTCTTTGGGAATCAAAATCACTGAGATTCAAGACGTCACCCCAGTTCCACATAATGGTTGCCGTCCTCCAAAGCGTCGTCGTATTTAATCTCTGGATTCGGTAGTACAAAGTTTAGTATTTTTTTATAAAGCCCACTGTTCGCCTGATTTAAAGGGCGAACTCACCGCCGGTCGCAAGACTGCGGCAAAGAAAGGAAAGCATCGTGGCACGTTACTTAGGGCCTAAGGCCAAGTTAGCACGTCGGGAAGGTACCGACTTATTTTTAAAGAGCGCACGTCGTGCATTATCAGACAAGTGCAAGTTAGACACGAAGCCTGGTCAACATGGCCGTACTTCTGGTTCACGAACCTCCGATTACGGTAATCAATTGCGTGAAAAGCAAAAGGTTAAGCGTATTTATGGCGTGTTAGAGCGTCAATTCCGTCGTTACTTTGCAGAAGCAGAGCGTCGCAAGGGTAACACCGGCGAAACATTGCTTCAGTTGCTAGAGTCACGCCTTGATAACGTTGTTTATCGTATGGGTTTCGGCTCTACACGTGCAGAAGCACGCCAATTGGTTTCCCACTGTGCAATTTTGCTCAATGGTCAACCAGTAAACATTCCATCAATTCAGGTGAAACCTGGTGATGTTGTTGCGATTCGTGAGAAGGCCAAGAAACAAGCTCGTATTACAGAATCACTCAATTTGGTTCAGCAAATGACTGCAATCGGCTGGGTTTCAGTTGATGCCGCCAAGCTCGAGGGAACATTTAAGCAAGTGCCTGACCGCGAAGATATTAGCGGTGAAATTAATGAAAGTTTGATCGTCGAATTGTATTCACGCTAATTAGGCACTCTCAAGGAAAAAATATGCAAACAAATTTGCTCAAGCCAAAGATTATTTCTGTTGAAGCGCTTACTGCCAACCAAGCTAAGGTTGTAATGGAGCCGTTCGAGCGTGGCTATGGCCATACACTCGGAAATGCATTACGTCGCGTTCTCTTGTCTTCTATGGTTGGTTATGCACCAACTGAAGTGGCGATTGCTGGTGTAGTGCACGAGTACTCCACATTAGACGGAGTCCAAGAGGATGTAGTCAATCTTTTGTTGAACCTCAAAGGCATCGTATTTAAATTACAGTCACGTGATGAAGTAACTATCAATTTACGTAAAGAAGGCCCAGGCGTTGTTACGGCAAAAGATATTGATTTGCCACATGATGTCGAAATCATTAATCCTGATCATGTTATCGCTCACTTATCTGCTGGTGGTAAGTTAGACATGCAGATCAAGGTTGAAAAAGGCCGTGGATATGTACCGGGTAATATGCGTCAATACCATGATGAGGCTACCAAGATTATTGGTCGTATTGTTTTGGACGCATCTTTTAGTCCTGTAAGCCGTGTTAGCTATGCTGTTGAATCTGCTCGTGTTGAGCAACGTACCGACCTTGATCGTCTAGTAATGACTATCGAAACAAATGGTGTGTTGTCTCCTGAAGAAGCAATTCGTCAAGCGGCTACTATTTTGGTTGATCAGCTAGTTGTATTCGCTGCCCTAGAAAGTAGTGAAGTATCTGGTGAACTCGCACCAAGCCGCTCTTCAATGGTTGATCCAATGTTGATGCGTCCAGTTGATGATCTCGAACTCACTGTTCGCTCAGCAAACTGCTTGAAGGCTGAGAACATCTACTACATTGGTGACTTGATTCAACGTACTGAGAATGAATTGTTGAAGACGCCTAATTTAGGTCGTAAGTCCTTAAATGAAATTAAGGATGTATTGGCGGCTCGTGGCTTAAGTCTTGGCATGAAACTCGAAAGCTGGCCTCCAGCTAACCTCGAGAAATAATTAGAAAGGAAGCATCATGCGTCACGGAAACGGCTTACGCAAACTAAACAGAACATCTTCACATCGCTTGGCGATGCTGCGCAACATGTCCAATTCTCTTTTGGAGCACGAAGTGATTAAAACCACTTTGCCAAAGGCTAAAGAATTGCGTATGGTTGTTGAGCCCTTGATTACCTTAGGTAAAAAAGATAACTTAGCTAATCGTCGCTTGGCATTTAACCGCACTCGTGATCGCGATATCGTGACTAAACTCTTTACAGAGCTTGGCCCACGTTATGCAACACGTCCGGGTGGCTACTTGCGTATCTTGAAATTCGGCTTCCGTCATGGCGATAATGCGCCAATGGCCTTAGTAGAATTGGTAGATCGTCCAGAAGTTGAAGAAACTGCTGTAGCTGAAGAAGCTTAAGTTTTGAAGGTTTTATAAAAAGCCAGGCTTCGGTCTGGCTTTTTTCATTCATGCAGGTTTAAATAGGCCATGGCAAAGACTTCATCAACAGAACTGATCATCGTTACCACCTCTTTTGCGGTACTGGGCGATGCAAATGCAATGGCACGGAAGCTGATCGAGCGAGGATTGGCGGCATGCGTCCAAATACATGAAGGCGTTCATTCAATATATCGTTGGAAGGGCACCGTTTGTGAAGAGAAGGAAGTGATTCTTGTTGCTAAAACAAATGCAAACAAGTGGGGTGAAATCAGTTCTTTTATGAAGACCGAGCATCCTTACGACTTGCCTGAAATTATTGCTGTCAAACCAACAGAATATGATTTGGAGTATGGCCAATGGGTGATGGCGGAATTGCAGTCAAGATAATGAAAATCAGACAAAATATCTTATTAGCAATTATTTTATTGCTGACTCTTTGTGGCCAATCGCTCGCCGCTGATTTTTTAGCTCCTGAAAAAGCTTTTGTAGTGCAGGCTGCTTGGCAGGAGAATTCAAATGAAATCGCAGTCGAACTTTCGCCAGCAAAGGGCTATTACATTTATCGACAGTCATTACAGTTTAAGGCTGGATCGAACGAAAAAAAGTTAGCGAGTTATGCGCCGACCCTCCCTCAGGGTATTGAAAAGTTTGATGCGACCTTTCAGAAAAAATTACAGATTTATAAGCAGGCATTTACTGTGCTGTTCAATGTTAAGAATGAGGCAAATCAACCCATTCATCTTGAAGTAGGGCTACAGGGTTGTGCAGAAGCGGGAATTTGTTACCCCCCAATGACATTGACATTCTTACTAACCGGGCCAGGGGTGAAGGCTGCTCCTATTCCGGATGCTCTGGAGGCAACAACACTCAGTACTCAGGTGAGTCCATCTGACTCAAGTCTGCTGGATTTATGGCGCGAAAGAGATGACATAAATGCCATTAATCATTTTTTAGAAAATACCTCATCTACTTATCTATTTTTTGCTTTCTTTGTTTTGGGTTTGGCGCTGGCTTTTACCCCTTGTGTACTCCCGATGCTGCCTATCTTGTCCAGCGTAGTTTTTGGAACGCAGAATAATCAGGCCATATCCAAGGCAAGAGCAGCTGTATTGGCAATGGCTTATGTGCTCGGGATGGCTCTGGTTTACGCCCTTGCTGGGGTTCTAATGGCAGCCCTAGGGGGAAGTGTCCAACGGGTTCTGCAAAGCCCCATAGCCCTATTTAGCTTTGCCTGCCTTTTAATTGGCTTATCTGGCAGCCTTTTTGGTCTATATCATCTCAGGCTGCCCCATTCGTGGCATCAGCATATTGACCGCCTAGCCGGTCGCCAGAAGGGCGGGAGTATTTTCGGGGCGTTTGCTTTGGGAGGCATTTCAACCTTGGTAGCTAGCCCATGCATTACTGCCCCTTTGGCTGGAGTTTTGACCTTTATTGCTCAAACTGGCTCGATGTCCCTGGGCGCAGGTTTACTTTTTGTAATGGCGCTAGGCATGGGCCTTCCACTTTTATTTATTGCCATTGAAGCGCGCATCTTGATTCCATCGACAGGAATGTGGATGGTTTGGTTGCAGCGTGCTTTAGGTGTTTTATTAGTTGCTACCGCTCTTTGGATCGCTGCACCGATTTTTCAAAAGACAGGTTTAGTAGGAAATGATCAATCGCTTAATGGTGAAGTTAGTCGCAGTATTGGGGGGCGCCTTCACTTCACCATCATTCAGTCCCCTGCGGATTTAGATCGTGAGCTGATTAAAGCAAAGGCCGAAAATAAATTATTGCTGCTCGATTTTTATGCTGATTGGTGTATTAGTTGTAAAGAAATGGAGCTCAATACTTTCTCTAATCCAGAGGTCAGTAAAGAGCTTGGGCGATTTGTTTTGCTACAAGCCGATGTCACTAAAAATACATCTGATAATCAAGCGCTGTTAAAACGGTTTGATTTGTTTGGGCCACCCGGAATTTTGCTGTTTGATCCCAATACGCAAGCAGAGATAAAGAACCAGCGGATCGTTGGCTATATGCCGCCCGAACGTTTTCTCCAACGCCTACAAAAGGCATTGGAGAAATAATCATTACTTCGATTTGAGTAGGCGTGCTGCCTCAAGTGCGAAGTAGGTGAGGATGCCATCAGCACCGGCACGCTTAAACGCGAGTAATGATTCCATCATGACACTGTCATGATCTAGCCAACCATTGAGTGCGGCCGCTTTGAGCATTGCATATTCGCCACTTACTTGGTATGCATAAGTGGGGTACTCAAATGCATCTTTAACACGCCGTACAATATCTAAGTAAGGCATACCAGGCTTGACCATCACCATATCAGCGCCCTCATTAATATCTAGTGCAACCTCCCGCAAAGCCTCGTCAGTATTGGCTGAATCCATTTGATAGGTTTTTTTATCGGCCTTACCTAAATTTTTTGCAGAACCTACTGCATCACGAAATGGCCCATAAAAAGCGGAGGCAAATTTAGCGGAGTAGGCCATGATGCGCGTATGAATTAAATTCTGTTGCTCAAGTGCTTCTCGAATTTTTTGAATGCGACCATCCATCATGTCTGAGGGCGCAACAATATCGACACCTGCTTGGGCTTGGGTAAGGGCTTGCGCCACCAAGATAGCAGTAGTTTCATCATTGAGAATGCGGTTATCTGCATCCAGAACGCCATCTTGTCCGTGACTTGTGTAGGGGTCTAGGGCAACGTCGGTCATGATTCCTAATTCGGGGAATCGCTTCTTGAGTTCAGCAACTGCTCGCGGAATCAGTCCATTCGGATTACAAGCTTCTTTTCCATCTGGAGTTTTTAAAGCTGCATCGATAACGGGAAATAGTGCCAATACTGGAATGCCCAGAGCAACACATTCTTCTGCAACGGGAAAGAGCAAATCTAATGAGAGACGATTTACCCCGGGCATTGAAGTAACTGATTCTGACTGATGAGCGCCGTCAAGAAGAAAAACGGGGTAGATCAGATTGCTAGCAGTCAGCACGTTTTCCTGCATCAGGCGTCTTGACCAATCATCCCGACGCATACGACGTGGGCGGTGGGCCGGAAAATGCAAAAGAGAATTAGCTTGTGATTTCATTTTCTTGAGTTTCGGATTCAAATAGCCATTTAATAATTAAATTATCCGCTTCGACAAGCCCAATCCGTTTGGTGCTTGAAAATAATTGTGCAGTGAGTTGTTTTGAGTCTCCAGTGCCATCCGGCAGGGCTGGATCATATTGCTGTAATCGATTCTTGACAGCTTCTAAAGCATGCTTGCACTCACTTTTATTGAGCTTGTCACATTTGCTCAGCAGGACATGAATGGGTTTGCCGGTAGGCACAAACCATTGAATCATTTGTTCATCTAAATCGGTAATGCCTCGTCTGGCATCCACAATTAAGACCATTCCCACCAATTGCTCCCGCTCTTGTAAATAATCGCTTAAAAGAGCATTCCAATGATATTTTGTTTCATGATTGACCGCTGCATAGCCATAACCAGGCAAGTCAACTAGATAGGCCAAAAGATCATCTTTGGCGAAAAGGCCAAAATAATTGATGTGTTGGGTGCGACCAGGCGTTTTGCTGGCAAAAGCGAGCCTTTTTTGATTGCAAAGGACATTAATTGCGCTTGATTTGCCTGCATTTGAGCGACCAGCAAAGGCTACCTCACGTAAGGGTGTGCTCGGTAGGCAATGGGTGTCATTGACCGTTGTGGCGAATTTGGCTTGAAAGAGTTTAGACATGTTGAGAAGCTATTGTAAAATCACGCAAAATCATGAAATATCTCATGGTGTTGGGTAAAAGGTTGTAAATGTAGGGCCCAAACACTTTTAGGAATTTTTGCCAAGGTAAACATAATGCGTCAAACCTCTCAAATCTCCAAATTAACTAGCGTTCGTGCTGGTTTTATGGCTTTAGCTCTCACTATTATCGGTGCTGGTTTCTCGGCTGCCCAGGCAGAGGAGGCGCCAGCGGCTGCTCCCGCTGCTGCTGCGGTGGTACCGGGTAAGCCTAAAACAGATCCTGCTGCTGGGGAAGCACTCTACTCTAATGGAGATGCTAGCCGTGGTGTTGTAGCTTGCGTGGGCTGTCATGGTCCAAACGGTAAGAGCGCCTCAGGTGCCTGGCCCAAGTTGGCTGCTCAGCACCCTGCGTACATCGTGAAGCAGCTTAAAAACTTTAAAGAAGGCACTCGTGCCAACGCAGTTATGATGGGTATGGCAGCGCCTTTAACAGAACAAGATATGGCTAATATCGCAGCTTATCTTGGTAAGCAAGAGCCATCACCTGGTGTTGCTACAAATAAGGACACGATTGAGTTGGGTCAGAGCATTTATCGCGGTGGTATTGCCTCCAAGGGTGTGCCAGCATGTGCGGGTTGTCATAGCCCAAATGGCGCTGGTATTCCTTCTCAATACCCACGTCTTTCTGGTCAATGGGCTGACTACGCCAATGCTCAATTAATTGCTTTCCGTGAAGGCACTCGCATAAATGCCCCTAAGATGACAGTGATTTCATCAAAAATGAATGATAAAGAAATGAAGGCCGTTGCAGATTACATGGCTGGATTGCATTAATCAAGCTTGCCTGAAAAACAAAAACCCCGTTAAAACAGCGGGGTTTTTTATTGCTCATTTGTAAGTACGAATTAAAGAATTCAGTCTGGCAATCGTGCTTCACTACTAAATAAATCTTGTGTATTTTCGCGGCTACGAATGACGTAAGCCTTATCGCCATCGACCATAATTTCAGCGGGCTTAGGCCTGGTGTTGTAATTAGATGCCATTACAAAACCATAAGCACCCGCTGATAAGATCGCCAAGAGATCGCCTTCTTCTATGCCGAGAGTGCGGTCTTTGCCAAGCCAGTCGCCAGATTCACATACTGGCCCAACAATATCGTAAGTAAGGCTTTTTAGATTCTTGTTTTGCACTGGAACAATGGCGTGATAAGCCTCATATAAGGCAGGACGCATTAGTTCAGTCATGGCAGCATTCACAATGCAGAAGTTCTTTTCAGCGCCCGGCTTTAGGTACTCCACTTGCGTTAAGAGGACGCCAGCGTTACCCACCAAGGATCTACCGGGTTCTAGGACAACATCCAGATAGGCAAAGCCCCGTTTGGCTACGTGGTCCAGTAAGGTGTTTGTGAATTCAGTGATATCGGGAGGTGTTTCAGAGCCATAAGAAATGCCCAGGCCACCACCCAAATCCAAATGATGAATCGTAATACCCTCTTTCTTAAGTTGCTCAACAAGATCCAACACTTTGTCTAGCGCATCTAAGTAAGGGGAGGTAGATGTAATTTGTGAGCCAATATGGCAATCAATTCCGACAACATCTATTTGCGAGAGCAGCGCTGCTTCACGATATGTTTTTAAAACCTCGTGATAGGCAATACCAAATTTATTGCCTTTTAAGCCAGTAGAAATGTAAGGGTGCGTTTGGGCATCCACGTCTGGATTGACGCGCAAGGAAATCGGGGCGCGACAATTGAGCTGTTGCGCTACGCGATTAATTTGATGTAGCTCAGCAATTGACTCAACATTAATACATTTAACACCCGCTTGAAGTGCTTGTGCTATTTCATCGGCAGATTTACCTACGCCTGCAAATACCAAGCTTTTTGGATCTGCACCGATTGCTAATGCGCGCGCCAATTCACCGCCGCTAACTAAGTCAAAGCCAGCCCCTAATTTTTTAAAACAATCAATTACCGCTAGATTGCTGTTTGCCTTCATGGCGTAGTGAATACGTGCGCGTCGATGTCCTGTTGGGTCAACGCAGGCGCGGTCATAGGCTTGAAATGCCTCAGTTAGTGACTTTTTGCTGTAGATATAGAGGGGCGTACCAAATTGGCTTGCTAAATCAGAAAGGGGGATTTCTTCGGCATACCAACTTCCGTTTCGCTCTGAAAATCCACTTAAATTAGGAATGGGGTTGGAAGCACTTTTCATTACTGGGCCGGAGAAGTTGTGTTGGAAGCAGGGTTTTGAGGTGGATAGAGTTTGCCTTGCGGCTCAGGCTCACTAGGTGGAACAGGTGCTGGCGGCACATTTGGCAAATAAAGTGGACCCCTAACCCCACATCCTACAAGGGATATTAGGCATATAAAACCAAGGGATCGAATAAGAATCGCTATCATGAATATCTCTAAAACGAATGATTGAATATAGCATGCAGGACTCAAAGATGAACCTAAATAACTCAAGCGTAGAGCAGATTGATGACAGGCAATTTCATCAATTAGGGAGCAATTTATTGCAATCAATCGAGCTAGCCCTAGAGGCTGCTGATGATGATCTGGATTTAGATTTAGATGTAGAGCGCCAAGGTGGGAGCGTAGTCAATATCCGTTTTAAGGATCGTAGCGTGATTGTGGTCAACACTCAGGCCCCATTGCATGAGATATGGGTTGCTGCTAAATCTGGTGGTTATCACTATCGTTGGGCGGGAACAGTTGCTCAACCCTTGTGGACTGATACTAAGACTGGCCGAGAGCTTTTGAGCGATTTATCTGCCTTTGCTAGCGCTCAAGCTGGCAAAACAGTGAAAATTACATTAATCAAATAAGTTTCAGTATCAAACTTATGCGGCACCAGTGGCCAAGAGAGTTTCGATCACTTGAGCATCTGGAACGCTCTTAATTTGCGCTTTGCCAATTTTTTCCAAAAGAACATAGCGAATTGATCCGCCCTCGGTTTTCTTGTCAACTTGCATCAATTCTATGTATCGCTCGGCGCCAAATTTTGGCGGCTCAACAGGCAAGTTCATCGAGCGAATAATCTTGCTCAGTCGCTCGAATTCCGCTTGGTTAATTTGCCCTAAGCGATAGGAGAGCTCCGCCCCCATTACCATTCCGCATCCAACCGCTTCCCCATGAAGCCATTGACCATAGCCCATGCCTGCTTCAATGGCATGACCAAATGTATGGCCAAAGTTAAGTGTTGCGCGAATGCCGCCTTCACGC
The DNA here is from genome assembly GCF_001953355.1 of Polynucleobacter sphagniphilus. GTDB lineage: Bacteria > Pseudomonadota > Gammaproteobacteria > Burkholderiales > Burkholderiaceae > Polynucleobacter > Polynucleobacter sphagniphilus. The sequence goes on from NZ_MPIY01000017.1 coordinate 243,805, forward strand.
TCATCAGCTGACACAACTGCTGATTTGATTTCACAGGAGCGAAGAACAGCATAAGCCATTGCATTTGTATCGCAAGCTAATAAAGCGCTTGCGTTAGCCTCAATCCAATCGAGAAAATGAGCATCTGCGATTGCACCATGTTTGATGACTTCAGCAAGTCCAGCTGAAAGCTCGCGTGCTGGTAAGGTTTTCAATGTATTGAGATCGGCAATCACAGCTACAGGTTGATGAAACGCGCCAATCATGTTTTTGCCTAGCGGATGATTAATACCTGTTTTCCCACCCACAGATGAATCAACTTGTGCCAGTAAGGTTGTTGGAACCTGAATAAAGCGAATCCCACGCATGAAGCTGGCTGCAGCAAATCCCGTCATATCGCCAATGACGCCCCCACCGAGTGCAATTAACATCGTTTGACGATCGGCGCCGAATTTCAATAAGTCATCAAAAATGAGTTGAAGGTGCTTCCAGTCTTTGTAGGACTCGCCGTCGGGCAAAACAATCTTATGAATTGGCTTGCCAAACTTTTCTAATGTCTTGGTGAGACGCTCTGCGTACAGTGGAGCAACCGTTGAATTGGTAACAATAAAAAGTGAGCTAGCTTTTTCGCAGGCATTAAATAATGCGCTTTGGTCAATTAAGTCCGCTCCAATGTAAATTGGATAACTGCGAGTGCCAAGATCAACTTCAAGTGTTTTCATAAATGTTTCAGGTTGAGAGTTCAAGCTGCATGATAAGTGTGTTGACCAATTGATTAACGCTTGGTTTACCAGTTTCAATCACATGGTCTGCAATTTCTCTATAGAGCGGATCTCGAATCGCATAGAGACTCTCAAGAATTCTCCTGGCATCCCCATTTTTTAAGAGTGGCCGTCCTTCCCCCCCTTTAGTGCGATGCCACAGTTCTATTGGATTAGCGTGGAGGTAAATGACCGTCCCACGCTCACTTAAACATTGGCGATTTTCTGGAAGAATAATTGCTCCACCTCCCGTAGCCAGTACAAGGTCAGTTTGAGCAGTAATTTCTTGAATGGCCTGTGCTTCCCGTTTACGAAAACCATCCTCACCTTCCATTTCAAAAATGACAGGGATTTTGACGCCACAGCGCTCTTCAATAACATGGTCGGCATCTAAAAAGCGCCGACCTAATTTTTTTGCAAGTAATTTTCCGACGGTCGACTTTCCGGCGCCCATGAGGCCGATAAGAAAGATATTGTTCGTCGAAGAGTTCACCTCTCGATTTTATTAGGGTTTATCTAATACGGTCGGAGTTAAGAAAACCAACAACTCAGTTTTGTTTTGGAGTGTGGATTTATGGCGAAATAACTGCCCAATCAAGGGAATATCGCCTAAGAACGGAATTTTGACCTCATCTTCTCGTTCTGTGGTTTGAAAAATTCCACCGATGATTGCTGTGCCGCCATTTTCTACGGTTACCTCCGAACTGAGATTTTTCGTGTCTATGGCATAGCCATGCTCTGTTTTCATGCCAACGGTATCTTTATTAATGCCAACCAGCATGGAAATTTTCCCGTCCGGGTGTATTTTTGGTAGCACCTCTAATCGCAAGTTGGCCTTTCTAAATTGCAATTTATTGCCATTTTGAGAGCTGGTTTGATAAGGAAGTTCGGTGCCCTGCTCAATGGTCGCTTTCACCTGATCCCCAGTCATGATGCGGGGGTTTGAGAGAATTTTACCTTGGCCATCGGATTCGAGCGATGAGAGTTCGATTTGTAGCAGTCTGCTGGCATTTCTGCTTACCAGTGTGGCCGCTAAGGTGGCAGGATTAAAGCCCCCCAAGCCTGCCCCAGCCAAATCGAGGTTAGCATTGATTTTTTGGTCTGGATTGGCGCCAATATGATTTGCCTCATAGCCCAGCTTAAGCCCTAGCTCCCTAGCAAACCGCTCATCAGCCTCCACTATTCTGGCTTCAATCAATATCTGCCTTGGGCTATTAATATGGTCACCCCCAAATGGCAATGCTGCGTCTTCCCTGCGAAATTTCTGAAATGCCTGAATTTCTGAATGCGGGCCAATCCAGTAAATATCGCCGTTACGGACAATGCGCAAACCCCTGCTGGCCAAAATGGAGTGAAGGGCGGTTTGCCAGCTGGTGTTGTTCAGACTCACAGAGATTGTTCCTCCAATAGTCTCGCTCAGTAGAAAGTTGGTTTGGCCTATTTGAGCCAAAATTTGGAGCAACTCAGTAAGTTCAATATTCTTAAATTGGAGGCTTACTGACCCGTGATTGAGGGTCTGGTCTTCGGAATTCTTAGCCTCAGGTGAGCTGGAAAAAATAAGCAAAAAAGCCAACCCCAGGATGGCTATCAAATAATTAAATTTTGTTTCTTTCATTAGTTCCTTGAGCTCTTCAAAACGATTGATTTCCCTTTTTCGTTTGACAGTGTGACTAGGTCTTTTTGGATATCGGAGATGCTCCAGCCGCCTAGGGCGCGACCCTCTTTTTGGAGTATCACCACCCCTTTACCGGTTTGAAAAAATGCCTGCTGGGAGTGGCCTTGCTGACTGCTGCCAAGGTAACGCCAGCGACGCAATTCCAATTCCTCGGGTGGTATCGTGGATTTGACAGGGACGGTTATATTTTGGGGTTTTATATTATTAGAGTGAATACTTACTTCTAATAAATCCATTTCCTGATATATGTCCTCTTGATTAATCTCCCAATCCTCCCGCAATAAAACCAGCTCTTTTTTGAGGGTCACAATTTGCGCTTCAAGCCCTTCAATATCCCCCTTTGAACTGGCTTTCATGGCCTCAAAGGCGAAAAAAAAGGCTGCTGCAAGGCCGCCAATAGTGATGGCTAAGAAGAGCAATTGGGTGGTTTTTGGGCTTTGTATTGGAAAATCAACAGAACTCCATCGCGCCTGTTTGGGATGATTTATTGGATCTGGTGGGGGCACCTGATGAGACGGATTTTTGCGAATTCCATGGGGGTCTGGGATGGCTGGGTCAGCTCCTAGGTCGCTCAAAATCTCATCGAAAGATTGGGGGGATATATGGCGTGTGGGCATCCCTACATTTTTAGGAATTGCTCGAATCTGGGCTATCGGAAAAGGTGGAATCGGGAGTAAGAAAATAAGGCTTTTAATGCTGTCCGAAAAGCGGGTATATCCCCCTATAATTCAATTCTATGGCTCTACCCCCAAAAGACAAGCCACCGCTTAATCGGCGGTTCATCCGACCTGCGGATAGGCGACCACGCCAACCTCATTCGGAGCCCGGGTCCTTTGCGTCTTCGGGAAGTAGCCCCCTAATCAAGGCGCTTTTGATTATTGGGGTTGCATTTGCCCTGATGTTTACCCTCCTGCTTGGGTATGCTTTTTTAATCGCCAAACCAAATTTGCCCAAGATTTCTGCTTTGGTGGATTACAACCCCAAAACCCCCTTACGTATTTATACGGCCGATAAGGTCTTAATTGGCGAGTTTGGCGAAGAGCGCCGCAAAGTCATTCCCTTGAATGAAATTCCCGTGATCATGCGCAATGCAGTGATTGCTACCGAGGATGATCGCTTCTATTCGCATGGTGGCGTTGATTACATTGGTGTTTTAAGGGCAGGCGTAGCTAATTTGCGGGGTCATTTAGCCCAGGGCGCATCAACTATCACAATGCAAGTGGCGCGTAATTTCTTTCTCAGCAATGAAAAAACCTTTAGCCGCAAAATCTATGAAATCCTCTTGGCCTGGGAAATCGAATCAGAGCTCAGTAAAGACAAGATTCTTGAGATTTATATGAATCAAATATTTTTGGGACAAAGGGCGTTTGGATTTGCCAGCGCCGCTCAGATTTACTTCGGAATTAATTTAAAAGATATTTCCATTGCCCAGGCAGCCATGTTGGCGGGTTTACCAAAGGCACCATCTGCATACAACCCTGTTACCAATTATCGTCGTGCCAAAATTCGCCAAGAATATATCCTGCAGCGTATGTATGAGCTTGGGTACATTACCCAAGAACAGTACCTCAAAGCGAAAACAGAAGAATTGCATATTCGGGGTTTAGGCAACGAGTTCAGCACACGTGCAGACTTTCCGGCAGAGATGGTGCGCCAATTGCTATTTAGTCAATATGGTGAGGCAATCTATTCGCAAGGTATCGATGTTTACACAACCATTCTGAAGGCAGATCAAGACGCGGCATATAAAGCGGTGCGTCGCGGAATTTTTGAGTATGACTTGCGTCATGCCTATCGCGGTCCTGAGGGCTTTATTAATTTGCCGGAGGATCCGGTAAAGCGTCAACGCGCAATTGATGAGGCTTTGCTTGCATATCCACAATTAGATGATCTTCAGTCCGGGGTAGTACTTGAAGCTAAATCTAAAGAGATGCAAGTGATGATCTCAACTGGGGATGTCATCACACTGAAAGGGGATGCATTGCGATTGGCTAGCGCATCTCTAACGGATAACGCCCAACCTAAAAAACGTTTACGTCCAGGTGCAGTAGTGCGATTGTTGGAGGTTGAGTCTGGTGTTTGGAAATTGGCCCAGTTACCCCAGGTAGAGGCTGCTTTTGTATCGGTTAATGCAGATAATGGCGCAATTCTCTCTTTGGTTGGTGGTTTTGATTTCCGTCGCAATCAATTTAATCATGTCACGCAAGCACTGCGTCAGCCAGGCTCCTCATTTAAGCCATTTATTTATTCCGCTGCGATGGAGAAGGGCTTCTCTCCAAGCACGATGGTTAATGATGCCCCCCTTTCTATTGGTAGTATGGAGACTGGAAGCTCCTCATGGGAGCCTAAAAATTACGATGGTAAATATGACGGCATGATGCGCTTGCGTACTGCGCTTGCGAAATCCAAGAATTTAGTCTCCGTTCGCTTGATTCGTGCAATTGGCCCTTCTTATGCGCAAGACTTTATTCAGCGCTTTGGCTTTGATCCTGAAAAGCATCCGCCATATCTCACTATGGCATTGGGCGCGGGATCGGTTACACCATTGCAAATGGCAACCGCTTACAGTGTTTTTGCCAATGGAGGATATCGAATAGATCCTTACTTGATTGAAAAAATGGTGGACTCTAAAGGCAATGTTTTATTTGAAGCCAAACCAGTGCGCGTGGGTGAAGATGCGCCGCGGGTATTAGATGCACGAACCGCATTTGTGATGGATAGTATGTTGCAGGAAGTAACTAAAACCGGAACGGCAGCGAGTGCGCGGGCAAAATTAGGGCGTAGTGATATTGCCGGAAAAACTGGTACAACCAATGACTCCCATGATGCTTGGTTTGCGGGCTACAACCCAAAAGTAGTTGCTATTGCTTGGATTGGCTTTGATAAACCGGAGAGTCTAGGCGATCACGAAACAGGTGGAGGATTGGCATTGCCAATGTGGATTTCTTATATGGGTACTGCATTAAAAGGTGTGCCACAAATTTCACGTGAAGCTCCTGCAGGAGTGTCTCAACTTGATGGTGATTGGTATATTCCAGAGTTTGCGCCCAATGGTGGTGTGCGCGAACTGCAATAGTTCGTATTTCCAATGGCACGGCAAGCGCGCACTGTCATTCCTGGCCAAGCAATGCATGTCATGGTTCGTGGCAACAACCGTGAAATACTCTTCTTTAAAGATGCCGATCGCAAGATCTATCTAGATTGGTTGAGAGAGGCTGCGCAACAATTTGCTTGTTCCGTTCATGCATTTGCCTTGATGCCCAATCATGTGCATTTATTGCTTACACCTCAAAATGAAGATTCCCTGGCAAAGACAATGCAGTCCTTGGGTAGGCGTTACGTCCAATACTTCAATCAGCAGCATCATCGTTCAGGCACTATTTGGGAAGGTCGTTATCGATCCTCTTTGGTTGACCCGGACTATTTTTTGCGCTGTCAGCGGTATATTGAGCTAAACCCGGTGCGGGCCGGATTTGAATCAGCACCGCAAGATTCTGGATGGACTAGTTTCGCAAATCATATTGGCCGCAATTCAGATCGATGGCTGGTTGATCATGAACATTTCTGGAAATTAGGCAATACGCCTTTTGAGAGGCAAATGGCGTGGGCTACTTTTGTAAAAGAGGGATCCCCCCATTGGGAGGATCGTCAGATTACTGAGGCCCTTATTCGGTCAAAGCCTTGGGTAAGTGACATTTATGCAAAAAAGCTCTTCAAGGATAAGCCGGAGTTAGCGCTGATTCGACATCGTGGCCGCCCTCGAAAATAATTGTTTAAATACAATCACTTGGAAATTTATTTGCCATCATGATGGGGTCTCTTTGAATGATTCACCATTCACTCTGTCCCCATTTATGAAATTCATTTTGGTGCGGATGTATTTTAAATGGGACAGAGTCATTTAATTTCTATTGCATCAGTATGGGTATTCACCTATATTAGATCTTCCAAAAGTAATTAGGCCAATGTCGCCACACGGAAATACTATGAATACACAAATGAATTCACAACTTCGTCCAATTGCTCAGGGCCTTTATGACCCGCAAAATGAGCATGATGCATGCGGCGTTGGATTTGTAGCGCACATCAAGGGTAAAAAATCCCATGAGATTGTTGCTCAAGGTTTAAAAATTCTTGAGAACTTAGATCATCGGGGAGCAGTTGGCGCTGATGCATTGATGGGGGATGGCGCTGGTATCTTGATTCAGATTCCAGATAAGTTGTACCGTGAAGAAATGGCTAAGCAAGGAATCACACTCCCACCATTTGGTGAATACGGCGTGGGGATGATTTTCTTACCTAAGGAGCATGCTTCCCGTTTGGCTTGCGAGCAAGAATTAGAGCGTACAGTTCGCCTGGAGGGGCAAGTGGTATTGGGATGGAGAGATGTTCCGGTAGATGTAAAGCTACCCATGTCTCCAACAGTACGTATGACCGAGCCATTTATTCGTCAGATCTTTATTGGGCGTGGCCGTGACATCATGACAACTGATGCTTTAGAGCGCAAGTTGTATGTCATTCGTAAAACAGCAAGTCATGCTATTCAAGACTTACATTTGAAGCATGGCAAGGAGTACTTTGTTGCTTCAATGTCTGCACGTACGATTGTGTATAAAGGTTTGCTCTTGGCAAACCAAGTCGGCGCTTACTATGACGACTTACAAGATTCGCGTACCGTTTCTGCGCTTGCTTTGGTACACCAACGCTTTTCAACAAATACATTCCCTGCCTGGGAGTTAGCGCATCCATATCGAATGATTGCGCATAACGGTGAGATTAATACTGTCAAGGGCAACGTCAATTGGGTCAATGCTCGTGAAGGTGCGATTAGTTCGCCAGTATTGGGTGATGACCTGAAAAAACTGTGGCCCTTAATTTATCCTGGCCAATCAGACACAGCTTGTTTTGATAACTGCCTTGAATTATTGGTAATGTCTGGCTATCCACTTGCACAAGCCATGATGATGATGATTCCTGAGGCATGGGAACAGCATGCCTTAATGGACGATAACCGTCGTGCCTTCTATGAATATCATGCGGCCATGATGGAGCCATGGGATGGCCCTGCTGCAATGGCATTTACTGATGGTCGTCAAATTGGCGCGACCCTGGATCGCAATGGTTTAAGACCTGCTCGCTACTATGTGACTGATGATGATTTGGTCATCATGGCATCTGAGGCGGGCGTACTGCCGATTCCTGAAAGCAAAATCGTTCAAAAATGGCGCTTGCAACCTGGCAAGATGTTCATGATCGACATGGAACAGGGCCGTATTATTGATGACGTCGAATTGAAGAATGCAGTCTCAAAAGCCAAGCCATATAAGAGCTGGATTGATGCAGTCAGAGTAAAGCTCGATGAGGTGGATGCAAGCAAGGCAGACCTGATTGATGAAAAAACCAATATTCGTCCAGCGGCTAAATTGCTAGATCGCCAACAAGCTTTTGGATATACCCAGGAAGACATCAAGTTCTTGATGGCACCAATGGCCATGAATGGTGAGGAGGCGATTGGTTCGATGGGTAATGACAGCCCATTAGCTGTCCTTTCTAACAAGAATAAGCCGCTTTATAACTATTTCAAGCAATTGTTTGCGCAGGTAACCAATCCTCCGATTGATCCGATTCGCGAAAACATGGTCATGTCTTTGGTCTCGTTTATTGGGCCCAAACCTAATTTGCTCGATACCAACAATATCAACCCTCCAATGCGCTTGGAAGTAAGCCAGCCAATTTTGGATTTTGATGACATTACAAAAATTCGTCACATTGGTCATTACACCAACGGTAAATTCCGCTCATACGAGCTCGATATTTGCTATCCAGCAGCATGGGGTAAAGCGGGTATCGAGGCGCGCTTAGCTTCTTTATGTGCACAAGCTGCCGATGCAGTGCGTTCCGGTTACAACATTTTGATCGTCAGCGATCGTCAAGTCGATCGAGAGCATGTTGCAATTCCGGCATTACTGGCAACTTCTGCGATTCATCAGCACTTGGTACAAAAAGGCTTGCGAACCAATGTTGGCTTGGTGGTGGAAACTGGTAGCGCACGTGAAACGCATCACTTCGCATTGCTTGCTGGTTATGGCGCTGAAGCCGTGCATCCTTACCTCGCCATGGAAACATTGGCTGAGATGGCTAAGGGCTTGCCTGGTGATTTATCGCCAGAAAAAGCAGTCAAGAATTTTGTCAAAGCGATTGGCAAGGGTCTGCAAAAAGTCATGTCAAAGATGGGTATCTCGACTTACATGTCTTATACCGGCTCACAAATTTTTGAGGCGATTGGTTTAAATCGCGATGTGATTGATCAGTACTTCACCGGTACTCCTTCTAACGTTGGTGGTATTGGTGTATTTGAAGTGGCTGAAGAAGCGTTGCGTATGCACACTTCAGCATTTAGTGATGATCCAGTTTTGGAGGACATGCTCGATGCTGGAGGCGAATACGCCTTCCGTATTCGTGGTGAAAATCATATGTGGACTCCAGATACGATTGCCAAGCTGCAGCACTCTACTCGCATGGGTTCAGATAAAGGCTATCAGACCTATAAAGAGTACGCCAATCTGATTAATGACCAAACCAAGCGTCAAATGACTTTGCGTGGTTTGTTTGAGTTCAAGATCGAGCCAAGTAAAGCAATTCCTTTGGATGAGGTTGAGTCTGCCAAAGAAATCGTCAAACGTTTTGCAACCGGTGCGATGTCATTGGGTTCAATTTCAACTGAGGCACACGCTACCTTAGCTATCGCTATGAACCGTATTGGCGGTAAGTCGAATACAGGTGAGGGTGGTGAAGATCCGCATCGTTATGTTAATGAGCTCAAAGGCATTCCGATTAAGAAGGGTGAAACGTTAGCTAGCATCTTGGGTGATGATGTTGTTGAAGCAAATATACCTTTGCTCGACGGCGACTCCTTGCGCTCCAAAATTAAGCAGGTCGCATCTGGACGTTTTGGTGTGACTACTGAGTACTTGCGTTCTGCTGATCAGATTCAGATTAAGATGGCTCAAGGCGCTAAGCCTGGAGAAGGTGGTCAGCTACCTGGCGGTAAAGTTTCCGATTACATTGGTAAATTACGTTTCTCAGTTCCGGGAGTGGGCTTAATTTCTCCTCCTCCGCATCATGATATTTACTCGATTGAAGACATTGCTCAATTGATTCATGATCTTAAGAACGTCAATCCTGCGGCAGACGTTTCAGTGAAGCTTGTATCTGAAGTGGGTGTTGGCACCATTGCTGCTGGTGTTGCAAAGGCAAAAGCGGATCATGTGGTGATTGCTGGTCATGACGGTGGAACAGGGGCGTCGCCTTTGTCCTCCATCAAGCATGCTGGTTCACCATGGGAATTGGGTCTAGCTGAAACACAGCAAACTTTGGTTCTTAATGGTTTGCGTAGCCGTATTCGTGTGCAGGCCGATGGTCAAATGAAGACCGGTCGTGATGTGGTGATTGGTGCCTTATTGGGCGCTGATGAGTTTGGATTTGCCACAGCACCTTTGGTCGTTGAGGGTTGCATCATGATGCGCAAGTGTCATTTAAATACATGCCCGGTTGGCGTTGCTACACAAGATCCAGAGCTGCGCAAAAAATTCTCTGGTAAGCCAGAGCACGTAGTGAATTTCTTCTTCTTCATTGCTGAAGAGGTACGCGAGATCATGGCGCAATTGGGTATTCGTAAATTTGATGACTTAATTGGGCGCGTTGATTTGCTCGATACCCGCAAAGGTATTGAGAACTGGAAAGTACATGGCTTAGATTTCAGCAAAATTTTTGCAGCACCTCAAGTTGCAAGTGATGCTCCGCGTTATCAAATTTTGACCCAGGATCACGGTCTAGGAAACGCCCTAGACAATATCTTGATCGAGAAAAGTGAGCCTGCTTTAGAGCGTGGCGAAAAGGTCTCGTTCATTGTTCCTGTAAAGAATGTGAATCGCACTGTAGGCGCTATGCTTTCAGGAGAGCTTGCTCAGCGTTATGGCCATGCAGGTTTACCTGATGACACGATTCATATTCAATTGAATGGCACGGCTGGACAAAGCTTTGCTGCCTTCTTGGCGCGTGGCATCACCTTAGATTTGGTGGGCGACGGCAATGACTATGTCGGCAAAGGTTTGTCTGGTGGCCGTGTGATTGTGCGTGCCCCTCACGAATTCCGTGGTGATACTGCTCAGAACATTATTGTTGGCAATACTGTTCTCTATGGAGCCATCAGTGGAGAAGCCTTCTTCAATGGCGTTGCTGGCGAGCGTTTTGCTGTTCGTAACTCTGGCGCCACTACAGTTGTTGAAGGTACTGGTGATCATGGTTGCGAATACATGACCGGCGGCACGGTAGTAGTTCTTGGTGCAACAGGTCGTAACTTTGCTGCAGGTATGAGCGGCGGTATTGCTTATGTCTATGACGAAGATGGCTTATTCGCTAAACGCTGCAATACCAGTATGGCCACACTTGAAAAAGTATTGCCATCAGCCGAGCAAATCGCCAAGGTTCCTCAATCTGAGTGGCACGCTCCGCTTGATGTGAAAGATGGTGGTGAGCGCTTAACTGATGAGCAAATTTTGAAGAGCTTGATTGAGCGTCATTTCCGTCACACTGGTTCTGAGCGTGCCAAAGCCTTGCTGGCCGATTGGGAAAATGCACGTAGCCGCTTTGTAAAGGTATTGCCAACTGAGTACAAGCGCGCCTTGGGTGAGTTGTGGGAAAAAGCCCAAAACAAAACCGTTGCTGCTTAATCAATATAAATAGTAAAAAGATACTGAGGATTCGATATGGGTAAGGTCACTGGATTTATGGATTTCGAGCGCGTCGAAGAAACATACGAAGCGCCCGTAAAACGTCTCCATCATTACAAAGAATTTGTTGCTGCTTTAAGCGATGATGAAGCCAAGATACAGGGTGCGCGCTGTATGGACTGCGGTATTCCATTTTGTAATAGCGGCTGCCCTGTCAATAACATCATCCCTGATTTCAATGACTTAGTATTCCAGAGTGATTGGAAACAAGCGTTAGAGGTTTTGCAATCTACCAATAACTTCCCTGAATTTACTGGCCGCATTTGCCCCGCACCATGCGAAGCTGCATGTACCTTAGGTATTAACAGTGCGCCCGTAGGTATTAAGTCAATCGAGCACGCAATTATCGATAAGGGCTGGGAAAATGGTTGGGTAAAACCGCAGCCGCCCAAATCTAAAACAGGCAAAAAGGTTGCAGTTGTGGGTGGTGGCCCTGCCGGTATGGCCGCAGCTCAGCAGTTAGCCCGTGTGGGTCATGATGTCACTGTGTATGAAAAGAACGATCGTGTTGGCGGACTATTGCGCTACGGTATTCCAGATTTCAAGATGGAAAAATGGTTAATTGATCGTCGCGTAGAACAAATGCAGGCAGAGGGTGTCAAATTTGAGACCGGTGTATTTATTGGTAAAGAAGCTCTGACTGCAGAAGTAAAGAATTATTCAAGCAAGACAGTAACGCCAGAGCAATTGATGAAAGATTTTGATGCAGTAGTCATTAGTGGTGGCGCTGAGCAGCCTCGTGACTTACCAGTGCCAGGTCGTGAATTAGCGGGAGTGCATTATGCCTTGGAATTTTTGATTCCACAAAATAAAGAGAATGCTGGTGACTTTAAGAATGAAATTTCTGCTGCTGGCAAGCATGTAGTGGTAATTGGTGGTGGTGACACTGGCTCTGACTGTGTTGGTACCTCTAATCGCCATGGTGCAGCAAGCATTACCCAGTTTGAATTATTGCCACAGCCACCAGAGCAAGAAAATAAACCATTGGTATGGCCATATTGGCCGACTAAATTGCGCACCTCCTCTTCTCATGAAGAAGGTTGCGAGCGCGATTGGTCTGTTGCAACTAAGCGCTTTGAAGGCAAAAACGGCAAACTCGAGAAATTAATTGGTGTGCGTTTGGAGTGGAAAGACGGCAAGATGTCAGAAGTGCCAAATTCTGAATTTGAGATTAAGGCAGATTTGGTTTTCTTGGCCATGGGTTTTGTATCCCCAGCACAGCAAGTATTAAACGCATTTGGTGTTGAGAAAGACGCTCGTGGTAACGCAAAGGCTACGGTGGATGGTTCTGATGCTTATCAAACAAATGTTCCAAAGGTATTTGCTGCTGGCGATATGCGCCGCGGACAATCATTGGTAGTTTGGGCGATTCGTGAAGGGCGTCAATGTGCTCAGGCAGTAGATGAGTATTTAATGGGGTCTTCCGTTTTACCCCGATAATGTCGGGAATATGAACGCTGCCCAGCCTAATCCTTTGAATACCCATTTAAGCGCGCAAGAAAAAGTAGAAGGCGAAGTTGTTGTCTCGATAAAGGACGTCAACTTTTCCTATGCACCTGGTGAGCGGCAAATCTTGATGGGACTCAAGATGGAGTTCCGTCGCGGCCAGGTGGTAGCTGTCATGGGTGGATCAGGTTGTGGCAAAACCACGATTCTGCGATTGATTGGTGGTCAGGTAGCAGCCCAGTCAGGGCAGGTTTTGTTTGAGGGTCAAGATATTGGCCGCATGAACTCAGCTCAACTCATGCAGGCAAGACGCCGCATGGGCATGCTTTTTCAGTTCGGCGCTTTATTTACAGATCTCAGTGTTTTTGAGAATGTGGCCTTTCCATTGCGTGAACATACCAATCTGAGCGAAGATCTATTGAGATCTTTGGTTTTAATGAAATTAAATGCAGTGGGTTTGCGCGGTGCTCGTGATCTCATGCCCTCACAAATATCTGGCGGTATGGCACGGCGAGTTGCTCTGGCCCGCGCAATAGCGCTCGATCCGCCGCTGATCATGTATGACGAGCCATTTGCTGGCTTAGATCCAATCTCTTTGGGGATTACCGCTAGGCTGATTCGCGATCTCAATAATGCACTTGGCGCTACCAGCCTATTGGTTACACACGACGTCGAAGAGACTTTTGAAATTGCAGACTATGTTTATTTCATTGCTGATGGGCGTATTGCTGCAGAAGGCACGCCGGCTGATTTAAATCGTTCTACCGATCCATTTGTGCGCCAGTTTTTAGATGCCGCACCAGATGGTCCAGTGCCATTTCATTATCCAGGACAAGCTCTGGAAGATGATTTTGGAGTGAGGACCTCATGACTCTATTTCATGGGTTACTTGATCTATTTGGCGATCTTGGATTTTTTATTCGACGCAACCTGACTAGCCTTGGTTTGGCAACCCGAATGTTTGCGGCTGTGATTTGGCGCTCCCGTTTTTTGCTTAAAAGGCCGCGCTTAGTTTCAGATCAAATCTTATTTGTTGGTAATCATTCTTTTGTAATTATTGCGGTTTCAGGGCTGTTTGTAGGTTTCGTATTGGGCTTACAGGGTTACTACACCTTAAATCGCTATGGCTCTGAGCAGGCACTGGGTTTATTGGTTGCCCTTTCTTTAACGCGTGAATTAGGTCCTGTAATTACAGCGTTGTTGTTTGCGGGCCGTGCCGGTACTTCCTTAACCGCTGAAATCGGACTCATGAAAGCGGGCGAGCAATTAAGCGCGATGGATATGATGGCGGTCGACCCATTAAGTCGTGTCATTGCACCCCGTTTATGGGCAGGAATCATTGCTATGCCTATTTTGGCGACTATTTTTACAGCGGTCGGCATTTTGGGCGGGTATTTGGTGGGTGTGCCTTTAATTGGAGTTGACTCTGGGGCTTTTTGGTCTCAAATGCAGGGTGGGGTAGACCTCTTTTCTGATATCGGCAATGGCTTGATTAAAAGTATGGTGTTTGGTGTAGCCGTAACCTTTATTGCTTTATATCAGGGTTACGAAGCCAAACCGACCCCTGAAGGGGTCTCACAAGCGACTACACGTACTGTAGTTATTTCTTCTTTAACAGTCTTGGCTTTGGATTTCTTGCTGACTGCCATGATGTTTTCAAATTAGAAAGATAAACTGGGGCTCTTATGAGAAAAAGCGCGATTGATATTTGGGTGGGCATTTTTGTTGCCATTGGCTTATTGGCGGCATTGTTCCTCGCCCTCAAAGTTGGCAATATGAATGCAGTGTCCTTTGCGCCAACCTATACGATTTCTGCGCGCTTTGACAATATTGGCGGGCTAAAACCACGTGCACCGGTCAAAAGTGCTGGTGTAGTGGTAGGTCGCATCTCGAGCATTTCATTTGATGACAAAACCTATCAAGCCACTGTAGCAATGACTATAGAAGATGCATATCAGTTTCCTGTCGATTCATCAGCAAAAATTCTCACATCTGGATTGCTTGGTGAGCAATATATTGGGCTTGAAGCAGGTGGGTCTGACACGATGCTCGCCAATGGGGGTAAGCTGACTCAAACACAATCAGCGATTGTTCTGGAGAACCTGATTAGTCAATTTTTGTATAACAAGGCAGCCGATAGTGGACAAGAAAGGGCGGCAGCAAAATGAGTTTGTTGAGTGCAAAGCTGAAACAGCTAATTCTGCTTGGCTTAGCCTCTTTACTAGTTGCTTGCGCATCGATTCCCGCTGGGGTTGAACCATCCCCCAATGATCCATGGGAGCCCTTTAATAGATCAGTGTTTGAATTTAATGAAGGTTTAGATGCATATCTACTAAAGCCGGTTGTTGCTGGCTATCGCTTTGTCTTGCCTGAGTTTGTGCGCGAGGGGATTTATAACTTCTTTAGTAACTACAACGATATTTACACGGCCTTAAATAACCTCTTGCAGGGTAAGCCTGATTACGCTGCTAGCGATTTAATGCGCGTTGTCGTCAATACCACCTTTGGTTTGGGTGGATTGATTGATATGGCAACTCCAGGCGGCTTGGAAAAACATAAAGAAGACTGGGGTCAGACCTTTGGTGTGTGGGGTGTTCCTTCTGGACCTTACGTAGTCTTACCTTTCTTTGGCCCAAGTTCAGTGAGGGACACTTTTGGAACAGTTGCTGACCTAGAGTCCGACTATCTCTTTAAATATGTAAAAAATATTGGTGTGCGTAATAGCGTTACCGGCCTTCGCGTTGTAAATACTCGCAATACCTATTACGAGGCTGGTGATTTGCTAGATGGCGCAGCAATTGATAAATACAGCTTTATGCGAGATGCTTATATTCAGAGGCGTGAGTATCAGATTCATGAGGGACGCGAAGATGAAGAGCCTTTGATGCCCGTGTATGAAAATGGTTATGAATAATCAACCTTTAGGCATCTTAAAATGAATCTGACATCACAATTAGCTGGAACTTGAACATATGAAAACGAGAATACTCAAAGCGTGGTTTTCCGTATTTGCTGCCGGCTTATTCTTGGTGGGCACCAGCTTATTTGCCCAGACGCCGGATCAATCTACTCCAGATGGTCTGATTAAATCGGTGGTCTCGGATGTCATGACTTCTGTGAAGTCTGATCCTGAGATACAAAAAGGAAATATTCCCCGTGTGGTTGATTTGGTGGACAAGAAAATTGTTCCGTACACCGACATGCGCCGCACTACTGAGATGGCAATGGGCCCAAACTGGAAAAAAGCAACCCCTGAACAGCAGACCCAATTGGTATCCGAATTCCGAACATTGCTGATTCGCACATACTCGGGTGCATTAAGCCAATTACGTGATCAGACAGTTCAATATAAGGCATTGCGCGCCAGCCCCGATGATCAAGAGGTGGTTGTAAAGACGGTAGTGCTGGGGCGTGGCGATCCAGTACCTTTGGACTATCGCATGGAAAAAACACCTACTGGGTGGAAAGTCTATGATATGAACATTATGGGCGTCTGGTTGGTTGAGGCATATCGCAATCAGTTTGCAAATCAAATTAGCCAGAATGGTATTGAAGGGCTCATCAAATTTTTGCAAGAGCGCAATAAGCAATTGGCAACAGCTAAGCCAAGCAATTAATCCGAAATCTTCAATCATGCCTTTTCTTTTGCCTTCTACGGTTACTCATGAAACTGCTCTTCATTTAGAGAAAGAGGGCTTATTGAATTTGCCGGCACTGGCAACGGTGGATTGTTCTCATTTGAATAATTTTGATTCTTCAGTTTTAACCGTCTTAATCTCTTGGCAAACGAGATTGAGAGCCAAACATCAGCAGCTTCTTATTACTAATGTCCCGGAAAAATTGAGAGTGTTGGCTGGTGTATACGGCATTTCGACTTTGTTGGGTTTGTGAGTGATGCACGCTGCTATATCGGTTAAAAATATATCGAAGTGCTATGGTGCTCTGCAGGCCCTTGATAACGTATCGCTCACGATTGGACCAGGAGAATTTTTTGGTTTGCTTGGACCCAATGGTGCCGGCAAGACTACCCTGATTTCTATATTGGCCGGTTTGGTTAGTGCCGATTCGGGCAGTGCCGCAATCATGGGGGCGAACGTACAGGCTGACTTTCGTCAGGCACGTCGCATGCTGGGTGTTGTTCCCCAAGAGTTGGTGTTTGATCCTTTTTTCACGGTTCGTGAAACCTTGCAATTTCAATCGGGTTATTTTGGGATTAAAAATAACGAGGCTTGGATCGACGAAATTATTGCCAACTTAGGACTCACCAATAAGGCTGACAGTAATATGCGCTCCTTATCAGGTGGTATGAAACGTCGAGTGTTAGTTGCTCAGGCTTTAGTGCATCGCCCGCCAGTGATCATTCTTGATGAGCCAACCGCAGGAGTAGATGTGGAATTGCGCCAATCTTTATGGCAATTTATTAGCAGGCTTAATCAAGATGGCCATACGATTGTGTTGACAACGCATTACCTTGAGGAAGCCGAGGCTTTGTGTCAGCGTATTGCCATGCTCAAGCAAGGAAAGATTGTGGCTTTAGATACCACTGCTAATCTATTAAGTCGCTATGGTTCGGTGAAAAAAGATGGCGAAGGAAAAACAGATCTTGAAGATGTGTTTCTCAACATCATGGCTGGGAATGCACTGTGAAGAATGTAAAAAATCCTCCACTGAAGTATGGCAGCGGCTTCCCCACTTTATTGCGCAAGGAAGTAAAGCGTTTTTATAAGGTAGCCTTTCAGACCGTAGCAGCACCTGTCCTAACGGCAATTCTTTATCTGATGATTTTCGGTCATGTACTAGAGGGTAAGGAAGTCTATGGCCGCATAAGTTATGCCGCTTTTCTGATACCTGGTTTGGTCATGATGAGTGTTTTGCAAAATGCTTTTGCTAATACCTCCTCTTCCTTGATTCAATCTAAGGTGACAGGTAATCTCGTGTTTGTTTTGCTCTCGCCCCTGAGTCATTTTGAATTCTATGGAGCTTATGTCTTAGCTGCTGTTTGTCGTGGTGTAGTCGTAGGCACTGGTGTTTTTCTGGCAACCGCATGGTATTTTTCCCCTGCGCTTGAGTATCCTTTATGGATTATGGTTTTTGCTTTTTTAGGGGCGGCCATTTTGGGTAGCATGGGTTTAATTGCCGGGATTTGGGCGGATAAGTATGACCAGCTGGCAGCATTCCAGAATTTCATCATCATGCCCGCCACAATGTTATCGGGTGTGTTTTATTCGATTCATTCCTTGCCACCAACATGGCAGGCCGTCTCCCATTTCAACCCATTCTTTTATATGATCGATGGATTCCGTTTTGGTTTCTTTGGGGTATCTGATATTTCCCCATGGAAGAGTCTGGCAATCGTGTTGTGCTTCTTTATTGTAGTTTCTACTATTGCATTGCGCTTACTACAAAAAGGCTATAAGTTACGGCATTAAAACTTGGTATGTATTTTTTTTAC
The DNA here is from genome assembly GCF_001953355.1 of Polynucleobacter sphagniphilus. Lineage (GTDB taxonomy): Bacteria > Pseudomonadota > Gammaproteobacteria > Burkholderiales > Burkholderiaceae > Polynucleobacter > Polynucleobacter sphagniphilus. The sequence goes on from NZ_MPIY01000017.1 coordinate 261,910, forward strand.
CTTTTTGTTACCCACTTCCCATTAGGAGATTGAGATGTTGCCAACCCCCGAGCAAATTGAGGGCTATATCAAGCAGGGTTTGCCTTGCACTCATATTCAGGTTGAGGGTGATGGACAGCATTTTTTTGCAACCATTGTGAGCCCAGATTTTGAGGGTAAACGTTTGGTTCAGCGTCACCAATTGGTTTATGGCGCCATGGGTGATCGCATGAAAGCAGAAGTGCATGCACTCTCTATCAAAGCTTTTACTCCCGATGAATTTGCTGCGCAGTCAGCTTCATAAAAAATTAATTCGCTATTACGAGATTGCTTGATGGATAAATTACGAATGGTCGGTGGCAGCCCTCTGCAGGGAGAGGTGATTATTGCCGGAGCTAAAAATGCGGCATTACCGATTTTGTGCGCATGCCTATTGACCGATCAAACGATTACCTTGCGTAACGTGCCTGATTTGCAGGATGTGCGCACTATGCTCAAGCTTTTGCAGGAGATTGGTGTTGAAGTGCGTTTTCCAGATGCAGCTGACCGAAGTTATGTGGCGCTAAATGCAGGAAATATAAAAAGCTCTGAAGCAACGTATGAGATGGTTAAAACCATGCGTGCTTCCATCTTGGTATTAGGCCCTTTGCTTGCCAGAATGCACAGTGCAAAAGTCTCTCTGCCTGGAGGTTGCGCAATTGGGGCCCGTCCTGTCGATCAACATATCAAAGGCCTCAAAGCGATGGGCGCCACCATCAAAATTGAGGGCGGCTATATTCAGGCAGAAACGCCATCTCCGCAGAATCGCTTAAAAGGCGCTTCGATTTTGACCGACATGATCACTGTGACTGGTACGGAAAATTTGCTGATGGCTGCAAGCTTGGCTAACGGTACGACCATTCTAGAAAATGCAGCACGCGAACCCGAGGTTGGTGACTTAGCAGAGCTGTTGGTCAAAATGGGTGCCAAAATCACAGGCATTGGTACTGATCGCTTGGTCATTGAGGGTGTAGACAAGTTGCACGGCGCAGAGCATTCGGTGATTCCGGATCGCATTGAAGCGGGAACCTTCTTATGTGCTGTTGCCGCTGCTGGAGGTGAGATCTTAGTAAAGCACTGTCGTCCGGGCACCTTAGATGCGGTGATTGTGAAATTACAGGAAGCAGGCTTGAAGATGGAGGTGGGCTCTGACTGGATTAAGGCATCGATGAGTGGGCGTCCAAAGGCAGTGAGCTTCCGTACCTCTGAGTATCCAGCCTTCCCAACAGATATGCAGGCGCAGTTAATGGCAGTCAATGCAATAGCCTCGGGTAATGCAACGATTACTGAAACTATCTTTGAAAACCGTTTCATGCACGTTCAAGAATTAAATCGCCTCGGTGCCGATATTGCTATTGAGGGCAATACCGCAATTGCCCAAGGGGTAGAAGCGCTTTCAGGGGCCATTGTGATGGCCACCGATTTAAGGGCATCAGCAAGCTTGGTGATTGCTGGTTTAGCAGCTCAAGGTGAGACACAGGTTGATCGGATTTATCACCTCGACCGCGGTTATGACCGTATGGAGCAGAAGTTGACCCTCTTGGGGGCCAACATTGTGCGCGTCAAGTAAGCCTGGTGGATAATTAGTCCATGAAGTTAACACTAGCCCTCTCGAAGGGGCGCATCTTCGAAGAAACTGCTGACATTCTGGCTAAGGTCGGAATTCGTCCCTTAGAGGATCCAGAGAAGTCACGCAAACTGATTATTGAGACCTCCAATCCAGAGGTGCGTCTCATTATTGTGCGTGCTTCGGATGTACCTAGCTATGTGCAATTCGGTGGCGCAGATTTTGGTGTGGCTGGACTAGATGTACTGATGGAAAAAGGAACTGACGGACTCTATGTTCCTTATGATTTAGGTATCGCCAAGTGCCGTATGTCTGTAGCGGTTCGCGAAGGTTTTGATTACGCAGCTGCAGTCAAGCAAGGCTCCCGTTTGAAGGTGGCCACCAAATATGTCAATTGTGCCCGTGAACATTTTGCAAACAAGGGCGTGCATGTCGATACCATCCAGCTCTATGGTTCGATGGAGCTTGCGCCTCTGGTTGGTATGGCCGATGCGATCGTAGACTTGGTTTCCACAGGCAACACTTTGCGCGCAAACGGTCTGGTTGAGGTCGAGCCGATGGCCGACATCAGCGCTCGTTTAGTGGTGAATCAAGCATCTTACAAACGCAAGCGTGCTCAACTCCAGCCCATTTTTGAACTACTCAAGTAAGACAAGCTAATTATTCATGTCCTCAGTACGCATTCCGATTAAATGCTTAACAAGCCAAGACCCCGGCTTTAGAGAAACCCTCTTATCAAGCCTCTCTTTGCCGATGGCAGATGATGAGGCAATTGATGCTGCGGTTGTGCGCATTTTGGCTGACGTGAAGTCGCGAGGCGATGAAGCGGTGATTGCACTGACACATCAATTTGATCGTTTAAATGTTACCAGTGTTGCGCAGTTAGAAATTTCTCGGCAAGAGCTTAAGCTTGCTTACGATACTTTATCTGCCGAGCAAAAGAGTGCATTAGATGTTGCGGCACAGCGCGTACGCGCTTATCACGAGCGGCAAAAAATAGAGGCAGGTTGCCACTCTTGGGAGTACGAGGAAGCCGATGGCACACGTCTAGGTCAAAAAGTAACACCACTTGATCGCGTTGGAATTTATGTCCCGGGCGGTAAAGCTGCTTACCCATCTTCTGTTTTGATGAATGCCATTCCTGCAAAAGTTGCTGGTGTTAAAGAAGTCATCATGGTTGTACCCACACCCGATGGTGCGCGCAATCCTCTAGTCCTGGCAGCGGCCCATTTATCAGGAGTGGATCGCGTATTTACTATCGGTGGTGCTCAGGCCGTAGGTGCTTTGGCATATGGCACGCAAACCATACCATCTGTAGACAAAATTGTAGGCCCAGGAAACGCCTTTGTAGCCGCAGCTAAAAGACGTGTATTTGGGCTTGTGGGGATCGATATGATTGCCGGCCCCTCAGAAATCTTGGTGATTGCTGATGGCACAAGCAATCCCGATTGGGTTGCGATGGATCTGTTCTCTCAAGCAGAGCATGATGAATTAGCGCAATCCATTTTGCTCTGTCCTGATGCTCAATTTATTGAGCAAGTTCAGGTCAGTATTAGTAAATTACTTCCTGAGATGCCGAGAAGAAAAGTCATCGAAACTTCTTTGACTAACCGTGCTTTATTGATTCAGGTTGAGGATATGTCCCAGGCCTGTGAGATAGCCAATGCCATTGCTGCAGAGCATTTGGAGATCTGCGCAGCAGAGCCACGTAAGTGGGCTGACATGATTCGCCATGCGGGTGCGATCTTTATGGGTCACTACACCAGTGAGTCACTAGGTGACTACTGCGCTGGCCCTAATCACGTTTTACCAACCGCCCGAACTGCCCGCTTCTCATCACCCTTGGGTGTGTATGACTTTATCAAGCGCTCAAGCATGATTGAAGTAAGTGAGGCTGGTGCTCAAACTTTAGGCGCTGTTGCTAGCACCTTGGCTCATGGTGAGGGTTTACAAGCCCATGCTCGTGCAGCGGAGATGAGGCTCAAGACAGTACTTTAGAGGTTCTTAAGCAGCTAGCCGTTCTAAAGATAGAGGCTGAATCTCATTAGCAATTTTCTTGGCGACAGCCTTTTCAGCTTTCTTCAGGTCATAAGCTTGTTGGAGATTTAGCCAAGATTGTGCATCGCCTCCAAAATAACGCGCTAAACGTAATGCCGTATCAGGCGTAATTCCCCTTAGCTCTCTTACGACATCATTAATTCTTGCGGGAGTTACATGTAAGGCTTTTGCCAGCGCATTCGCACTCATGCCTAAGGGTAATAGATAGTCTTCCCTTAATATTTCACCAGGGTGAATCGCTCTCATTCCATTCTTCATAACTTCTCCATTAGTGGTAGTCAACTATTTCCACATTTGCGGGCCCTAATTCAGTCCAAATAAAACAGATCCACCACTGCACATTAACGCGAATGCTATATTGATTAGAGTGCTTTCCACTCAAGCTCACAAGATGATTGCCCGGTGGCGATCTTAGGAAGCATAAAGTGACCGCGCTATCTAACTGCTGCAGCTTTCGCTCTGCAACTGACTTAATCGAAGAAAAATGCCTTGTTTTGCCAGTAATGAAAAGATTTTCCGTATCAGCACATTTGAACGATTGAATCATATGTGTATTTTATATCACTTATCGGTAAACAGTAAACTTTTGTACGAGACCAACCTTTTTACTTGGTAGGCCAATCAATATGGTGTGTTTGAGGTAAATCGAAGGTTTAAAGGTTATTGGTGATATCTTTTAGTGCCATTACCAATTCATTGCTTTGTTCGTCTGTCCCAATGGTGATGCGTAAGTAATCTGCGATCCGTGGTGATTTGAAGTGGCGGACGATGATGCCACGCTCGCGTAATGCTTGATAGAGATCTTCACCTGCCCGTTGTGGGTGGCGAGTCAAAATAAAGTTGGCACTTGAGGGGAGGGTTTCAAAGCCCAACGCTTTTAATTCTTCAACCAAGCGTTTACGCGTTTGCATGACCTTGTTGGTGGTTTCAAGTAAATGCGCTTGATCCTCAATTGCGGCAATTGCACCTGCTTGTGCTAGCCGACCGAGTGGGTAGGAGTTGAAGCTATTCTTAACACGCTCAAGACCAGCAATCAGATCTGGATGGCCCACTGCAAATCCAACACGCAGGCCAGCTAGAGCCCGTGACTTTGAGAGTGTATGTACGACCAATAAGTTTTCGGGGCAAGCAGCCCCGTGCAGCAGAGGAATGCAGGATGCTGTCCCGTAATCGACATATGCCTCATCGATTACTACAACAGAATTTTTATTTTCAGAGAGGAGTGCTTCGATTTCAGAGCGAGGCAATGCTTTACCGGTTGGGGCATTCGGATTGGGGAAAATAATGCCCCCGTTGGGCTTTATGTAATCTGCTGTGCGGATTTCAAATTCTGGACCGAGCGGAATGGTTTGGTATTCGATACCAAAGAGTTTGCAGTACACGGGATAGAAACTGTAGGTGATGTCCGGAAAAAGAACGGCATCTTGGTGCTTTAGTAGGCCCAGGAAAACGTGGGCCAAGACTTCATCTGAGCCATTGCCCAAGAAAACTTGGTTTGGCTCCAGACCATGTAAATGAGCAATGGCTTTTTTCAACGCCAATCCTTCTGGATCAGGATAAAGACGCAAATCGGCATTGTTTTGGCTGTTAATAGCCGTTAATGCCTTAGGGGATGGTCCATAAGGACTCTCATTTGTATTGAGCTTTACCAAACGCTGCATCTGCGGTTGTTCCCCGGGCACGTATGGGGTTAAGTTTTGTACTGTAGGACTCCAAAAGCGGCTCATGAGGGTGCTCAAGTTAAAAATTGGGTAGAAAGTTAGGCAATTTGGATATTTGTACTGCCTTTAGGAATGATATTATGAGGCTTCAATCAACACTTCGCCTCGCGGCGCAATGAAGCATGCGGCAAGCCGACGTTACCCGAAACACTTCGGAAACCAAAATTCAAATTGCTATCAATTTAGATGGCACTGGTAAGGCAGAGCTCGCCTCTGGCGTACCTTTCTTAGATCATATGCTCGATCAAATTGCCCGTCACGGCATGATTGATTTAAAAGTGATCGCAAAGGGTGATACCCACATTGATGATCATCACACGGTTGAGGATGTGGGAATCACCTTGGGACAAGCTTTTGCAAAGGCGGTTGGTGATAAGGCGGGCATTACTCGCTATGGCCACTCCTACGTTCCTTTGGATGAAACGCTTTCCCGGGTTGTCATCGATTTTTCTGGCCGTCCAGGCTTAGAATTTAATGTGCCTTTTACCCGTGCGCGAGTAGGTGACTTCGATGTGGACTTGAGCATTGAATTTTTCCGCGGATTTGTGAACCATGCTGGAGTGACCCTTCACATTGACAATTTGCGCGGTATTAACGCGCATCATCAAATTGAAACGGTTTTCAAGGCCTTTGGCCGTGCTTTGCGCATGGCATTGGAGATTGATCCACGTGCATCCGGTGCTGTTCCATCCACCAAAGGCAGTCTGTAATTGATATTGCCCTAATTGTTTGGTGAAAATACAGCAGAAAATAGGTTATTAGTTAGTGCAAACAATTGCGATCGTAGACTATGGAATGGGCAACCTTCGTTCGGTCTATCAAGCCTTTCATCATGTAGCGCCAGATGCTAATGTACTCATTGCGCGCACTCCTGAGGAGATCATGACTGCCCAGCGCGTGGTACTGCCTGGTCAGGGAGCAATGCCTGATTGTATGAGGCATCTCAAAGAATCAGGCCTGCTTCATGCCCTTTTAGAGGCTGCCAAAAATAAACCCCTGTTAGGCGTTTGTGTTGGTGAACAAATGCTTTTTGATCAAAGTGCTGAGATTCGTTCTGGTGCGCATTCAGCATGGACAAAATGCCTGGGCTTAATACCGGGTGATGTACGGCGTTTTGAATTGGCTGGAAAGCTGCAGCCCGATGGTTCTGCCTATAAAGTTCCCCATATGGGCTGGAATCAAGTTCGGCAAGATAAAAAACACCCCCTCTGGGAAGGTATTCCAGATTTAAGCAGCTTTTACTTTGTGCATAGCTACTATGTGACACCACAGAATCAGGATGATATCGCTGGCTCAACTAAGTATGGCGATTGGTTTACCTCTGCAGTGGCACGGGATAATATTTTCGCGACACAATTTCATCCAGAAAAAAGTGCAGAATACGGATTAAAGCTGTATAAAAATTTTGTTTCTTGGCAACCTTAATAACTCTCTAACGCACTACTATGCTGCTGATTCCTGCAATTGATTTAAAAGACGGTCACTGTGTTCGACTCGAACAAGGTGATATGGATAGGGCTACTGTTTTCTCAGAAGACCCAGGGGCAATGGCCGCGCATTGGATTAGCAAAGGTGCCCGCCGTTTGCATTTGGTTGACTTGAACGGTGCTTTTGCGGGGAAGTTAAAGAATGAGTCAGCCATTAAATCGATCTTAAAAGCAGTGGGCGATGAGATTCCGGTTCAATTGGGTGGTGGTATTCGTGATTTAGATACGATCGAGCGTTTACTAGATGATGGAATTAGCACGGTCATCATTGGTACTGCAGCAGTCAAAAGCCCAGGGTTTGTACAAGATGCCTGTACTGCATTTCCGGGGCACATCATGGTTGGCTTGGATGCACGTGATGGCAAAGTGGCTACCGATGGTTGGAGCAAGATCACAGGTCATGAAGTGATTGATTTGGCTAAAAAATTTGAAGATTATGGGGTCGAAGCCATTATCTATACGGACATTGGTCGCGACGGTATGCTCAAGGGTGTCAACATGGATGCCACCATTAAATTGGCTCAGGCGATACGCATTCCAGTGATTGCTAGTGGCGGCCTATCAAACAATCAAGATATTGAAGCGCTGTGCAGAGCGGAAGAAGAGGGCATTATGGGTGTGATTGCTGGCCGCTCTATTTATGCTGGCGATCTAGATTTAACTGCTGCGCAAAAGTATGCGGATGAACTGACCCTTCAGTTCACCAAGAAAATTATTTAATGCTAGTGCGAGCGAACCGCAAGTGTTAACCAAACGTATCATCCCCTGTCTGGATGTGACGGCTGGCCGTGTTGTTAAAGGGGTGAATTTCGTTGGTCTGCGAGATGCAGGCGACCCAGTAGAAATTGCACGTCGCTATGATCTACAAGGTGCCGATGAATTAACCTTTTTAGATATCACGGCAACCTCGGATGGGCGTGATTTAATTCTTCATATCATTGAAGATGTGGCCTCACAAGTGTTTATTCCCCTGACTGTTGGCGGTGGAGTACGGGCTGTTGGTGATGTGCGTCGTTTACTCAATGCGGGCGCTGATAAAGTGAGCATGAATTCATCAGCAGTAGCCAACCCCGATTTAGTTTCAGATGCAGCAGCTTATTACGGCTCGCAGTGCATTGTGGTGGCTATAGATGCGAAAAAAACGGACTCTGGTAGCTGGGAGGTATTTACTCACGGCGGCAGAACAGCCACTGGAATGGATGTAGTGACTTGGGCTGGTGAGGTTGCAAAACGTGGTGCTGGCGAGATTCTCTTAACGAGCATGAACCGTGATGGCAGTAAAGATGGTTTTGATCTTGAATTAACTGCAGCCGTAAGCGATGCTGTGAGTGTGCCCGTGATTGCATCCGGTGGCGTTGGTAATCTCCAGCATTTAGTCGATGGCATTACAAAGGGCCATGCAGATGCAGTTTTAGCTGCAAGTATTTTTCATTATGGTGAGTTCACCGTAAAACAGGCAAAAGAATATATGGCTAGCCAAGGTATTCCCGTGCGGATCTAAGCGGACATTACGGATATTGATGAATATGCAAACAAAGACATTTGCCCCTGTTGAAAATTTGCAAGCCGGCACCTGGTTAGATGAAGTGACCTGGAATGAGCAAGGTTTGGTGCCGGTGATTGCACAAGAGCTAGGTAGTAAAGATATCTTAATGATGGCCTGGATGAATCGAGATGCCTTGTTGGCTACTCTACGTTTGGGTGAGGCGGTTTACTGGACTCGGTCAAGGCAAAAGCTTTGGCATAAGGGCGAGGAATCAGGCCACACACAAAAGGTGAGAGAAATCCATCTTGATTGTGATGGCGATACGATTTTGCTGGTAGTGGAGCAAAAAGACGGTATTGCCTGTCATACGGGGGAGCATAGCTGCTTCTTTAAGCGGTGGGACGCTGACAGTGCCCGCTGGGTAGATGAGTCTCAATCCAAAAAATAGGGAAATGAGGCTCAATTCTCACTTAAAGCACTTCTTTTCCATAAAAGACATAAAATTGCTGCATGACTAGTTCGGCGAATTCTTCCAAAAACTTAGATTCTGCATTGGCGCATTTGGCTGACGTGGTTGATCAGCGACGTGATGCTTTTAAGTCAGGCACAGCTGATCCTAAGACTTCCTATACTGCTTTGCTCTTTTCGAAGGGTGATGACGGCATTTTGAAAAAAATAGGAGAAGAGGCTACCGAGACTGTGATGGCAGCCAAAGATGCTCGCCATGCTGGCTTGTCGGCCCAGCATCAACAACTTTTTGTCGGAGAAATGGCAGACCTTTGGTTTCATTGCCTCATTGCTTTATCCCAGTTTGAACTTCGTCCCGAAGACATCATCGCTGAGCTTGAGCGCAGGCTAGGTACTTCTGGAATTGAAGAAAAGGCTGCTAGAAAAGCAGCCGGTCAAGAGTAAAAAGAAAAAAAGTAAGGGCAAACGCATGACTCACGACCCCAATTGCTTGTTTTGCAAGATTTCTCAAGGATTAATACCTTCGGCAAAAGTGTACGAAGATGATGAGATTTGTGCCTTTAAAGACATTCATCCGGCAGCGCCAGTGCATTTCTTGATGATTCCTAAAAAGCATATCCCCATGTTGGAGGCTGCAGAAGCCAGCGATGCGCCTTTGCTAGGTAGAATGATGGAATTAGCACCGCGTCTTGCCAAAGAGCAAGGATGTCGCCCAGGTAAAGAGGGTGGTTTCCGCGTGATGGTGAACAATGGTGTAGATGGAGGGCAGGAGGTGTATCACCTGCATTTGCATGTGATGGGCGGTCCACGCCCCTGGAAAAAATAATCCAAGGAGAGTAAAAATGGGTTCATTTAGCATTTGGCATTGGTTAATTGTGTTGGTCATTGTGATGATGGTGTTTGGCACCAAAAAATTACGCAACATTGGCCAAGATTTAGGCGGTGCCGTGAAGGGCTTCAAAGAAGGCATGCAATCTGGCACTGAGACCAAAGAGCAAATCAGTCAAAATGCGGCTCCTACAGATCACACTGTAGATGTGCATGCTAAAGACGTAAACAAATAAGTTGATAGGCGAGTGCGGCAATCTAAATGATTGATCTTGGCGTATCCAAACTCGCACTCATCGCAGTAGTCGCTTTGGTGGTAGTCGGCCCTGAGCGTCTACCTAAGGTTGCCCGGATGGCAGGCACTTTACTAGGGCGCGCACAGCGCTACATGGCTGAAGTGAAATCCGAAGTCAATCGCCAGATGGAAGTCGAAGAATTTAAGCAGCTACGCGAGGAGAGTGCCGCTGCCTTGAAGGAAGTTGAGAATAGTATTCACTCAACTGTGCAAGAGGCGAATGCCCATTTAAGCGATCAGGCCGATATCTATGAAAGTAATTTCACAAGACCTGTCTTGGATGAGGTCGAGGTTCTGCGTAAAACAAAACGTCAAGGCCGAAATAGTTGGGGTGTTAAAAGGGCGGCGCGTCCTACCTGGTACAAGCGCAGCTCTGGTATGCGCACACGCGTGCAATCTGGTGCAGCTAGAATGAAGCGCTTTCACCATAGCGCTCTCAAATAACACTGCTCATTAAAAGTAATTATTTATTCATGACGGAAAACCAGTCCACCGAAGATTCCGGTTTGCAAGAATCCTTTCTCTCGCATCTCTTTGAGTTGCGCGATCGGATTATTAAAGCCTCTGCAGCAATTCTGCTTGCCTTCGTTTGTTTGGTTTATTGGGCGCCTGATATTTTCCATTTGTTTGCCCAGCCTTTGCTGGAGGCTTTACCCGCCGGCGGTAAGATGATTGTGACTGATGTGACTGGATCCTTCTTTGTGCCGATGAAGGTCACCATGCTAGTCGCCTTCTTAATTGCATTGCCAGTGGTGATGTATCAACTTTGGGCATTTATTGCGCCTGGCCTTTATCTGCATGAGCGTAGACTCATTTTGCCCTTGGTGATTAGTAGCTACGCTTTATTCATAGTAGGCATGTCATTTGCCTACTTCTTGGTATTCCCAACAGTCTTTCGCTTTATGGCCCACTACAACGCTCCACTGGGTGCGGAAATGTCTACTGACATTGATAATTACCTCAGTTTTGCAATGACCACCTTTTTGGCCTTTGGTATCACCTTTGAGGTGCCAGTAGTAGTGGTCGTGCTGGTTCGTATGGGTATGGTCTCTTTAGCAAAGCTCAAAGAGATTCGTCCCTATGTGGTGGTTGGGGCTTTCATTGTGGCTGCCGTGGTGACGCCACCAGATGTGCTCTCACAATTGCTCTTGGCTGTCCCGATGGTTCTTCTTTATGAATTGGGTATCTTGGTAGCGCGTTTTTATGCACCTAAGCCATCAGATGAAGAAGAAATACCAGGCGCCAATAGCTAATATTTAGAGCTTAGGCAACAGCAAAAGTTTCGTTTAACCAGGCGCATACTCGATCAAAGCGATAACGGCGTTGGCGCAGATTCCCCTCTTCTGATTCCGTTCCAGCAAACGCTTTGCCAGCGGCGAGCAAAGAACGACGCTGTTTAATAGTGTCTATCTGAATCAAGCGCGGCAAAATTTTAGGTAGCTCATAGCGAATGTCGACCACGACACAATGCTCATGCTGTAGTTGACCCACTTCGCAAAGTAAAAGTTCTGCTTTGCTCAAGTTAAATTGATTGGCAATGATGATTCGATGGCACATGAATAACCACTCTTCATCAATCTTATGTTCGGCATGATTCTCCAAAACCCGCTCAGCCAGACATGCTAATTCATGCCAAGCATTCTTTTTGGGGTGGGGAACGCTTTCTAGAATTTTGCTAAGTAGCTCTCCGGCTTCTGTAATGCCTTGCTGATGTGCTTGCCATACCCAATAAGATGCTTGAAGGCCACGTACTTTCTCTTGAAGCTTTTCGCGTTTGCGCCATAAGTTGGCACCCCTTCTAAATTGCGCTTGTGGGTGACCGAGGTCAGCTGCATTTTCAAAACAGCGATCGCTTTCATTGGCGTTGTACCCAGAAAATTGCGGGCGTCGATATATTTCGCCCAAGGCAAACCATGCATCTCGATCACCATCTTTGGCAGCAAGCTCTAACCAGTGCGCAGCTTTTTTCAGTGAGGCATTTGATTTTCCGTTAACAACCCTTTTGGTCGCCGTGTTTTCATCAAGCTGTGCGAGCTTTAAGCCAAGCGTCAGCTTTGCAATTGTTAGGCCTAATTCGGCAGCTTGTATTAAGGCATCTTCATTCTTGTCGACAAGCCAAGCTGACCATAGTGAGGAGAGTGCCTCATTCTTTGGTTGCAATTTAATGAGCAACTCTTTTGCTTGGGGGGTAAATACTGAATCAGATTGTGCCAAAAGCATTAAATAAGTTTTTGCGCTTTCTTGACGTTCTAAAAAATTAGTATCGGGCTCGTGCGATTGAAGCCAGCGCGCTAATTCAGCTTGGAGATCTTTCTTGAGTGGGTTCAATAGTAGGTCTGCAAGTTGCCACTGTGCTGCGGCACTAAATGGCGTATTTGCCTCTGCAATTTCCCAAAAAGTTCGCCAGCCAAAGCCAAAAGCAGGTGAATGAAAGGTCTCAGCTAAGGGAATGGCTGAGACTTGATCTAAAAATAAGGAATTAGGTAATTTACTTGAGCTTAAATTGCTAAGTGCCTGATTTGCAATTGAAATAGTTGATTTCTCTAGCCAAATCAAGGCATTAGCAGGCTGGATAGGGGTGTTGAAAGCGCCAGTCAGATAGGCTGATGCTAATTGTTGTTGCGCGGAAACATCACCTAAACGGGCTGATTTGAGGATTTTTAAGAATTCACGACTTGCCATATGACAATTTTGACATCTAAGGCCCTAAAACACATAAAAAAAGGACCCTTGTTGCAGTGATACAACGAAGAAAGCCAAAAAACTGCCTTTTGACAAGCAAAAAGAACTCCTAAATACCCTGACCCTCAGTCTAGCTGGGCAAAACAAGCAAAATTCGTAGGTCCCAGTTTTTATTTGGGCATTACTTTCAATTTATGGAGATTTAAAGAATGAAAAAATCGCTATTAGCAGTTGCAGCAATGACAGCATTTGCTGGCGCTGCTCAAGCTCAGTCCAGCGTGACTGTGTACGGTATTTTGGACGTTGCTGCAATCGGTCAAACCAATTCTGGTAACTTGAACTCAACAGCTTCAACTGTTCCTGCTGCATTGGCTGGCTCAAATGGAACTGGTGGTTCAACCATTAAGCCTGGTTCAACTTTTGGTATTTCCAGTAACGGCGAGTCTATGAGCCGCTTGGGTTTCAAAGGTTCTGAAGATTTAGGTGGTGGTACAAAGGCGATTTTCACTTTGGAGCAAGGCTTTAGCCCATCAACTGGTGAACTTGGTAACACAGGTATCTTGAACCAAGGCAAAAGCGCAAACATTTCAGGCGACTCATCCATCCAAGGTCAATTGTTTAACCGTGGCGCATTCGTTGGACTCTCCAATGACAAGTTCGGTACATTGACAGCTGGTCGTCAACAAAACCTGATGTTAGACAACATCGGTAACTATGATCCAGTCACAGCATTTGCTGTTTCTCCACTCCAGTACTCCGGTTCATACGGTGGCGCTGGTCGTACAGACCAAGCTCGTGTTGACGGCGCTTTGAAGTATGTTTGGAAATCAAACGGCTTTAACGCTAACTTGTTGTACGCACCTGGTGGCTTTGCTAGCCAAACCACAATGGGTACAACATCGGGCGCACAAGTTGGTTACGAAGCTGGTAAGTTTGGTATCCAAGCCATTGCATCACACACTACTGATGCAATGAATTTATCGGCGGGGCAAAACACTACTGCTACTTTAGGTTCGATAAATCCTAATACACAATCAATCAACGTTAACTTTTACACCAATACCGTTGTGAACACAACGGCTTATATGTTGACAGCCAAATATGAAGCAACAGACAGCTTGGTATTCAAAGGTGGTTACGAGCGTGAGTTGATTGGTACACCTAGCAACTTCCAAAACTACAACTTGGCTACTACAACAGGTGGCGTTTCATTGGCAAACGTTGCAGGTCAAGCTAACTACTTTGTTAACGTAGCTTGGATTGGCGCTCAGTATCAACTAACTCCAACTATTAAAGTATCTGGTGCTTACTACTATGCTGGTACACCACAAGCTGGACCAGCTGGTGCATCCTCTTGCAGCGGCGCCACCCTCACAGTGTTTGGCAGCGGCACTGGTGGTTGCACAGGTACAGCCCAGTACGAAGCTTTGGTTGTTGACTACAGTTTGAGCAAGCGTACTAACTTGTATGCATTGCTTGGCAATACAACTTTAACCGGTGGTCAAAAGTATAGCTACGCAACAACTGCTGGTGGTGCGACTACTGCAACCTTGTCTGGTCAACAGACTTACGGTATTGGTATGCGTCACACTTTCTAATTTAACGCTGACTTAGGTCAGTTATAAATTTAGAAAAAAAGTTGTAAATCAAAACCCACTGTAGAAATGCAGTGGGTTTTTTCTTTGCGTAAAATAAGTTATGCAAACTTTTAATTGGGGTTGAAATGCGAATTGTGATCAGTGCAGTATGTGCTATATCGGTATTAATCACGCTAACAGCCTGTAATACAGTAGCTGGCATTGGTGAAGATATTACTGGTAGCGCAAATTGGGTAAAAAATGAGATAACAAGTAAGCCTGTGGATTTGGGACCCAGTTCTGGTGATACACAAACTCAATCAGAAACAAGTAAGTAAGCTCGATTACTTGTAAAGCGTATTGCTAAGTTAGGAGCGTTGTTGATTTAACTTTTGTTGCTGTTGTCTAATACGTTCTTGTTTGACACGTTGTTGTGCTTGTTTGGTTTGTTGTTGAAGTGCGGTGATGCGTTGTTGCTCTGGCGTTGTTGGTTTGCTTGTGTTGGTAATTTCTGCGATACGCATAATTAGGCTACTTGCTGTGGTTGATGTGGAACATTTACGGCTCCGAAGATGGATTTGAAGAGTGCGTAGGCTTGTGCTTGATTTTGTGCGTAGAGAATTGTCTCTGCCCATATTCCGCCTGCTTTAACTGTTGCTTTGTATTTGTGCATACAAGTATTTAGTAGTGTCGTGCTGTCGTGCCAAACACGACACTACGGTGAGAAATTACTTATTAAAGCCTTTACGCAAAGTCACGCTTGCCGCAGCTATCTGCGTATCGAGCTCACCTTGCTCAACAGCCGTTTTAATTTGCTCTAACGCTTTAATCAAACCTTGTGCTGTGTCGCACTCTACGCTGTGCTTGCCTTTTGCCAACTCAATAAGCTGACTACCGTATTTAATTGACACGCAAACCTTACCCTGCTCATTCTTAAACCACCATTCACGCAGACGCTTATTTACTTCCACGTTTTTACGCAAACCAGTTTCTTTATCTTTTACAGTCCGAAATTTCTTTACTGCAAAAGTAGTACCGTCAATTTGACTTTTAGCTAACTGTATTTGCTCCCACAACTTGATTGATAGCTTGTTGCGACGAAATACGACAGTAGGTATATGTGTTGGTTTTTTTGCTGTACTCAGTTTTAGTCCGTCTAATGTGCTCATTTCATCTTCTCCATAAGTTGTTTTGGCATATGGTTTAGCAAAAAGCAGACTTTTTACACGCAGCAAAAACCCTGCTTTTCCTTAAACCCTATATAACAACTGTAAATTCGGAAGACGCACTTGGACGACCTGAAAATGCCGTGTATTTGCCATATAAACCAAACAAATGGACAGGAAATATTGCGGATTATTTGGTTATGTATAAATAACTATACAAATGAGACATAAAGGTTGGCACGCCGAATGCAATAGTGCTGCGTAATCCGTTCTGCTGTGTGACGGTAAGCAATTGAACTACTCATTGTTCGCTGTATCGCACTACCTAGCTTGATGCTAGATGCCTTAAATGCCACACCACTGTGTAGAAGCGTTTGCGATGCTGTAATGGTTAGAGCGTAGTGATACGCAAATTAAAGTGAGTGGGAATGCCACAATTAAACCCACAAACACTCCACAAAGCTACTGATATAGGCTGTGGATATGTTGCGTTAGACGAGCACATAAAAGGTGATAGCAAAACCTACCTTCTCTTGTTAAATCAAGTTGTGTGTATATCAGTTATGTAAAACCTCAGCAAAAGGTTTTTTATCGCTACGCTCTTAAATGAGCGTGGCTTATGGTTCCTAGCAAAAGGGATTAAAAAGCAAAATCAAATACCAATCTTATAAATTAAATTCAAAAAAAGATGTGTGAGTAAAAGCGATAGCTTTTGCGAAACACAAGCAAACTACGCAGTAGGTTGCTTCTAATACTTAAACACCTCAAATCCAAGCTGTAAGCAATTTAACTACGACTGTGAATATCTACTTAAACAGAGATTATTAAAAACTGCGTATAGACGCTATATGCAAGTCTGCGTATTTCTGTAGTCTAAAACCCACATCTCCGCTAAATAGCAATATGTAAGGAATTTCGTATTTCCTTACATTTCGCTACGAAAACAGCATATCTCATTGATTATTGGAAGGAATTTAATTTGCTAACAAATTGGCATAAATCGGTCGCAGAAAAAAACAAAAGAAAAAATAATGTAGCTATAGCAAAACTTTGGTTAGGAAAAGAAACTATGGCGAAGCAGGCAAAAGTTCTAAACAGCACAGAAATACGCAGAGTGCTTGATTATGTGGCAACACGTAAACACGCACTACGCAACAGAGCATTGGTATTGATGATGTTTAACACCGGTATGCGTGTCAGCGAAGTTGCTAGCTTACGCATTAAAGATGTAGTAGATGGCGAAGGCAACATTAAGAATGAAATACGCTTATTGGCAGAGAACACAAAGACGAATGAGGCACGAGCAGTATTTGTGAATGAGAAGTTGCGCAAAGAACTACAGCAATATGCAAAGGTATATGCCAACGCCGATCCAAACAACAAGTTCTTCTATAGCCAAAAGCGTGACAGCGACGGATTTTCAAGTTCAACCTTGTGTCAGCACTTCCATTATCTTTATAAGCGTGTGGGGCTGGATGGCGCAAGTAGTCACTCATCACGCAGAACCTTCATTACTACGCTGGCAAACAAAGGTATTAGTGTGCGAGTGATTATGGGATTAAGTGGGCACAAGGCACTCAGTAGCGTGCAATGCTATATAGACTGCAATAGCGAACTTATGCGTAATGCTGTGGAAGGTTTGGCTATGGTGTGATGGTAGGCAAGGTAAGGAAGGTTTGTAAGGATGGGAAGGATTTGATGGTCTTGCAAACCAAGCTGGATAGGGCTTGGAGAACAGGGGATATTGGGTTTATTAAAAAGCAGGGTTTTTTACTAACCATACAAAAACCCTGCTTTTTAATAAACCACTACTTCTTCCGTTTTTGCAGTCCTTTTTCGTGCTCTTTTAGTATTTCCAACTGCTCTTTTTCTTCTTTACTCATTTCACTTTCAAACTGCTTAAGCAATTCATCTTCCATTGCCCACACTTCTTTATCCCGTTTGCTTGCGATAACTTCGCCTTGTCTGAGATTCGCCCTTGTAAGTGCAATGTTGCCAGCACTTTGTGCGCTCCAACTTGATTTACCTTCATCAAGTGCTTTACTCCACGCATCCATAAACACCCGTGCCGCTTTAGTTTCGCTATCTGCTTGTAGTCTTCTAATGCCTTCTAACAAGCCACCTTCTGCCTCTGCTATTGCTTGCTTGTAAGTTTCAATGCGCACTTCCAATTTTGTCTTCCAACCAATTGCATCTGCTTCTGCTTTTGTTTTAGGGCGCTTGTGTATTTTGCGTAAATTCTCTTGCTCTGCCCACGCCTGCTCCATTCGTTCTATTTGTCCATCATCCAATAAAGCCTTTATGTCTTTTATGGCAACTTCTTCACCACGCTCTAATTTTTCTAATCGCTCTTTAAGGCGTTGTGGCAGATGGGTGATGTTTAGCTTTGGCATTACAACATAGTAGCAAATATCATCTTCTGCTATGCAACATACCAACATTCATCTCTGCACGTAACTCACTAGCGTAAAACTTATCTACCATCTCCAAACTAGTGCGTGCATTGCGTGCCAACGTCAATAAATCAATTCCTTGTCCATACAGTAGTCTAAATGTAATTGCAGAATGCCGTAGTGAATACAGCGTGCGTCTTTGTCCTTGTGTGCCAAAACGCAAATCTGTTTCTTCTAATATGCGTTTGAACATTTTTTCTAATAAAAATATCGCAGATTGCCTATCTTTAAGTTTTGGTAAAAACAAGTAGTCATCTTCATTTGCTAATCCCTGTTTAGCAAAGTAATCACGCAAGTGTTCGTAAATATGTACCGCAGCTGGTAGAGTAACAATCTGCGCTTTATGCCTTTTTGTTTCTGGTAGCGTTAAACGTAAGTAACAATGTTCTCCTTTAACAATAGTCACATGCTTGTGCTGTATCAACTTAATATCAACGGGACGCACAAAGCTGTTGACCATAAAACCAATCACCCACGCCATTTCATGTACCACATTCGCATAGCTAGCAAATACACCCCCTTGCGTATTGCGATGTGTCACCTTGCGTCGCTTTTGCTTGGCGTTACGCATGCGTTTTGCACAGCGTAGTAGTTGTAAATACTCATTCACTGTAAAGTTGCCACGCGCCGTACTGGTGATGCGTATTTTGGGGAACTGCGGCACTTGCTCAATCCATTTGTGTGCGTGTGCTGTATTGAGTATTTTGCGTAATGCCATCATGTACTGTGATAGCGTCATTGGCTTGTAGTTGAGTGTGGACAAGTGATTAAAAAAAACGCTCTACCTGCGCATACCCTATATCTTCTACGCAGATATTTTTAAAAAACGGTAGTACTTGTTTGCGTATGCGTGACTTGAGCATGACTAGCGAGTGCTTTGCTACTTCATCCCTGTCTACACGTGCCTGCTCAGTTGCTAGCATGAGTGTCGCAACCGCTTCAATGCTGTGGGTGCGTGTATGTGCCGCGTGTTGTTGCGAAGGGGCAACACATAATTTCGCATTGTAAAATTCTTTTGCGTAGCGCAGAGCATCTCTTTTGCTAGTTGTACGTAGCGTGCGTTTAATCACCTTGCCATCAAAGTAACAGCGTACTTGCCAATAGCGTGACGCATTGGTTAGAAAGATAGAAAGTTTGCTTGGGTAATTTGGTACAGAAGTAATCGTACTGACAATTGGCAAAGTACGATTGCGTTCTACAGAAAAAAATTCATCGTTAGCTGCTGCATATAAGTTCATACGCTCAGCATACTGTCGCACACCAAGTTACGCGACCAGAAAAATATTTTTACAAAATAAATTCGCAAACAAACTCCAACTGCATTGCGATTTACGATCTTTCAAAATAAAAAATTTCAAATAAAAATGTCGCACAGAGTTTGGTGTGCGACTAATGCGATGGTTTTAATGGAAATTATTTGGAGGTGATTTGGAATGATTTGAAGAGAGAAAATCTGCGCGAAGCGCGGATGGAGATTTAAAGAATGAAAAAATCGCTATTAGCAATCGCAGCAATGACAGCATTTGCTGGCGCTGCTCAAGCTCAGTCCAGCGTGACTGTCTACGGAATCATCGACGTTGGCGTTATGGGTGCAACAAACTCACCTAACTTAAACGCAACACCTTGGGGTGTGTCAGGCACACCTTACGCTTCTTCAAGCATAAAAACAGTAAACACTTCAGGTCAAGCCTTCGGCATGATGACCGGTGGCGAGTCTATGAGCCGCTTGGGTTTCAAAGGTTCTGAAGATTTAGGTGGTGGTACAAAGGCGATTTTCGACTTGGAAATGGGCTTTAACGGTAATGGCTCAGTTGCTGCTTCAAATGCTGGTGTTACTTCAGGTAACAAAGCTAACGTTCAAGGTGGCGATTCAGCATTGCAAGGTCAATTGTTTGGTCGTGCAGCTTATGCTGGTTTGAGCAATGACAAGTTCGGCACAATCATGGCTGGTCGTCAACAAAATTTGATGTTGGATAACATTGGCGGCTACGATCCAGTTAATGCACAAATGTTCTCACCAATCAACTTCTCCGGTGCATACGGTGGCGGTGGTTTTACAGATGACTCACGTGTAACAGGTTTGAAGTACGTTTACAAAAACAGCGGCTTTAACGGTAACTTGCTCTACGCACCAGGCGGAGTATCTGGTCAGTCTACGGCTGGCACAACTACTGGCGCTCAAGTTGGTTACGAAGCTACTAAGTGGGGCGTACAAGCCATTGCATCACACACTACTGATGCAACATCATTGACTGGTGTAACCGTTGGTACAGCACTCACTACAGCCAACACATCAACACTGAACTGGATTTCAAACAACGGAACTGTTGCTGGAAGCAATGCAGTTGCTGTTACTCTTGCTAACACCACTGCTTACATGTTTACCGCCAAGTATCAAGTTTTAGATGCATTGACATTAAAAGCTGGTTACGAGCGTGAGAACTTTGGTACACCAAGCAACTCACAGGTGTACAGTGGCTTGCCAATTACACCATCTGGTTACTCAGTTTCTGGTGTATATGCCCTTGCTTACAACTACAGTCAAAACGTAGCTTGGGGTGGTGCTAACTACCAGTTCACACCTGCGATCAAAGGTTCCTTGGGCTACTACTATGTAAGCACATTGTCATATGCAGGAAAACCTGGCGGCGGTACAAGCCAGTTTTTCTCAGCATTGGCTGACTATAGCCTAAGCAAGCGTACAAACTTGTATGCAGGTGTAATGGCTAACAACAACAGCGCATCAAACGGTTATGCTCCAACAACTGGTGCTAACAACATTACTACTTCCGTAACTTACGGTTTAGGTATGCGTCACACTTTCTAATTTACGCTAGCGTAAGCTAGTAGAAAATTAGTTTGGAATTAAATTAACCCACTGTGGCAACACAGTGGGTTTTTTCTTGGCTGTAAAATAAGTCATGCAAGCTTGAATATGGAGTTGAAATGAAGATTGTGATTGCAGCAGTATTAATTGGATTGCTAATACCTATGTTGACAGCCTGCAATACTGTTGCTGGTATTGGTGAAGATATTACTGATAGTGCAAACTGGGTAAAAAATGAGATAAGCAGTAAGCCGGTAAATTTGGGACCAAGTTCTGGTGATGCCAATACGGTGACAGTGACTCCTGTTAGCGGTGGAGAAGTTACAGCAAAGCCTGTACAGTAGTCAGTAAATGTTGGGTAATGACTGATCTGTCTGCATTAATTTTTATTTAAAGCGGTACGTCGTTGATTGAGTTTTACTTGTTGTTGGTTTAACTTGGTTTGTTTATTCTGCAAGTTGGCGGTTTTGAGTTGTTGCTTGAGATTGCTGATGCGTGTTTGCTCTGGTGTTGGCGGCTTGTTGGTAATTTCTGCAATACGCATATCAATGTCCCAGTTGTGTAGGTGGCGACATAATATTGCTCGAGCCGAACTGAGATTTTGCTAGCTGAAATGCGTGATTGGGATTATCGGCAAACACAATCGTATTCACCCAAACACCACTCACCTTAACCATTACTTTAAATTGCTTCATACAAGTATTTATCGCAAACAAGGTGTCGTTTTTGATACGGCACCATCACTCCTCACTTGCCAAATCCTTTGCGTAAATTGACGCTGGCTGTTGCAATCTGTGTATCCAGCTCACCTGCAAGTACAGCCGTTTTAATCACATCAAGTGTTTTAGCCAAATCTTTCTCGTGTGCAACTTCAACTGCGTATTTGCCTTTTTCCAGTTCCAATACTTTGCTACCGTAACGCACACTAATTGCTAACTTTCCAGCATCTGTTGTAAACCACCATTGTTTAACTTGCATCTGCGTTTCCACTTGTTTGCGTAAGCCCGTTTCATTGTCTGTGTAACTTTTGAACTTGGCGACACGGAACTGAGTACCTTGTTCTCGCGCTTTAGCTAACTCAATCTGTTGCCAAACTCGTTTTGCCAGCTTGTTTCTGCGTTGCACTACCTGCGGAACTTCGTTTTGAATCGCTACCAATATCTTAGACACTTCCCAACCTCGCTTGGTACTGCTCTTCAAATCTTACCGGAGAAAGTCCATTGTTGTAACTATGGCGTCTAACCGGGTTGTAAAACATTTCGATGTAATCAAAAATATCTTCTCTTGCTTTTGCTCTGCTGGCATAGGTTTTACGTTTAATCCGCTCCCGCTTGAGTAGTTGGAAAAAGCTCTCCACTACGGCATTGTCATGGCAGTTTCCGCGCCGACTCATGCTTTGTTTGAGGTTATGTTCTTTTAAGAACGCTTGCCACTCGTAACTAGAAAATTGACTGCCTTGATCCGAGTGGATCATCACTGTCTGCTTGGGTTTTCGTTTCCATAAAGCCATCAGCAAGGCGCTGACCACCAACTCCTTATCCATTTGACCTTGCATCGACCAGCCTACAATCTGGCGGGAGAATAAATCCAAGACCACCGCCAAGTACAGCCAACCCTCATGCGTGCGGATATAAGTAATGTCGGTTACCCAGGTCTCATTAGGTTCTAAAACATCAAACTGCTGACCCAAGTGATTGGGGGCTGCCACATGAGGCTTACCAGTATGGTGCCGTGGTTTACGCTTGTAGCCTGTTTGGGAACGCAGGCCCTGTGCCTTCATCAATCGATACACCCGTTGCTCTCCACAAGCAATCCCCAGATCTTGCAGGTCATCATGGATCTTGCGATAACCATAGATGGTGCCGCTTGCCAGCCACGCTTGCTTAATTTGACCTACGATCATCTGGTTCTCATACGCTCGAGACGAGAGCGGCTCTTTAAGCCAAGCGTAATAGCCACTGTGGTGGACTCGCAAAACCTTGCACATCGTGCGGATGGCATGCTCATGCTGGTGCTTTTTGATGAAGGCGTACTTTAACCGGACTCCTTGGCAAAGTACGCGGCGGCCTTTTTTAGGATGTCGCGCTCTTCGGTAACCCGCCGCAGCTCCGCCTCCAGTCTTTTAAGCTTAGCTAATTGATCATCTTGAACTAAGCGCTGCTCGGCTGGAATACCATATTTATTAATCCAGGCATACAGACTATGGGGTGAGGTGCCCAGCCTAGCAGCCACATCTCGAACCCCAAATCCTCGCTCAACGACTTGCTTGACTGCCTCTAACTTGAACTCTTCAGTAAACCGTCTTCTTGTACTCATTACACACCTCCTAATAGACTAAATATTAGTCTAGAAAGTGTCTATAGAAGTGGTAGCGATTCATGGCTAGCATTAGGCCCAGTCAATATATTGCGATGCAATATAAATAGCTCAATGCACCAAGAAAGGCTTGACAGGGATGCTGAACAGGGCTGTAATTGGCGAATGCAAAAATTTGTAAAAGTGCTAATTCTGACAAGCTGTATTTTTCTTGCTCTTGTGAAGACGGCTGGCGCTCAAATTTTTGTCCAAAATGCCGTTCAAAGAACCCAGGCATATTTAAGCGTTCAAAAGAATGTAGTTCTCGCAGATGATTCATCTAAGGGCAGTTTAGAGCAAAAAGAACCCAATTTAAAGATTAACTTGAGCGCACACGTACTAGGTGATATCAATGGGAATGTTTTCGAGTTTCTACCATCAAGCAGCGAATCAAGTTTTTCCATCAGTCTTTTTAGAGATGTCCTTAGTGGGACGCCGTCATCAATCTTTAAGCCTCCGCGGCTAGCTTAGTGTTGTAAAGCAGACAGCAAACAACCTCCGTGGAGGTGATGTTTGATTTTGTCCAAAGCCGTTTAAACCCTTATATATTTTATTGTGTGTAAATTGATAGGCTTCCAGCCATATCAAGAATCAAGCTGAATATGGGCGTGACAATAAATTCCATTGTTAAATTTGGTTTTAATAAAGATTAAAAAATGATTAGATTAGTGAAATTGGCTTTAGAAAAGCCGTACACCTTCATGGTGATGGCAATTTTTATAGCTTTAATGGGAATCTTTAGTGCACTTCGATCCCCAATCGATATTTTTCCTGAAATCCGAATACCGGTTATCAGCGTAGTTTGGTCATATACAGGCATGCAGCCAGAGGATATGGCGGGTCGGGTTGTATATGCGTATGAGCGTGCGCTAAGCTCCACGGTTAATGACATTGAGCATATTGAGTCTCAGTCCTTGCCTGGCTACGGCATCGTTAAGATCTTCTTTCAACCCAGTGTAGATATTCGATTGGCTACTGCACAGGTAACGTCAATCTCCCAAACAGTATTAAAGCAAATGCCTCCGGGTATTACGCCCCCACTTATCTTGAATTACAACGCGGCAACAGTTCCTATTGTTCAGTTGGCACTGTCTAGTTTGGCATTATCTGAACAACGCATTTTTGACTTTGGCCAAAACTTTATTAGACCAGCGCTAGCAAGCGTGCCTGGTAGTGCAGTGCCTTCACCGTATGGCGGAAAAACAAGGCAAATTCAGATTGATTTACGTTTGGCGGCATTGCAAGCAAGAAAGTTAACGCCGAATGATGTTATTGCGGCCTTAGCTGCGCAGAACTTGATTATTCCGACGGGTACTCAAAAAATTGGCGAGTATGAATACAGCATCAAATTAAATAATGGGGTAACTGGATTCCAAGAGATTTCTGACTTTCCCATCAAGCTGGCTAGTGGTGCAGTTATTCAGCTTAGGGATGTGGCTCAAGTGCGCGATGGGTCGCCACCGCAAACTAATTTGGTGCGATTGGATGGTGGTAAGGCAGTATTAATGACTATTCTTAAGTCTGGTGCCGTATCGACCTTGGATATTATTGATGGCGTTAAGGCCCTCGTTCCAAAACTCAAAGAGTCTTTGCCACCAGAGTTAAATATTAGTATTACTGGGGACCAATCAGTTTTTGTAAAGGCCTCCATTAGCGGAGTAATTCATGAGGGTTTAATTGCCGCAGCATTAACAAGTTTAATGATCTTATTGTTTTTGGGGAGCTGGCGTTCAACAGTAATTATTGCCTCTTCCATTCCACTAGCAATTATGTTCGCTGTAATTATGCTCAATATTACGGGTGAAACTTTAAATATTATGACCCTAGGCGGTCTTGCTTTAGCCGTTGGTATTTTGGTTGATGATGCAACTGTGACTATTGAGAATATCAACTGGCACCTAGAACAGGGGAAGCCAATTCAGGCGGCAATTTTAGATGGCGCAGCACAAATTGTTGGGCCTGCTTTTGTCGCCCTCTTGTGTATTTGCATCGTTTTTGTGCCGATGTTTTTCTTGGAGGGTGTGTCAAAGTTTTTATTTGTACCAATGGCTAAAGCCGTTATGTTTGCGATGATCGGTTCCTTTGTTTTGTCGCGCACCTTTGTGCCTACCTTTGCAAATTTCATCTTAAAAGAGATTCATGGCCATGGAGAGCATGCCTCAGGTCATTTGAAATGGGTGATGGATATAAAACACCCTAACAGGTCAGTCAGAATTAGAGGGATGATGGCCAGATTTCAGTATCAATTCGAAGATTTTTTTAACGAAATTAGAAGGCGATATTTTGAATTTCTGAAAAAAGTAATTCAAAATCAGAAAAAATTTACCATCATATTTATGGCTGCAGTTCTGGGCTCATATCTTTTGATATTTTCATTTGGGCGAGAATTTTTTCCTGCAGTGGATGGCGGTCAAATTAAGATGCACGTTAGGGTTCCGGTGGGCACAAGGCTTGAGGAAACTGCCCGTCAATTTAATGATATTGAAGCAGAGATAAGGCGCTTAGTTCCTGTAGATCAAATTGAAAGTATCGTAGACAACATTGGCCTATCTGTTAGTGGTATTAACATGGCCTATAGCAGTACAGGTACCATCGGGCCGCAGGATGGCGATATTTTGGTGTCGCTAGCCAAGGGGCACTCTGCAACGGATGAGTTTGTGAAGGAATTGAGGGAAGAGTTGCCCAAAAAATTTCCCTCAACAAGCTTCGCCTTTTTGCCTGCCGACATTGTCAGTCAGATTCTGAACTTTGGCGCGCCTGCACCAATCGACATTATTGTGAAGGGTACGAAACGAGATGAGAATTTTGCATTCACCACCAAACTATTGGAGCGAGTCAAGAAAATCCCAGGGATTGCTGATGTACGAATTCAGCAAGCGACAAATTATCCGCAAATTAATGTCGATGTAGATCGTGTGCAGGCTGCTAAGATTGGGATCACTCAAAGAGATATCACCAATAATATGGTGACAACATTGGCGGGCAGTGGTCAAGTCGCTCCAGCGTTTTGGCTTAATCCTTCCAATGGCATTTCTTATCCGGTAGTTGTTCAAACGCCACAGATTCAGGTATCTAGTATTTCAGACCTTTTGAATATTCCAGTGGCCGGAGCAAATGCAACAACTGGAACGATTCTTGGGGGCATTTCTTCTATTAGAAGAAATTTTGCCGATGCGGTTGTCACGCACGACAGCATTAAACCTTCATTTGATATTTATGCTGACACACAAGGTCGCGATCTAGGTGCGGTTGCTTCAGATATCAATCAGATCATTGAAGAGGAAACTAAAAATATCCCCAGGGGCACGACTGTAGAGTTGAGGGGTCAAGTTTCAACAATGAATTCGGCATTTATCGGTCTCGGCCTTGGGTTAATTGGTTCCATTGTATTGATTTACTTAATTCTAGTGGTCAATTTCCAGTCATGGTTAGATCCATTTGTGATCATTACGGCCTTGCCGGCAGCGATAGCTGGAATTATTTGGATGCTTTTTTTAACATTTACCAATCTCTCGGTACCAGCGCTTACTGGCGTCATTATGTGTATGGGCGTTGCAACAGCAAACAGTATTTTAGTGGTGAGTTTTGCGCGCGAACGTTTGCCAATTGATAAGGACCCAATTAAGGCTGCGTTAGAGGCAGGGTTTTCTAGATTTCGCCCTGTCATGATGACCGCATTGGCGATGGTGATCGGGATGGCGCCTATGGCCCTGGGTCTAGGAGAGGGTGGCGAGCAGAATGCACCACTGGGAAGGGCTGTTGTAGGGGGCCTCATTTTTGCAACATTCGCAACACTCATTTTTGTACCGGTTGTGTTTAGCCTAGTACATAAAAATTACGGATCAGAGAACGTATGAAATTAATTAAATTAAATAAAGAGTTTTTTAAGTCATTGCCGCTATTGGCAAAGAAGTACTCCATTTTTTTAAAGGTGTCTGCAATTGCGCTGTGTATTAAATATCGAGCTCTTGAAAAGAATCAGAAGCACGTAGTTCAAGCAATAGTGATCATTATCCTGTTGAATTTTGGATTTCGTATTTACGGTTTTATTTCTGCAAAATTTCGTTCGGAAGCGAGTGCTCAAAGGGTTGTGTCAGTCATTCTCCCGGTCATTGGCGGGGCTGAAAATTCTATTTCTTTTCCTGGGCGGCTTGAGGCTTATTTGAATGCACCGATTTACTCTCGTGTGAATGGTTACATGAAGAAGTGGGATAAGGATATTGGTTCGCAAGTGAAGAAGGGTGAGATCTTGGGCAGAATTGAAGCGCCTGAAGTTGATCAGCAACTGCAGCAAGCAAAATCTGATTTAATTTCAGCAAAGAGTAATGAGGCGCTTGCAAAAATTTCTTTTACAAGATGGAAGAATTTATTTGCCGAGGATGCTGTTTCAAGGCAAGAATTAGATCAAAAGACTACTGAATACGAGACAAGGAAAGCCTTGCGTCAGATAGCGGAGGCAAATTTACAGAAGGCGGAAATTTTTTCGGAGTACAAAAATATTCCAGCACCATTTACCGGTCAAGTTACCGAGAGAAATATTGACGTTGGTGCATTAGTGAGTGTTGGCTCTGGTAAGCCCTTGTTTAATGTTGCAAATATTGATGCGTTGCGTCTTTTTGTGAACATTCCTCAGGTGTTTATGAATGATATTCAACCCGGTATTCCGGCTAAAATTCGGGTTCCTGAATTTCCAGAGAAGGTTTTTGAGGCAAAAGTCATTCGTTCTGCAGGGGCGGTAAATGAAAATTCTGGCACCGTATTGATCGAAATTGAAATGGATAATCAGGAGCATGTTTTGACCGCTGGTGAATTTGCCCAGGTGAATATTGACCTCCCTTCTGATCGCACTATTCCAAGAGTGCCATCATCGGCGCTGATTATTCGTAAGGATGGGGCATTCTTGGCGGAGGTTGGCAAGGACCAGAAAGTAGTATTTACTAAAGTGGTTATTGGCAGAGATTTTGGTCAAGAGGTTGAGGTTATTGGCCCCATTACTTCTGAGTCAAAGATTGTGAATAACCCACCAGACTCACTCATCGCTGGTGAATTAGTGGTTCTTGCAAAAGAGCCCAAGGGTAATAAGGCGAAATAGCATGTCAAATAATATCCGTCGTTTATTTGGTATTGGACTGCTTAGCTTATGCTATGGATGTTCTTTTGCCCCTGATTACAAGCGTCCTGAAGTGCAAATGCCAAGCGACTTCAAGGAGATTTCTCAAGGCTGGGTGGTGGCTAAACCTGCTGATCAGATGCAAAGAGGCTCTTGGTGGAAAAACTTTGGGGACCCAGTCCTAGACCAGCTTGTTGCAAAGACTGATGCTGGTAATTTTCAAATAGCGGCTGCGGTAGCGCGTTATGAAAATGCGAGTGCTTTTTTAGCCGTCAACAACGCTGGCTTATATCCTCAGATTGCGGTTACTGGCGCCGCTACCGAGAATCGACAATCCGCCGGTCGACCACTGCGTGGCGCAAACCAGCCTAATATTTATGACAATAATTTTTTCGGTGGTTTGGCAACCTATGAGTTGGATTTGTGGGGTCGCGTTCGATCTGGCATTGATTCTGCATCCGCGTTAGCTCAAGCAAGTCAAGAGGATTTAGAGTCAGTGCGTTTAATTATTCAAGCAGATTTGGTGAATAGTTACATTACTATGCGTGGCGTTGAATCTCAGCAGGCGATTTTGCAGCGCGACCTAGATCTGTATCAGAAGCAGGCAGATTTAATGCAAAAACGCTATAAGGAGGGAATTAATTCTGGAGTTGATTTTTATCGTCTACAGGGCTTGGTAGAAGCTGGGCGCATTCAAGAAAAAGCATTGCAAACGCGTCGAGCTCAACTTGAGCATGTGATTGCTGTGCTTGTGGGTGAATCGCCATCCTCCTTTTCCTTGCCCAGAGGTAGCGTTTCCGATTTCAAGCTCCCACCAATTGCAGTTTCGATTCCTTCTACATTGCTTGAGCGTCGGCCAGATGTCGCTTCTGCCGAGAGGAGGGTTGCAGCTAGTAATGCAGAAATTGGTGTGGCTCGCAGTGCATTTTTCCCAGTCATTTCGTTATCCGCTTTTGGTGGCTATCAAACCGCCAATCAAGCCAATATCTTGGCGGCGCCTAATGCATTTTGGACGATTGGACCTTTGGCATTTTTAACGATTTTCGATGGCGGCAGAAGATCGGCTATTGTTGATCAGGCAATTGCAAGGAATACCGAAAATACTGCGGTTTATAAAAATATCGTGCTATCAGCAATCAAAGAAGTCGAGGATGTTTTGGTTCAATTAAAGAATCGCGAAGAATCTTTAATTAATGTCGAAAATAGCTTAATGTACTCAGATAAAACTTATAAAATTTCTACCGCAAGATATCGAGAGGGTATAGCTAGCTATCTCGAGATAGTTGACGCTGCTATTGAGAAATCAAAGTCTGAGACTATTAAAGTTGATTATCAGACTCAGTTATTGGTTGATCGAGTTTTGCTAATTAAGTCCTTGGGTGGCTACTGGTAAAGTTTTTGATGGTCGGCTAAATGGCTAAATCCATCGGCCTGGATTTAGCTTTTTGGTTGGGCTTACCCCAAAAATGATTATGGGGGGGGGCTGCAGGCCGGGTTGCTGGAGCGAATCTTGGGTTTCATGAATGTAGGGCAATCGTCACAATCGCCCCTGCGTAAATAATAGCCATTAGATGGCAAGTGTTTCACCGAGCTATTTTTTGGAATTATTTTTTAACGCTATCGCGAATTTCGCGTAGCAAAACAATATCTTCCGGGGTTGGGGCTGCTGGAGGAGCATCAATTACCCGAATTTTATTGACTAACTTAACCATTTGAAAAATCACAAAAGCTAGCAATGTAAAGTTAATTGAAATAGTGATGAAGTTGCCGTAGGCGAAAATGGGCACCCCTGCCTTTTTTAGTGCATCAAAGGTTCTGGGAACCCCTTCAGGAATACTGCCTAGAACTAAAAATAGGTTCGTGAAGTCAATATGACCGCCTAATAGAGCTGAAATAACAGGCATCACGATGTCATGGACCAGCGAGTCGACAATTTTCCCAAATGCGCCACCAATAATGACACCGACTGCTAAGTCAATGACATTGCCTTTCACCGCAAAGTCCCGAAATTCTCTTAAAACACCCATAAATGCTTTCCTTTTAGATTTAATCGAGATTAACTCAAAATTACCCTATAACTTTCTTGCATACCCATCTTTTTACTTTAAAATCCTACCTTTAAGCAATTTCCACCCATAAATGCTCTTTTTAGGAATTTTGTAAATGAGTGACAAGCCCTGTATGGACAAGGATCGCCGTAATTGGTTGATCGCTACTTCTGCTGTTGGAGGCGTAGGCGCAGCCGCTGCTCTCTACCCATTTGTTGACAGTTTTGAGCCTTCTGAGCGCGCTAAGGCCGCTGGTGCTGCTGTTGAGATTGATATTACAGGTATGAAGCCTGATGAGATGCGGGTTGTAGAGTGGCGTGGAAAGCCGGTTTGGGTAGTGCGTCGTACTCCTGAGCAGGTTGCTGAGCTTTCTAAGATTGATGGCGAATTGGCTGATCCAGACTCATTGCGTGATCCAGCTCAATTTACCCCACCCTATGCCCAGAACCAATGGCGTTCTATCAAGCCTGAATATCTTGTTGTTGTTGGCATCTGTACTCACTTAGGTTGCTCCCCAAATGCTAAATTTGAGGCGGGCCCACAACCATCTTTACCAAACACTTGGCCGGGCGGCTTCCTTTGCCCATGCCATGGCTCCACATTTGATATGGCAGGCCGCGTATTTAAAAACAAACCAGCCCCAGATAACCTTGAAGTCCCTCCGCACATGTACTTGAGCGACACCAAGATTCTGATTGGCGATGATAAGAAGGCCTAAGGAGAGATAAATGGCATTTCACGAAAAAGAAGTCCCGGCAAACGCTCCAGCCGCTCAGAAATTAATGGCTTGGATTGACTCACGCCTGCCTGTAACTGAGGCCTTTAAAAGGCATATGAGTGAGTATTACGCTCCAAAGAATTTGAATTTCTTCTATATTTTTGGCGCCTTAGCAATTGTTGTTTTAGTCATTCAGATTCTCACTGGTATTTTTTTGGTGATGAACTACAAGCCTGATGCAGCAAAAGCATTTGAGTCCGTTGAATACATCATGCGAGAAGTTCCATGGGGCTGGTTGATTCGCTACATGCATTCCACTGGCGCTTCTATGTTCTTTGTGGTGGTTTATATGCATATGTTCCGCGGCTTGATCTACGGGTCATATCGCAAACCACGTGAATTAATCTGGATTTTTGGTTGCGCAATCTTCTTGTGCTTGATGGGTGAAGCATTCTTTGGCTACTTGCTGCCATGGGGCCAAATGTCCTATTGGGGCGCTCAAGTGATTGTGAACTTGTTTTCCGCCATTCCATTTATTGGACCAGACCTCTCTTTGTGGTTACGTGGCGACTATGTTGTAGGCGACGCAACGCTAAATCGCTTCTTTGCATTCCACGTCATTGCTATTCCATTGGTATTGATTGGTTTGGTCGCAGCACACATTCTTGCTTTGCATGAAGTTGGCTCGAATAACCCAGATGGCGTTGAAATCAAAGATACATTGGATTCACAAGGCCATCCAGTGGACGGCATTCCTTTCCACCCCTTCTACAGTGTGCATGATGTGATGTATTTGGGCGGCTTCTTGATGATTTTTGCTCTTATCGTATTCTTTGCTCCAGAGATGGGCGGTTACTTTTTAGAGGCCAATAACTTTATTCCAGCTAACCCTTTCCAAACCCCTCCGCATATTGCTCCAGTTTGGTATTTCACGCCTTTCTATTCGATGTTGCGTGCAACAACGACCAGCTTTTTATTGCCTTTGTGGATTTTCTTGGCCTTAATCTTGGCGATGTTTGCTAAGAGTGCTAAGCAGTGGAAAACAAAAGGCCTCTGTCTAGCAATCGCACTGGTATTGGCTGCCGGTTTCCATTTCTTTGATGCCAAATTCTGGGGCGTGGTGATTATGGGTGGCTCGGTGGTAATCATGTTCTTCTTGCCATGGCTTGATCACTCACCAGTGAAATCTATTCGTTACCGTCCACAATTCCATAAATATATCTATGGCATCTTCGTGGTCTGTTTTGTGATTTTGGGCTATCTTGGCATTCAGCCACCATCACCTATGTTTGAGAAGCTTTCTCAGGTTTGTACTATTTACTACCTGGGCTTCTTCTTAGGAATGCCGTTTTGGAGCAAGCTTGGTACATTCAAGCCAGTTCCAACACGCGTTACTTTTAAGTCACATTAATTCAGACACCAAAGAGATATTAGGAACTAGTATGAAACGAATTCTGCAAACTTGGATGGGCGTCTGCCAAGCAACGGTTTTGGTTGCTGCCCTGGGTTTTGGTGTTGCCGCAAATGCAAATGAAGGCGGCTTCCCATTGGATGCTGCACCGAATCGCGTGAGCAGTAATGCCTCATTACAAAATGGCGCAAAGTTGTTTGTGAACTATTGCTTAAATTGTCACGCGGCAGCAAGCTTGCGTTACAACCGCTTGCGTGACATTGGTTTGACTGATGAAGAAATCAAAGATAACTTGATTTTGAATGACGCCAAGGTGGGTGATTTGATGACCATCTCCATGACACCAAAAGAAGGCAAATTGTTCTTCGGCAAAAATCCTCCAGACCTGTCGGTTGAGGCGCGTGCTAGAGGTACTGATTGGTTGTATACCTACTTCCGTACTTTCTACAAAGACGACAATACACAAACTGGTTGGAATAATTTGGTTTATCCAAACGTTGGTATGCCGCATGTTTTATGGCAACTTCAGGGTATTCGTGCTGCGAAATTTGAGGAGAAGGCTGATCCTCATGAAGAGGGCAGAACTGAGAAAGTATTTATTGGCTTTGAGCAATTAACTCCAGGCACCATGAAGCCACAAGAGTATGACGATAATATTGCCGACCTGGTTTCTTTCATGTCTTGGATGGCTGAGCCAGCACAATTAGAGCGTAAGCGCCTTGGCGTTATTGTTCTATTGTTCTTGGCGATCTTTACTCTATTCGCTTGGCGTTTGAATAAGTCCTACTGGAAAGATATCCACTAAGAATAAGTGGATATCTTTTAAGAGCAGATTTAAAGCAGTAATTTGTAGTATTGATTAAGGAAATATATTTATGATGGTGTTGTACTCGGGCACAAATTGCCCATTCTCGCAACGCTGCCGTCTTGTGCTTTTTGAAAAAGGCATGGACTTTGAGATCCGCGATGTTGACTTGTTTAATAAGCCAGAAGACATCTCGGTGATGAACCCATACGGCCAAGTTCCAATCTTGGTTGAGCGTGATTTAATTTTGTATGAGTCAAATATCATCAATGAATACATTGATGAACGTTTTCCGCATCCTCAGTTAATGCCGCCTGATCCTGTAGCGCGTGCTCGTGCACGATTGTTCCTCTTCAATTTTGAGAAAGAGCTATTCGTACACGTTGCTGCCTTGGAAAATGAAAAAGGCAAAGCTGCTGAAAAAGTTCATGAAAAAGCGCGTTTAGCTATTCGTGATCGCTTAACCCAGTTGGCACCTATTTTTGTAAAAAATAAGTACATGCTCGGTGATGAGTTCTCTATGCTCGATGTTGCGATTGCCCCTTTGTTGTGGCGCCTTGAGCACTATGGCATTGATCTCTCACGCAATGCAGCACCCCTCTTAAAGTACGCAGAGCGTATTTTTAGTAGACCTGCCTACATTGAAGCATTAACACCTTCAGAGAAGGTAATGCGCCGCTAAGCGGTTCATTCGCAGTCTGTATGCTTGAGGTCCCAAGCAATAAACCCTACCTAATCCGTGCGCTACATCAGTGGTGTACGGATTTTGGTTTTACGCCCTTTATTGCCGTCTTTGTTGATTCAAGTGTAGAAGTTCCCATGGAGTTCGTTAAGAATGACGAAATCGTTCTTAATCTCTCGGTAGAGGCTTGCCATCAGCTACAGATGGAGAATGATTGGATCAGCTTTCAGGCTCGATTTGGAGGTGTTCCAAGAAAGATCATGGTCCCCGTGAGCCATGTTTTAGCTATCTATGCCAGAGAAAATGGGCAGGGCATGTCTTTCCCATTTGACCCAAAATCAGTCTCAAAAGATATAAAACCTGAGGTCGACACGGCAAAAACTGCCAGACCTAAGTTTACGATCGTGAAGTAGGTTAAAATATTACCCGTTGCCCCTTTAGCTCATCTGGTAGAGCAACTGATTTGTAATCAGTAGGTGGTCTGTTCGAGTCGGACAAGGGGCACCACCACTTCTCTAGCCTTACCACTGGCACCCTCCATTTCTTTTTTACTTATCTTTTGGTCTTCCTGGGATTTGGAAAATTTATGAGTCTTGAAGTACAAATTCTTCTGAGAAATTCTTTGGAGCATATTCAGGCTAAGGAGTATGGCATTGCTCGTGAACTACTTCTAAAAGCCCAAAGCTTAGAGCCAGTCAATCCAGATGTCCTGCGATTTTTGAGTGTAGTAGCCGCACTGCAGTATGACTATGAAAATGCCCTAATATTTATTGATCACTGCATTGTTATAGCGCCTAGCAATGGAATTGCGCATAGCAATAGGGGAAATATTCTCAAAGAGCTCGGCAAATATGAGGAAGCTTTAATAGCGCTAGATCGAGCAATTGAGCTTGCGCCTGATTATGCTGAGGCATATAACAACAAGGGTAATGTACTGCAGGAGATGCGGCGCTACCAAGAGTCTTTGGCTTTATATGACAAAGCAATTTCCTTGCAACCAAATTATGCTGAGGCATACAGTAATAAGGGTAACGCTTTAGAGTTATTACGCCAGCATAATCAAGCCATTTGGCATTACGAGCAAGCTATCGCGATTAATCCCCGTTATGTCGATGCTTATTGGCATAAAGCGATGACTGAATTGCCGGGAGGAAATTTTTTAGCTGGTTGGCAAAATTATGAGGCGCGCTGGTTTAAAACGCATCCACTTCAATTTCGATATTCAGGGATAGCCAGACTTCAAAGTATTACAGATCTCGCTGGTAAAAAAATATTAATCTGGGCTGAGCAGGGCTTGGGAGATACCTTGCAGTTTTCTCGGTATATTCAAATGCTATCTAGTTTCGGTGCTCAAGTAACATTTGTTGTTCCCAAAGCATTACGAAAGGTGCTAAACGCCTTGAGTCAATTTTGCACACTTATCTCAGATGGGGAAGAGATTGATGAATCTCAATTTGAGTTTCAGTCGCCTTTATTGAGTTTGCCATTGGTATTTGGCACTACCCTAGAGACAATTCCGGCGCAAATACCATATCTTGATTTTGATCATGACAAGAAAAATCTTTTTGCAAGAGAGCTTGGGACTTCGCAAAAGCTAAAAGTGGGCGTTATATGGAATGGCGGATTTAGAGCAGATTCTCCGGAGCTATGGGCTATTAATAAGCGCCGCAATATAGAGCTTGATGTGATCTGCAGGCTTAAGGATGTGTCTGGTGTTGATTTCTATAGCTTGCAAAAAGGCAACCCCGCAGAGTCCGAGTTGCGAGCTAGAAAAGAGGAGCTTTGGCCAGATTTAATTAACTATGCGCACCTTTTGAACGATTTTTCAGATACTGCTGCTTTAATGGAGTGCTTAGATTTAATCATCTCTGTTGATACCTCCTCAGCCCACCTTGCCGGAGCGCTCGGGAGACCAGTGTGGATTTTGAATCGCTATGATTCATGCTGGCGCTGGTTGCGAGGTCGGTCAGATAGCCCATGGTACCCAACTGCAAAAATCTATCAACAAAATACACCGGGTGATTGGATTGGTGTCATAGAGGATGTCAAAGTAGATCTTGCATCCTTAGCTGCGGCACATTCAAAACGCTAGCTTTTTGTATCTATAAGCCTAATGATTTAAGTTCTTCCCTTTTGTCTCGGGCAAGAAAATGGCTGCAATGATTGCTGCGGTACCCAAAAAAAGTGTTGGATACCATAGACCAGCCAAAGAGTCGGGCCATTGTTGATTGAGCCAGGTGACGATTAAAGGTAGAAGCCCTCCTATCCAACCTGCTGCGAGATTATGCGGAAGGGCGGCTGCACTGCTTCTTGATTTGGCTGGAAAGAGTTCTGCAAGTAGGGCTGTTTGAGGTCCAACGACAAGCGCTAAGATTCCTGATAAGCCAATCAGAATGGCAATAATATAAATCGTCCCCGGGTTGCCCCGGATGATATGAAATGCAGGGATGATACATAGTGCCCCTAGAATCAACCCACCGAGTACCACCGGCTTTCTTCCAACCTTGTCTGATAACCACCCAGAAAAAATAGTGAAGGGCATGAGCGATAGGGTCGCATAAATGCTGATGTTATCTGCGAGATATGCAGGTAGTTGTGTAGAAGTTTTGAGGAAGATCGTTGTGTAGACCTGGGTGCAGAAGAACAATATTGCGCCACCCGATGAAACGCAGAAAAAAATCACAAACATTTTTTTTAGAGTTACTCGGTCTTTCAGATTCTCACGAAGAGGATTGTTTATTTGGTTTCCATCTTTGATGAGATTAAGAAAGACGGGCGTTTCTTCAAGTGCCAGTCTGGCTTTAAATCCAAGGAGTAAAAGTACTAAGGAGATCCAAAAGGGTACACGCCATCCCCAAGATTGGAATTCTTCTGGGCTTAGCCAATGTTGGAGTAAGGCGATTTGCAAAGTGGAGGCAAGAATACCTAATGGCCCCATCAACTGTAAGAAACTTGTCTGAAAGCCTCGATGTTTCTCCCCCGCATGCTCGGTCAAATACACTGCACTGCCACCGATTTCACCTCCAGCTGAGAGTCCTTGCAATAGCCTGAGTGAAACAAGCAGTATGGGAGCCCAGATTCCGATCTGACTATGTGTTGGTAAAAAGCCAACACACACAGTAGCGACACCCATGAGCACAATAGTGATCATAAAGACCGGCCTGCGACCAATACGATCGCCCAAACTACCAAAGATAGCAGCCCCTACAGGGCGTACGATCATGCCTACTCCAAAGGTTGCTAGACTTGCTAGCAGGCCTGAAGCAGGATCATGGGAGGGGAAGAATAGGGGTCCAAATGTCACTGCTAGAGTGGCAAATGTCAGAAAATCGTACCATTCTAAAAAGGTGCCAAAGCAGGCAGCAATCGCCACTTTTCTGTAGGTCTGCGCCGCTTTATTTGATGCAGAGATAGTTTTCGTTATCACCAGCTAAGTGAGCAAGAAATTGTTAGTCTGTATCGGATTCCGAGGAATCTAACAGGGGGGTAGAGATGGATTTGCTGGGTTTGACGCCGAGCTCTCGTACTCTTTCTGCAGTTCGAATCAAGTTTCCTTTGCCAGACTTGAGTTTATTGAAGGCATCGTGATAGCTGGTTTGAGCCTGATCCAAACGTTGCCCTAGTTTTTCTAAATCATCTACAAAGCCGACAAATTTATCGTATAGCGTGCCGCATTGCTTGGCGATTTCAAGGGCATTGCGGTTTTGATGATCCTGTCTCCACAGATGTGCCACGGTTCTGAGGGTGGCCATCAAGGTGCTAGGGCAAACCAAAACAATATTTTTGGCCAAAGCTTCTTGATAAAGGTTTGGTGCGGTTTTGAGAGCTAGTAAAAAAGCGGGTTCGATCGGCACAAACATCAATACGAAGTCTACTGAGCCTAAGCCATAGAGGGCGCTATAGTTTTTGTTTGAAAGACCCTGAATATGCTGACGTAAAGACTGAATATGGGCCGCAAGTTCTTGCTCTGCTACCGTTGGATCAGTTGTCTGTGCATATCGGGCATAGGCTGTGATGGAGACTTTGCTGTCAACCACTAGACTTCTGCCTTCAGGTAGTTTGACTACAACGTCTGGTTGTAAGCGTGAACCGTCAGTCAGAGTGTGGCTATCTTGTACTACGTACTCTTCACCTTTGCGCAGGCCTGAGGACTCGAGAATCGACTCCAGAACTAGTTCGCCCCAATTTCCCTGAACCTTAGAGTCTCCTTTGAGTGCTTGGGTAAGCGAGCGAGTCTCATCAGACATGCGTAAATTTAAATTAGCCAAGCGTTCAATTTCACTCTTGAGGGCAAAGCGTTCGCGCGCTTCATTTCCATAAGAATTACTAACCTGCTCTTTAAATTCTGTGAGCTTAGTTTGCAGGGGCTTTAATAGAGCGTCTAGATTGGCAGCATTCTGCTCGGTAAAGCGCTTGGATTTATCTTCCAAGATTTCATTAGCTAAATTCTTAAACTGACTCGTTAACGCTTCCTTAGCTTCATTGAGGGACTCCAATCTACCAAGGCCTTGTTTGCGCTCTGAATCGAGTGCTGCCTCTAAACGAATTGCATTTTGAATAGCCTGGTCTCGCTCATCTCGAAGCAGGGTGGACTTCTCTGATTGTGCTTGCACTTCTTGCTTGCTCAGAGCAAGTGCTGAGCGTAAGCTCAAGGCATAAAAAAGAAGGCCTACACAAAGGCCAAATGGCAGACTAAAAAGCACTAGCGAGCCGAGATCGAAAGTCACTAGAGGTCGACTTTTTAAATTAAGACTTTACTAATTTTTGTAATTCGCCACTCTCAAACATTTCGGTCATGATGTCAGATCCGCCAATGAATTCGCCATTAATGTATAGTTGCGGAATCGTTGGCCAGTTAGCATATTGCTTAATGCCTTGGCGGATGCCTTCGTCATCAAAGACGTTAACAGTGTGCAGATTGTCGGCACCACATGCGTGCAGAATATTAATAGCATTGCCAGAAAATCCACATTGTGGAAATTGCGCCGTACCCTTCATAAATAGGACAACTGGGTGACTAGTGACGATTTCTTTAATTTTTGCTTGGGTATCCATCAATTTTTCCTTAAGTTAAAGCTGCTTGACTATATGACAGCCTATTTTGAATAACTCAATTTTAAGACTTTATGCAGAAAAAGGTTATTTGCTAATACTTTTTCTAGCCGATGCGCAACGGGCATGACCAGATAAGTCCTTGTGCACTTGCGCGCCTTCAAGGTTGGCATTTTTCATGAGGGTAATCACTGCTTCTGATTGGTCAAAACCGTGCTCAACGGCAAGTAAGCCCCCAGGCTTCAAATAATGACCCGCTTGCGAGATGATGGTTTCTAGACAGCTTAATCCAGTAGAGCCATCTGTCAGTGCGGATACAGGTTCAAATCTCAGATCCCCTTGGCTCAAATGAGGATTCTTATTCGCAATGTAAGGAGGGTTGCTCAAGATAATGTCAAATGACGTCTGGTCAGCGAGGGCTTCATACCAACTGCCCTGTCTAAATTCGACCCGATCGATCAGTCCTAGGGTGGCTGCATTTTGCTTGGCAATCATTAATGCTTCGTCAGATTGGTCCGTAGCCGTTATTTGAGCTTTTGGCGCATTGTGTGCCACGGCAAGAGCAATTGCTCCTGAGCCCGTTCCCAGGTCCAAGATACGGGGTTGATCACTTAATTTTGCAAGCTGAGTAAGCGCAATTTCAACTAAAAGTTCAGTTTCTGGGCGCGGAATAAGGACGCCGGGACCTACCTTCAGCTCAATGTTGTAGAACCCCTTTTCTCCTAACAAGTAGGCAATGGGCTCCCCACTCATCCGTCTAGATTGAAGATACATCCAGTCCTCTAGTGCCGCTGGACTTAACTCCAAATCATCTTTGGAAAGGAGGGCTGAGCGTGGTAATTGATAGTGCTTTTCTAAAATAAAAGCGAGGAGTATTTTGGCCTCATTGCTAGGAAGCGTTGATTTTCCCAGCAATGCACGCAGCGAGTTACTTGAGCTCATTGCCAACTGAAATCAGTTGTCGCCTAAAGCAGCAAGCAATTCAGCTTGATGCTCGGATGCAAGTGCATTGCAAAGGTCATTGATATCGCCATCCATCATGGCATCAATTTTGTAGAGTGTCAGGTTGATACGATGATCAGTAATGCGCCCCTGGGGAAAGTTATAGGTACGAATCCGATCACTGCGGTCGCCTGAACCTACTAAAGACTTGCGGGTTTGTGCTTCTAGTTGGTGTTTCTCACGTTCACGGGCATCCATAATGCGTGACACTAGAACCTTCATAGCTTGTTCTTTATTGCGATGTTGACTACGATCATCCTGACATTCCACTACGGTTCCCGTAGGCAAATGGGTAATACGAACAGCCGAATCTGTTTTATTAATATGTTGTCCACCTGCACCCGATGCCCTGAAGGTATCAATGCGTAACTCCGCTGGATTAATTTTGACGGCCTCTAACTCATCCGCTTCAGGCATGACTGCAACCGTACATGCCGACGTATGAATACGACCCTGAGTTTCAGTCTGGGGCACCCGTTGCACGCGATGGCCACCGGATTCAAATTTAAGACGTGAATACACTGACTGTCCAACTAGGCGTAATACCACCTCTTTGTATCCACCTAAATCCGATTCAGCAGAACTGACCACTTCAACCTTCCATCCTTGGCGCTCTGCAAATCTGGTGTACATCCGCAAGAGATCGCCTGCAAACAAAGCGCTCTCATCGCCGCCTGTACCAGCCCGAATTTCTAGGAAGACATTGCGATCATCGTTCTCATCTTTAGGAAGCAGGAGTTTTTGTAAAACACCCTCCAGCGCTTCCATGGTGGCAAGAGCCTGTTTTTGTTCTTCGTCGGCAAAGTCCTTCATTTCTGGATCTTTACGCATCTCTTCGGCCGCTTGTGCATCTGCTTCAGCCTGTTTATAGAGTGCAAATTGTTCAACGACCGTAGCAATATCAGAATGCTCGCGCGTGAGTTTCCGATACGCATCCATATCTTTGGTTGCTTCTTCGGTGGTTAAAAGGGAATTTAGTTCGGCTAAGCGTGTGTCTAGATGATCTAGCTTAGCCCGCATGCTGGGCTTCATCTATTGGTCTTCTGATTTTGTATGGGATGAGAAAAGCTTGGGTAAGAGTTTGATGAGGGCATCGCGCTCAGTACCATTTGAGTGTTGTAGGGCATGCAAAGAGCCATGTAGAAATTTATTTGTTAGGCCTTGTGCCATCGCATTGAGTACCTCTTGGGGATCATCGCCACGCATCAGTCGCTTCATGGCGCGCTCTAGCTCAAGTTGTCTTAGACGTTCACCTTGCTGTTGAATATCTTGAATAAGTGGCACGGTCTTCCGTCCACTCATCCAGTGCATGAAGTTGCCAACACGATCTTCAATGATGGCTTCTGCCTGACTCACCGCGGCTTGACGCAACGAGGCACCGGTTTGAATCATGACCCCTAGGTCGTCTACGGTATACAAATAAATATCGTTGAGGCGCGCAATTTCAGGTTCAAAATCACGTGGAACAGCCAAGTCAATCATGACCATCGGCTTATGACGCCGTTGTTTAAGTGCGCTCTCCACCATGCCTAAACCAATGATGGGAAGAGAAGATGCCGTACTGGAAACGATGATGTCAAATTCATGTAAGCGACTTGGCAACTCAGAAAGCTTGAAGGACTCAGACTGCACCTCTTGGGCTGCGATAGTGTCGGCTAATTCTTGGCCACGCTCTACGGTGCGATTAGCAACTGCAACACTTTTTGGTTTATGTGCCACAAAATGAGTGGCACATAAAGAGATCATGTCACCCGCACCAATGAAAAGCACACGTTGATCAGCAATACTTCCAAAGATTCGCTCTGCCAAACGGACCGATGCCGCC
Source organism: Polynucleobacter sphagniphilus (assembly GCF_001953355.1). Taxonomy (GTDB): domain Bacteria; phylum Pseudomonadota; class Gammaproteobacteria; order Burkholderiales; family Burkholderiaceae; genus Polynucleobacter; species Polynucleobacter sphagniphilus. The sequence continues at coordinate 303,551 of NZ_MPIY01000017.1, forward strand.
GCCATAGAAATCGAGTGAGCACCAATTTCAGTGGAACCGCGTACTTCTTTTGCCACTGCAAATGTTTTTTGGAATAGTTGATTCAGGTAGGTCCCGAGCACACCTGCATCGTTTGCGGTGCGTACAGCGTCTTTCATCTGTCCCAGAATTTGCGTTTCCCCAATCACCATTGAATCAAGGCCGCAGGCAACTCTGAATGCATGCCGCACAGCATCAGATTGAGGGAGGGAGTAAATGTGGGGCTGAAGACTGCTTGGAGCCAGTCGCTGGGTTTTTGCTAGCCAGTCAAACGTGGCTTCGTGAAGTATGGATGCGGCATCATCGTTAGCGGCACAATAAACCTCGGTACGATTGCAGGTTGACAAAATAGTGGCTTCTGGCAGGCCGACCTGATTCGCGCCAACTATGTGATGGCGAAGATCGTGTAGGGCTTCCTGAAGAAATTCAGGGTCAAAGGCGACCTTTTCCCGAATGGCGACCGGCGCTGTGTGATGATTGATGCCGAGTGTCAACAACTTCATAATGGCGATTATAGATTTGAAGATGGTATTAATGGGGGCATCAATGGGGTTTTTGGCTTTTCTGGTAATTGGCGCCTTATCGGGCGCGTGTGCTTGGGCTTGCTATCCTGGCCAAAAACTGCCTGGACGACCGTGGCAGAAATTATTGATTTGCGCCCTTGGAGGCTTTGGCGCATGTATTGCAAGCGCTTATTTGGGGCAGTTTGCTGGGTATTTCCAGTCTGGCCAGATGATCGAGTGGATCGTCGTTACTCTAGTTTCTGGTCTTGTAAGCGCTCTAATCGCGGTTTTAATCAAATAAATTGTCTTGGCTGACGCTTGGTGGCGCGTTTTCTACCCATCGAATAGGTTCAAGATTGTGCTTTAAAAGCCACGCATTGGCCTTAGTGAAGTGCTGGCAGCTGGCAGCTGCACCAGGATACAAAAAGGGTTGATTGGTTTTGTGGACCCCTAGGCCAGAGGGGTGGGAGGATTGCAAAATCAGCTGATCAGAGGCTAATTCAATTAAGGGGAGTTTGGACTGGGCGTGACCGCCCCAAAGCATCCAAATCAAGTTTGGCTTCTGAATGGCTAAGGAAGTAATTAAACGATCAACGAGGGCTTTCCAGCCGATATGGCTGTGGCTGGCGGCTTCCCCAAGTCTGACGCTCAAAGCGGTATTGAGAAGAAGTACACCTTGTTCTGCCCAAGGATGCAGGTCACCATTAGCTAGGGTGCCAAAACCCTCCAAAGATAGTGCTTTATTGATATTGCGCAGAGAGCTAGGAAATGCCCGTGAATGTATTGGAATGTGCGACGGAATAGAAAACGCCAGGCCTTGCGCTAGTCCTGGGGAGTGATAGGGATCCTGGCCAAGAATAACCACCCGAACCCGATTGAGTGGTGTCAGTTTGAGCGCTTTGAAGAAATTCTCCGGGCTAGGACAAACAAGATTGGCCCCAAGCGCAAATTCTTTTTGTAGATTGGCCTGTAAATTTCCCCAATCTTCCGTTTGAAAATAATCACCCAGCAGTAGGCGCCAATCCTCTGGAATATCTTTTTCAGAAAAGGCAGCCATTAAGCGGGGGTAAGTGCAAACTGCTGTGGGGCCTGAGAAGAATGTAGAACAGCCATAGACTCATGCTCTAAGTCATCGCGGTAGAAAGAGAAAGCAATTGGCATATCTTCTTGTAGGCTGCCGAGTAATTGATCTAGGCGAGCGCTGGTGACGCGCTGACCGTTTATGTTGGCAAGTAAATCGCCTGCAGCAAGGCCTGCTGATTGAGCCGCTCCGCCATCCAAAACAGCAGTGATTTTCAGCCAGCCATTGATTTCCGTGTAGCGTATGCCCAGTTGCAGTTTGATGCGCTCGAGCTGAGTTTGCTTCTTTGGGCTTACTAAAATGGCTTTAGGATCAAACCACTTTTGCAGTGGAATATCTTTTACGCCAAAAATGTAATCTGATTTAAAGCGACTCCATATTTTAGTAAAGCCATCCCCTAGTAAATTAAATATCAGCGGGTCCAAGCCATCTTCAGCGATCCCTACTTGATTGACCCCGTGTGTTTGCCAGATGAGGCGCATGAGGTCATCAAGCGATTTGCGGTGATTGGTAAATTGGCGAATGCTTAAATCTAGTCCCAATGCTAAAAGCGCACCTTTGCCGTAATAACTGACAACCTTGTTGGCCGTGTTTTCGTCGACCTGATAGTACTTTGTCCAAGCATCAAAAGAGCTATCGGCTAAGCTTTGTTTTGTTCTTCCTGGTCCACGCAACACGCTATTCCAGTTCTCAGCAAGCAAATTTAAATAGGTTTTTAGATCAATCCGCTTGCTGCGAAACAGTTGCAAATCATCGTAGTAGCTTGTGAAGCCCTCAAACAGCCAGAGTAAGCGCGTATGGTTGCGACGGTCTAGCTGATAGGGTTGAAATGATTTAGGCTGAATTCTTTTTACTAACCATGCATGGAAATACTCATGACTGCATAGGCCCAAGAATTCACGATAGCCCGCCTCATCAAGAGGCACCGCATTTTGTGGGAGTTGATCCCGCCGGCACAATAATGCAGTGCTGTTACGATGCTCAAGTCCACCATAACCAGCGAGCACAGCATTTACCAAAAAGAGGTAACTATTAAATGGTGCTTGCTTTGCTTTTGGCTCAAAGAGCCCGATGGTAGATGAGCAGATTGCCTGAAGATCGGTCGCAAGATGCGCCGCATCAACTTCATGAAGGCATCCCTGAATCGCCATTGCATGTGGTGTGCCATTGCTCTGCCAATGGATCATCTGAAATTCACCAAAAGCAATTGGGTGATCTAGTAAATCATCATAATTTTTGGCTAAGTAAAAACCGTAGCCCTTTGGATCAGTTTTAACAGCGCGCAAGCTCGTTTGAATTGTCCAGTGCGCTGTTGCGGCAGACTCACTAGGAACAAGGGCGAGTGCGCAGGGCAAATGCTCTTGGCCCTTGACAGCAAAACATAAACTGCTTGGATTGAAAAACCCGCGTTCATGATCTAGATAGGCTGCGCGTACAGAAGAATCGAAGGCATACACCGTAGTCAAAATTTCAACTGGACTATTGACCTTGGGAAGACGCCATTGATCGTTATCTATTCTTTCTAGCGTCAGCGGTTTAGTTCTATCACCCTCTAGATAGGCATCTATCGTTTCAATTTGTTTGCTGAAATCACGGATTAAATAGCTACCCGGAATCCAGGAAGGCATTTGAATGATTTGCCCATGCGGATCTGGGCGTGCAATGCGTAATTTAACTGCAAAGCGATGGCCGTGAAGATCTGCAGGCCAAACTGTATAAACAATTTCAGGTAAATCAGAACTCAAGCTAGTGCTCATTGTGTATGTCGTCGCTAGTGATTTTGGGCGGTTATTTCTGTGCGTTCAATTTCTTTTCGATATCTGCAATTTGTGCTGCCCCAGGTATGCGACTGCCATCAACAAAAAAGAGAGTGGGGGTGCCTGTAATTCCATACGTTTTGGCGAGAAGCAGATTTTTATCTAATGGCGTGGTGCAATCTGTTTTACCGCTTAAGGGCGTGCCATTAATCATCCAATCGGTATACGCTTTTGATGGGTCAGCGGAGCACCAAATTTGTTTAGCTTTCACTGTTGAGTCGGCGGAGAGTATCGGAATGAGATAGGTGTAGATGGTGACATTCTCTAGTTGCTGCATTGATTTTTCTAAACGCTTGCAGTAGCCACAATTCGGATCGGCAAACACTGCTAGTTGGCGCGAGCCATTGCCATGAATAGTTTTAAATGCGTTTGCTTGTGGTAGGTCAGACCATTTGATGCGATTTAAATCAGACTGCCTTAGTTCGGTAATATTTTTTCCGGTAGCGACTTCGATAATGTCACCCTGAATTAAATACTTACTATCTTTATCAGTGTAGAAGACATCGCTTCCAACAAGCACTTCATATACTCCAGCGATTGGTGATGGGCTAACGCTTTTAATCTTTGCGCTAGTGCCGAGCTTTTTCTGAAGATCGATCTTAATTTGCTGTTCAGATTGTGCATAGCTTACTGTTGCAAAAAACACAGTAGTGTAGATGAGTATTAAAGCGGCTACAAATTTATTCAAAATCAATATCTCCTAATGCGCGTTCAATCAGGCGCTGTTTAATAAAGTGGCTTTTATTGACCAGACCCAGCCCCCAGTTGCGAATTTGGCGCTCAGCACTACTCGAGCCTGAAAATAATTTTTTGAGCTTGTCTGTAACCCATAGTAAGGCGTCAGTATCGCCTTGGCGCTGACGCTCATAACGACGTAAAAGCACCAGATCACTGAGCGATCTAAATGCTTCACGCTGATTCAAAATGTGAAGTAGCGAAGCCACATCGCGCATACCTAGGTTTAGTCCTTGCCCTGCCAAAGGGTGCATCACGTGGGCAGCATCGCCAATCAGCACAACCTTGGGGAATTGTGCGGGACCAATAAAACGTTTGGCACGAATTTTTCTTAATGGAAAAGCGGCAACTTCAGAATTCAGTGTGAGATTACCCAGCTGTTTGCAAATCGCACCGCCAGCAATCTCTTCAAATTGCTTTACCCAAGCAGTTTGATCCAGTTTGAGAAGTTCAGCAGCTTTTTCTGGCGAAGTTGACCACACCATGGAGGCTTGCTGATGAGGAAGTGGGAGCATTGCAATGATATCGCCATCCGGTAAGAACCATTGATAGGCCGTTTCCAAATGGGGGTGAGTACAAATCCAGTTGGCAACTACAGCGCTTTGCGAATAACTTTCTTCGCTGGCTTCAATGCCAATCGCAGAGCGAATTTGCGAATGAGCACCGTCTGCTGCAATGACAATTTGGGCGCGTATAGACTCACTCTTTGCCAAGTGAAGGGTGGTACCATCTTGATCCACATCGATGGTTTGCAAGCTATCACTGCAGCGTTCTAATTTATTTTGGAAGCGACTCGCTTGATCTAAAGTGTGTTCAATTAAATTGGACTCACCAATCCAGGCCAGTTGAGGTGTGCCAGATTCGAAGGCTGATAAATGCAGTTGATCGGTTTTCTGGGCGCGATCCCCATAAATACGCATGTCGCGCACTGGCTGCATGCGGCCGTGATCCAAGGCATCCCAAATTTGTAAGCGACGGAGTATTTTTTGCGTGCCGGGTGAAAAGGCATAGATTCGTTGTCCCCACTGAGGGCCTTGAGGGCTGGGGCATGGGTTTGCTAAATCAGGTGCAATTTGGACGGTTTGTAGACCCATTTGGGCTAAACCGAGCGCACAAGCCTTACCAACAATGCCTCCGCCAACAACGGCGACATCAAAAGTGCGTGTTTGGGCCAGTTTATTTGGGTTATTTTGGTGTGCATCAGACATAACTCGATGATATCGAAACCGAGCCCTTTACAATACGTTCATGTCTTTGAAATGTGGCATCGTCGGCCTGCCTAATGTCGGCAAATCTACCCTCTTTAACGCGCTTACCAAAGCTGGAATCGCTGCAGAAAACTATCCCTTCTGCACGATTGAGCCCAATGTAGGTGTTGTTGAGGTTCCTGACCCCCGTTTAGCGGCTTTGGCTGAGATCGTCAAGCCAGAGCGGATACTTCCTGCCACAGTCGAGTTTGTCGATATTGCTGGTTTAGTGGCGGGCGCCTCCAAAGGAGAGGGTCTTGGTAATCAGTTTTTGGCGAATATTCGCGAAACCGATGCCATTACCCATGTGGTGCGTTGTTTTGATGATCCCAACATCATTCACGTTGCCGGGAAAATTGATCCAATTGCAGATATTGGCGTAATTGATACTGAGCTGGCCTTATCTGATCTCACTACGGTGGAGAAAACATTAAATCGCTCCTCTAAGGCCGCCAAATCAGGAAATGACAAAGAAGCTGCCGCATTAGTAGCTGTGTTGACTAAAGTGCAAGCCCACCTAGATCAGGCTTTACCGGTGCGCAGCATGCAGTTAACGGAAGAGGAAAATCTTGTTTTAAAGCCACTGTGCTTGATTACAGCCAAACCAGCGATGTATGTTGCCAATGTGAAAGAAGATGGATTTAGTAACAACCCACACTTAGATGCTGTAATTGCGCATGCCGCTAAAGAGGGTGCTCCAGTTGTGGCGGTCTGCGCCGCAATTGAGGCAGAAATCGCTGATTTGGATGATACTGATAAGGCCGAGTTCTTGTCAGATCTAGGTATGGATGAGCCGGGCTTGGACCGCGTTATTCGTGCTGGCTACCGTCTTTTGGGCCTGCAAACCTACTTTACGGCTGGTGTTAAAGAAGTGCGTGCATGGACGATTCATCAGGGTGATACTGCCCCACAAGCTGCTGGCGTGATCCATACTGATTTTGAGCGTGGCTTTATTCGCGCGCAGACTATTGCCTACGATGATTTCATTCAATTTAAAGGTGAAGCCGGCTCCAAAGAGGCTGGAAAAATGCGTGCAGAGGGCAAAGAGTATGTTGTCAAAGATGGCGATGTGCTCAACTTTCTGTTTAATGTATAGATGCTCAAAACAGCTTAGCTAGCCTTGCAAAAAAAAGCCCTTACATTTCTGTAGGAGCTTTTTGTTGCTAGCTTGGAAGTGGTCTAGTTCGCCTTAACGGCCTTCTCTAGACATTTTGAAATCTCTTCATAGCGTTTTAAGGCCAATTGTGTTGGTAATACCTCTTTTTTGCGACCATCATCATTGGCAACCATTTTGATATAGCCCATGGCACTCAAATTTTTGAGGCGGCCATGTAAAGTCGCTTGAGAACCCAAGTCGGCAAGAGAAATTAGATCGCCTACTAAGGTCGATTCATTAGCTTGGTATGACAATACGATTTTATTAAGCAAGCCTTCTTCGATGTTGTCCAGTTTTTTCCCTGGATTAATGCGATCTAAGACATCGATCAGATTTAAAAATCGTAGATAGGATGAGGGTTTATTACTTGGCATGTTTTGGATGATTTGCTTAGATGCTTTTATGAGTATATTCCCTTAAAGTACAAAAATAATTAAGAAGCTACTACTTAAATCAAATTATATTGTTCGCAATGACTAAGTACACAACAGAAGGTCTCATTGGCATTGCAATTAGCGCGATTACTTACGCGCTACTTTTTTATCTAAATGACTGGTTAACGCAGTATGTAGCCTATGGTTTGGGTGTGAGCTGGATTTATTTACCCGCTGGCTTACGTTTATTTTTAACCCTCATCTTTGGATTTCCTGGTGCGCTTGGTATTGCATTAGCCACTTTTTTAATTAGCCACTTGGGCGTCTTCTCGCAAGACCTCGTCACTTGCATTGGTATTGCAATCATTTCAGGCTTTGCGCCCTATCTTGCGAGAGTGTTTGTTTTAATGAATATCAAGATTGCACCAGATTTAAGCGATCTTAATTTCCCCAAGCTCTTATTTTGCATGGTGATTTATGCCTTATTCAGCTCTGGTTTGCATCAATGGTGGTTTGCCACTAGAGGCCTTGCAAATACTGGGGGTATTAATTACTTTATTGCGATGTTTACGGGCGATGTAATGGGCACAGTTTTGATGGTGACCAGTATTAAGTATGGTCTAGATTATTTAAAGGATTTCAGAAAAATAAGGCCTTAAGTCCTTCGCCTGGGTCGTTTGCGCGCATAAAGGCTTCCCCCACCAAAAATGCATTCACATTATGCTCACGCATCAGTTCAACGTCATTGCGACCCATGATTCCTGATTCAGTCACCAAGGTTTTATCCTGCGGCACCATAGAGAGTAGGGATAGGGTTGTTTGGAGAGTTACTTCAAATGTTTTGAGGTTGCGATTATTAATCCCAAGTAGAGGTGTTTTGAGTTCGAGAGCGCGCTCGAGTTCTGCGGCATCATGCACTTCTACTAGAACATCAAGGCCTAACTCGTGAGCACACACCTCAAGCTCTTTCATCTGATGAAGTCCAAGGCAAGCAACAATCAATAGAATCGCATCAGCCCCAATGGCACGAGCTTCATAGATTTGATAGGGGTCAATCGTAAAATCTTTTCTTAAGACTGGAATCTGGCATGCTGCACGCGCCGCTTGGAGATAGGCATTGCTGCCTTGAAAGTAGTCTGTATCAGTTAAAACCGATAAACAGGCTGCACCATTTTTTTCATACGTTTTTGCAATTTCTGCTGGAACAAAGTGGTCACGCAGAATGCCTTTGCTGGGGCTAGCTTTCTTGATTTCAGCAATCACCCCAGGCATTCCTGCGGCAATCTTTTGATGGATAGCATGAATGAAGCCACGTGTTTTCAGCAAGGGATCATGTTGATTGGCCTCTGCTTGTTCACGCTGATTTGCCAGCGAGATTTTTTTTGAGTGTGCCGCAACCTCTATTTTTTTGGTCGCAACAATTTTATCGAGAATATCGCTCATGAATTCAGTAATTAGTTAATTTGGCTGGCGCTTACAAATTGATTGAGTTTTTGACGGGCTGCTCCTGAGGCAATTGCGACTTTTGCCATTGCAATACCTTGGGTGATATCTTTTGCAATACCTGCAACATACAAGGTAGCTCCAGCATTGAAGCAAACGATATCACTTGCTGACCCAGCTTTGCCATCCAATACATCAAGCACTATTTTTTTCGATTCTTCTGCATTGGCGACTTGAAAGCTATTGGTCAATGCCGTACTGAAACCAAATTGACTTGGATGAATTTCGTATTCGCGCACTAAACCATCTTTAAGTTCGCCAACAAGAGTGGGGCCCTCAAGAGAAATCTCATCCAGTCCATCACGGCCATATACAACCAAAGCATGTGTCATTCCAAGAGCATGCAAGACCCTTGCCTGGATACCCACCAGATCTGGATGAAAGACGCCCATCAAGATGCGTTTTGCATCTGCTGGATTAGTTAGTGGTCCGAGGATATTAAAAATCGTGCGCACACCCAATTCCTTGCGGATGGGGGCTACATTTTTCATGGCAGGGTGATGGTTAGGCGCAAACATGAAGCCTGCCCCCACCTCCGTGATGCAATGAGCAACTTGGTCGGCTGATAGGTCGAGTCTGACGCCGAGAGATTCTAAAACATCAGCACTGCCAGATTTACTGCTCACACTGCGATTGCCGTGTTTAGCAATTTTTGCTCCTGCGGCTGCCGCAACAAACATCGCTGCAGTAGAGATATTGAAGGTGTGCGCCCCGTCGCCCCCTGTGCCAACTACATCGACCAAATGACTGCGGTCAGTGACTTCTACGGGTGTGGCAAATTCGCGCATGACTTGTGCTGCTGCTGCAATTTCACCAACAGTTTCTTTTTTAGTCCGCAGTGCAATTAAGAGGCCTGCAACCAAAGTGGGGTGCATTTCTCCGCTCATAATGAGGCGCATCATTGCTGTCATTTCATCATGAAACAATTCTCGATGTTCAATGCAGCGCTGTAATGCTTCTTGGGGGGTAATGGGCATAAGCTGGTTTGCTGAATTAATTATTTTTCAGAAAATTCTGAAGCAGCGCATGGCCATACTCTGAAAGAATGGATTCAGGGTGAAATTGCACGCCTTCAACTGCCAGCTGGCGATGACGCACACCCATAATTTCACCATCAGAAGATGTAGCGGTAATTTCCAGTTCTGCTGGAATAGAGCTTTTCTCAATTGCAAGCGAGTGATACCGAGTCACCTTAAATGGATTAGGGAGATCTTTAAAGACGCCCTCACCAGTGTGTGAGATCAAATCAGTCTTGCCGTGCATGACTTTTTGGGCGCGAATAATTTTTCCACCAAATGCTTCACCAATCGCCTGATGACCCAAGCACACTCCAAGAATGGGAATCTGACCTGCATAGCGTTTAATTGTGTCCACTGAAATTCCAGCCTCTGCTGGACTACAGGGTCCCGGTGAAATACAAATACGCGCAGGATGTAAGGCGGCAATTGCATCAACAGTAATCTCGTCATTACGAACTACCTTTACCTCTTCACCCAATTCTGCAAAATATTGCACGAGGTTGTAGGTAAAAGAATCATAGTTATCAATCATTAGGAGCATCAAGTCCTCCTTGTACTAAATCGGCGGCCATTAAGACGGCGCGCGCCTTGGCTTCGGTTTCTTTCCATTCGGCAGTTGGATCAGAGTCTGCCACTACCCCAGCACCCGCTTGAGAGTGAAGCATGCCATCGTGAATGACGCCGGTACGAATTGCAATGGCTACATCCATATCGCCCGAGTAAGAGAGGTAGCCAACCGCGCCGCCATAAACGCCCCGTTTGACAATCTCCATCTCATCAATGATTTCCATTGCTCTTATTTTTGGTGCACCAGATAAGGTTCCGGCAGGAAAGGTAGCGCGTAATACATCCATATTGCTCATATTGTCGAGCAATTCTCCCTCTACAGAGCTGACGATATGTTGCACGTGAGAATATTTCTCAATCGACATCGAGTCAGTCACTTTGACAGAACCGGTTTTAGCAATGCGCCCAACATCATTACGCGCAAGATCAATCAACATCACATGCTCAGCAATTTCTTTTGGATCAGCCAATAGTTCTGTGGCTAGACGTTCATCTTCTTCGGGAGTGGCGCCACGCGGACGAGTTCCAGCCAACGGACGAATAGTCACCATCTTTGCCGATCCCCGCTTTTCTTGGCGTACCAAAATCTCTGGGGACGAACCTACCACTTGTAAATCCCCAAAGTCGTAGTAGTACATATAAGGCGATGGGTTTAAGGAGCGCAATGCTCTATAGAGTGACAGGGGTGAATCTGTGAATGGTTTGCTAATGCGCTGCCCAATCACAACCTGCATGCAATCGCCTGCCAAGATATATTCTTTGGTTTTGCGAACTGCATTTTCAAAATCTTCAGTTTTAAATCGACGAATTAACTCTGTTTTTTTGCTGGCTTTAGAAGTAGGCATGCTCACCGGTTTGCTTAAGCAAGCAAGTAACTCTTTAAGTCTGGCATGAGCCCTTTCGTAGCCATCAGGCAAGCTTGGGTCGGCGTACACGATGAAATAGATTCGTCCAGCTACGTTATCCACCACTGCAAGTTCTTCAGTGAGCATTAACTGAATATCGGGAACGCCTAATTCATCGGGAAGGCTATGCCTTGCCAAGCGAGATTCAATATACCGAACGGTGTCATATCCAAAGTAACCAGCCAAGCCACCGCAAAAGCGAGGGAGGCCAGGTTGTAGTGCAACCTTAAAACGCTTGAAATAAGCATCCACAAAATCGAGCGGATTATCGCGATTGGTTTCAACTACTTTGCCATCAGTAAGAACCTCAGTAAGCGGCTCAATTGGGGTACCAACGGTTCTTAAAACAGTTTTGGCTGGTAAGCCGATAAAAGAAAAACGCCCAAAGCGCTCGCCACCTAAAACGGATTCGAGTAGGTAGGTATTTTTTTTACCAAAGGCCTGTGTCAGCTTTACATAAAGCGATAAGGGGGTTTCTAGATCAGCCAAAACCTCTTTTACGAGAGGGATGCGATTAAACCCCTGTTTAGCTAGGGCACTAAATTCTTCACGTTGCATTAGATGTTTCCTAGCTCAGTGCGCATCGCCTCAATCACTGCCGTGTAATTTTCTTTGCCAAAAATAGCAGAGCCAGCCACAAAAGTATCGGCACCCGCTTTTGCAACTTGAGCAATATTGTCAACTTTGATACCGCCATCTACTTCAAGGCGAATATGGCGACCAGTTTCTTGTTGATACCGGTCTAGGCGAGCACGTACATCAGCAATTTTCTGCAGCGTGCTCGGAATAAATGATTGCCCACCAAACCCTGGATTGACTGACATGAGTAAAACAAGGTCAACTAATTCAAGGGTGTGATCTAAATAGGCAAGCGAAGTTGCTGGATTTAAGACAATACCGGCTTGGCAACCTTGATCTCGAATGAGATTGAGCGTGCGGTTTACATGGGGGCTCGCTTCTGGATGAAAGCTAATAAGGTCTGCTCCAGCCTTGGCAAAATCCGGAACAATCCGGTCAACTGGCTCAACCATTAAATGGACATCGATCAGGGCAGGTTTGCCGTTTTTCATGGCGTGCGGACGGATTGCCTCACAGACCAGGGGGCCAATAGTGAGGTTGGGGACATAATGATTGTCCATCACGTCAAAGTGAATCCAGTCGGCACCCGCAACTAATACGTCTTGAACTTCCTTGCCTAGACAGGCAAAGTCAGCCGACAAAATAGAGGGGGCAATGACAAATTGGGTGTCTGAAGTTGATTTCTGGCTATCCATCCCTAGATTCTAGCTTGCAGTTGGCTTCTGGATGGAGCAGAATTCCTCCATGAACCCTCACGAAATCAGCATTATGGTCAGAACTCAGTATTTATCAGAGCAATCTGACCCAGATAACCACCAATTTGCCTTTGCCTACACCGTCACTATCCGTAATACGGGACAGTCTAGTGTTCAGTTGATTGCCCGTCATTGGCTCATTACGGATGGAGACAACGATGTTCAAGAGGTTCGGGGTTTGGGTGTGGTTGGTCAGCAACCCTTATTGCGCTCTGGAGAGCATTTTGAATACACCAGTTGGGCTACTTTACCCACCCCAGCGGGAACCATGCGTGGCGAATATTTTTGCGTTACTGAGGATGCCCAGTTCTTCCAAGCCCCCATCCCTGAGTTTGCGCTGGTGATGCCTAGAACCCTACATTAAAGCTTGATAGAGCTATTTTTTCCCTTTGCCGGTCCAAAGGACAATGAACAAGAGCAGCGCCAGTGCCAGACCTGCTTCAAAGACAAACATCAGCATTGGGTATTCATCAAGTAAATTGGCAATCATGATTTCTATGTTCAGATTAAAAGCGATGCAGTGTGTTGGGGTAAAAAAGACTGTCCTAAGTGTATTCCTTCTCGCGGTAGCAGCGTTGATTTTGGGGTGCACTACCCCACCAACCCGTGGCTCCGCAAGCCGCCCCTCAAGCGCCAATGGCAGCGCCTACAGCTCTTCAAAAGCAAGCTTTACTCTGGCATCGTGGCAGGATTTACCAGGCTGGCAAGATGATGACTTATCCCAGGCATGGCCCGCATGGCTAAAGAGTTGTGACGCGCTGCGAAAACGAAGTAGTGAGGTCAACTGGCGCACGGTATGTTCGCAAGTCGACTCAGTCAACGGTAATAGTACGACTGCCATTCGTCGATATTTTGAAGCGCACTTTCAGGTGTATGAAGTACGCAATTCCTCTGGCAGCAATACTGGCTTAATCACCGGCTATTACGAACCCGTGATGAATGGCTCTCTTGTGCGCACTGCAAGTTATACCGTTCCTCTCTATCGCTACCCCAGCGCCTGGAAAAATACTAAGCCTAATCCAGGACCTACTCGTGCACAATTGATCAGCTCAGGAATGCTGACGGGCTCTGAGATTGCTTGGGTTCAAGACCCTGTAGCGGCAGCATTCATGCAAATACAGGGCTCAGGAAAAATTCGTCTTGAGGATGGCCGCGTTCTTCGTCTCGGATTTGCCGGTACAAATGACCAACCATTTAAGTCATTTGCACAGTGGCTGTTAGATCGTAAGGAAATTACTCGTGGTGAAGCTACGATGCAGGGTATTTCAAATTGGGCAAAACAACATCCTAGTCGCGTCGATGAAATGCTCAATGCCAATCCCCGCTTTGTCTTTTTCAAAGAGCTGCCGGGCAATGTCAGTGCTGAGCTAGGGCCCAATGGCGCGCTGGGCGTGCCTTTAACGGCGGAAAGAAGTATTGCAATTGATCTTCAGGCAATGCCTTTAGGCGCCCCAGTATTTATACTAACTACTAAACCATTAAGCAGTCAGCCATTACAAAAATTAGTCATGGCGCAAGATACGGGTAAGGCAATTGTAGGTGGTGTCAGGGCCGACTATTACTGGGGTTCTGGTGAGTCTGCCGCAGAAATGGCTGGCCGTATGAAACAAAATGGAAGGATGTGGCTATTACTTCCTCGCTAGACCTGACTAAAAAAGAGTTAACTTTTTTCTAGAAAGCGCTGAGCGAGATTGACCCAGTAGTTCACACCAACCGGAATCAAAGCGTCATTAAAGTCATATGAGGGATTATGAAGATGGCATGGTCCCATACCATGGCCAACAGAGCGGTGATCGCCATCCCCATTACCCAGAAAAACATAGCAGCCAGGTTTCTGGAGCAGCATGAATGCAAAATCTTCGGCGCCCATAGTTGGATCAATGCGGTTGTCTACATTTTTATCTCCCACCAAATCTCTCATGACTTCGGTGGCAAATTGAACCTCTGCATCGTGATTGATAAGTGGTGGGTAATTACGGCTGAATTTAATTTCTGCTTGGCACTCGAAAGCGCTGGCAATGTTATGTGAAAGTTCACGTAGGCGACTTTCAATTAAATCGAGTACCTCTAGGGTAAAGGTGCGAACAGTGCCCCCAATAAATGCGCTCTCAGGAATGACATTACTGGTTTCCCCAGCATGAAATTGGGTGATGGATAAGACTGCAGCATCTATTGGGCGCTTATTGCGGGTGATGATGCTCTGTAGGGCTTGGGCAATTTGTACTCCAGTCAGCACGGGGTCAGCGCTGTTATGGGGCAAGGCTGCATGACCGCCTTTACCGGTGATCATGATTTCAAAGCTATTGCTAGAAGCCATCATTGGACCGCTTGTCACACCGAAGTGGCCTTCCGGTAAGCCGGGCCAGTTATGCAATCCAAACACTGCATCACATGGAAATTGTTCAAAAAGGCCGTCGTTAATCATTTCTTGAGCACCAGCACCACCCTCCTCGGCGGGCTGAAAAATGAATATGACAGTCCCTTTAAAGTTGCGGTGATTTGATAGATATTCGGCGGCGCCCAAGAGCATGGCTGTATGACCATCATGACCGCAAGCATGCATTTTTCCTGGATTTTGCGAAGTATGCGCAAAAGAGTTGTGTTCTTGTAGGGGTAGTGCATCCATATCGGCGCGCAAGCCAATCATCTTGCCTGGACCGAGATCGCCCTCTAATTTGCCAACGACCCCTGTTTTTCCCAAACCACGAAAAACGGTAATACCCCAGCTTGAAAGTGCTTGGGCAACCAGATCTGATGTGCGATTCTCTTCAAAACGCAATTCTGGATGGGCATGAATATTGCGCCTTATTTCTTGAATTGCTTGAGCGGAATCGACGATTTCAGGTAGTAATCGCATAGCTTCATCTTATCCGAAACTGATCCTCAATGCACTTAGTGTCAGCCTCTAGAGTCAGTTGATAGGTTCAGGGGGTATTTATATGCTGTGCAGCAAATTGCAATGCGTCTAAAGAATAGGGCATATCGCTTGCCTTTCCCAAGTCTTTTGGCAACGAGGGGATTAGCCCCAAATAGGGTGCTGCAATACGTTCTTTGAGTGTTTGGATATTTTCATGAAGTAGTGGCATCGCATTAGCAAGGGTATTAGCAACCCATCCTGCAATTGGTAGATTGCGAGTTTTTAATGCTTCACAACTTAACAAAGCATGGTTAATACATCCCAAACGCATGCCAACGACCAGAATCACCGGTAGATTCATTGATTGGGCTATGTCACCTAAATTCTCATCCTGGTTAAGGGGCACCAAAAATCCACCTGCACCCTCTACGATTACTGCATCAAAATTCCTGGAAATTTCATGAAAAGCCTTGAGAATGACATCACTTTCTAAATGAATGCCTTTGGCTTTTGCGCTCAAATGTGGCGCTGCTGGTTGATCCAAAATATAGGGACATAAGTGATTCACTTGATCGGCAGGGAGCTTGGATGCGATACGCAATGTTTCGAGATCTTCATTCAGACTTTGCCCATTGTGATCAAGGTAAGTACCCGCAACCACTGGCTTGAAACCAACGGTATTGATCCCAGTTTCTCGCAGTTTCACAATGAGCGCACCGCTCACCAATGTTTTGCCAACTTCGGTATCGGTGCCAGTAATAAAGAATCCCGGCGTTCTCTTCATGATGTAGATTCCAACACTTTTTTCTCGATTACTTGCAATGTTTTAATCAGCTCCCGTACATCTTCTTCGCTATGGTTGGCGGAAAAAGTAATGCGTAAACGCGAGCTACCTACGGGTACGGTTGGAGGACGAATTGCTGGAATCCAGTACCCCGCCTCATCTAATAACTTTGCAGCTTGCAATGCATTTGCATTACTCCCCAACACAATAGGTTGAATAGGCGTTGGTGAATTTAACTTCTGCCATTTTGAGAAGATCATTTCAGTCTGCCAAATAGAAATCAGTCTAACTAGTTGGGCGCGACGTAATTGTCCTTCATCCCCCTCTATGAGCTCTAAGCTCTTTTGCACGGTATAGCCAATAGCAGGAGGTGTAGCGGTACTGTAAATGTACGGACGACCTTTTTGAATAAGCCATTGAATCAATGACTCCTGCGCACAAATGAAAGCGCCACTCACGCCAGCCGCTTTCCCAAGAGTGCCGATATAGACGAGCCTATCAGAGGCAATATTGAGTTGCTCTAAGAGGCCATGACCATGCGCACCAAGCACGCCAAAGCCATGGGCATCATCCACTATGAGCAATGCATCTTCTTTGGTTGCAAGTCTCAGTAATTCTTGAAGTGGGGCAATGTCCCCATCCATGCTGAAGACGCCATCGACCACAATCATTTTTAGGGGAGAGGAATCTTTTTCTATTAACTGAGCCAGAGTATCTAAGTGGGTATGATCAAACAAATGTACTGTTGCTTTGGTTTGTGCTTTTGCTAAGCGGACCCCATCAATCAGGGAGGCATGATTTAAAGATGCCGAATAAATACTAGCTTGGCCTTCTGGCGCTAATCTTGCGAACCCAGTCAGCGCAGCAATATTAGCCATGTATCCAGTGCTAAAAAAAAGTGCTTTTACATCTGGTATGTGCTTATCTTGAAACTGCGCCAATTTTTTTTCTAGCAAGTCATGAGCGATGCTGTGGCCACTAATTAAGTGTGATGCTCCGCTCCCAACGCCAAATTTGACAACCCCTTCTCGGAGCGCCTCTACTAAGACTGGATGATTGGCAAGGCCCAAATAGTCATTACTACAAAAGGCCTTCAAGCTTTTTTGCTCTACATGTACATGCGTATCGCAAGGTGATTGAGTAATGCGTAATTTTCTGAGTAATAACTCTGAATTCAATTGCGCAAGTTGCTGCTGTGCCAAATCAATTGCATAAACATGTTTTTTATCTGTCATGCTAATACCTGCTCAAGTGCACGTTGTACTGCCTGACCTAGTTCGATAGTTTCATTGGTTGATAGAACATAAGGAGGCATGACATAAATAGTATTGCCAATGGGTCTGATAAGCACTCCCTCTTGCAGACTGGCAGAAAACATTTCTCGTGGAAAGGTATTTGGATTTTTCAAATACCCAGTACGTACATCAAAAGCAAGAATCATGCCCTGCTGGCGCCAGTGCTCTATGCGAGGATCAATTTTTGCCCATGCAAATGCATTCGCTAAATCCTTTGATCGCTCAATATTTTTCTCAAGCACATTATCAGTTTCGAATATTTCTAAACAAGCCAAGGCGGCCGCGCAGGCGAGGGGATTGCCGGTGTAGGAATGGGAATGTAAAAAGCCGTGTTTAGTTTGGTCTTGATAAAAGGCGCGATAGATGGTGTCTGTTGTGAGGCAGATAGATAGTGGTAGATAACCGCCGCTAATACCTTTTGATAAGGTTAAAAAATCAGGCCAAATACCCGCATGCTCGCAGGCAAAAAAATTTACCTGTACGGCCACAACCGACAGCAATTTCATCGGCTATCAAATGGATTTCATAGCGATCACATAAGACTCTTAGTTGGCGAAGATATGCAGGCGAATACATCGCCATCTGCCCTGCGCACTGAATCAGTGGCTCCACAATGATTGCCGCAATGTTTTGATGCTCTTTAGAAAGAATGGTTTCCAAATCTGTTGCTGCTCGCTTGGCGACATCCTCTGCCGTTTCTCCATCTTGGGCTAAGCGTGCGTCTGGTGATGGTGCAGTCAATACTTCCTGAAGGAGCGATCCATAAGCTTCGCGAAAAATCGCCACATCAGTAACGGCAAGTGCCCCCAAGGTTTCACCATGGTAGCCATTATGCAAGCAGACAAATTTTTTCTTTGCAGGTTTATTTTGATGTCGCCAATAATGGTGACTCATCTTTAAAGCAATTTCCACTGCCGAGGCGCCATCAGATGCATAAAAAGCATGCCCTAAATTCCCTTGGGTTAATGCGGATAGTTTTTCCGATAGCTGCACAACCGGTGGATGTGTGAAGCCTGCAAGCATCACGTGCTCAATTTTTTCTAATTGCTCGCAAATTGCCTGATTAATGCGTGGGTTTGCATGACCAAATAAATTAGTCCACCAAGAGCTAATGCCATCGAGTATCACTCGTCCTTGATCATCGTAGAGCCATGCTCCCTTACCTTTTGTAATGGCAATTAAGGGCAAGGACTCGTGCTGCTTCATTTGGGTGCAGGGATGCCAAACTGCAGATAAGCTCCTTGAAACCCAGTTCATTTGATTTAGATTAGAACTCATGGTGTTTTTCATTCCTTATATTTGACCATTAGTTTTTGCTCGTATAGGCTTCTTTCTGTTATGTTTATGCCTTGATTTAATCTAATTTCTGGAATTCGACCATGCTGGACGCTCAAACCACTAAAAAACCCCTTACCCATATCAAATCAAGGGCTGGCTTGCGCAAAGAGCTTGACGCAGCTGGAAATTGGACGGTCGCTCAAATCGAGGCCTTATTTGCGCTGCCTTTTAATGAGCTAATGCGCCAGGCTCAGGAAACGCATAAAGCCAGTTTTCCGGAGGGCGATATTGAATTGGCCACCCTCTTATCCATTAAGACGGGCGGCTGCCCTGAGGACTGTGGGTACTGTCCTCAAGCGGCTCGATATGACACAGACGTCAAAGCGGATAAGCTGATGGATCTAGACCAAGTGCTGGAGGCTGCTAAAGCTGCCAAGGCCGCTGGGTCAAATCGTTTCTGTATGGGTGCAGCATGGCGCGAACCCAAAGACCGCGATATTGAAAAAGTGACTGCCATGATTAAGGGCGTAAAAGCCCTGGGATTAGAGACTTGCGCCACCCTCGGAATGTTAGAGGCAGGCCAGGCTCAAGCCCTTCAGGAGGCTGGTTTGGACTTCTATAACCATAATTTGGATACCAGCGAAGATTTTTACCGCTCGGTAATTTCAACTCGCGGCTACCAAGACCGTTTAGATACGATTTCAAATGTGCGCGCTGCAGGCATGTCTGTTTGCTGTGGTGGTATTGTCGGAATGGGCGAGTCACGGGAGCAGCGTGCTGCATTCTTGACTCAATTGGCTAATTTGAGTCCTTACCCTGAATCAGTGCCAATTAATCATTTGGTACCCGTTGCGGGAACACCATTGGCAGATCAAAAGCCGCTCGATCCCCTTGAATTCGTTAGAACCATTGCCGTCGCTCGCATTACTATGCCCCGTGCAAGAGTGCGTTTATCTGCCGGACGCCAAGAGCTGGGCAGGGCCGTCCAGGCTATGTGTTTTATGGCTGGCGCCAACTCGATTTTTTATGGTGAGCAACTACTTACTACCGGTAATCCCGAGGCAGAACAAGACCGAGAGCTGCTGGCTGAGCTAGGCTTAAAGACCAAACAAAGCTGCAAAACTGAAGTTTTGGTCTAATTTTCTAATGACCCCCATTGATCGCCTCATTATTGAATTTGATACCGCCCTGCGATCGGTCGTGGGGGGTGCAAATTCTCAGCGCCCAACGCCTGGCTCAGAACACACAAGCAATTCGTTTTTAGATGCGAGTGAACGCGAGCATGCTGCTGGCCTGATGCGCGTCAATCATGTGGGCGAGGTATGCGCCCAAGCCCTATACCAGTCCCAAAAGTTGGTGGCCCGTAAGAAAGAAATTCAGCAGATGTTGGATCACTCTGGCCAAGAGGAGATGGATCACTTGGCTTGGTGTGAAATGCGCCTGCAAGAGCTTGGTTCTCATACCAGCTACCTCAACCCTTTTTGGTATGCCGGCTCCTTTGCGATCGGCCTAGTAGCAGGCTTAGCGGGTGATAAGTGGAGTTTAGGTTTTGTAGCTGAGACAGAAAAACAAGTTGAAAATCATCTGGAGAGCCATCTCAAAAAATTGCCCGCAGAAGATCGCCGATCCAGAGCGATTGTTGAGCAAATGCGTGTGGATGAATTTGCGCATGGGCAGGCTGCCTTGAAAGCTGGTGGGGTGGATTTACCTCGTCCAATCAAGACAATCATGCAGCTGATGTCAAAAGTAATGACAAGTAGCGCTTACCGAATTTAATTCGATAATTTATTTGTACTTTTTTATTGAATATACTGTTCTTAAATACAGTATATTTTGGCAATACATGGGTAAATAGCTAAGAACTACTCTTAAGTATATTTTCCAAGGCCTTGTTTCAAGTAGTAATTTTAATATCTGTATTTTATCAAGACATGACGCTAAGTGTTTGTAAACACTAGAGAAATTCCCAAAAAATTACCCAAAAACACTTGACCCTAGTATGTTGATCCTCTAAAGTGGGAGGAAGTGTGAAAAAGTGGGGTAAAAGTGTTTCAAGGTGCGTCAGCTCTCAATTTGGATGCAAAAGGCCGCATGTCTGTGCCGGCAAAGCATCGTGACGCCTTGTTGGTGCAGGGTGAGGGTCGCATTACCCTTACAAAACACCCTGATGGATGCCTTTTATTGTTCCCACGCCCTGAATGGGAAGCCTTTCGTGCAAGAGTGGCTCAGTTGCCAATGGATGCACATTGGTGGCGCCGAATTTTCCTAGGAAATGCTGCTGAAGTTGATTTGGATAGTGCCGGCAGAATTTTAGTGAGCCCAGAATTACGCTCAGCGGCGGGCATTGAAAAAGAAGTGATGTTGCTTGGTATGGGCAGTCACTTGGAGTTGTGGGATGCAGCCTCATATGCTGCAAAAGAGCAAGCCGCGATTGCGCAAGGCATGCCTGAAGCACTCAAGCAATTTAATTTTTGATGACATGGCACCATGAACATAACTCATCGCCCAGTATTACTGGCCGAGGCGGTGACGGCGCTAGTCGACGGTCCACTCATTCAAAAACAAACATCAGTCACTCCGCTTTTGGTGATCGATGGAACGTTTGGTCGTGGAGGCCACACGCAAGCATTGCTGGGGCAATTGCCTACCCATGCACG
The DNA here is from genome assembly GCF_001953355.1 of Polynucleobacter sphagniphilus. Classification (GTDB taxonomy): domain Bacteria; phylum Pseudomonadota; class Gammaproteobacteria; order Burkholderiales; family Burkholderiaceae; genus Polynucleobacter; species Polynucleobacter sphagniphilus. Next base: position 324,681 of record NZ_MPIY01000017.1, read on the forward strand.
CATGATTTCCTTCGACAAGGATCTCGATGCGATAGCGGTTGCCAAAAAAATAAACGATCCACGCTTGACAATCATTCACGACAGTTTTGCGCAGATGGATCAATATGCACGCCCAGAATCAGTCGATGGCATTTTGTTGGATTTGGGAATCAGCTCTCCCCAGGTGGACGAGGCACATCGCGGTTTTTCTTTTCGTCGCAATGGCCCACTCGATATGCGCATGGATACCGAGCATGGCTTCACTGCCGCACAATGGTTAGAGCAAGCGCCGCAGGAGGAAATTGCGCGCGTGATTAAGACATATGGTGAAGAGCGTTTTGCATTTCAAATCGCTAAAGCAATTGTTGCTAAGCGAGAGGAGGGCCTTGCTCCAAAGACTACTTTCGAATTGGCTGCTTTAGTTGCAGGCGTTGTGCGCACTAGAGAGGCAGGACAAGATCCGGCAACTAGAACATTTCAGGCTTTGCGAATTTTTATTAATCGTGAATTAGAAGATTTAGAGCAAGGCTTAAAAGCAGCCTTGCAATTATTGAAACCTGGTGCACGGTTAGCGGTGATTAGTTTTCATTCTTTAGAAGATCGCATCGTGAAGCAATTCATGCAAGCGCATGCGAAAGTAGAGGTGCCTCGAGGCTTGCCTCTAAGAGAAAAAGATTTGCCACAAAGTGCATTAGAAATCATCGCACGAGTGAAACCGAGCGAGCAGGAGGTGCAAGAAAATCCTCGTGCACGATCAGCAATCATGCGGGTTGCTCAAAAGCGGATGGGGTTGCCAGCATGAATCGCGCAACCTTGACTCTACTTTCGCTCTTATTAGTTTGCGCTTTGTCTTTGGTGGCTGCCCAACAGCATGCAAGAAGATTATTTGTTTCTTTAGAGCAAGCCCAAATTGAAGAGCGTCGCTTAAATCAAGATTGGTTGCGTCTGGAGTATGAGCAGCGTAATTTATCTAAGTCAGCTCGTATACGGGATGTAGCGCGTAATCAGTTAAACATGGTGCCTATTTCTCCTGATAGAACGGTCTATCTGAAGGAGGCCAAATGAGGCCGGTAGGTTTTTCTACTACACCCAATTTAGTGTTGCGTTTGCCGATGTGGCGCTCGCGCCTGATGTTATTCCTTTTGTTTTTTGTATTTATGATGCTTTTGCTGCGGGCTTTCTGGATTCAGGGCCCGGGTAATGCTTTTTACGAAGCCAAGGGAGTGCGTGGTACACAGCGTGAACTTGAATTGCCAGCCTCGCGTGGAAAAATATTGGATCGCAATGGCCAAGTCATTGCTACGAGCCTAGAAGCAAAATCAATCATCGCATATATCGATACAGTTCCGGATGACTTATCGGCTGAAAAAATCCATAAGTTAGCAGCACTGTTGCAAATGAATGATGCTGATTTACGGAAAAAATTACGTGAAGAACGTAAGCAAGTATTTTTAAAGCGCCAGGTTGAGCCTGATATCGCTCAGCAAATTAAGCAATTAGAAATTCCTGGAATTGGACTGAACAACGAGTACCGACGCTTTTATCCCGAAGGTGAAGCAATGGCGCACGTGGTGGGCTTCACTAATGTGAATGACCAGGGCCAAGAGGGCATAGAGTATTCGAGGGAGGATGCGTTGGCTGGACATGCTGGGCAGCGTCGTGTAGTCATAGACCGTCTGGGGCGCGTGGTTGAGGAAGTGGGTATTGACCGGTTGCCGCAAAACGGCAAGGATTTACAGCTCTCCGTAGACAGCAAGATTCAATATATTGCTTATAACGCAGTTAAAAATGCTGTTGAGCAACATCATGCAAAAGCAGGCAGCGCTGTTGTTCTTGATACGCAAACCGGCGAAATTCTAGCGCTTGCAAATTATCCGAGCTACAACCCTAATGATCGGAGATATCTCACGGGTGAGCAACTGCGTAACCGGGCGTTAACAGATATGTTTGAGCCTGGATCAACTATTAAGCCGTTTACTGTTTCAACTGCTTTGGAAAAAGGGGTTATTACACCTAGCTCCACTATGGTAATCGGCGCAAGTTATTTGATTGGTAAAAAACCAATTACCGATACCCACCCCAATGGAACTTTGACAATCGCTCAAGTGATTCAGAAATCAAGCAATATTGGGGCTGCAAAAATTGCCATGAACTATCTCACACCAGAAGAGATGTGGGATATGTATTCTGCTGTTGGATTTGGTCAAGCACCCAAGATTGGTTTCCGTGGCGCAGTAGCGGGCACCTTACATCCCTATAAAAAATGGGCTGAAAGTGATCAAGCTCGTATCGCTTTTGGTTATGGCCTCTCTGGGTCATTATTTCAGGTAGCGCGTGCATATACTATTTTCGCTCGTGATGGAGAGTTGGTTCCGATTACGATCGAACGCAGCCCGGAATTTAAACCTGGTACCAAAGTGATTTCCCCTAAGACTGCCCAGGAAATGCGTGCGATGCTTGAAACGGTAACGCTCCCTGGTGGCACTGCTGTGAAAGCTCAAGTGGATGGCTATCGCGTAGGTGGAAAAACTGGAACTGCACATAAGCTAGTTGGAAAAGGTTACGGCAATAAGTATCTCGCTTATTTTGCAGGAATTGCGCCGATCAGCGCACCCCGTATTTCAGTAGCAGTCATGATTGATGAGCCAACGGGCGGAAGCTATTACGGCGGCGATGTGGCAGCGCCAGTATTTTCGACCATTGTGAGTGAAACTCTGCGTACTTTGAACGTATTACCAGATATTACGACTAGGCAAGCCAGTATTGAAACTGTAGAGCCTGCAGAGGCTCATAGTGTGACACACAAAACATCACACGTGCTTGCTAAGAAATGAAGGTAGATATGATGATTGACCTTCCTCACCTTATTTCGCATTTGCAGAGCATCAGTTCAGCATCGGCTCGTATCAGTGCCGATAGCCGTCAAATCAAAGTAGGCGATATCTTTTTTGCGTATCCGGTAGGTCATGGCACAGCACTACGTGATGGGCGCCAATATATTTTTAGTGCCTTAGCTGCAGGAGCAGCTGCAGTGGTGTATGACCCTAAAGATATTGGCGCTAAATACGAAGGACAAGCAAACTGTTTCCCAGTAGAGGATTTAGCATCACATGCGGGCTATTTGTGCGCTCAGTGGTATGGCAATCCAAGTCAAGATTTAGATGTGATTGGTGTAACTGGCACAAATGGCAAAACAACTATCACTCACTGGTTGGCACAAGCACTAGATACTTCTGAGCATCGCGTGGCTGTATTAGGAACATTGGGAAGTGGTTTTCTTGAATCCTTAGAGCAAACTGGATATACAACTCCTGATGCACCCCGTCTACAAACTCAATTACGAGATTTTCTAAATCGTGGCGCTAAACAAGTGGCAATGGAAGTGTCATCTCATTCCTTAGATCAGGAACGGGTTGCAGGAGTGACATTCAAATGCGCTGTCTTTACAAATTTGACCCAAGATCATTTGGACTACCACTGCACTATGGCTGACTATGCGGAAGCGAAAGCAAAGCTATTTCAGCAACCAGGCTTAGAAGATGCGGTTTTAAATTTAGATGATCCTTTTGGGCGTGAGCTAGCGATTCAATTGCTGGCGAAAAATACCAGCAAAGTATGGGGATATGCTTTAAATGAAGTTGCTTTTAAAGGTTTTGAGAAATTTGGAAACCGTTTGCTGCGGACTTATGTCAAGGATTACAAGTTAAGTCATCTTGGGTATGAGGCGTTATTTTGCTGTGAAGGACTTGCTTCTGATTTGATTCACCTTTCCGTTCTTGGGCAATTCAATTTAAGTAATTGTTTGGCTGTGTGGACGGCCCTCCTTTCCCAGGGTTTGACTAGCACAGAAGCTAGCTTGCGACTATCTAAGCTGCGTCCTGTTGCAGGACGTATGGAAATAGTGCCATTAAATAAGAATCACCCGATGGTAGTGGTTGATTATGCGCATACACCGGATGCTTTAGAAAAAGCCCTGTTAGCTTTGCGTCCTGTAGCACAGGAGCGTGGCGGAAAAATCTGGTGTGTCTTTGGATGCGGCGGAGACCGTGATGTTGCGAAGCGCCCTCAAATGGGTGCAATTGCGCAGCAATATGCTGACCATGTCATTTTGACTAGTGACAATCCCCGCTCAGAAGAGCCAGAAAGTATTATTCAGATGATTCGCTCTGAGATGAGGGTAGATGCTCAGAATGTCCAAGTGATTACTGATCGTGCTGCAGCCATTATGTCTGCAGTTCGTCATGCCCATCCGCACGATCTCGTGCTGGTTGCTGGCAAGGGGCATGAGTCAACACAAGAGATCAATGGCAAGAAGTTCGACTTCTCTGACCAGCAACATATTCAGTTGTCTGCCGGAGGGGGAGTGTGATGCCAGTCATGACAACCCTTGCGGATATTTGCGCTATGCTGCCCGGCAGTCAGTTAATCAATATTTCTGAAGCGGAAGCGCGAAATTTTATGTTGAGTACAGTGGGTACTGACAGTCGACAGGTGGAGCCAGCAGAATTATTTATCGCTTTAGCGGGCGATCGATTTGATGCCCATGATTATTTGGTCGATGTTGCGAAAGCAGGGGCAGGTGCTGCACTGATTAGCAAAAAAGAAGCTTGCCCAGCACACCTTCCAGCGGTATGTATTGCAGATACCCGTCTCGGATTAAGCGTTTTAGCCAAAGCTTGGCGAGCAAAATTTTCCCTGCCTTTGGTTTTGGTGACTGGTAGCAATGGAAAGACTACCGTAAAGGAAATGATTGCCTCAATATTTAAGGCGGCAGTTGGTGAATCACATGCTCTGGTTACAAAGGGAAACCTGAATAACGATATTGGCTTGCCATTAACACTTTTATGCCTAAGACCAGCTCATCACTTGGCAGTCATTGAGCTGGGAATGAATCATCCTGGTGAAACCGCGCAACTGGCTCATATTGCTGCTGCAAATATTGCGCTCATTAACAATGCGCAACGTGAGCATCAAGAGTTTATGGCTACAGTGGCTGCTGTAGCGCAAGAGCATGCTGATGTCTTGCGAGCCTTACCCAAGGATGGCATTGCAATCTTCCCTGCAGATTCTGAGTTTGATAGCGTTTGGCGAACTGCCGCGCACGGCCGCCAGATTATTGATTTTGCTTTGCTCTCTAATGGCGCGATGTCGCAAGCAGCGGTCACTGGAAGACTGCTTAGTAATGGTCAGGTACAAATTGAAACAAAGCAGGGCTCTATTGAAGTTCAATTAAAAACCATGGGCAATCACAACGTCCGCAATGCCCTGGCTGCAACTGCGGTTGCTTTGGGTGCAGGCGTCAGTCTTGAGAATATTAAAGTGGGGCTAGAAACATTTATACCTGTTACTGGCCGCATGCAGGCAAAGAACTTAGATGCCAACCATCTTCTGGTTGATGACAGTTACAACGCTAATCCTGATTCTGTGCGAGCTGCCATTGATGCTTTGAAGCAAACGACTGATTTCTCCTGGTTGGTTTTGGGTGATATGGGCGAGGTGGGTGACCAAGGGCCTGCATTCCATCATGAGGTGGGTTCATATGCTGCTGCTCAAGGTGTTGCCCGACTGTTTGCGCTAGGTGAGCAATCGCAAAAAGCGGTTGAGGGTTTTAAGCAAACGACGAAAAAATTCAATCTTTCGTCTAAGGCTGAGCATTTTGCAGATGTAGAGAAATTAAATGCGGCCCTGCTTGAAGTATTACAGGCAGAGGGCGGCAATACTAAGTTAACAATTTTGGTTAAAGGTTCACGTTTTATGCGTATGGAGCGTGTGGCAAAAGCCTTATTAGGGGAGGCTAAAACATGCTCTTGATCTTGGCGCAATGGTTGCAAGACGATTATGGATTTTTCCGCGTCTTTAATTACATCACTTTTAGAGCGGTAATGGCAACGGTAACTGCCTTATTAATTGGTTTGGCAGCGGGTCCATGGGTGATTCGTAAATTGACTGCATTAAAAATGGGTCAAGCAGTACGGACGGATGGACCTCAAACCCATTTGGTGAAATCCGGCACGCCCACCATGGGTGGCGTATTGATATTGCTATCCATTTTTGTCTCTTGCATGCTTTGGGCGGATATCAGCAATCGTTTTATTTGGATTGTGATGATTGTCACTTTTGGTTTCGGTTTGGTTGGTTGGGTTGATGACTATCGGAAGGTGGTTTACAAAGATCCTAAAGGCATGGCTTCAAGAGAAAAATTCTTTTGGCAAACCTTAATTGGCCTATTTGCTGCGATCTATTTGGCCTTCTCGGTTTCAGAAGTGAATAACTTAAGGGTGCTCCAGTTATTTTTTGATTGGCTAAGAAGTGGTTTTGCACTTGATTTACCAGCCAAGTCAAATTTATTAATTCCATTCATGAAGGAGATTAGTTATCCCTTAGGTGTAATGGGATTCATTATTTTGAGCTACCTCGTCATCGTTGGTAGTAGCAATGCAGTTAATCTGACCGATGGCCTTGATGGCTTGGTCATCATGCCAGTGATATTGGTAGGGGCTGCATTAGGTGCCTTTGCTTATGTAATGGGTAATGCAATTTATGCGAAATATCTCTTGTTTCCATATATTCCAGGCGCTGGTGAACTGATGATTTTTTGCGGCGCCATGGGCGGCGCTGGTTTAGCGTTTCTTTGGTACAACACCCATCCCGCTCAAGTTTTCATGGGTGATGTTGGAGCGCTGGCATTGGGTGGGGCTTTAGGCACGATTGCCGTAATCGTGCGACAAGAGATAGTTCTCTTTGTAATGGGCGGCATTTTTGTTGCAGAGACATTTTCAGTGATGCTGCAAGTTTTTTGGTTCAAGGTAACTAAAAAGCATTATGGAGTTGGTCGTCGAATTTTCCGGATGGCCCCGCTGCACCATCACTTTGAATTGGGCGGCTGGAAAGAAACCCAAGTAGTAGTGCGTTTTTGGATTATTACGATTCTTTTAGTTTTGATTGGCTTATCCAGTCTCAAATTACGGTAAGCCCGATAGAAAAATGCATAACTTAGAAAACACTTTTGCTAATCCAATCATGCTAAATGATGAGGGTTATCAGGCTCCTAACAATTTCCTCATACTGGGATTGGGTGAGTCGGGTGTTGCTATGGCAAAGTGGTGCTTACGCAATGGCGCGAAAGTTTCATTGGTTGATACCCGTGCTCGCGAGCAGTTAAGCCCCCGTCAGTTAGCCTGGCTTGGTGAACTTGAATTTGCTGGATTGCAAGCTGCGCATTTTGGTGTATTCAATGAGTCTCTTTTGGCTAATGTTGAGGTAATTGGTATTAGTCCAGGTTTATCGCCTATTCAAGAGCCTACCCAATCTTTCTTGGCCCAAGCGCAAAAAGAAGTCATTGATATTTGGAGTGAGATTGAATTTTTTGCGAGAGCAATTGCGGCCATGGGCCGGACTGCCCAGGCCCATGACAGCAAATATGAACCAGCTATTTTGGCTGTTACTGGTACGAATGGTAAGACTACAACTACCGCTTTAACAGGGCGCCTATGTGAGCGTGCTGGCAAGAAGGTTGCAGTTGCTGGCAATATTAGTCCGGCCGCATTAGATAGATTGATGTCCGCCTTGGATGGTGCGGATCAAATAGAAGATATGCCAGATGTATGGGTGCTTGAGCTTTCTAGTTTTCAGCTACTTCATACCCATTCGCTCAATGCGACTGCAGCCACAATTTTGAATCTCACTCAGGATCATTTGGATTGGCATGGGGATATGCAGGCATATGCCAACGCTAAAGCAAATATATTTGGTCCGAATACCATTTGCATTCTGAATCGCAATGACCCATTAGTAATGGGTTTAATTTCAGAGGCTCAAAAGACCGATAGATCCATCGTGACTTTTGGATCTAGTCGTCCCGATGAGCAGGGCGCTTTTGGCATTGAACATGATCTGCGTGCTGGCGGAATTGATTGGCTGGTATGGGCTGAAGTGGATGAGGAATTAGAACCTCAACCCAAAAGACGCCGCAAGAGTGCCATTGTTGAAGATGAACCTTTGCGTTTAAAAAGATTAATTCCTGCAGATGCATTACGTATTCGAGGTCGACACAATGCTTTGAATGCTTTAGCAGCGCTTGCATTAGCAAGAGCAGCTAGGCTACCGATGAATATGCTCTTGCATGGTTTACGTGACTACCAAGGTGAACCACATCGTGTTCAGAGTATTGCCATCATCGAAGGCGTGGAATATGTTGATGACAGTAAGGGAACTAATGTGGGTGCCACTGTTGCAGCGCTAAATGGCTTAGGCAATAGCGAAGCAGGTAAGCGTATTTGGTTAATTGCTGGTGGCGATGGCAAAGGTCAGGATTTCAGTCCACTGCGTGATCCGGCAATGCGTTTTGTAAAAGGCACTTTTCTCATTGGTAAAGATGGCGCTGCCATTGGTGGCGCTCTGGGTGAGGCTATACCTTGCGTAATGAGCGGTACATTGCCAGAGGCTGTCAAAGCAGCAGCCTTGCAGGCCCAGTCTGGAGATATTGTGCTGCTATCACCTGCATGCGCAAGCTTGGATCAGTTTCGTGATTATGTTGAACGTGCTGAAGTATTCGCATCTGAAGTGCAGGAATTGGCAATGCGATTTGATGGGGTACATGCATGAGTCTAAAAGATAAGCTATTCCCTGAAAGCCGTTTGGGTCTCGGACGCTTCTGGAATTTCTCTAGAGGCGGTATCGATAATTTCCGCAGCGGTTTACGCGATGCTGTGTCTGGGGTGGAGCAAACACGTTCACGCATGATGGAGTACGACCAGTTATTGGTATGGGCGGTCTTGTCTCTGACACTCATTGGCTTGGTCATGGTGTATTCCGCCTCTATTACTTTAGCTGATGGTCCCAAATACGCAAACTACAGTAGTAATTTCTTCCTGATTCGACACGTTGTTTCTTTAGTGATCGCTATTGGCGTGGGTATTTGGACATTTAAGATTCCATCAAAAGTATGGGATCGCTATTCCCCGATTATTTTTGGTTTTACCGTGTTGCTCTTGATTGCCGTTTTAGTTCCCGGTTTGGGCAAAGGTGTCAATGGTGCAAAGCGTTGGATCCCTTTGGGCATTATGAATTTTCAGCCATCTGAGCTGATGAAATTTGCTGCCGTTATCTTTGCTGCTACTTACACAGTTCAGCGCCAAGAGTATTTGCATTCCTTTGTTAAGGGCATGTTACCAATGGGTATTGCGGTGGCATTGGTGGGTGGTCTATTAATGGCAGAGCCCGATATGGGTGCCTTTGTGGTGGTTGCTTTAATTGCCTTTGGCATCTTGTTCTTGGGTGGCATTGATGCCAAATTATTTGGTGGTTTATTAGTCGTTGGCCTGATGAGTGGCGCAACGATGATTGCCTTGTCACCTTTCCGTAGGGGTCGGATGTTAGCCTTTATGGATCCCTGGGAAGTAAATAATGCAGCTAATAAGGGATACCAACTAACCCATTCCTTGATGGCCTTTGGCCGAGGTGAATGGTTTGGCACTGGCTTGGGTGGAAGTGTGGAGAAACTGCATTACCTTCCTGAGGCCCATACTGATTTCATCATGGCCGTGATAGGTGAAGAGTTGGGATTTGTTGGTGTAGTTGTCATCATTTTCTTGTTCTACTGGATTGTGCGTCGCGCCTTCTTAATTGGTCGCACCGCCTTGCAGTTAGATCGTAGTTTTGCTGGTTTAGCTGCGAAGGGCGTTGCGATTTGGATTGGTTGGCAAGCTTTTATCAACATGGGCGTGAACTTAGGCCTTTTACCAACTAAGGGGTTAACTTTGCCTTTGGTGAGTTATGGCGGCTCTGGCATTGTGATGAATGCAGTAGCTATTGCAATGTTGCTACGTATTGATTATGAGAACCGTATATTGATGCGTGGAGGGAAGTTATGACTCAACCCTCTATATTGGTAATGGCTGGTGGAACTGGCGGACATATTTTTCCCGGCTTAGCAGTTGCAAGCTATTTGCGCACATGTGGCTGGAAAGTGTCTTGGCTTGGTAATCCAAGCGGTATGGAGTATCGCCTGGTGAGTGCGCACCATATTCCATTTGAAGCGGTAGACTTCGGTGGTTTGCGTGGTAAGGGCTTAAAAACCAAGTTGATGTTGCCCATAAATTTATTCCGTGCGGCTGTGCAAAGTTGGAAAATTATGCGTCGCTTAAAGCCAAATGTGGTTTTGGGTATGGGTGGTTACATTACCTTCCCAGGGGGCTTAGTTTCTAAAATATTGAAGCGTCCTCTAGTGCTGCATGAGGCCAATTCTGTGGCTGGCAGCGCCAATCGTGTTTTGGCAAAAATAGCAACTTGCACATTGACAGGCTTCCCTAATACGATGGAAAACGCTGAGTGGGTTGGTAATCCAATACGAGAAGTATTTGATGTATTAGCTACACCTACAGTGCGCTATGAGCAACGTCAAGGAAGATTGGCACTCTTGGTGGTAGGTGGCAGCTTAGGTGCAGCCGCATTAAATGAGACGATTCCAGCCGCCTTAGCTTTAATACCTTTCGAGTCACGTCCCGTCGTCATTCATCAGGCTGGAGAAAAACATTTGGCAGAGCTTCAGGAGCGCTACATAAGCTTGGGTGTTCAGGCTGATGTACGTGCATTTATAGATGACATGCCAGCAGCATATGGCCAAGCAGATTTAGTTATTTGCCGCTCTGGGGCGATGACTGTTTCAGAGTTAGCTGCTTGTGGCGTTGCTTCTTGTTTGATTCCATTTCCATTTGCAATTGATGACCATCAAACTGCTAATGCACGATTTTTATCAGATGCAAAAGCAGCCATTTTATTGCCCCAAAACAATCTCAATCCAACAGATCTGGCTTTAATGATTCAACATTTTGATCGCAGTGCTCTCAAACAGATGGCTCAATATGCTCATGCATTAGCAAAGCCTCATGCCACAAAGCGAGTGGCAGAAGTATGTGCACAATGTGCCGGAGTCAGCCTATGAAGCACATAGTTCAGCAAATTCATTTTGTAGGAATTGGTGGCGCCGGCATGAGCGGTATTGCTGAAGTCTTGCTAAATTTAGGGTATCAAGTTTCCGGCTCCGACTTATCTGAGGGTATCTCCACTAAACGTTTGCGTGAGCTTGGTGCCGTAATTTATATTGGCCATGACGCTAAAAATATTGGCACTGCAGAGGCTGTTGTGATTTCTACTGCTGTCGCAGGAAATAATCCCGAGGTTCTGGCGGCTCGCGCAGCCAAGGTGCCGGTCATTCAGCGCGCTGTCATGCTGGGTGAGTTGATGCGCTTAAAGCAAGGGATTGCAATTGCGGGGACTCACGGCAAGACAACTACCACTAGTTTGGTTGCATCTGTATTAGCAGAAGGCGGCCTAGATCCTACTTTTGTGATTGGTGGAAAACTGAATTCTGCCGGAGCAAATGCACGTTTAGGGCAGGGCGATTTCATTGTGGTTGAAGCCGACGAGTCAGATGCTTCATTCTTGCAGTTATTTCCTGCGATGGAGGTAGTGACGAATATCGATGCCGATCATATGGATACCTATCAGCATGATATGGCTCGGTTAAAGCAGGCCTTCGTCCAATTTATTCAGCGGATGCCCTTTTATGGCATTGCAGTTTTGTGTATTGATGATGCCAATGTCAAAGATATTATTCCATTTGTATCGCAGTCCATTCTGAGCTATGGGTTATCTGAAAACGCTGATATTCGTGCTTCGAATGTGAGAGCAGACGGCACCACGATGCATTTCACGGTTGATCGTCGCACTATTCGTAGACATGGAAATCAGCCAGGCCGCTTAGAAATTCAACTCAATCTGCCTGGCCTACATAATGTACGAAATGCACTAGCTGCAATTGCTATTGCTACTGAATTAGGTGTAGGTGATGAGGCCATTATCAAGACTTTATCCCAGTTCGATGGTGTAGGGCGTCGCTTCCAACGCTATGGTGATATTCCTCTGGCATCTGGTGGTAGTTACACCTTGATCGATGACTATGGCCATCATCCTGTAGAAATGGCTGCCACTTTAGCGGCTGCCCGGGGGGCATATCCTGAACGCAGATTGGTTTTGGCCTTCCAGCCACATCGATATACACGCACGCGCGATTGCTTCGGTGAGTTCGTTCAAGTCTTGCGCAATTTTGATGCTTTGGTTTTGACAGAGGTTTATCCAGCAGGCGAAGCACAGATTACTGGAGCAGATGGCAAGAGCTTGATGAAAGCCGCTCTCACAACTGATAAGAATGCAAAGTCATTATTGGATTCCCAAGCAGTTGCATTTGCTCCTTCTGTTGCTGAGATGCCAGAAAAGTTACATGCAATTTTGCAAAATGGTGATGTTGTGATTACGATGGGGGCGGGTTCTATTTCTGCTTTGCCCCATACACTGTCGGAGGCTAAAAATGTCTAATTTGCCTAGTTCGATGAAATCTTGGGGTGAGCGCGTCAAAGAGGATTTAGCCAAGCTAGATATTCAAGCCTTAGGTAGGGTGGGTGTTTTATTGGGTGGTCGCTCTGGCGAGAGAGAAATTTCTTTAATGTCTGGCAACGGTGTTTTAGAGGCGCTACTTTCAAAGGGTGTCAATGCTCATGCCTTCGATACGGGTCTTCGTTGCCCCACTGAGTTAAGCCAAGAAAAATTTGATCGTGTCTTTATTTCTTTGCATGGCCGTTATGGTGAGGATGGGACGATTCAGGGTTTGTTGGAGCTCCTTAATCTTCCCTATACCGGCAGTGGGGTGCTCGCATCTGCTTTAGCAATTGACAAAATTGTTACAAAGCAAATTTGGCTCAGCAATCATTTATCTACCCCTCAGTACGAAGAGCTTACTGCCAAGAGTGACTGGAATGCGGTTGCTCAGCACTTGGGTTTACCTTTAATCGTGAAGCCTGCAAATGAGGGATCCTCATTGGGCTTAACAAAGGTTAGAACGGTAGAGGAATTACCAGCCGCATATCAATTGGCTGCTGGCTTAGATAAGAAGGTCATTGCCGAGACTTGCATTATTGGTGACGAGTTAACTTGTCCTATTGTGGGTGAAGGTGAGAATGCAGAAGCCTTGCCAGTCATCAAAATTGTTCCTCCAGAGGCAAATTACGACTTTCATCACAAGTATTTCTCAGATGAAACGAAATATTTATGCCCTACCGGCTTAGCTCCAGAAGTCAATTTGGCCGTTCAAGAGCTGGTTGTAGCAGCTTATCGCGCTCTGGGTTGTAGAACTTGGGGTCGGGCAGATGTGATGTTGGATCAAAAAACTGGTAAGCCTTATTTATTGGAAATGAATACTTCACCTGGAATGACATCACATTCATTGGTCCCAATGGCTGCAAAAGCATCGGGTGTGGAATATGCCGATCTCGTACTTTGGATATTGGGCACTACTTTGAAAAATAAGGTGGGTGCTAAGTAAATGAGTAGCTTCCTGAACCGCTCCGGAGAGGTATTTGCCTCGCTGATGTCGCCACTTTGGAATCATCCTGAGCGGATGCAAAAGCTCAGCCGTTTTTTATTGCGCTGTTTTGCAGTGATGCTTTGTATTGGTATTTTGGTTTGGCTGAGTCAGCGCCCCGTATTTGCTTTGCGTCAAGTTCAAATTGAGCCAGTAGCGGGACAAACTTTGCAACATATCAATCGTTCAGCAGTCAAACAAGAAGTCCTCGAGACAGTGCAAGGTAATTTCTTTAGTGTGAAATTAGAGGATGTAAAGCGTGGTTTTGAGTCTCTTCCTTGGGTGAGACACGCCAATGTAAGAAGGGTATGGCCAAACGGACTGATTATCAGTATTGAAGAGCAAAAACCATTTGGCACCTGGGGTGGTGTAAATGGAGACACGCTAATGAATACTCACGGTGAAATCTTTCCCGGGCATAGAAGCGAAGTGGCCAATGAGCTCACGCTAATTGATTTTTCTGGGCCTGATGATGCTAGCCAAGAAGTAATGCGTTTATATGAAAAAGCAAATGCTTGGTTTAAGCCATGGGGCGCTGAGGTAACTAGTTTGGCCTTGTCAGATCGCTATGCCTGGCACATTAAGTTATCCAATGGCATGAAGGTGGAATTTGGTAGGGATGAAGAGAGTTCTGATAAGTCGCTTACCGAAGAGCGGGTTGCACGTCTTTTTAAGTATTGGCCGCAGGTACAGGATAAATGGGCTAATCGTGTAGATGCAGTGGACTTGCGTTATGCAAATGGATTTGCAGTGCATTTAGTGGCTGCTAATTTAAAAAAGAACGATGTCGATAGTAAAAAAGTGAGCACAAGTAAATGAGTAAAGACAATCGCGATTTATTGGTTGGTTTAGATATCGGCACCTCAAAGGTGGTTGCCTTGGTTGCTGAATTGGGCCCAGATGGCCAATTTAATGTGGTCGGTGTTGGACAAACCGCCTCTAAGGGACTAAAAAAGGGGGTTGTCGTCAATATTGAAGCAACCGTGCAATCTATTCAGAAGGCATTAGAAGAAGCTGAGGTAATGGCTGATCGTCAAATTGTTCAGGTATTTACGGGGATTGCTGGAAACCATATTGTTAGTTTCAATTCCAGTGGCATGGTTGCTATTCGGGATAAAGAAGTAGGCCCTGGGGATGTTGAGCGTGTATTAGAGACTGCTAAAGCAATCAATATTCCTACTGATCAACAAATTCTGCATATTCTCGTTCAAGAATTCATTATTGATGGTCAGGAAGATGTCCGTGAACCGATTGGTATGAGTGGACTGCGTTTAGAAGTCAAGGTTCATATCGTCACTGGTGCAGTCAGTGCCGCCCAAAATATTGTGAAATGTGTGCGTCGTTGCGGCCTTGAAGTCAATGACTTAATTTTGCAGCCTTTAGCTTCGAGTTTGGCAGTTCTCACCGAAGATGAAAAAGAGCTCGGTGTTGTGTTGGTAGATATTGGGGGCGGTACAACTGATATTGCTATTTATTGTCAGGGCTCTATTCGTCATACAGCAGTCATTCCAATTGCTGGAGATCAAATCACCAATGACATTGCTATGGCTTTGCGCACTCCCACGATTGATGCGGAAGATTTGAAAATTCAGCATGGTATTGCTCGCCAAGATATGGCCGATCCAACCGCCATGATTGATGTTCCTGGAGTCGGAGACCGTGAGCCACGACCTATGTCCAAGCAAGCCTTAGCCGCTGTTATTGAGCCGCGCGTTGAAGAGTTATTTACCTTGGTCCGCGGTGTGGTGCGAGATGCAGGCTATGAAGATATGGTTTCTTCTGGAGTGGTCTTAACTGGCGGAACTACTTTAATGCCTGGCATGGTTGAGTTGGCTGAGCAAGTCTTCTTACGCCCCGCGCGTATTGGTACACCAGAGTATCGCGGGCATTTACATGAAGTATTACGCAGCCCAAGATTTGCTACCAGCATTGGTTTATTAATGGAAGGTCAGGCGCAACTATTGCGTGGCCGTCGTGTTTCTCAGTCAGGCGCATTTCAGGAAGTGATCTCGCGCATGAAGGAATGGTTTGCAGGAAATTTTTAAGTTTTTTCGTCGTCGTCAATGTAGTAAATTTATTACCTAGGAGGGTATATGGAATTTGAAATGTTAGATCAAGAAACAGCTGGCAAAACCATTATCAAAGTGGTTGGAGTCGGAGGCGCTGGCGGCAATGCAGTCCAGCACATGATTCGTCGCGGTGTAAACGGCGTAGAGTTCATTTGCATGAACACCGATGCTGGCGCCTTAGTGCGTTCAGAGGCATCTGTGAATTTGCAACTGGGTTCTAGCGGACTGGGAGCTGGTGCTAAACCAGAAATCGGTGCGGCCTCCGCTGAAGAAGCGCGTGCTCGGATTGCAGATGCTCTGCAAGGTGCACACATGGTATTTATTACCGCTGGTATGGGTGGCGGTACGGGTACTGGTGCAGCCCCAATCGTAGCCCAAGTAGCAAAAGAGATGGGTATTTTGACGGTTGGTGTGATTAGTAAGCCATTTGACTTCGAAGGTGTTAGGCGTTTAAAAGTGGCAGAAAGAGGCGCTGCTGAATTAGAGAGCTATGTTGACTCGCTCATCGTTGTTCTCAATGAGAAACTCTTTGAAGTGATGGGTGAAGATGCTGAGTTTGATAAAGCATTTGCATGTGCTGATGATGTATTGCATAACGCTGTTTCAGGCATTGCGGAAATCATCAATGTTCAAGGTTTGATTAACGTCGACTTCGAAGACGTAAAAACCGTGATGGGCGAGCAAGGTAAAGCCATGATGGGTACTGCTACTGTTTCTGGCATGGATCGTGCGCGCTTGGCTGCAGAGGCTGCTGTTGCATCACCATTGTTAGAGGGCGTAGACTTATCTGGTGCTCGCGGTGTGTTGGTTAACATTACTGCAAGTCGTTCCTTGAAGTTATCTGAAACACGTGAAGTAATGGCTGCGATCCGCGGCTATGCTGCTGATGATGCTACAGTTATTTTTGGTACCGTGTATGACGATAGCTTGGGTGATGCATTGCGCGTGACTGTAGTGGCAACTGGTTTAAATAATCCTCAAGCTAGGCAAAGCAATCAACCCGAAGTGGTTTGGAGACAAGCGACTGGTACACATGATGCGATGCCAACCATGGCTGATTTGAACAGTTTTGCGCCTACCAGTGCAGCTGCTGCAATCGGTAGAGGTGTAAATGACTCAGCATTAGGTACCAGTGCTGGTTTAGCAATGACCGGATTTGGCGCTGCTCCAGCCGCTGCTCAACCAGCTTCTACTGGTGTTGATTACAGTCAATATGATTTGCCACGCGTATTCCGTAGTTCACGTGATACTGCAGCTGCTCCAACTCTAGGCGCTGATAGCTCACCTCAGGCAAAAACCATGTTGGATAAAGGGGCTGATTATTACGAGATTCCTGCCTTTTTACGTAAACAAGCAGATTAAGTAACAGCTCAATACAATAGATAGTTGCGAAATGCCAGCGCGGCGCCCCTCCGGACGACGAATCCCGCGCTTGCGTTGGCATACTTACGAACAACAACTATTTACTGGGAGATCCCATGATTGCAGTCGGACAAAAGTTACCAAATGCCACCCTCTATGAATTTTTGAATGAGCCAACTGAAGGCTGTTCTTTGGGGCCCAATGCATTTGAAGTTGAAAAGCTAGTAGCCGGTAAAAAAATTGTGATTTTTGCATTACCTGGTGCATTTACGCCAACTTGTTCTGCTCAGCATGTGCCTGGCTATCTTGAGCACTTTGACGCAATCAAGGCGAAAGGCGTTGATGAGATTTGGTGTATTTCTGTCAATGATCCATTTGTAATGGGTGCTTGGGGCCGTGATTTACACGTCGGCAATAAGATCCGTATGTTTGGTGATGGTAGTGCTGAGTTCACCAAAAAAATTGGTATGGAATTTGATTTGATTTCTCGCGGCTTGGGTGTGCGCTCACAGCGTTATGCCATGATCGTTGAAGATGGTGTTGTTAAAACACTAGATCTCGAAGCTCCGGGTAAGTTTGAAGTGAGTGATGCTGCTTCTGTATTGAAAAAGCTTTAATCAATCTCAACCACTTTAATATAAATGATGATGAAGCAACGCACAATCGCCACACCGGTGAAGACCGTGGGGATTGGCTTGCATTCAGGGCGCAAGGTAACCATTACAATTAAGCCTGCGCCCATTAATGCAGGGGTCTGTTTTGTGCGTGTTGATTTGCCAGATCAGCCCGTTGTTCCGGCAACCGCTTTAGCAGTGTGCGATACCCGTTTAGCATCCGTGATTCAAAGAGATGGGATACGTATTTCTACGGTAGAGCATTTGCTTTCAGCATGTGCTGGCTTAGGCCTTGATAATTTATTAATTGAGCTGGATGGTGAAGAAGTGCCCATCATGGATGGAAGTGCTGCCTCATTTCTATTCTTAATTGAGTCTGCTGGTATTGTCGAGCAAGATGCTCCCCGTCAATTTGTGGTGATTAAGAAAGCAGTAGAGGTGTGTGAGGGCGATAAACTTGCTCGTCTTGAGCCCTTCTTTGGATTTAAGCTCGATTTCACAATTGATTTCAAACACCCTGCAGTAGATAAGACGGGGCAGAGATTCATTGTCGATTTTGCAGAACATGCCTACCGAGTTGAAATTGGGCGTGCACGCACTTTTGGTTTTGCTCATGAAGTTGAAGCGCTCCGTGAGATGGGTTTAGCGCGTGGCGGAAGCTTGGATAACGCCATCGTTCTAGATGAACATCGCATCTTGAATAACGAAGAGCTGCGTTATGACGATGAGTTTGTAAGACATAAAATTCTCGATGCCATTGGCGATTTATATTTAATTGGGCACCCCATTGTGGGCGCATATACCGCCATCAAGTCGGGTCATGCCCTCAATAACGCTCTGTTACGCAAGCTTTTGGAAGATCCGAGCGCATACGAAATTAGCTCGTTTCCCGAAAATAAGGCGCCTGCCGCCTATGCCCAAGAGAGTCAACCCCTCTTTTTCTAATTATTTAGGTTTGCTCTGCAGTAAACGCTCAACTGCTTTGCGCAGCTCAGAATCTGGCTCAAGTTGATTTTTCAGGTTTTCCCAGGCTTTGCGCGCAATTTCATTAAAACCCTGTGGTTTTCTAGTTTGCTTTAGGCCTGAACCAGGTTTTACTTCCCAGGTTGCTGATGGAGGTTTCAGGCGCACCTTTATCGCCCGGCAGTTCACTCCATTTTTGGCTAACTCATTGATTAAGCTAGGTAAAATCTGCTGTAAACGATTGGCAATACTAGCATTCGAAACCAGCAAGAAAAGCTCATTTTCCCCGCTTGAGCGCCATCCAGCCTCAATTTTGGGGTTGAAATGCTCCAAATTAAATGTACTTAAGGCCCGACTCAAAGCAAACTTGAGCTTAGCTAAATCCTCTGTTTTGGCCAAAATACCCCCAAGACCCTCGGATTCTCGTAGGTAATCAAGCCATTCATGGGCTGCTTTGGTCTGCTTGGTCTTGGGGTGAAAGTTCATATAAAAAGAGGTTGCGAGTGATAAACTCAAGGACTTAATTTTCTTCAATATCCCATGGTAATCGGTCTTCTTAAAACCCTGGTCGGCAGTCGTAACGACCGCCTCTTAAAACAGTATCGCAAAGTTGTTGCTAAGGTTGGCTCTTTTGAGTCAAGCCTGCAATCACTGGATGATGCAGCACTTCAGGCAAAAACGGCTGAATTTAAGTCTCGCTTAAATTCTGGAGAAACGCTCGACGATATTGCCGCAGAAGCATTTGCAGTTGTGCGCGAAGCTAGTGTGCGCGTTATGAAAATGCGCCACTTCGATGCACAGATTCTTGGTGCCCTTGCTTTGCATCAAGGCAAGATTGCTGAAATGGGCACTGGTGAAGGTAAAACACTCACCGCTACATTAGCTGTCTATCTAAATGCTTTAACCGGCAAAGGCGTGCACGTAGTTACTGTGAATGATTACTTGGCGCAACGCGATGCTGAGTGGATGTCGACTTTATATAACTTCCTGGGCATGAAGGTTGGTGTCAATCTATCCCAGATGGAGCACACTGCCAAGCACAAGGCTTATGCGGCCGATATTACTTATGGCACCAATAATGAATTTGGATTTGATTACTTACGCGACAATATGGTCCAGGATGCGGGTCAACGTGTTCAGCGCGGCCTAGCCTACGCAATTGTCGATGAAGTCGATTCAATTTTGATTGATGAGGCTCGGACTCCTTTAATTATTTCTGGACAGGCTGACGACCACACCGATTTGTACGTAAAGATGAATGCTTTACCTGCTTATCTAGAGCGTCAAATTGGTGAGGAAAAAGCCGATGGTACTGGCGTTGAAAAGCCGGGTGACTATTGGGTGGATGAAAAATCCCAACAGGTTTACTTGACTGAACAAGGTCACGATAAAGCTGAAAAAGTGCTTGTTGAGTTAGGTGCATTAGCTGAGGGCGACTCATTGTATTCCCCTCAAAATATTAGCTTGATGCATCACTTATATGCAGCGCTACGCGCACACACTTTATATCATCGTGATCAGCAGTATGTGGTTCAAAATGGTGAAGTCATTATTGTTGATGAGTTCACAGGCCGCTTAATGCAAGGGCGTCGCTGGTCTGATGGCTTGCATCAAGCTGTTGAGGCTAAAGAGGGTGTTTCGATTCAGAACGAGAATCAAACGCTTGCCACCATTACTTTCCAGAATTACTTCAGGATGTATGGCAAGTTAGCTGGTATGACTGGTACGGCTGATACCGAGGCGTATGAGTTTAAGGAAATTTATAACTTAGAAACGGTTGTCATTCCCCCAAACCGTATTAGCCAAAGAAAAGATCGCCAAGACCAGATTTATAAGTCATCACGTGAACGTTACGATGCAGTAATCAAAGATATTGAGGATTGCTACAAGCGGGGTCAACCGGTTTTGGTTGGAACCACCTCAATTGAAAACTCTGAGTTGATTGCCAATCTATTGGATCAACGCAAATTACCTCATCAGGTACTGAATGCTAAGCAGCATCAACGCGAAGCAGAAATTATTGCTCAAGCAGGTCGCCCCAAGATGATCACCATTGCCACCAATATGGCAGGTCGTGGAACGGATATCGTTTTAGGTGGCAACGTTGGTAAGCAATCCTCTTTAATCGACGCGGATCCCAATTTATCTGACGCTGAAAAAGCATCCAAGATTAAAACCCTGCAAGATGAATGGCAGAGCTTGCATGATCAAGTATTGGCATCTGGCGGATTGCATATTATTGGTACTGAGCGCCATGAAAGTCGCCGTATTGATAACCAGCTGCGCGGCCGTTCCGGTCGTCAAGGCGATCCTGGTTCCTCGCGGTTTTACCTTTCGCTAGATGATTCTCTTTTGCGCATTTTTGCCGGTGATCGCTTACGTGCGGTCATGGAACGCCTAAAAATGCCCGATGGAGAGCCGATTGAGGCGGGCATGGTCACACGCTCGATTGAGTCCGCTCAGCGCAAAGTCGAAGGCCGTAACTTTGATATTCGTAAGCAGTTATTGGAGTATGACGACGTAGCGAATGATCAGCGTAAAGAGACTTATCGCCTGCGCAATGAAGTGCTTGAGAGCGAAGATATTGGCGATTTGATGGCCAACTTACGTGAAGACGTACTACGGACTCTTTGTGCCTTGTATGTGCCAGCAGATTCGATGGAAGAGCAGTGGGATTTGCTCGGTCTTGAAAATCTCTTGGCGAATGAATGGGGTCTGACTGTCGAATTACAAAAGTGGGTAGAAGATGCTCAAAGTGTGGATGATGAGCAAATAGTCGATCGTGTACTAGAAGCTGCTAAAGCGGCATATGACGCCAAGGTGGAATTATCTGGACGCCCATCATTCGCTGGATTTGAGCGCTCTGTTTTACTCTATAGCTTAGATAGTCATTGGCGTGAACATTTGGCTGCCTTGGATCATTTGCGTCAAGGTATTCATCTACGTGGCTATGCTCAGAAAGATCCAAAGCAGGAGTATCGTCGCGAAGCTTTTGAGTTGTATGGCGAGCTTTTAAATGTCATC
Organism: Polynucleobacter sphagniphilus; assembly: GCF_001953355.1. Taxonomy (GTDB): domain Bacteria; phylum Pseudomonadota; class Gammaproteobacteria; order Burkholderiales; family Burkholderiaceae; genus Polynucleobacter; species Polynucleobacter sphagniphilus. The sequence continues at coordinate 346,109 of NZ_MPIY01000017.1, forward strand.
AAAAATGATGTAGTGAAAAACATCATGACAGTACAAATTCGGAGTGCAAATGAGTTGGATCAAGCCTCTGAGTCAATGAATGAGGATTTGGCTAACCTAACAGATGTCCGTTATCAACATGCAGATCCTGAATTAGAAGTCGCTGGATCTACAGGCGATCGTGGTGCTGCCATTTCAGTTGCGCCAGCACCAGTGCGATCTGGTCCGAAGGTTGGACGAAATGACCCATGCACCTGTGGCAGCGGTAAGAAATATAAGAATTGCCATGGCGCCTTAAGTTAGTCTCAAATAATTGGTGCGCCGCATTAGATTAAAAATGGCCTAGATTTTTTCTAGGCCATTTACTTTGGTGAAATCCCTAGATGCAGGTTCATGCATATTTAATTTAAATCTGTCATTATCTAGAGCAAGATCAATATCAAGGAGTCAATATGACCGTGTCTTTTAATTTAAATGGCAATCCTGTGCAATTTGAAGGCGATCCTCAAACTCCGATTCTGTGGGTCTTGCGCGATCACTTGGATGTAACGAGCCCTAAATACGGGTGCGGTGCCGGTCTTTGTGGCGCCTGTACAGTTCACCTTGAGGGCAATGCAATTCGCTCATGCTCTACACCAGTCTCGGCGGCTGCTGGCAAAAAAGTGGTTACCCTGGAAGGATTGCCCCAGAAGATGGGTCAAGCACTTCAATCCTCTTGGATTGAGTTCGATGTTCCCCAATGCGGATACTGTCAGACTGGGCAGATGATGTCGGCAGCGGATTTGCTGGCAAAAAAGAAGCGGCCTAATCCAGAGGAAATTAAAAATGCGATGAGCGGGAATATTTGTCGCTGTGGTACGTATGCGCGAATTGAAAAAGCGATTGAACGCGCTGCAGATAAATTGGCATAAGGAGACGAATATGAAAAATCATTCTTTAAAGAACACCAGTCGTCGTCAATTTATGCAGCACAGTGCTGCTGTTAGTGGTGCATTTGTATTGGGGATGTATCTCCCATTAGCTAGCGATGCTGCTCTTGGAGCAGGAAGTGCCCCAGCCCTTGCAAATGCATGGGTTCGCATTACTCCAGATAATCAAATTACCTTAATATGTGCGCGCTCCGAGATGGGTCAGGACGTATATACCTCGATGCCTGCTCTCATTGCTGAAGAGTTAAATTTGCCCTTATCGATGGTGAAGGTAGAGATTGCCGGTGTTGCGCCGGTTTATATCAATGCATTATTGGGTGGACAAATTACCGGTGGGTCTACCTCAGTGCGTGAGGCTTTTGACAAGCTCCGCACTGCTGGAGCGGCTACGCGTTCTGTTTTAGTACAAGCGGCCGCTAATCGTTGGAGCGTCTCTGTCGATCAATGTAAGGCGCTCAATGGCAAGGTAACTGGCCCTGCTGGCAAATCGGCAACTTTTGGTGAATTAGCTGCTGATGCAGCCAAGCTGCCACTGCCTGAGAAACCTGTGCTGAAATCACCAGCGAATTTCATGGTGATTGGTAAGCAAAGTATGCGTCGTTTAGATACCCCAGCCAAAGTAGCAGGCAAAGCAGTGTTTGGTATCGACGTCAAGATCCCTGGTATGGCAATTGCTTCGCTAGCGCAGTGCCCAGTGATTGGTGGCACCCCACTAACAGTTGATAGTTCTGAGGCAATTAAGGTATCCGGTGTGATCAAAGTGGTGCAAATTTCTGATGGCGTAGCGGTATTGGCAAAAGATTTCTATGCTGCGCGCAAAGGCCGTGATGCACTCAAAATTACTTGGAATGAGGGCCCTGGAGCAACCATTTCTAATGCAGGCATGCGTAAACAACTTGAGGCTGGTTTATCAAAGCCGGGTGCAGTTATTAAAGCGGTAGGTGATGCTAGTGCGAATATGGGCAAAGGCAACACTCTGAGTGCTCAATATTTCATGCCATACCTAGCGCACTCCACCATGGAGCCAGTCAATTGCTCGGCTGACTTTGCGAATGGCAAGTGCAGAATTATTGGGCCTGTTCAATTTCAGCAAGGCTCGCAAGCGGTTGCAGCTGCAGCAACTGGTTTAAAAACAGAAGACGTTACTGTTGAGACCACTTTCTTGGGTGGTGGATTTGGCCGAAAACTTGAGTTGGATTTCGTGCGCCAAGCTGCCGAAATCTCAAAAGCTGCTGGGATGCCAGTTAAATTGTTGTGGACTAAAGAAGATGATATTACCCATGACTTCTACCGTCCAATGAGCGTGCATCATATGGATGCGACCCTGACGGCTGATGGCAAATTAAGCACTCTAAAAGCCAAAATGGTTTCTCAATCCGTTACTGCCAGAGCTTTCCCAGTTTTTGTCAAAGACGGTAACGACCCTTTTATGACAGAGGGCTCGGCTAATTTAACGTATGACATTCCGAATCTTGAAGTTCGCAATGTGATTGAAGATGCTGGTATTCGAGTGGGTTATTGGCGCTCTGTTAGCAATACTCTTAATGCGTTTGCAGTGGAGAGTTTTATGGATGAAGCGGCAAAAGCTGCTGGTAAAGATCCAGTGGCTTTTAGATTGGCTGCCCTTAATAAAGAGCCCAGAGCTACAGCTGTTTTGAAATTAGCTGTGCAAAAGTCTGGATATAAATCCAATAGCAAGCATTTTGGGGTTGCGCAAATGGAGTGTTATGGCACTTATTCAGCATGCGTAATCGAGTTAGATCCGGTTGCTGCGAGTACCAAAGTCAAGAAAATTACTTTTGTCTCAGATTGCGGAATAGCAGTGCATCCAGATCAGGCAAAAGCGCAGCTGACGGGAGGCATCCTTTATGGCTTAGGTGCAGCTTTGTATGATGAAATCACTATTGAAGCTGGGCGAGTGCAGCAAAATAACTTCAACGATTACCCAAGTATTCGGATGAACCAAGCCCCAGTAGTTGAGGTGCATTTAGTTGCTAGCCAAGAGAAGCCGGGTGGCTTAGGTGAGGTTGGAGTTCCTTTGGTTGCTCCAGCATTGGTAAATGCAATTGCAGCCACTACTGGTCACCGTATCAGGGAGCTACCAATTAAGGTGTAATGGCCTTTTAGGCTGATCTATCCAGAAAAGCGCGCCCTAAGGGTGCGCTTTCTTTTTGTGCCTCATCTACAATTATCCAATCATGACAGTTAATTTACCTCTCCCCCAAAAAAACGATCTTAAGCCTGTAAAGGGTTTTGAGATGGGCATTGCCCAAGCTGGTATTAAAAAGGCAAACCGAAAAGACTTATTGGTGATGACCTTGGCCCCTGGCTCACAAGTTGCCGGTGTCTTTACTCTCAATCGATTCTGCGCGGCGCCTGTTCAAGTATGTCGTGAGCATTTAGCTCAAGATGGTCGTAATGGGGAAATACGTGCCCTAGTTGTGAACACTGGAAATGCGAACGCCGGTACTGGTGAGACCGGTATGAAACATGCTTTAGAAACATGCGCTGCACTAGCAAAAGATCTCAATTTAAACCCAGAGCAGGTCTTGCCGTTTTCAACGGGCGTGATCCTAGAGCCTTTGCCAATTGAGAAAATTGTGTCGGCATTACCAGCCGCAGTTGCAAACTTGGGTGAGGATCATTGGTTCGATGCGGCAGAAGCCATCATGACTACAGATACCCAGCCTAAGGCAGCATCAGTAGTGGTTCAAACATCTGCTGGTCCAGTGACCATAACAGGTATTTGTAAGGGCGCCGGGATGATTCATCCTAATATGGCGACGATGCTTGGTTTTATTGCTAGCGATGTTGGTTTTGCCCCTGGCCTGCTGACTAGTCTTACTCGTGAAGTGGCTGATCAATCTTTTAACGCCATTACCATTGATGGTGATACCTCTACTAATGATTCCTTCATCATTATGGCTACCGGTCAATCTAGTGTGCAGATTGCCTCAGTCACTGACCCAAATTACGGTGTAGTTAAAGATGCCTTGCTTGGATTAGCTCGTAAGTTGGCGCAAATGATTGTACGTGATGGCGAAGGAGCTACTAAATTCATGACGATTGAAGTCATTGGTGGCAAGACCCAGGAAGAATGTCGTTTAGTGGCTAAGGCTGTTTCCCATTCCCCTTTAGTTAAAACAGCCTTCTTTGCAAGTGATCCGAATCTGGGTCGTATATTAGCGGCCATTGGTTATGCTGGCATTGATGACTTGGATGTCAATCGGGTTCAAATGTGGCTTGGTGATGTTTGGGTTGCAAAAGATGGTGGCCGTAACCCGTCTTACCAAGAGGCTGATGGTCAAAGGGTGATGAAAGAGTCTGAAATTACGGTAAAGATTGATTTGGGGCGCGGAAATGCAACTCAAACGATGTGGACTTGTGATCTTTCGCATGACTATGTTTCGATTAACGCAGATTACCGTTCATAAGGAATGTATTAAACATGAACGAAAAATTAGAGCAACTCCTCAATCATTTAGAAACATTTTTACCTAAGCCGCTCACCGAAGAGCAATGGCAGTCATCCCCCGCATTTAGATGGCGCCGTCGCGATAGTATTTTTGGCAGCATCGGTTATTTGCAGGCAGTAAAACACGTCTCAGATATCACTTTTGATGATTTGCAGAATATTGATCGTCAGCGCGATGCCATTCGTGACAACACAAGAAATTTCATTAATAAGAAACCAGCTAATAATATTTTGTTAACTGGCGCTAGAGGCACTGGAAAATCTTCACTAATCAAGGCGAGCTTGCATGAATTCGCTTCTCAGGGCTTGCGTCTGGTTGAAGTGGAAAAAGAGCATTTGGCTGATTTGGCCGATATCACCGATCTTTTGGGGGATCGACCAGAGCGCTTTATTATTTTTTGCGATGACTTGTCTTTTGAAGATGGCGAATCTGGGTACAAGGCCATGAAGTCAGCGCTAGATGGCTCTGTATCAGCGCAATCGGATAACACCTTGATCTACGCTACATCCAATCGTCGCCATCTCTTGCCTGAGTATATGAAAGACAATCTGAGTTATGCGCATAGCGATGATGGTGAGATTCATCCAGGTGAAGTAGTGGAAGAAAAAATCTCTTTGTCGGAGCGTTTTGGTTTATGGCTTTCTTTTTATCCGCCAAAGCAAGACGAGTATTTAATGATTGTGGCGCATTGGCTAAAGCATTTTGGCTTGAATGATGCTCAAGTTGAAGCGGCTCGTCCTGAAGCTTTAGTATGGGCCTTAGAGCGAGGCTCACGTTCGGGTAGAGTTGCATGGCAGTTTGCGAAGCATTGGGCTGGTGCACAAGCCTAAGATAGTTCATGACAGCTTCCCCATCAAATCGCCCCGTCACCGAAGTAGCCGCTGGAATTCTCCTGGATTCTGAGGGTCGATACTTATTGGGGCAACGCCCTGAAGGTAAGCCTTATGCTGGCTATTGGGAAGTGCCTGGCGGGAAGATTGAAAAAGGGGAGACTGTTTTTGAGGCCCTCAAGCGAGAGTTAAAAGAAGAGCTCGGTATTGAAATTTTAGATAGCCAAGAACTTACTGTCCTAGAGCATGATTATCCCCATGCCTATGTTCGCCTTCACGTCAGTGTCATTCGCAATTGGTGTGGGACCCCAGCGGGTTGCGAGGGCCAGCAGTTATCTTGGCAACTACTATCCCAAGATCGCCCCAGTGTTGAACCTATGTTGCCAGCCGCCTGGCCAATGCTTGAAAAACTAAAGTTGTTATTGGTTTAAAGCTGACAGAGTGTCAGTCTAAATGGCACATCGGTATTAACGAGTTGTGCCTTTTTATCACGATCCGATTTTAAGAAGCGAACAGAGAGCAGATTGCGTATTTCAGCGATCGTGACCGCCTGTTTCAGATTCAGCGTGACCGTCAAGGCTCTAGTATTTGAAGGCTCAGTTATTGTAGTTTAGCGGTCACGATGCCTTCTGTTTTTTGACGGTTTCCGCCGTGTTTTCCACCTCTTGCTTGCGCATGGATTCACCCTTGAGTTTGATCTTATGGCTTTGATGGACGATGCGATCAAGGATTGCGTCAGCCAAGGTGGGATCATTTAAATACTCATGCCAGTGCTCCACTGGAAGCTGGCTGGTAATGATGGTGGACTTGGTACCAACACGATCATCCATGATTTCTAGAAGGTCGGAGCGCTCTTCTTGGTTTAAGGGGTGCAAACCCCAGTCATCTAAGATCAGTAAATCAACTTTCGCAATCGATTGGAGTTTGCGTGTGAAGGTGCCGTCAGCATGTGCTACTCGAAGCTCTTCAAAGATACGGGGTACGCGCATATTCAGAGCCGAGAAGCCAGAGCGGCAGGCTTGTAATCCTAGGGCGCTGGCTAGCCAAGTCTTACCCACGCCAGCAGGACCAGTGAGCAAAATACTTTGAGCCCCTCTAATCCAATCGCAACTAGCAAAGCTAGCCACCTGCTTTTTATCTAAGCCTCTACCAGGGCGGTAATCGACATCTTCTAGGCAAGCGGTAGAGACCTTGAGCTTGGCACTTTTAAGCAGCCTTGCCTGTTTCTTATTCTCGCGGTAGGTGAGCTCTCGATCGACCAATAAACCCAAACGCTCTTCAAACGAGAGGTCATCTGATGCTCTTTGTGTAAATTGCTCTTGTAGGCCAAGAACCATGCCCTCTAGTCTTAAGGCTTGAAGCTGGGAGATGGTATGTTGATGAAGCATGTGATTTTCCTTCTTTCAGTTTTGCTGCTGGTTAAAAATTAGTGGAGATGCTTTAGTGGTAATACTTGGGTCCGCGCACGTTCTCATGCAAAGGTATTTGTTGGGAGCTCTTTTTGTTGGCGGTCACTTTGCCTGCCTTGGCTAAGTCCAGCTTGGTCGCCAAGATGTTGCGCACGCTCTTTTGGGTCATAGCGTTATTAGCTACTGCGATAGCGCAAGCCGCTTCTAAACGCTCTTTGCCATATGATTTTGATAGATTGAGCAAACCAAGACAGGCGCGATAAGCGAGCTCGGGATAGGCTTTCTGATGCAGCAGGTGCGACACTAAGGATTGAGTAAATGCACCGATCCCCTGGCCCCAGTTCAGCAGACGCTCTGAACTCCATTCCAGATGAGCCTCGTGTGCTTTGGGCATATGCTCAGGCACAGTAGTTTGAGAAGATAGCCCATGGCTATAGCCCGTGCGCATCACGCGCACATGGGCGGCAATGCGTTTGCCCTCGCAGAGGATTTCCACTACGGTGGGGGTGACCCGCAGCTCGACTGCTTTGCGCGCATATTGATAAGGCACGCTGTAATAGTGGTGCTCTAACTCGACATGGTAATCAATGCCTACCTTGGCTTTTTTCCAGGAGCAGGACTCAAAGATCGTCGCAGGCAAAGATTTGAGTGCGGGTTTATCAATCGCTTCAAAGGCGCTACGGCGATTGCCAGGCAGCTTCTTGAAGGGGCGGGTATTGAGCTCTTCCAGTAAATGGGCAATGGCAATATTGAGATCAGCCAAGCTAAAGAACTGCTGGTGGCGCAATCTGGCTAAGATCCAGCGCTCGACTACTTGTACGCCCACTTCGACCTTGCTCTTATCTTGCGGTTTGCGCGGCCGGGCCGGGATTACGGCACAGCCGTAATGAGCGGCGAACTCGGCGTACGATCTGCCCACTTGCGGTTCATAGCGATCGGGGTTGGCAACTAGGCTTCTCGGATTATCGGGAACGATGACCTGCGTTACCCCACCAAAATACTCAAAGGCTTTGCGCTGGCCCAATAGCCAATCTTCGGTCTTTTGCGCTC